>DATBDT010000052.1:0-146849 GCA_036269815.1 Bryobacteraceae bacterium
TGACAACCGGCGAGGCGAAACACCAATACAGTGGCGGAGCTTGCTCTCAAAGCAACAACCTCTTGCCAGCACGCCCCGAATCGATCGCGATCTGCCCCGGGTCTCAGCTATGAAGCCGCTGGTGAGAAATCCGCGCTAGCGCTTTATCCAAGACGGGAGTGTTTCCGCAGTATCCCGCCAAAAGAGCAGCGTCGCCGGTACGAGCGTGCGCTCGGGCGAGGATCGCGCCGCAGGCCCATGCATAGAAGGAGAAGGACGAACCGGTGAGCCATTCGACTGGAATAGAAGCCTTCATGTTTTTCATCTGACGTACGTAATAAGGACGTTTGTCGATCTCCGTCCAGCCGAGCATTACATCGCTTGAAGCTTGCAACGCCCGCTGCCCCATTACTATTCGTTTGCCCTGATGCGAGAATTCGGCCGCCAATCGCGGCACATATGGGGCAAAAGCCGCGACACCGGCTTCTTTAACCTGCAGAAATAGCGCATCCTCGTCGCTGTTGCCCATGAGGAGAGCCAGATAACAGCGTGTCCCCACGCTGCCGACTCCCACGACTCGATGCACCACGTCGACGACATGGTAGCGGCTTAGCATATAGCGGCGTTCGCGGTTGAGACTGTCGGAATATGCATTCAGGCCATCTATGACCTTCTCGCGAATGTCATCGCTCACGGGTGTCAAGACCGGCGGAGATTGCAGCAGCTTCCAAGAACCGTTGACCGCCCGAACAGCAGTTTTCGCGAGTAGTGTCTGATTGGTTTGGGTCGCTGCGGTCGCCAGCGCCTTCTTAAAGACGGCGCGGGATTTCGCATCGGCTTTAACCAGCGGATTCTGCCGGCCCGGATAAGCGTGGAGATACCAGACATCCAGTATCCCCATCGACTGCAAGCGATTCAGGTTGAACCGGTAGCCGTCCACGCACCGCATGACTGCGGCCGCTCGTTCCGCGCGGTTGAGCCCATTTTCACGTGCGGCCACGTTGACGCTGGCCGTGAGACGCTTGAGATCCCATTCCCAAGGGCCTGGCGTTGCTTCATCGAAATCATTCAGATCAAAGACAATGTCGCGTTGTGGCGTCCCATACAAACCGAAGTTATTCAGATGGGCGTCCCCGTCGAGGATGACCTTAATGCCACTTACCGGCGTTTGGGCGAGATCCCACGCCATCACGCAGGCGGAACCTCGTAAAAAAGCAAACGGCGAGGCGGCCATGCGGCCCATTCGCAGCGGAACTAAATCCTTTTCACGGCCGGCGTTACTCAGCTCGAGAAGCTCCAGAGGATCAGGCCTGTCATTCGCCGCTTTCCACTTAGCATGACCTTCGCGCGGCGTCTGGTCGCGTAGCGCTTTGCCCTGCAATCGGCGCTGGCTCCACGGCTGGCCGGGTGCGCGAAGGTCGAATTCACGCCTAGTTGGAGTTTCTAGCTCTTTTGCAGCAGGAATGTGCTTGCGCGCGTTCTTTATGTCTGAACTTCTGTGTCTTCGTGCTGCTTCGGGCATCGTACGTGATCTCCGCCAAATGAAATTGTTTAACGTTCTGCTTGGATGGATGCTATCAGAATGGCGTTCTAACTATTGAGCAGATTGCGTTGACGCGAGCGGATACCCTAAAGAGAATGACCGAATCGAGACTTACCTTGGCTAAACCCGCTGGTCCCTGTGCAATGGTGATCTTTGGGGCTGGGGGCGACCTCACGAAGCGTCTGGTTGTCCCGTCCTTGTACAATCTCGCCATTTCTAAACTCCTTACGGAGAATTTCTCGGTGCTCGGCGTCGACCTTGCCGAAAAGAGTGATGACGAATTTCGTCAATCTCTCAAGGAGATGACGGAGAACTTTGTTCGTGGCGCCGGGCAGTCGCTCGATGAGGATGCCTGGAAATGGCTGGCGAGTCGATTGTCCTACCTGAAGGGCGATTTGACAAACCCCGCTGCTTACCATTCTTTGAAAACGAAGCTGGAAAGTCTTGACCGGTCGAATGGCGCGTGCGGAAACTATCTTTTCTACTTCGCCGTCAGCGACAGATTCTTTGGAACCATCGCGGAACATCTTGGTCAAAGCGGGCTTGCCAAGGAAGAAGGTACATCCTGGCGGCGCATTGTTGTCGAAAAACCGTTCGGTCACGATTACGAATCGGCTCGTGCGCTTAATGCTCAGCTTTTGTCTGTTGTATCTGAAAAACAGATCTACCGCATCGACCACTTCCTGGGTAAGGAAACCGTCCAGAACATCATGATGTTCCGCTTTGCTAACGGAATGTTTGAACCAATATGGAATCGCGATCGCATCGATCACATTCAAGTGACCGTCGCGGAAACGGTCGGCGTGGAAAAGCGTGGGCGCTTTTATGAGACAACCGGCGCGTTGCGCGATATGGTCCCAAACCATGTTTTTCAGTTAGTAGCTATGACGGCAATGGAGGCTCCGAATTCGTTTGATGCCGATGCAGTCCGTACGGAAAAAGAAAAGGTGATTGGGGCAATCCGGATCTGCAGCCCGGACGAGGTGAAGTGTCATGCCGTCAGAGGGCAGTATGGCCCGGGTGAGTTCGACGGCAAACCTGTACCTGGTTATCGGGAGGAGCCGGATGTCGATCCTAAATCGGTTACCGAAACCTACGCCGCTATGAAGTTGACAATCGACAATTGGCGTTGGAGCGGAGTTCCGTTTTACATTCGCACCGGCAAGCGATTGGCGGCACGCAGAACGCACATCGCAATTCGCTTCAAACAGACTCCCGGCGCTCTGTTTCGCGGCACGCAGGTTCACACTCCTCCACCCAATTGGCTGCTGCTGCGCATTCAGCCGGACGAGGGAATCGCCCTCGAATTCAGTACCAAAATTCCCGGTCCGGTCGTCCGCGTCGGTGACGTCCGCATGGATTTCAAATACGCAGATTACTTCGGGGCGGCGCCGCGTACCGGATATGAGACGTTGATCTACGATGTGATGATTGGCGATGCTACGCTGTTCCAGCGCGCGGACAATGTCGAAGTGGGCTGGCGAGTTGTGCAACCGATTCTGGACGTGTGGGCGAACGAGAAGCCTTCCAACTTTCCGAATTATGCCGCCGGGACTCAGGGCCCTGCCGAAGCTGACGAGCTGTTGGCGCGCGATCATCGCGAATGGCGGCATATCGGTGATCACCCGGGCTAATTTGCTTTTGAGCGCCGCGAGATGACTCATACAGCGCGACTAACTCGATCACTGCGGCGGCGTCCTAAATACTGGTGAAGAAGAAAGCGCCCGGTATTTGCGAAGCAGCTCGTACATAACGACGGCGCCAGCGCTCGCCACATTCAACGAGTGCTTCAGACCCAGCATCGGAATCCGTACATGAGTATCGCAGGATTCGAGCAATGCCCCCGATAAGCCCTCAACCTCATGCCCGAACAACACACAGACCGGGAATCGCGGGCGCCAGTCAAACAAGTCCACCGCTCGTGAACTTGTTTCGATTGCGGCAACCTCGTATCCATTCGTCTGCAATCTCCGTATCTCAGAAACCGGATCGTCCAAAGTAACCCACGGTACGCGGTCTTCTGCGCCAAGCGCCGTCTTATTGATCCCCTTTTTTGGAGGACGGCCTGTAATCCCACTCAACACGATCCGTTCGATGCCTGCGCCGTCCGCATTACGAAAGAATGCGCCTACGTTATACAGACTCCGTACATTCTCGAGCAAAATCGTCACGGGCAGGCGCAGATTTTCGTAGGCTGCCGCCCCGGCGCTAGCGCGATAAGGAAGACGCTCCACTACTTTCGATCGAGACCGGCCTTCTTCCAGAGGACGTCCACGCGCTTCTGCACTTCGGGATCCATTTTGATCACGTTGGGCCAGCGCCGGGTAAAACCTTCCGCGGCCCATTTGGTCGTTGCATCTACGCCCATTTTCGAACCGTAGTTCGGCAGCCGGCTGGAATGGTCGAGAGAATCAATCGGCCCCATCACAAATTCGATGTCCCGCTGCGGGTCTATATTATTTAAGGCCTGCCAGGCGACCGAAGATACATCCTGCACATCCACATCTTCGTCCACAACCACGATGCATTTGCTGAACATCGCCTGCCCCAATCCCCAAATTGCGTGCATCACCTTGCGCGCCTGCCCCGGGTAAGATTTTCGGATCGAAACCAGAATCAGGTTGTGAAAGACGCCTTCGGCAGGCATACAAATGTCCCGCACTTCCGGTAACTGGGTTTTCATCAACGGAAGAAAGATTCGTTCGACCGCCTTCCCCATGTAGAAATCCTCCATCGGCGGCGGACCAACAATTGTTGACGGATAGATCGGGTGTTTGCGGTGCGTAATGCATTCAATGTGGAACACAGGATAGTCGTCGTCCAGCGAATAAAAGCCGGTGTGGTCACCGAATGGACCTTCACGCCGCAGTTCGCCTAAATTGACAAAGCCCTCCAACACAATCTCGCTATGCGCAGGCACTTCCAGGTCCGATGTTTCACACTTCACCATCTCGACCGGCTTGCCGCGCAGAAATCCAGCGAACATCATCTCGTCAATACTGGGCGGCAGCGGCAGGAGCGCGGAGTAAAGGCTAACCGGATCGCAGCCAATTGCTACCGCCACTTGCATCTTGCTTTGCTTTCCTTCGGCGTGCAAGCGCCGGTAATGTTCCGCTCCCTGTTTATGCTTCTGCCAGTGCATGCCGGTTGTCTGGCCATCGAATACCTGCAGGCGATACATGCCGCAATTCCGTTTTCCCGTTTCCGGGTTTTTGGAAAAAACCATTGGCAGCGTGATGAAGCGGCCCCCATCGCCCGGCCAGCAGTGCTGGATCGGGAAATAGTCCAGCGAGAAATCGCTACGGCGAATGACGTCCTTACACGGCCCGGACGAAACACGCTTAGGAAACATTGCGCTGAGTTCACCCAGCTTCGGCAGCATTTTTAATTTGTCGATGAAGCCTTCGGGCTTTTGCATCTCTAGAAATCCCGCAATGCGTTCCGCAATCTGCTCGATGCGTTCCACACCCAACGCGATCTCCATGCGTCGCATGCTCGCGAAGGCATTAATCAGCAGAGGGATCTTCGAGCCCTTGGGATTTTCAAACAACAGTGCCGGCCCGCCACTTTTCACAGAACGGTCCGCAAACTCGGTGATTTCCAAATAGGGATCGACTTCAATCGCGATCCGCCGCAGCTCGCCGTGTTTCTCTAACGCTCGAATGAACCCGCTCAGGTCGTCAAAGGCCATGGAATCCCGTACACCCATTATGATGAGGATTGCAAATCATGAACCCACGAACGGCTTTGATCACAGGGGCCAGCCGAGGAATCGGTAAAGCATGCGTGCATGCCCTGGCAGCCGCCGGACACCGGATTGTTCTTGCCGCCAGGTCGGCTGAGAAGCTGGAAGAAGTGGCCGGTCCGATTCGCGCGAACGGAAGCGAAGCGTTTGTCGTTGAAATCGATCTTGTCTCGCTCGATTCCATCAAGGCGGCTTTTGACAAAGCGAGCAAAGAATTCGGCCGCATCGACATCCTGATAAACAATGCCGGTATTACAAAGGACGGCTTGGCGGTCCGTATGAAGGCTCACGATTGGGATGCCGTGCTGCAAACCAATCTTAGCGGCGCGTTCTATTGCATTCAGCAGGTGCTGCCGGCAATGATGCGGGAACGCTGGGGGCGGATCGTCAACATTTCCTCCGTGGTCGGCGAGATGGGGAATGCGGGCCAGGCGAATTACGTAGCTTCCAAAGCCGGCCTCATCGGGCTGACCAAGTCACTTGCGCAGGAGGTCGGCAGCCGGAATATTACAGTCAACGCCGTGGCGCCGGGATTCATTGAAACCGACATGACTCACGGTCTGAATGCGGAGTTGAAGCAAAAAATGCTCGATCAGACTCCGTTGCGGCGCATAGGAGCACCAGAAGATATCGCCAGCGCCGTTAGGTTTCTTGTCAGCGAGGAAGCAAGTTTTATCACCGGCCATGTTCTCGATGTTAACGGCGGCATTTATATGTAGCGTGCGAGCCGTTTGCGACATCAAGTGAAAGGATCCTTACATGGCAAACATAGTAGCTCCCGGAGTGCAGCGCGACGAGCCGTTCAAAATCGGGCTGGTGCAGATGGCCTGCTCGACCAAAGCCGATCAAAATCTCGAACGAGCGATCACTGGTATTCGGGAAGCAGCGTCAAAAGGCGCCGAGATTGTCTGCCTGCAGGAACTCTTCCGTTCGCAATACTTCTGCAGAGAAGAAAACGCCGAACTCTTCGACCTTGCGGAACCAATTCCCGGCCCGTCGACTGAAGCTCTTTCCGCCGTGGCAAAGGAATTACGCGTGGCGGTTGTGGCGTCCTTGTTCGAGAAGCGGGCGCAGGGGCTGTATCACAACACGGCGGCAGTTATCGATGCAGACGGGTCATTGATGGGACTGTATCGCAAGATGCATATTCCAGACGATCCCCTGTACTTTGAAAAGTTCTACTTCACTCCCGGCGATCTCGGGTTCCAGAACTTTGAAACACGATATTCACGGATCGGCGTACTGGTGTGTTGGGATCAGTGGTATCCGGAAGGCGCGCGCATCACTGCCCTCCAAGGCGCAAATGTACTGTTCTACCCGACTGCCATTGGCTGGCACCCATCCGAAAAGGCCGAATACGGTGAAGCGCAGCTCGATGCCTGGAAGACTATCCAGAGAGCCCACGCGATCGCTAACGGGGTCTTTGTGGCGGCAGTCAATCGAGTCGGCTTCGAAGGACCTCCGGATCATGGCCTGGAGTTTTGGGGAAACTCATTTGTCGCCGATCCTTTCGGCCGTGTCATCGCTCAGGCAAACGCAAGCGACGAGCAGACGCTGGTCGTCACCTGTGACCCTAAAGCCATGGACGAGGTCCGCCGCAATTGGCCGTTTCTTCGCGACCGCCGCATCGATGCGTACGCGCCGATTACAAACCGCTGGCTTGGTTAGCCATTGCTGTTGGTCGCTTTGGTTCCGCTTGCCATCTGGTGCCTGCTGCTGACGGCGCGCAGGGGCTTCTGGCGGGTCAGCAAGCATTTTGCACAGCATGCCACGGGCGCGCGGTCAAAATCTATTGCCGTAGTCATTCCTGCACGCGATGAAGCGGAACACATCGGTAACACCGTCTCCGGGCTGCGTGCGCAAGACTTCCATGCCCCGGTTCACATCCTTGTCGTCGATGACAACAGCACGGATGGAACAGCCTTGGCTGCCCAGAACGCGGGCGCAATTGTCATAGCAGGCAAACCGCTTCCGCCCGGTTGGACGGGAAAGCTCTGGGCTTTGTCGCAGGGCGTCCAGGAAGCAGAAACGTATGGTTCTGATTTCCTGCTTTTCACGGATGCCGACATCACTCACGACCGCGGCAGCCTCTCCGAACTCGTGGCGATCGCAGAATCCGGCAACTATGATCTGACCTCTTTCATGGTGAAGCTCGCCTGCCGCACGTTCGCGGAAAGAGCACTGATTCCGGCCTTCGTATTTTTCTTTCTGCTGTTGTATCCACCAGGAAATCCATCCACAGTCGGCGCGGCCGGAGGATGTATTCTGATCCGTCCCGAAGCACTTCGCAGAATTGGGGGCATTTCCGCTATCGGCCAGGAGGTGATTGATGATTGTGCCCTGGCGAACGCCGTCAAGCGCCATGGCGGGCGGGTATGGATGGGGCTCACCAATAACCGGCGCAGCGAACGGTCGTACGCGACCTTCCGCGAGATTGGCAGCATGATCTCGCGTACTGCGTTCAATCAACTCAATCACTCGGCTCTTCTGTTACTGGGAACGATTCTGGGCCTTGTCGTGATGTATCTGTTGCCGCTTGCAGTCCTGTTCAGCGGCCGCCCTGTTGTCGTTCTTCTGGGCGCGGCCTCATGGCTTCTGATGGCCGCGGCCTATCTGCCGATGGTCCGCTTCTATAAACTTACGCCGCTGTGGAGTTTCGCGCTGCCGTTCGTCGCGATGTTCTACGCAGGCGCCACGATTCACTCTGCGATTCAATATTGGAGCGGACGCGGAGGATATTGGAAAGGGCGGGCGCAAGATCTCAGCTAATTCCGGACGCTGGCCATGATGACGGCTTCTCGTCATAAAACCTCGTCGCTGCGTCTTGCGTGGTGAAAATTCTAGGTTTTGGACAAGTCGGCGGGCGGGAGTGTCCGCCCGCTTTGCCGAGTGTTTTAGCTACTTCCGTTATTGTCATGGCGTCGGATCCATTCGCCTATCGCAGAGACCAATTTGTCGATTCTTTCATCCAGTGTGCGGCCATGTTCTTCCTGCTTCGGATCCGCTGCTCATGGGTGGCTAGGTATTCTGCCTGCTCGCGTAACAAGTTGCTTTGCCTGGTTTCGAGGTGTGCTGTCACGATAAGCGCATCTTCGAGTTCTCTTCTGGCTTGTTCCAACGCCTTGATGCGTGTTTCGTGATCTTCATGAGTCTGGTTCCTTCAGCTTACCGCCAAAGCATTGCTGGAAATCTCTTTCGCACACTAAGTCGTTGGTTCATATAATGAAGGCTCATGCAAGCGCACCTGGTGTGCTTCGAGCCCACGTGCCGCTCGAAGTTCCCCCTCACCGACATTCTTTATCAATGCCCAACCTGTGGCGGTCTTCTGGAAGTTGATTACGACTGGAACTCTGCCGTCACTTCTTCCTGGAAAGAGATCTGGCGCGAACGGCGCCTCGAAAATGACCCTCTGAACCAAAGCGGCGTCTGGCGGTACCGTGAATTGCTTCCTTTTGACGAAAACGATTCCGCTAACGTCGTCACTCTGCGCGAAGGGAATACGCCGTTGCTCGAAGCGCGGCGCGCAGCCGACTACGCCGGATTGGCCCGCATCACGTTTAAGCATCAGGGCTTTAACCCCACCGGCTCGTTCAAAGACAACGGCATGACGTGCGGTGTTTCGCAAGCTGTCCGGCTTGGAACGCGCGTTGTTGCCTGCGTCTCCACCGGCAACACGTCTGCCTCCATGGCGGCTTACGCAAGCGCAGCCGGGTTAGTGCCGGTCATCTTCTTGCCGCACGGCAATATTTCCTTCGGCAAATTAGCGCAGGCTCTCGAATATGGAGCACTCACGCTGCAGGTCAAAGCCAACTTCGATGAGATCCTCGCCCTGGTCCGCCTGGTCGCCGAAAGAGCCGGTGTCTATCTGCTTAATTCCATCAATCCATTTCGAATTGAAGGTCAGAAGACCATGGCGATTGAAATGATGGACCAGTTGGATTGGCAGGTGCCGGATTGGGTCGTCATGCCGGGCGGCAATCTGGGCAACGCATCCGCATTCGGTAAAAGCTTCCTTGAATTGGTGAAGATCGGCTTTATCGATCGGCCGCCGCGTATCGCAGTTGTGCAGGCTGCCGGCTCCGCTCCGTTCTACGATTTCCTGAACTGCACGCAGCGCCGTCCCTTTTCACCTGTTACTCAGCCGGAGACGCTCGCCACGGCGATCCGCATCGGGAATCCTGTTTCCTGGCCTAAAGCGGCCAGCGTAATCGAATCCACCAATGGCATTGTCGAGTGCGCGACGGAACAAGAGATCGCCGATGCAAAAGCAATCATCGGCAAGTCTGGCATCGGCTGTGAACCCGCATCCGCCGCCACGTTGGCAGGTGTGCGGAAACTGAAAGCAGCCGGGGTTATTCAGTCATCCGATCATGTGGTTGCCGTGCTGACAGGCAATGTGTTGAAAGACCCGGATTACATTTACCGCTACCACACGGGTGACCTGAAGACGCCCTCCGGCATTGCAATTCGATCGAACTTTGGAAATAAGCCCCAGCTTGCGCCGAACGATCCGGAAGCGATCGTCCAGCTACTTAGAAGTCTGTAAAACGAAAACGAGGAGCGCAGCCCGATAAGGCTGTGTCCTCGTTTTATCTATTCATTGATGATCAGGGGTGACCTACCAACGATTTTTGCTACCAGCAAAATCCCGCTGGTTGCGTCCACCGCCGCCGCTGCCCCCTCCTCCTTGGGTACGCTCACGCCGCTCTGGCGGACGAGCCTCATTTACTACCAGGGCACGGCCCATAAGCGCGCGTCCATTGCAGGATTGAACAGCCTGGGTCGCCACTGCATCATCATTGATCTCGACAAAGCCGAATCCGCGCGCCTCGCCACTAAAACGGTCGCGCAGGATATTCACGCTGTCGACGTGAATTCCGGCTTCTAGAAAAAAAGCTTCGATATCGGCCTCAGTCGCCTTATAAGGCAGATTGCCTACGAAAAGCTTAGTCACTAGCACTCTCCTAACTGTGCGGTTCGGAATTGCGGGAAGTTTGCATGGGTGATCGACAGAGAAATCAAACCAAGAGAAACCAAGCAGTCCAAACTGACTCTAATATCGTCCCACAAAGGCATCAATACAACGTCTTGTTCCGACATTTTTCTCAATGGATGAACAAGTATTTCTACCGGGGCGTGATCAGCCCTCCCAACTTGTCCTGTTCTGTAGCGGCGTGTCTCACAAATCGGGTAGCAAATGCTTCCGCGTACTTCAATCCCGAGCCCGTATTCAGGATGACTGTCTTATCGACAGAACGAAGAAAACCAATTGTCATCAAATGCCGCAGGGCAGCAACGCACGCTCCTCCTTCGGGTGCCGGAAAAATTCCTTCGCGCTCAGCCATCAGCAGAGAACCATCGATCATCTCTTCGTCCGTGATTGCCAACGCGACGCCATGACTTGCGTAAACGGCCTGCAACACCAACGCGTCTCCAAGAGGCTTTGGTACGCGCAAACCGCTCGCCGCTGTGTGGGCATCCTGCCACATTTCGGACGTAGCTTTTTTAGCCCCGAACGCACGCACAATCGGCGCGCAACCGGCCGCTTGTACCGCAATCATTTTGGGCCGCTTCCTGCCGATCCAACTAAGCTGCTCCATTTCGTGAAAGGCCTTCCAGATACCAATCAGTCCGACTCCGCCGCCGCAAGGATAGAGAATCGCATCCGGCAATTCCCAATCGAACTGTTCTGCGATCTCGTACCCCATCGTCTTCTTGCCTTCGATACGATAAGGCTCCTTCAATGTGCTGACATCGAACCAGCCTTCTTTGTGTTTCCGCTCGACCACAATGCGGGCGCAATCGCTGATTAAGCCGTCGACTAACGTCACGTGCGCGCCATGCGCTCTGCACTCGAGATAGTTCGATTGCGGAACGTCGCTCGGCATGAAGACATGCGCTTCCAACCCTGCCTTCGCGGCATACGCGGCCAGGGCGCCGGCGGCATTGCCGGCCGAAGGAATCGCTACTTTCTTCGCACCCAATGTTTTTGCCATACTGATCGCGCAGCAGAGCCCGCGCGCTTTAAAGGAGTCCGTGGGATTACGGCCTTCCTCTTTGATCCATAGATTGTCTGCGCCTAATTCCGGGCCCAGGCGTTCTGCTTTCAATAACGGGGTCCAGCCTTCATCCAGCGTGACTGCTTCTTCGGAAGGAAGAGGCAACACCGGCGCGTAACGCCACATGTTCGCCGGTCCCGTCGCCAGATCTGTTTTGCGCCAGCTGTTTCGAAGTGCCGCCAAGTCATATCGAACCAGCAGCGGTCCGCCACATTCGCAAAGATTCAGAAGCTGATTTGCTGCATACTCGCGATCACAGCGGCTGCATACCAGTACAAGAGGTTGTCCCATCAGCGTTCATCGTACCGTCGAGTAAATTCGTTCGAGAGCCGCGGTCAGCTGATTTTCACGACCGCACCTGGGGCGATGGAACTTATTACAGAGAGGCATGCGGGTACAAGAGGCTCCAAGTCACGCAAGCGATTTGATGCTGCGCAGAGCACGATAATAGCGATTCGTCGAGCGGTCAAATTCTGTTGACTCGGAATGCTTGATCAACAGTGATGAGGACGTCAAAACCAGCAATCTCGGCGGCATCCAAGAGCTGCCCGTTCTTTAGACCCGCGAGTCTTGCAAATCTTGCAGTTTGGCATCGTAAATGGCGAGCAAGTGCCGCAAACGCTCATCGACGCATTCGTCGACCAACAGCCGCATCAGAGCTGTGCCAGTAAAAGCTGCTTAGCCTCTTCCAATGCCTCTAAGGCCAGACTGCGGGAAACAGTTGGAAACCCGGCCAGGAAATTCTCCAGGGTTTCGCCACCCTCGAGATAATCGAACAGCGTTTGCACAGGTACTCTTGTCCCGCGGAAAACTGGGATGCCGTGCATAATGTCCGGATCTTTGGTGATCGCCCGCATCGCTGATCCATTGTCGCGCACCGTTTGCCTTCCCTGCTCCGCGAGATTCACTGATCTATTCAGATGCCGCCCCTGGGGATGTGCCCTCCCCGGAACGGACGCGCACCTTTTTCTTTTCCGTAACAGCAGCATCCAGCCTGGCTGCCAGCGCGGCAAAATTTGGATTCGGACCCTGCCACCGTAGTTCCTCAACATCATCAAATAAAGCGATATCCGTACGGAGCGTGGCGAGCCTCCGAAACAGCAGCGCCAGTTCATATTTGCTGAAAAGCGTGTCGGCAAGACCACTCGCGTTCGAGGCATTCACGCGCCATTCGCGCCAATCTTTCGGAATAGATTCGAAGTGCAAATATTTGGCGAGGACAGCCGAAGAGGATTTCGCACCCCATCCGGGCAGGCCCGGATATCCATCGGCCGAATCACCCACCAGAGCCAAATAATCAGGAATGGACAGCGGGGGGACGCCCAACTTCCGAATCACTGCCGCTTCGTCCATCAAGATGCGTTTTCGGCGGTGCAATTGAACAATGCGCGTCCCGTGCACGCATTGCGCAAGGTCTTTATCCGGAGTGCAGATGATCACTTGCTCCACCCGGGGATCGCGAGCGGCTTCCACAGCAGCGGCCGCGAGAGCATCGTCAGCCTCAAACTCGACCATGGGCCACACAACGACACCCGCAGCAGAGAGCACTTCTTCCAGCAAGCCGAACTGCGCCACTAGTGCAGGTTCAATGCCGACCCCAGTCTTATAGCCCGACCACAACTCGTTGCGGAACGACTCAATGACATGATCGGTCGCCACAGCTATGTGCGCGGCGCCCTGCTTAATCATGCCCAAAACAGACGCGAGTACCCCCCGCACCGCCCCAACATCAAGGCCGTTCTGATCCTTGGCCGAAGGCATTGCATAGTAGTGGCGGAACAACTCGTAGGTGCCATCGACCAGATAGATCTTCAAAATATGCAGCTCAATTTAAAACGTTAAAACGCAAAACGATATTCTAGCTACGTTTCCTAATTCCTCATAGGGGGACCGGCTTGTCCTCGATAGATGTTCCAGTAACCGGTAACCGGTTCGGCCGCACGGCGCGCCGCGATTGGTGGTGGGCGCAACCGCTATTCACTTTCCTCGGGCTTTCTCTTTTCGTCGTTTACGCCACATGGGCCGCATTTCAAGGCGACCATTATCGCTTCGGTCCTTACCTGTCCCCGTTTTATTCACCGGAGATCTTCGGCGACCCGGCGCACGCCTGGTTTGGCGCTTGGCCGCATTGGTGGCCTTCTCTGCTCCCGGCCTCGGCCGCGTTGCTGATCCTATGGGCGCCCGGCGGATTTCGTTTAACTTGTTATTACTATCGCGGCGCCTACTACAAAGCTTTTTGGGCCGACCCTCTCTCCTGTACTGTCGGTGAACCCCGAACGAGCTATCGCGGGGAGCGCTCTTTTCCTTTAGTCCTCCAGAACGTTCATCGATATTTTCTGTATATCGCGCTGCTGTTCCTGATCATGCTGGCAGTGGATGTGTGGCGGGCCCTTTGGTTTGTGAATCCAAGCACCGGCGCGACGCAGTTTGGCATCGGCGTCGGTACGCTCGTTCTCGCCGTGAACGTCGTTCTTTTGGGGGGCTATACCTTCGGCTGTCATTCGCTGCGTCACCTCATCGGAGGACGGCTGGATCAAGTCTCTAAGTCGCCGCTGCGTTGCAAGACGTACAGCTGCGCCGGCGGGTTTAACCGGCGGCATATGTTATTCGCTTGGATGAGTCTGTTCTCGGTCATGTTTGCGGACCTATACGTACGATTGTGTTCGATGGGAATCTGGTCCGACTGGAGAATCATTTGATGGCCGAATACCAGGCGCACGACTACGATGTGCTGGTAATTGGAGCTGGTGGAGCAGGGTTGAGGGCGGCCATCGAGGCGTCACAGGCAGGCGTACGCGTGGGAGTAATCACAAAGAGCCTGCTCGGCAAGGCACACACGGTCATGGCCGAGGGCGGGATCGCCGCGGCGATGGCCAATGTCGATGAACGCGACAATTGGCGGGTTCACTTCGCCGATACCATGCGAGGCGGCCAATACGTCAATAATGCCCGCATGGCAGAACTGCATGCCAAAGAGGCGCCGGACCGGGTAAAAGAATTGGAGGCCTGGGGAGCATTGTTCGATCGCACCAAGGATGGCCGCATTCTGCAGCGCAACTTCGGCGGCCATCGCTATCCACGTTTAGCTCACGTCGGCGATCGAACCGGCCTGGAGATGATCCGCACCTTGCAGGATCACGGAATTCACCTGGGCATGGAAGTTCACATGGAGACCACCGTCGTCACGTTACTCACGGACGATGGCCGCGTTGCCGGAGCGTTCGGCTATGAACGGGAACGCGGCCGCTTCCTGCTCTTTCGCGCCAAAGCCGTTGTTCTGGCCACCGGAGGAATTGGCCGGAGCTTCCAGATAACGAGCAATAGTTGGGAGTACACCGGAGACGGACATTCATTGGCTTTCCATGCCGGCGCGCCGCTCATTGACATGGAGTTCGTTCAATTCCATCCCACTGGAATGATTTGGCCGCCTAGCGTTCGCGGCATTCTTGTCACCGAAGGCGTCCGCGGCGAGGGCGGTGTTCTCAGGAACAAAGATGGCCGCCGCTTCATGTTCGACGATATCCCGGAAAATTATCGTGCTCAGACCGCGGACAACGAAGATGAAGGGTGGCGCTACACCCAGGGCGACCGCGACGCACGCCGGCCACCGGAACTGTTGACGCGTGATCACGTTGCCCGCTGCATTATGCGTGAAGTCCGGGAAGGGCGTGGCAGTCCGCACGGCGGAGTTTTTCTCGATATTTCCTGGATCAAAAGCCGCCTTCCCAGTGCCGCCGAGCATATAAAACGAAAATTGCCGAGCATGTATCACCAGTTCAAGCAACTTGCCAACATCGACATCACGCAAGAACCCATGGAAGTCGGCCCGACAACCCACTATATGATGGGCGGGGTTCGGGTCGAAGCGGATTCGCAGATGTCCGATGTGCCCGGTTTATTCGCGGCCGGCGAGTGCGCGGCCGGGCTGCATGGTGCCAACCGGTTGGGCGGTAATTCCCTATCCGATTTGCTCGTTTTCGGCAAGCGCGCCGGCCAATATGCGGCTGCATTCGCGAAAGAGAATACGTCCCCGCAAATAAATCCCGCGCAAGTGGAAGCAGCGGCACAACGGGCGCTTGTACCCTTTGAACACAACGGCGACAGTCCCTACCACGTTCAGCAATCGCTGCAGGAGATGATGCAGAGTCTTGTCGGCATCGTTCGGCGCGAAGATGAAATGCAGCGCGCCCTCGGCGAGTTGCAGCACCTCGCGGAGCGCGCAACAAACGTGGCGGTCATTGGAAATCGCGAATACAACGGCGGTTGGCATACGGCGCTCGATCTGTCGCACCTGCTTACGGTCTCGGAGATCATTACCCGTGCCGCAATTGAACGGAAAGAGAGCCGCGGAGCTCACTTCCGCGATGATTATCCAGCTAAAAGCACGGAAGAAGGCGAAACCTCTGTTCTCGTTCGACTGAACCAACATGGCGAGGTGCAGGTGCTGCGAGAGCCTTTGCCGCCGATGCCGGTGGAACTCAAGCAAATTATCGAAGAGATGAAATGAAGAGGTGGCGGTGAGCAACGCAACTTTTCGCATTTGGCGAGGCACTGGCGGAAACGGCGCATTTCGCGACTATACAACCGAGGTCTCCGCCGGCATGGTCGTCCTTGACGCCGTACACCGCATTCAAGCCGATCAGGCGAACGATCTGGCGGTTCGCTGGAACTGTAAGGCCGGCAAGTGCGGGTCGTGCTCCGCCGAAATAAACGGCAATCCGAGGTTGATGTGCATGACGCGGCTGGACACGCTTCCCTTGGAACAACCGGTCACGCTGGAGCCGATGAAAACGTTTCCATCGATAAAAGATCTGGTGACAGACGTCTCCTGGAATTTCCAGGTCAAAAAAACCATTCGCAAATTCAATCCACGACCGCCGGACGCACCGGATGGAACATGGCGCATGGCGCAAGCGGACGTTGACCGCGTTCAGGAGTTTCGCAAATGTATCGAATGCTTCCTGTGCCAGGATGTCTGCCACGTGCTGCGCGAGCATCATCTAGAAAACCAATTCATCGGCCCGCGGTTTCTCACCTACACCGCAGCCCTCGAAATGCATCCATTGGATGGCGACAAGCGGACGCGGGACCTGCGGCGTGATCATGGCATCGGGTTTTGCAACATCACAAAATGCTGCACGAAGGTGTGTCCGGAAGACATCGCTATCACTGACAACGCCATCATTCCGCTAAAGGAGCGGGTGGTGGACGAGTACTTTGATCCGTTCCGAAAACTATTCAAAATTTTCAGCAAATAAGCGCGAAAGGGAGTTCACATGGAATATGATTTGAAATCGCTCTCACCCGGCGGAATTCCAGAGGCGTTGGAAAAAGCGCACCGCTATCGCCTTCTGAATGAGCCTTCGCAGGCCGAGAGCATCTGCCTCGACATTTTGCATATAGAACCGGCAAACCAGGCGGCGCTAACTACTCTTCTGCTCGCGATCACCGACCAGTTCCACGCCGACGGCACTCCAAAACGCGCTCGCGAAGTGCTTGATAAGCTGACCGGCGACTACGAACGGGCTTATTACGCCGGAATCATCTTTGAACGGTCGGCGCGGGCGCGGATGAGCCTGGCGCTTCCGGGAGCAGCATCCAAAGCGTATGAGGAATTTGTCACTGCCATGGAGTGGTATGAAAATGCGGAAGCGCTTCGCCCTCCGGGCAACGAGGACTCTCTCTTACGCTGGAATACCTGCGCACGAACCTTGATGCGCCACCCGGAGCTGCAGCCCGCACGCGTAGAGCGGCTGGCTGCCGTATTGGACGACTAGGCGCGATGGCAATGGAATTTCTCGGCAAGCGGTGTTCGATTATGTCTGTGGCAGCAATGATCCTAAGCGTCTTCAATGCGATACTGCCGGCCGCGACTCCCGACGAACTGTTGGTCTTAGCGCCCGTGCAGGCGATGTTCGACGGAATGACGAAGCGCGACGCAACAGCAATCAAGCAGCCGGTCTTGCCTGGCGGGATGATGGTGCTGATGCGGAACGGCAAAGCGGTGCAGATGACATTTGACGCATTTGCCGAACGAGTAGCCAAACCCGGGACGACTCACATTGAAGAACGCATCCACGATCCGCTGGTGCGAATCGACAACGATCTGGCAATGGTCTGGGCGCCATTTGAGTTTCTGATAGACGGCAAAGTGGACCACTGTGGCACGGATTTGTTTAACCTGGTTCGCGAGGACGGAAAATGGTTGATTGCGGGCGTTGCGGACACCGGCCGAAAAGATTGCGGTGTCAAGTAGAGTGCAACGCCCCCGCTAAATCGGCAGCGCGCCCCAAATTCTCCGGTAAATTCGTAATTTCCACTACAGGGCGAACCTCTATCGTTCCTTTGACGGCCGCCGGGATGCGAGCCGCAATCGCCAGCGCTTCATCCAGGTCGCGCGCTTCCACCATGAAATAACCGCCCAACTGCTCGCGCGCTTCCGCGAAAGGGCCGTCGGTAATCAGAGGCCGGGCGTTGCGCACGCGAACGCAGGTCGCGGTCGAGGCCGGATGAAGCGGCGACGCGCCCAGAAACTTACCGTCCGCATGAAGCTCGTTCGCGAGTTCGGTGGACGTTGCATAGCATTCCTGCCGTTCCTCCTCGCTCCAGGCATCTTCTTCCGAATAGATCAAAAGCATGTATTTCATCGAGAGCCTCCTAAACATGGGTCGAACAGCTATGACGGAATTCGACAGCGTTTGAAGAAATTTTACAATCGGGGCATGGTTGCGGAGAGCGCGGACGTCGTCGACTCATTGTATCGGGAGGACTGGGGTCGAATTGTCGCCACGCTGATCCGGATGCTAGGCGATTTCGACTTGGCGGAGGAGTGCGCGCAGGAGGCGTTCGCTGCTGCGGTCGAACAGTGGCGGGTAGACGGCGTACCGGATGTGCCGAGAGCCTGGATCATCCAAACCGCCCGAAATAAAGCGATCGACCGGATCCGCAGACGCCGGCGCTTTGAAGAACGCGTCCACGAACTCACCAACGTTGTTCCCTTAACGGCGCAGCAGCCTGAAATTGGCACGTACGAGATTCCGGATGACCGCCTACGGTTGATCTTTACCTGCTGCCACCCGGCGCTGGCTCAGGATGTCCAGATTGCACTAACCCTGCGCACATTGTGCGGATTGCGGACGGACGAAATCGCGCGCGCTTTCCTGACTCCTGAGACGACAATGGCGCAAAGATTGGTCAGGGCCAAACGAAAGATCCGGGATGCCGGAATTCCGTATGCGGTGCCCGAGGTAACGCAATTATCCGAACGTTTGGACGCCGTGTTGACGGTGATCTATCTGGTCTTCAACGAAGGATACGCAGCGACCGCGGGTGACGCGCTGGTGCGTACCGATTTGTGCACGGAGGCCATTCACCTGGCTCAATTGGTGGGAAAGCTGATTGATCCTCCGCCTGCCGAAGTTATGGGCTTGCTGGCGTTGCTGCTTTTGCAGGATTCGCGGCGCGCCGCCCGGTGTGACGAAGCGGGTGATTTGATTCTGCTTGAGCATCAGGATCGCAGCCGATGGAATCGTGTGCAGATTCAGGAGGCGCTTCCGCTTGTCGATGCAGCTCTTCGCGCCGGCGGAGGTCCGTACGCCCTGCAGGCGGCGATTGCGGCGCTCCATTCGGTGGCTGGTTCCACTAAGGAGACAGACTGGCCCCAAATCGTTTCTCTGTACGATCTTCTGTTGGTGCAGCATCCGACGCCTGTGATCCGTCTCAATCGCGCTATTGCCATTGCCATGGTGCAGGGACCAGAGGTGGGTCTGGCCGACTTAGAGCAGTGCAATGCAGCCGGCGAGCTAGACCAGTATCACTTGTTTCATGCAGTCCGCGCGGACCTGCTACGCCGGCTTGGGCGAATGCAAGCCGCTGCCGCAAATTACGAGCGTGCGCTGCAACTTGTCCGGAACGAAAGCGAACGTCGCTTCCTTCTGCGTAGGCGCGAGGAGTGCACACTCCCAACTTGAGCGTTATCTGCGAACCAACAGTCTGGACAGAAATAAAGCGGCTATTCTAAGACTCGATGAAAGTCGCTACGTTCAACGTCAATTCCATTCGGCGGCGTCTCTCAATCGTGCTCGATTGGTTGGCGCTTCACAAACCCGATGTCTTCTGCTTGCAGGAAACCAAGGTTCAGGATTCGGAATTTCCGCTGGCTGAGATTGAGCAAGCTGGCTATTTCGCGGCTTTTCGCGGGATGAAGTCGTACAACGGCGTGGCCACCCTTACGCGGGAGAAACCGGACGAAGTAGTCTACGGTTTGCGCGAGGAACCGGATCCGGAAGACGTCCGCATTCTACAGACCGTTGTTAAGGGCATCCCGGTCATCAACACCTATGTCCCGCAAGGTCAATCGATCACGTCCGACAAATACGTCCAAAAGCTGCTTTGGTTTAAACACCTGAGGCGTTATTTCGAAACCCGTCTTGATCCGGGCCGGCCTGCCCTGTGGCTCGGCGATATCAATGTTGCGCCTGAGCCCATCGACGTCTACCATCCGGACCGGCGCGTAAACGATGTCGATTTTCACATCGATGCTCGCAACGCCCTGAAAGAAACGTTAGACTGGGGCTTCATCGATTTATTTCGACTGCATCATCCGGAGCGTATCCAATACACATATTGGGATTACTACAGGAAGGCATTTGAGAGTAATTGGGGATGGCGCATCGACCATATCTTTGCGACACAGAGTCTAGCGGAACGCTGTCAATCCATTGATGTCGATCTGGAGCCGAGAAGATCGACTGGCGCCTCAGACCACACCATCGTTTGGGCAGAATTTACGGATGACTAACAGCTGCAACCGGCCCCACATGCTGCGACCCTGACCCGGTGCTAATCGATTCCGTGAATCCGCAAAGAAATCAGTTGATCAAGAGTCAGATTTTTCATACCCCGGGCGCGCAAGGCTTCGATATATTGCGGAGTCACGTCATGAATGCGCATAGCAATCAGTTTGTCGGCGTCGGGACGCGAATAGCCCAGTTTTGCGAGCTCCCCGACGAACTCGGGCGAAACGCCGTGAATCCGAAACGCGATCAATTTGTCGCTGTCGCTGGTATCAACTCCCGCTGCCTGCAGGCCTTTGACAAACTCGGGCGAAACACCATGAATGCGGAAGGCAATCAGCTTATCGTTTTCTGTCGTATTGACGCCAATGGCGTGCAACCCCTTCACAAACTCAGGCGAAACGCCGTGGATCCGAAACGCGATCAGATCATCTCCATCGTTGACATTCACTCCCGCGGCGCGAATGTCCCGAATGAACTGCGGCGACACGCCGTGGATGCGAAACGCAATCAGTTTGTCGGCATCAAGCCCGGTAATTTTCTCTGCTTTTATCGCGCGCGCGAAGTCGAGACTGACGTCGTGCAGCGCAAACGCAAACAGCCGTTCGTCGCTTACGCCCGCAAACCCGAGCGCGGTGATCTCGCGGCTATACTGTTGATTCGGTCGGAAGGTGAACAGTCCCGCTCCTGCTCGCTTATCGACAAATCCCTCGCAGTCGAGTGTTCCCGCATCGCGCGTAATCGTGAAGTGTACGTCGTGCTTGCCCGCGGCGGACCAATCCAGGCCTTTCAACTCGCCAATAGTCCAATCGGAGCTCGAGTTGAAGTGACGGCCTTCACCGTCGGAGCTTTGAATGGAAAACTGTAATCGATCCGGAAGAACCGACTGGCCCAGCGTCCATTCGCCCTTTTCGACGGCGCAAAGCGCCCGTTTGGGAATCGTTGATAGAAGCAGAGCCGCACAGCAGATAGTGATGGAGCGCGTGCCTAACAAACGCATGAGAGACCGTCCTTTCGATTTAAGTGCTACGAGTTAAAAAACTTCGGCGTTTTTCAGTGCGATGAGTTGATGCAGAGTCAGGTTCTTGAACCCGTGGCTGCGGACCTTCTCGATGAACTCCGGCGTTACGTCCTGCACCTTGGCGCTGATATAGTCATGCACTCGCAGATCGCCTAAACCCGCCGAATTCAAGGCGCGGATGTACTCTGCCGTCACATTTTGAACTTTCAAGCTGACAAACTCATGCAGGTTTGGGTTTAAACCGGTCGCGCGAATTGTTCGAACATATTCCGGGTCGATGCCTTGCACTTTCATGCTGATCAGGTCGTGCACCTGCATGTCCTTCAGCCCGGCACTCTGCATGTCGCGTACATAAGCCGGCGTAATGCCCTGCACCTTCATGCTGATCAGGTCCTGTATGTTCGGGTTCAAGCCCGTCGCACGAATTTGCTTCACGTAATCCGGCGTAATGTCTTGTACCTTCATGGCGATCAGGTCGTGCGTGCTGGGATCGAAGCCGTTGCTGCGCATTTCGCGAACATATTCGGGCGTGACGCCTTGGATCTTTAGCGCGATGACTTCGTCCACCGTCAAATCTTTCAGCCCCGCCGCATTCAGGCCCTCGAGATAGGAGTCTCCGCTAGTACGTGTGCTAACCGAAGACCTGGCTGGTGGCGCCGGCGCCGCCTGCGCTATTTCACCGGGCGGGTCGCTGTTAATCGGCTGATGAATGTCCGGCGATGGAGCCAGAGCAGGTACTTCCGGGTCCGCAACTGGCGCCGCCGAAGTCGCACCCGTTGTTTGAGCGGCCAGTTTCGGCGAAACGGCACTGCCGGCCGGATGCCACTCGGCTCGTGTAACGGCAGCGGACGCTAACAAGACGCCGGTCGCGCAGAAAATACCGAAAAAAGCCAAGCCCCTGCTCGAAACAGCGGCAACGGCGCTCTGCGAGCCTAACAGCCGCATCACACGACTCTTCAAAACGCCTCCCGTTGCAGAAAGAACCCAGGTCGGAGTGGTACGCGCAGACTCAAGAATCGTCAAAGCTCTCGCATATTCGGTCGCATTGCCACAGATCTCAACCGAGACGTCGTCACAGCAGTTCTCTCTTTCGTTGCGGATCACCCGATTCACCCACCAGATCGCCGGATGATAGAAGAGCAGCGTCTCCGCCGCGATTTGAACCAGGTTAATGACACAATCAAGACGCCGGATATGCGCAAGTTCATGCACGATAACTGCTTCCAACTGCTCGGCCGATAAACCACTGAGGGCGCACACCGGTACCAGCACAACCGGCCGGAGCCAACCCATGGCCGACGGTGCATCTACGATTCTTGACCTCAAATAGAGAATGCGGCGCTTGAGCCCAAGGCGTTGTTCGAGCTTGCGGCATTTCTGAACCAAATCCGCCGGCAATGGCTCCGCGCCTTCCCGCTGTAGACGCCGCAGGACTAGCCACCCTCCGAAAGTGCGCATGCTTAGCAGCAGTACGCCCCCGAGCCAGACACACACGAACCACGCCGGCCATGTCGCCTCTGACGAAGGCGTGATATCAGCGGAATGCTCGACGCGCGTCACCACTGCAGGTACAACCTCGGCCGCGCGCGCTATCAATGAAACGTCTGGTATCAGCGTTTTGGTCGCCGAAGGTTGCGACAAGATCAGGAACGTAACAATCGGACTGACAAGCATGGCAGCCAGCGTCGCCACCGCCAGCGAATATCGGGCGTGAGCACTTCGGAAAAACTTGACGACGGAGAACAAAAGCAGAGCAAGCGCCGCACCCTCCCAAAGGAAGTGGCCCAACGTCAACCCCAGTGCATAAACCGTTTCGGCATGAATCCATTGCCCCGCCCAACCGGCTGAATTCGTCATTTTGTGCTCCCTTCGTATTCGTCGAGCAGCCGACGAAGTTCCTCGATATCGGAAGGCGAGGCTTTCTTCCCCGAAAGCGCGTGCATCATCAACTGGCTCGCCGAACCTGCAAACACCTTTTGCAGCAGATCGCCGGCAAGCTGGCGCTTCGTTTTCTCCGCAGGCTGCTTTGCTTCGTATACATGCGCACGGGCTTCCTCGTTACGCGTTACCAGGCCCTTTGTCGTCATAATCTGCAAAAGCTTCAGCACGGTGGTATAGCCCATCTGCTTCGCTTCCGCCAGAATGTCGTGCACTTCACGCACGGTGGAAGGGCCGCGCTCCCACAAAACCCGCAAGATCTCGAGTTCCCCGGATGTGGGCTTGGGATCGTCGTGTGCCGCCATGTCAGGATCTTACTACGACGATCTTCGTAGTGTCAACGAAGACTTTCGTACTTACGCGATCAATTTATACGAGCAACGTCTCGCAGAGCCTGCGTTAAGATCGGGTTCGGCGATGACTCGTCCCAGGACTGGTTTCGGTGGGACTCGCCAACTTCAACTCAGAATGTCTCGCTTCATCAAACTCGCAATCTTCGCCAGCCTGCTCTCGAGCTTCGAACCGGCAATGGCCCAGACGCCGCCCCCTGCCGCGACGCCACCGCGTCCGGTTCGGCCGCCGCCGCCAACTCGCGACCCGCACACGGCGGGCTACGTAGCTGCGAAAGAACTGCCTGACGGTACAAACCCGCCGCCAAACGTCGATGGAAACTTCATCATCGGTCCTACGCACAGCGCAGCGCCGGAAACGACGTTGCAAGACGGTGTTCCGCAGGGAACGGTCTACACCTTCACCATGGAATCGTCCGACAGCAAAATCTACCCTGGCATTGCGCGCGAACCGCACACCTTTGGAACGGCTGACCCGAACGATCCCGCGAAACTCATTGTGACCACCAGCCATCCCGCTCCCTACACCCGGCGTGTGACCGTTTACGTACCGAAGCAGTACGTCCCCGGAACCGCCGCGCCGTTCATTGTCGGAGCGGACGGGCCGGATCCCTTGTTGTTCCAGACCCTCAATAATCTGATCGCTCAACGCCGCATACCGGTGATGGTTGGAATCTCCATCGGCAACGGTAGTGGCGACGCCCAAGGCAGCCAGCGCGGCCTGGAATACGACACGATGTCCGGCCTCTATGCGGAGTTCGTCGAAAAAGAGGTCCTGCCGCGCGTTGAGAAGGAGGCGAACGTACAGCTCACCAAAGATCCCGAAGCCCGCGCAACCATGGGCGGAAGTTCAGGGGGGTCATGCGCGTTGATTATGGCGTGGTATCACCCGGAGCTCTATCATCGCGTCCTTACTTACTCGGGCACTTATGTGAACCAGCAGTGGCCGTCTAACCCGCAGACCCCGCATGGCGCGTGGGAATTTCATGAGCACCTTATACCCGAGAGTCCCGTCAAGCCGATACGAATCTGGATGGAAGTGGGCGATCGCGATCTCCTGAACCCGAATGTTATGAAGGACAACATGCACGATTGGGTTCTCGCCAACGAGAACATGGCGAAGGTTCTGGCCGCCAAGGGTTACCACTATCAGTTTGTGTTTGCCCGAAGCGCCGGCCATACCGACCGGGCGGTGAAGCAACAAACCTTGCCCGAGGCTCTCGAGTATGTATGGCAGGGTTACCCAACCACCGGTTCAAAAAACTGATCTTGCGGTTGAATGCGGATCGATATGCGGTTATGCGACCGCGAACGGCTGATTAAACGTCGGCCCATTCGGCCAGGCTTTCCACGTATTGAGCGGAGCCGTCGCGGACCCAGGCATCGAGCTGCGCCGGTTCCTTCAACTGTTGGCCGCGCTGCCGGGGAACAGCGACATAGTTGCACGAGACTTCCGCCAATGCCGTCATATCCACAAATAATTTTTCAAACTGCGCGACGGGAAAGATATCCTCCTGCCCTTTTCCCCAGCGCCGTTTGACGTCTTTAAGCGTGATGTAGCTTGGCATTCGGCCGGCTACGTTGCGGACGGCGCGATTGACTTGCGCGGTATCGTCGAGCGTCTGGCGAGTGAGCGCGAAGATCGCGAGTAAATGGTCGATGTCGATCCAGAACGTGTTGGAGTTGTAATACGACAAAGACCATTCCGCTTCTTCGGAATGAAGCGCCAAACCTTCGACCAGGCGCAGGCGGCCATCTACCCGAGCCAATCCGCCACCGTGATCCTCTACCTGACGAGCGATCACTTCGATTGTCATGGCCGCTCCCGACTCGATATGCCGGCCTAAGATACCGGGATCGAGATTGACGCCGGCGGTATCGACGTTGTGGACCAGGAGATACTTCAGCTCCGGATTGTGCGCAAGAAGCGTACGAAGCACTCCGTTGCGCAACATGTTGGGCACCTCATACCAGTGGCCAGTTGGATGGATGCATTGCAGCGGCAGATTATCCGTATAATCCGATCCCTCGCCGGCGCTATGCGCCCACTGGGCAAGAGCAGTGCGAACGCTGTCGCGCATTTTTTCCTTCTGCTCGTCAAGCGATTGTTGGAAAACTTCCTCCCACGCAAAATGAAGATCGCGCAGCATGGGAACCAGGCGCAAACCGATGCTCCGGCCGGACGACAACAGCACCGGACCCGGATAACCGAAGTTGCCTGCCCTTTGCAGATATCTCTCGATCGGCTGATGCGTAAGGTAACTGGTGGTGATGACATGGGGAACGATTGTTCGATATTGCGTGCAGGATCGCCTGCTCTTGGCAAGATGAAGCTCAATGAAACTGCGATAGCGGCCGCCAAGCTTGCAGAATGGATTGAGAGCTTTGACAACCCCGGCGCCGCGCGTCCAGCGGGTTCCGGCGCCACCGGCAAGCGACACCACGGCAACTCTTCCCTGCTCCAGTGCAGTGACTCCGAGCTTGCGCAAGCGATCCTCGACGCCGTCGCGGGCATCCAACACGTCGGAAGGCGAAGCATCTTCGATCCGAGTGCTGATGGGAAGGCGATTTTGGGCAAGTCCGATTCGCCCGTTCTGCAAATCCGTACGAATGGATTCGTGTTCTACGGGATCGAAACCATACGTTTTGAGGAGTTCCAGCAAAGTTTGGCCTTGCTCGCCCGGGGCAGTTGATGACGGCAGCAGCCGATCAAAAAGGCTCTGAACGAATCCGGCGTAGGTGGATTCTGCGCGAGAGGCGGCGGCCAAGCTGTCGAGCTCGCGCCGCCGCGTGGGGGAAATCAGCCGCGGGTCCTGGCGAAGCAGTAGGGGAACAGTAAGGGCGTAGTAGCCTTCAGGCATGAGGCTGTTTTCCCCACTTAGAAGCTCGGCGAAAGTGCCGCGCTCGTTGATTGCGAAGTCATAGACGACAGGCTGCATGGCGAATGGCACAGAGTCGTCCAGTTGCCGCTTACCCTCGTCCATAATCTGCTGCATCGCATCCTGGGCTTGCGCCTTAAGCTCCGGGCTGAAGATGAAACCCATGCCACCTCCGGCCATACCGCCCAACATCCAGAAGCCCCAAAAATCCGAGCCCATGCGGGCGCGAGCCTGCCGGATTAAAGTCTCTGTGTAGAGATTGCTTGCCCACGGAATGATGCTCTGAATTGGACCGAAGAAGTTTTGTTCAGTGGCTGCGCCGATCCTGCGTATATCCCCGGCACGCAAATCCGACAGAATTTCATCCAGTATCTGGATGGCGTCGCGACGCGCAGCCCATTCGTTCGCTGAACCGAGCAGGTACTTCTCGGTCACCATTTCGAGGATGGGGCCGACATCCTGCGCCATTCCGCCATGCACGAGCACGAGACTACGCTGCAGTTTCTCGCGTGACTCCGCCGAAATTTCAGTCATGCCAAGGACGTGATGAGAGGGCAAGAGCCGGCCGCGGCTGACGCCAAATTCGGGATCGCCTTCTTTGGCCGCCGAGCCCTCAATTACCTTTATTCCGGGCCAGACGCCGCCGGAATCCTGCCATCCGCCGCCCGAGCCGCCGAGCCACTCGCCTAAGATGGCTCGTGCCGCAACCAGGCGGCGTCCGGACTCCGATAACGATCCGCAGAACTCGGGCGTCTGCCGGGTTGCACGCATACACACCGAGATTAATGCGGCCAGCAGATTTGTCGATACCGCGAGTCGCGATCCTTTCGGAATGTTTCGAACGACGCTGACAACTTCAATTCCGCGGCCATCGCCGACCAATTGTTGAAGCAGAGCGCTGAGCGGCTGAACAGCGCCTTCCATTGCGGAGGGGACAATTCCGGACGAAATAACCGCCGCTTTCAACAGCCCCAAATAATCACGAGCGAAGTCGAACACTTCGGCAAAGGTGGTAATGTCGGCGGTCGCGCCGAGGTCGACGCTTGTGAGGCGGAGAACCGGCTCGTCGATTACTCGGAAGTACGCTTCGATGGGCGGCTTGGGCCTAGCATCGTTCGCGCCGCGCACGCTCAAGTCAATCGACACGTTCAGCACGCGCGCACCCTCTGGGTAATCCATGCCAAGAAAGAAGATGTCGCTCCAGGCGCTGTGTGTCAGGTCCATGCGAACCGGCGTGGACTCTTTCAGGATTGGGTAACGTCCGCCGGTTTCGGTGGTATGGAGCAGTTCGGGCCGTACTCGTAACGGATAGTCGTCGGGATGGCCGATGCGGGACATCCACTGGTTGCCGCGTACCATTCGGACGCTTCGACGAACCTGATCGGTGAGCGTTTTCAGCGCCAGGCCTTTATAAGCGGTGGCGTAGGCGCTCGACAATCCTTTGCTCAGACCGGAGGCGCGTTCTTCTGAATGCAATGCTTCGAGAGCTTCGGGAAAACGTCGTCTTAGAAGATGGCCTACGGCTGCGAACGGGATTAAGGTCCTAGCGCGAATTTCCGGACGATTCTGGAGATGGAAGCGATGGATGGAGTAAAGAAAGAAGAGCGCGCGCACGCGGCCGTACAGATTGTCGTGGTTGCGCCAGAACCGGTTGAGTGCGGCACATTCTTCGAGCAGCACCGCGGCCGGATTCCCGCGGCAGAACTCGTCGACGGAGCGATTGCGAATTTCCGGGTCCTCGGATGTGATGATTCGGACGAGCTCGCTCAAGCACCCTGCCCGATCTCTCGCGCTTGGGTATCGTGTAAAGCGACAAGGTCCAGTAATTGAGCCAGTACTTTGCTTCGATCCTGCCCATCCAGCGCAAGAGCCAGTTGAGCGTGGAATAACCCGTATTTGGCGCCGATATCATAACGCCGTCCGGTTTGTTCCAAAGCCAGATACTGCTCGCGCGCAGCGAGTTCGCAAAGCGCCGAAGACAAGGTGGTGTTAGCGGGCGAGGCTTCGAGTTGCTGCTCGAGTATTTCCATAACGGTTGGAGCTAACACATGCATACCGAAAAAGCAGAGATAGTGGCCGGCGCGCAAGCCGGAGATCTCCAACTCCTGTTCGGCTTCTGTCGGAGTCGGTTTTTCCACCACTTTTTGAATACGGTACAGATCCTGCTTGCCGGGAATGCGCTGGCCTCCGATGACGCCGTACCGCCAGAGCAGTGTTTCGCGAGTGGGCTGCACAGCTGAGACGGCGCAACCTTCCGCGACAGCGACGTCAACCAGGTGCTGGGTACAGCTGAGATTTTTGCCTGCCGAGTAGAGGTGATCACCGACCAGATGCAGAAATGGTTCTTTCCCAACGAACGGACGTGCCAGGTAGATGGCGTGCGCATAACCGGTAGGGTCGGTTTGTTCGATAAATCGGATTGAGCGATCGCCTCCGGCGCGTACGAAAGAGGCTTCATCCCCCGGCGGAATAACGACCGCGATTTCCTCCACGCCCGAGCGGCGCACTTCGTCCAAGATGATGCGTAGAACGGTTTTTTCTTCACCGTCGCGATCGATGAGGGTTTGTAGGGGAAGAGTGCGTTGATTGGGGGCGGCGGCGGTGATAACGGCCTTATTTATTTTCATTACGGGTGCAAATGGCAATTTTAGCGTGCAGCAACCTTCTGTTCGGATTACTGAGCGAACCAAAAACCGTAGCCGGCTGCGAGTTTGCAACCGGCGTACCGTGCTTTAAAGGCCCTCGCTGTTTTTTCGAACAACAAACCAAACCGCCGCTGCTAACAATGCAGCGATTGAACCCGATAGCAGCGCTGTAAGCCACCCAAAGTGGGTTTCCAGAACGGGCACGAGGCTGGTAGCGGCGATACCCCCCAAATTGCCGGCGAGGTTCATCAAGCCGGTACCTGTGCCTGCATCCTCACCGGAAATCTGGATGCATGTGGAGCCGTACGGCGATTCCGTGCAAAAGAGAAGGGCGACGCTGACCGCGATTGCGGCCACGGCGGCTCCGATCTGCTGCGCCGAGGCGCCCACATACATCAGAAAGGCGGCCGCCAGCAGACAGGCAACGGCAATATTTCGCTGCGCAGGCAGGGAGCCGATTGATCTCGCGAGTCTTGTACTGAACCAACCGAAACACGGCACGGCAACAGAAGCGGCAATCCAGGGCACTGCGTTTACCCAGCCGCTACTAACAATGCTGAGATGACGGACGTCGACGAGATATTTGAAGAGCCAATAAACATAAATGGAGATGGCGTAGCAATACAGAAAATAGCTCAGGCATAAGGCCGCCACATCGCGGCTGCGAAGAAGCCGCCACCATGCCGTTATGCGCACGCCCGGGGATAGCTTGCGCTGGATTACCTGTTGAACGGGAAGAATACGCCTTGTCCCCAAAAGCCAAAATGCCGTAAGCAACAGCGGGGGTAGAGCGGTCCAATAGAACGTCGCCCGCCATCCGGACGCGTGCATGATACCCGCAACGAGCGGCGGCGCGCATGCTGAACCGACCGTCGATCCGGTATACACGAGGGCTGTGATCAAGGCATGCGTCGAGACGGGAAACCATCGGGAAATCGCCGACATGCCGACCGGATACATGGCAGACTCTCCCACACCATGTAGAAAACGAATCACGAGAAGGAACAACAATGTTCCACCGAACGCGGGAACCGCGCCTGTGAGGAATGTGGTGGCTGCCCACCACAGGCCGGATAGAACAAATACGGAGCGCGGGCCAAAACGATCCGCGAGGATGCCGCTCGGAATCTGAAAGAGGGTATAGCCGATAAGAAACGCGCTGAAGATGTAGCCGATCTGGATATCGTTGAAATGAAATTCGAGGGCGATGTATTGCTGGGCGACAGCAATATTCACGCGCAGAAGATAACTAAGGAAGAAGAAGCCCCAGAGCAGCGGGACGGTGCCAAGGTTTGCAGGCTTGGGATTTGCAGGGTTAGCGGACAACTTCATGGATTATGGGCGTAGGAGCGGGTTTTTCAGCATTGGGCGGCCGCCGCAATGCACGTTGAAGTAGCGGTTTTGAAGTTGATCACCGGCTATTGTTCGGGATGCTTTTCTCGTTTCAAATGTACGTACATCGGACCGGCGGCCTCATCGACGGGCAGTTCTATGCGTCCGGCTGACCGCGTTTTCGGAATGAGGTTTTCGCCCATTAAATTTACCGCGGAAACGAAGTCGGTCTTCGCAATCTCGACGATGTGCCGCGCGGCGGGATTTTCACTCCAGACAATGAACAGCGTATCGGATGGTGCGTCCAAGCGCATGGCGTGAGTATCCGGCGGCAGTTCCTGCATCATGCCGACGTAGTTTCGCCCGTGAGCCGCGTTCAGCAACAGGCGAACAGCATTCATGGCCGGCTTCTCATGCCCCGCAGAATCGAGAAGACCGTAATTGTGGTCGGGGTTATGGGGATCGGCCCCATCGTCTCTCAGGTCGTACCACACGCCGAGAGGAAGTTCGAGAGCCCAGAGGGTCAGGATCTCGCGGGCCGCAAGCACGGCCTGGCGTGTGCGCCCGCGATCGCCATGACCATCATCAACTGTTCGGTCAAGAGTCGTGGACGGATATCCCCACTCGGTATTCCAGATCTCCGTATGAGTGCCCAGCGTCTCGCAAACCCAGGCTTGTAAGGCGGCGAGTGCCCAGACAACTTTTTCAGGGCCAGGTTCGGTGTATGGATGAATGCTGATCGCACTCAACTCACCGGCCAACGTCCGATCGACAGCGTGTGTCAGGAAGGGCAGATCAATTTTCGAGACCCCGCCGCTCGACACTTTAGCTGAAGGGTCGGCCCGATGAACGGCCGCGATTGCTTCGCGAAGAAGAGCGGAATACTCGACTGCATTCGGAGAGGGTGGCCAAAAATAAGCTGTGTCGGGCTCGTTCCAAATCTCGTAGCGAACATTTCGACCTTTGAAGTGTGCGGCCGCTGCTTCCGCGAAACGGCTGAACGCCGCGACATCTTCCGCGGTCCGAGGAACCTTGCCGCCGTGATCGGGGTGCCCGTAATCGAGAATCCAGAGCACTCCCATTTTGCGATCCTCCAGCGCGCGAACAAGTGCATCATACGCAAAGAAGCGATAACGGCCGTTCCGCTCAACGTTGGCCCACAGCATGTCCATGCGAGCAAATTGAAAGCCGGCTTTCTGCGCCGCGTCCAGGGAGTGGTAGTCGCGGAGCAGGTGGATGTTGACTCCCAGCGGTGCTACTTCTCTTGAATCCGGCGGTACCGGCACGACAGGCATGTCCCCTGACAGATGAACAACGGGGTCGGAATCGCGAATGACCAGATCGTCGAAGCTGAAATCGCCCTGCACTGACCCAGCCGCGCGCGGCCGAATGCCGAAGCCTATCTGAACGAGAGGTTTCTGCGAATGTTCCGGTTGTTCGGGTGCGGCTCCTTTTCCGGCGACGGGAACGATTACATGCTGCCACCGACCGGCGGTTCGATTTTCGATACTGGGCGCGATTGGAAAACGAAGGACATGGCCGGCGCGGTCCTTGGTTATCAGAGAAAGCTCGACATTGGAATTGAAGCGGGCCCGAAAGCAGATTTCCAATGCCTTATTCCGCGGCAACTTATTTGGTAAATCCCGGACCACCGACGCAGCATCCGCACACGGGTAAGTTGTAGGGCATATGATGCGGTATGTGAGGACCGCACCCTGGCCGTTGGGTCCAGGTGCGAGCGTCAGCTGCACTGTATCAGCCGGGGAGGCAGCGGCGGGCACAACACGCCAGCTATTCAATGGGGCCCGTCCTTCAAAGTCACCTTTCACATAGATCTTGGGATGCGGCGCGCCGAAAGCGACTTGAAGGCTTAAGACGAACGCCGACAGGCGGATTCGCACTAGTTCTGTTTTATCTTTATTTGTTCCAGGCAATCCTGTGGACCGCTTTTGCATGCCGAAATGGCAACAATGATATGCCTGCGCTCTTTCTGGTCCACAGCGATCACCCAGAAGAAAATTGTTGGGTATGCACGAAAGGGCGGCTAGTAAGCTCTATCTATAAACAGATGCGCTCCCGTGCTTCATTTTTGACTGCAGGCGTTGTTTTCGCTTTTGTTCTTGTGACGGCGAGGACCAACTTGAAAGCCGCGGAGGGGGACGTTGCCTGGTCAGCCGATTTCGCCGCGTTCACGGCGATGGAGCCGATCGACACGCACGCCCATGCCTTTAAGGTAGATCCGCAATTTTATGCCTTTCTTCGCAAGCTTCACGTGCATCTGTTGGATATCGTTGTTGCCAACAAAGACGACGAGGCGTTTCCGACCTTAGAACCCAAGATTGCCGCTGCCCAAGCCTTTGTCAAAAACAGCCACGGGCAGGCCGTTCTTTGTACGACCTTCGATCCATTTCAGTTTTCGAGTCCAAAATTCAGCGAAGATGCGATCGGGCAACTGAATCGGGATTTTGCGGTGGGTGCGGTGGCCGTGAAGATATGGAAGAACGTAGGCATGGAGCTGAAGGATGCATCGGGGCATTTCGTCCTGCCCGACGATCCTCGCCTGAAGCCGATTTATGAGGACATCGCGTCGCACGGCAAAACACTGATCGCGCACCTAGCCGAACCAAACTCGTGTTGGCTGCCTCCCAACAAGAACTCGCCAGATTACAGCTACTATACGCAGCACCCGGAATGGTACATGTACAATCAATCGGATCATCCGAAAAAAGCCACTATTCTCCAAGCGCGCGATCACATCCTGGAGCAAAATCCTCAGCTACGCGTGGTGGGAGCGCACCTGGGCAGCATGGAAATGGATCTTGATGGACTTGGGAAACGATTTGACCGGTATCCGAATTTCGCCGTGGATGTCGCGGCACGGGTCGCGTACTTGGCCATTCAACCACGAGAGAAAGTTCGGCAGTTCCTGATCAAGTATCAGGATCGGATCGTCTACGGAACAGATCTGTCGCTCTCTGAAAGGCAATCGAGTGAAGCGGCTGCGAAAACATGGGCGAAGCACTACACAACCGACTGGACCTTCTTTTCTACAAGCCGAACTCTGGAGTATGAGGGACACACCGCACAAGGACTGGAACTTCCCGGTACGGTACTTCACAAGCTGTACCACGATAACGCGGTTCGTTGGATCCCGGGAGTGTTGCCGTAGAGGAACTGGAGTTCCAGTTCACGTCAAAAGAGTGATTCGGGATTTCGCGGCAACAGAGCGAATATAAGTAGCAGCTTCGTCATATTCTGCTGCCGTTTTCAGGTGCTCGATCATTAGCGGCGTGTCCTGATCCAGCTGATTGAGCTCCGTCAAGTAGGTTTGGTAATCGATTTGACCGCGGCCGGGGATTACTTCCTGGAAATGGATATTCAGTTCAGTAATCCACTGGAGATCTTTAGCGTGACAGGAAACAATCCATTTGCCTAGTTTTCGGCAACACTCGCGTATAAAGTCGGTGTTGTTGTAGAAGCGAATGGGGCAATTCACGCCATTGCAAACATCCAGATGAACACCGAACGCCGGGCGATCAACCGCCCGGATCAGGTCAAGGTAGGAATCGGGACCGTCCGGAAGATTCCAACCCATCATTTCGATGGTGAACTTGGTACGCGTTGGTTTAACGGTATCGATGATGTGACGGCAGTTTTCAACGGTGGCGTCAAAAAATTCTTTCGACAGGTTTTTGGGATTCGGTCCATACCAGACCGTGGGATTGTAAGATCCGGCTATATCGACACAGCAGCGTGCTCCGACAGCATCGGCGAGTGCACAGCGCTCCGTTACATATTCCAGGTTCTCGCGGCGCTTAGTGGTGTCCGGATCGAGCATGTTCTTCCAAGCCCCCACTTCTGCAATGACGACGTTCGCGCTCCGGAAAGCCTGTTCAATCGCGCGAATCCGATCCTTGTCATGGATATCAGCTTGGGGACAGTAGGCAGCACCGTAAGACAAGCGGCGATGCTCCTGTGCGAGTTGAGACGGATCGTCCGTATGAATAAAAATCGGCGCTCCGAGCCGAATACCGTGACCGCTATTCGTGCTTTGCGGCTGTTGTGCATTCGCGCGTAAAACAGCAGCCGTCAGCGCAGCCAATACGGAACGGCGGGTTAGCGAGGGATCCATGTGTGGAAGTGTACTCCAGCTCGCCGTGCCATAGGACAAATTCAGCTGGGAAAACCGGCGCTCCAGCAAGCAGCGAGGCAATCAAGGTGAGGATTGCTCAATCGTGTGTGTTCAAAGTTTGTCGGAAGCCAAGTTTCGAACAGGATGTCTATCCTATGGAGATCCCATCGAATGAAGGCAGTTCTTTTGCACGAATACGGCGGTGTAGACCAATTGCGGTATGAAGATGTACCGACACCGGAGCCGGGACCAGACGAAGTGCTGGTAAAGGTTGCCGCAACCAGCATCAATCCGATTGATTGGAAACTTCGGAGCGGAGCGGCGAAAGACAGAATACCGCTTAAATTGCCCGCGATCCTGGGACGGGATGTTGCCGGGACAGTTGAGAGAGTGGGCGCCCAGGTCAGAAGTCCGGAGCCCGGGCAAAAGGTAATCGGACTAGTAAATGGCAGCTATGCGGAGTATCTGACCGCAAGAGCAGAGCAGCTGACTGTTCTTCCCGATGGCGTTGACCTGGTGAAGTCGGCGGCTCTGCCGCTCGTTACTACGACGGGCGCACAGCTGATTCAACATATGCGGCTGAGACCAGGCGATCTGGTGTTGGTAACGGGCGCGGTGGGCAGCGTCGGTCGCAGCGCTGTGTATGTCGCCAAGAGCCAAGGCGCGCGGGTAATCGCCGGGGTGAGGGCAGAACAAAAGGAGGAAGCGGCACCTCTAGGAAATGACGAGGTGGTTGCGATCGATAACGATCAAGAAATTGCCCGGCTGCCATCGCTTGATGGGATTGCGGATACGGTAGGTGGTGCGGTGATCGGCAAGCTGATTCCGAAATTGAAGCCGGGCGGCGTGCTTGGGTCTGTGTTGGGAAAACCGAAAGACGCGGAGGAAAGGGACATCCGCGTGGAAGCGTTCATGGCGACTCCGGACGCCTCTCTACTGCGCAACATGGCAGACGCGGTTCGCGACGGGAAATTGGTGATTCCCATCGCCAGAACGATGAAGCTGAGCGAAGTACGCGAAGCACATACGCTGGCGGAGAAAGGGTCAGCGGGCGGCAAGATTTTGTTGCTTCCTTAATCGGAGCACTTCGCTGAGCCGTCGACACTGTCCTATCAACCAGCGGAGCGAAAAAGCGATCGCCGGCGGGCGGGTAAGCCGGATCGATCAATTGGCGATTGTGGCCATCGATCCGTCGACCCTCTCCAGTTCTATGCGGAATTTCTCGTTATAGGCCCGGGCGTGATCTTGCAGAAAGCTGAGAGCTACGTGCTCGCCGAGACGAATGGAAGTCTCGGTATCACTGCGCCAGTGGATGCCGGCATGGATCCCGTGGCCGAAGCTGATGTTCGAGGCAAGCTTGTTCAATTCGCCGTTCACGGTCAACGGCGGTCTGCTGTAGGTATCGGCGGGAGCTGCGCCGTCATGCGCCGGCACCAAGACTTTGGGCAAAGTATAGGCGCCGTCATAAAAGAACTTCAGGACGGTTATGCAGGCGCCCGCGACTGTGCCGTGACCGGTTGGATAAGCCGGATGCATAGGCGAACCTTCCGGAAATGCCTGTGAAAGAAAGTAACTGCTGTTGGCGGCTAAGCTGGCGGCGACAGCCGACGAGTTCAGAACGGTGTCGCTGACCTTGCCTTTTGTCTGGGGGTGGCTCGGAGTGTTCTGCAGATACACCAGCGCGCCGCCGGACTCGGGCCGGTGCCGGAGGTGAATGAACCACTTCTGATACCAGACGGCTTTGAGTGCCAACGCTGAGACAGCGGCGAGTGCGGCCGCCGCATCCGGAGCCCCGAAAGTACCGAAGCCATTCTGCGTTGGATTGTTGTTGTACGGATTGCCCGGGTTGAACTTATTGAATGCATTTAAGATCAAATACGCGATGAAGCAGGCCTGATATAGGACATCCAAGTGCGTATACGTTGTCAGCCCACGGCCATTGAAGAGATACAAGGGCGGCTGTAGAGGCGGTGGGCTGGGGTTTGCTCCATTCTGAACGTCCAGGAATGTCAACGCGTCCTTCATGTAATCCAGGCATGGGGCCGCAATCGAGTACTTCTGAATAATCGGCATTGCACCGAGGGCGGTATCCTGCAACAGGAATTGTGACAGGTACGGCCCATCCGTCTCGCCTTTGAAGCGGCCACGGAACAGCAGATCCGGCGTGACGGCGTTCCCGCTCTTGGGTCCTTTATAGTGGCCGGCAAGTGATGTCAGCTCGGCCGCCGCTTTTTCCGCGATCGAGTTGGTTGAGTAGTCGACAAAAGGAACATCCCGAAGCAACGACGCCCAGTACAGTTCTATGAGCTCCGCGGCGTATTGTTCGCCAGCCAGGGCCGGCGCGGGCGGTACGGAGAATTGGCTGTTCTCCAGGCAATCGAGGCTGAAGGCCAGCCCTCCTTGCGGTCCGTTCAGTTTTCGGGGCCCGCCGCCGACGATGATCGCATTGAAATCAGCAGGCGAGCCGCTGTCCAATGCCTCTCGAAAGGTTGCGTAGGCGCCAGGATCCACGATGCCAACGCTGGCCTGCTTGATGCCTTTCGTATAGCTTCCGGACTTGTCGGCGTAGCGCGTTTCATCACCGTTGTCGATTTGCGCGGGCGCTGGCACAGAGGCATCATGCAAGGCGTCTTCCTCTCTGATGAGGAGACCGCGTAAGACGCGATCGGCGGTTGCGGGCGTCGGCGGGACGACTCTATGGCTGCTCATAAAGCTCCTTCGATCGTTAGCACTTTTATTATCCGGAAAGGCCGCTTGGGACATGGTGAAAATAGACCGGCCTACCGGCCGCAAGGCGGAGACGAGGAGGAAGGTTGGCCGGCAGCCGCTACAATGGTGTTTTGACGATGGACATCCCGGAGCGAACTCCGCCGAGTTCAGATCAAGCCGATCTGCCGTCGCGAGATCGTGGCTCTCAGAAACGCGTGTCGCGCGGCGTTGTCGGTGAATGGGTAGTCACCATTCTCGTCCTTTTGTTCGCCTCTACGAGCGTCGCGTGGGCCTATGTGGTGCCGACGGGTTCGATGGAGAAAACGATCCTGATCGGCGATCACCTGATTGTGGATAAGCTGGCATACGCAAAACCGGGCTCGATCAGCCGTTACCTTCTGCCGTACGAGACGCCGAAGCACGGCGACATTATTGCCTTTCGATATCCGGCGGATCCGTCGAGCGTGTTCGTGAAGCGAGTGGTTGGCGTGCCGGGAGATCGCATCCGGATCGTCAATCAAGTGGTTTACCGGAACGGGTTGCCACTTCATGAGCCATATGTCTGGCACAGCATCCCGTTTGCCGACCCGTTTCAGGCGGATTTTCCTTTGAATGCGTCTCTGCCGGATACAAACCCGGACAAGCAGCGGGATGCCCTGCTGCATGACATGCTGGACCACCATGTTTCGAACGGTGAAGTAGTGGTCCCAGGGCGAGCTTATTTCGCGATGGGAGATAACCGCGACAATTCGTTGGACAGCCGGTATTGGGGCTTCGTTCCGCGAGAAAACATTATCGGCAAGCCGGTCCTCATTTACTGGTCCTACGATGCTCCGGAAAGGGATCTGATGTCCAATACCCCTTCAGATGTCGGACGCCACTTCCTGGATGTGAGTACTCATTTCTTTAAGCGAACAAGATGGAGCCGCACGTTCCAGGTTGTCCGCGGCTACCAGGAATTGCCGTAGCAAAAAGCAGAACTTTTTCAGGAATCGAATGTCACAAGAAACGGCTACCGCGAAGCTCGCGCAGCCACCATCCAAAGTTAATGTCAGGCCGGAACACGCCCGCAACGGAATTGCAGAGTGGGCGGTCACGATACTTCTTCTACTCTTCGGCACAACGACGCTGGTTCAGGCGTTCGTCATTCCGACCGGATCGATGGAAGACACGCTGCTGATTGGCGATCATTTATTGGTTGACAAGCTGGCGTACGCGCCTTCGGGCACTATCAGCAAGTACTTTTTGCCCTACGAACAGCCGAAGCACGGGGACATCATTGTATTTCGCTTTCCCGGTGACATCTCCCAAACGTTCGTGAAGCGAGTAATCGGCATCCCTGGTGATCACATCAAAATGGTGGATCGGGTCGTCTATCGAAACGGAGCTCCTCTCTACGAGCCGTATGTTTACCACAAAGGTTTTCCGGAGCCGATACGGGACAACTTTCCGCATGAGCCGATCCCGATCGAATATCCGAAGGGGGAGGAACTGCAGCGAGACATGTTGGCGAACCACGTCGTCAATGGCGAGGTGGTGGTGCCGCCCCATTCCTATTTTGCAATGGGGGACAACCGCGACGATTCGCTCGACAGCCGCTACTGGGGATTTGTACCGCGTGACAACATCATCGGCAAACCTCTGCTGATCTACTGGTCTTATCGAGCCAGCACGGAAGAGCTTGCCGGGTCGTCAATCGGTTCGTTGGTTAGCCACGTTGTCGATCTGACGGAGCATTTCTTTTCGCGTACACGCTGGGACCGAACGCTGCGCATCATTCGCGGCTTCCCTGATTCTCAGCTTGCGACCCACCCATTGCCATTGAACCCGGGCTCGCGCGAACCATAGGCTCTTTAAATTTTAAGGACCTCGCGCGCCACAGACTGGCCTCCCGTGGGCTGGTCCCTCGATAAAACCCTGGCAGGCCATGAGTGCGGCCACGGCAAGCGCCGATGCGAAACTAGCAGGTACATACATATGGCAAATCACCGGTACGGCCTCATCATGGCTGGAGGGCGCGGTACGCGCTTCTGGCCTCGCAGCCGCAAGCGCAGCGCAAAGCAGGTGCTTCGTTTTTTTGGTGAGCGAACACTGATTCAGCAGACTATCGATCGTCTGAAGGGTGTTATTCCACCGGAGAACATCTGGGTGCTGACCAATTCTTTGTTGCAGGCCGAAATTCGCAAACAACTTCCGGAGGTTCCAAAGCAACAGATCGTGGCGGAGCCAGCGCAGCGCAATACGGCGCCTTGTATTGCCCTGGCTGCGCACATTCTTCATGAACTGGATCCCGACGCGGTGATGGGAGTGTTTCCGGCCGACCACCTGATTCTGAAAGAAGCGCGCTTCCGAGCTTTCGTGAAAGCGGCGTTTGAAGCCGCGCAACAGAATACCGTGGTCGTACTGGGCATTCAACCGCGGTGGGCAGAGACGGGGTACGGCTACATCGAAATGCCGGTTGGGGTGAAGCCGGGCGAAAAGAGCACGGTCGCGGTCACCAGCTTTCGCGAGAAGCCTGACGAGAAAACGGCGAACGAGTTTGTCGAGCGCGGAAACTTCTTTTGGAATGCAGGAATGTTTTTTTGGCGCACTTCGTCGGTTCTGGATCTGATGCGTCATCACCAACCAAAGACGGCGACACTCATGGCAGGGCTGCCTTCGTTTCGGAGCCGCCAGTTCGGGGCAAGATTGGCTGAATCCTATCCGCTTTGTCAGGATATTTCGGTCGACTACGCGATTATCGAAAAGGCGGAGAAAGTGGCAGGTATCGCACTCGACGATATTGGATGGAACGACGTTGGAAGCTGGGAGGCGGTTTACGATTTGGCAGCCAAAGACAGCAACGGCAACGCGTCAAAGGGCGACCTGATCGTCGAAGGCAGCAAGGATAATTACGTCGACGTTCAAAAAACGGTGGCATTAGTAGGGGTGGAAAATCTGGTGATTGTGGACACGCCGGATGCACTTTTAGTGGCAAACCGCAGCAAGAGCCAGGATGTGAGCAAGCTAGTAAAGACGCTGGATGCCCAAAAGCGCGACGACTTAACGTAAAAGGGACACCTTCTCCCGCGTGCCGCACCTTGTTTAAATGGTTAGTAACGATTGAGCAACTTACCAAACCTGTTGACGCTTGTGCGCATCTTCCTGGCGCCACTGCTGGTCGCTGCGCTTGTTCAGCATAATCTGCAGGTTAACTGGCGTCAGCATGTTTTAATCGCGAACGATTTTTTTGCGCTGGCAGTTTTTCTGGCCGCCGCTTTAACAGACCTGCTGGATGGCTACCTCGCACGCCGCTGGAAACAGGTAACCACAGTTGGAACGCTGCTCGACCCAGTAGCAGACAAACTGTTGGTTTCAGCCGCACTGATCTCAATGGTCGAGATTCGGCTGCTCCCCGGCTGGATGGTGATTCTGATTATCAGCCGCGAATTTGCGGTCTCGGGGCTTCGCAGCATTGCGGCGGCGGAGGGCTATACGATTCGAGCCGGCGAATTGGGCAAAACCAAAATGGTCATGCAGGTGGTAGGCATCACGCTCGTGATGCTGTCGATCCGCTGGCCTCCGTTAAGACCATACGGGATGGGCGCCATGTGGGGCGTTGTGGTGTTCGCCCTGGCTTCGGCAGTCGACTACTTCCGCAAATTCTGGAAAAAGGTGGATGCGAGCATCAAGCTTCGTAGGCGTCGCGAGTTATTGGAACTGGAACGCCAAAAGCGCCGTTTGGACCGCGCGGCCAAAGTACACCGAACCGGGCGGCAACCGGCTGGATAAGGTTGACGATTGTTCGCTGCCGGTTATCGGACCGGATGATAGCTCGCCAGGAGCATGTGACCGGAGAGCAGACCCGCGGCCTGAGGGTCGAGAACTTCGTAGCCATTGCGATTGAACAGGACTGTACGAACCTGGCCGCGAGATCCCAACGGCCCGAGATTGCGCCCATTGAATACGACCTCAACACCACCGGCGTTTCCAGTGCGAATTCGAGCAAGATCGTGTCCTTCAAGACTCTTCGTTTCTGCGGCATGAAGAATGCCGCTGTATACCTCTTTGCCGTCGGTTACGACAGATAGCCAGGTTTGTTCGATAGCGGAGAGTTGAATATGGAAGAGCCCATCCTCACCTGGTGGCGGGGGAGGTTGCGGAGTCGCTTGCGCCAGTGAAGGAACCGGCTGAGGTTGTGCAACTGCTGCCGTGGCTTGAGGTTGGTGATTTCGTTTTACCGGGGTCGCGAGCGAATCAAGACGAAGAAAGGAAACGGCGCTTGCGATAAATTGCGCAGGTGTTTCGGTTCTTGCGCTTTGCCACAAGGCATACAACCCGGAGCACGCCATTAACATGAGCCCGAGCGAAGCGATGGAGCTGACCCAACGAGAAAGATGATTTCGCCGATTTCTGGGGGCAACGCTCGACGGGAGAGGAGCGCCATTTTGCCCGGGGACCAGCGGCTGGGGCATGCTGCCCGCTGCTGAAAGCAGGTCCTGTTCAAGCGCCTGAGCATCGAGCCCGACGGCGTTTCCAATCTGCCGCACGAAGCTTTTATATAGGAATGGGGAACTGATCTGATCGAGCTGATCGGTTTCGATCGCAGTGATCGTTTTGAGATTGATGCGGGTACTGGAGCTAACAGCTTCCAGGTTTAAACCTAGACGTAAACGCGCTTGACGGAGTTTCTCTCCAACTGACTCCATGGTTATGCTAAACTCACGCGGAGCAATCACCGTACTTTGCCGGGGTACCGCTATAATACAACAGTTCCCTAGGGGTGGTATCTCTCTCAGAAGATTCTGTGGTTGTCCCAGGAATTCGATTTCGCTTTATCCGACCTCGCCGAATGGCCATTCACAAAATCCAGTTTTCCCAGGGTGTGTCCCGTTGCTTCGCCCTTTCCTTTGTTGTTCTTATCGGAATACCTAGCATCTCCTATAGTACTTTTGGTACTTCGGCTGGCGCAAGTGTAAATTTTAATGGAGCGGCAGCACTCGCCGACACGCGGCGCGCGACGTCTTTTGGCGAGCGGCCTCCCGCTTCAGAAGCTTTGCAGCGCCTTCGGGCGTGGATTACCAGCCAGTTGAGTCCGCTTGGCGGCCAGTTAATCCCCGATACGTTTGACGCTCAGACACCGGATGGTATGCGGAGGATGAGCAATATCATTTTGAAATTTCCGGGCAGTTCGGGCAAAGCAGTAGTGATTTCAGGTCATTACGACACGCTTTACAAACCGATGCTCCAGTTCGTGGGGGCCAACGATGCGGGTTCGTCGACGGGTTTTTTGGTGGAAGTCGCACGGGTGCTTGCGCGTTCGAAACATCCGGACGATTTATACATTGTGTTCTTCGACGGAGAGGAGGCGATTCGGGAGTGGACCGAAACGGACAGCCTTTACGGCAGCCGGCATCTGGCAGCGAAGTGGGGCGCAGATGGTACGCTCTCTCGCATCAAAGCACTGATCAATGTTGACATGATCGGTGATGCAAACCTCGACATTCTGAACGACGACAATTCTTCGCAGCCGCTGCGTGCGCTTATGTGGCAAGCGGCCAACAAATTAGGCGATGGGAAATACTTTCTTCGTCAACGCTCGGGCATTGACGATGACCATATTCCATTCGTTCAGGCCGGAGTGAACGCGCTCGATATCATCGATTACGATTATGGCCCGCAAAATAGTTATTGGCACACAGCGGCCGATACTATGGACAAGCTAAGCGCACATAGCTTGCAAGTTGTGGGCGATGTGGTGATGGAAATGGTCGAGGAGATCGAACGAAATGCCTCTAAGTAATCGCGCGTGAGCCCGAGCATCGGCCGCGCGACCGGAACCAGCGATTGCTTGCCAAATCGAGGGCCGCGACGCATGCTTTACGGGCTTCTGATACGAGCCGCCTAGCGTTTTACTGTCGCAGAAGCAGTTGCGCCGGCGGGTGTGGAAGTTTTCTTCAGCGTTTCGTCAAAAATCGGCCGGAGTGCGGCAACTTCGATTGCTCCGTTAAACTTTTGTCCGTTGATGAAGATGGTCGGTGTTCCCTCCACTCCAGCTTTGTCGCCGTCCTGAGTGTCGCGCGCTATCGACTCACGCACTGCGTCCGAATCCATATCCTGCTCGAATCGTTTCACATCGAGTCCGTTCTGCTTGGCGAGCGCAATGAGGTTCGGCCTCGATAGATCGGTGCGGTTGGCAAACAGGGCATCGTGCATTTGCCAGAATTTACCCTGTTTCTGTGCTGCCAGCGCGGCCGCGGCAGCGATCCCCGCATTCGGATGGTTGTCGAGCGGATACTGTTTGAACACCAGGCGCATTTGCTGTGGATACAGCTTCTGGAGACTCTCAATTTCAGGAATGGCCTGGGCACAGTACGGGCATTGGAAATCGGAGAACTCTACGACAGTAATGGGTGCGTTAGCTGGACCGGCGGACGGGGCGCCGACGATGGGAATGTTCACAGCGTCGTCCAGCACTTTTCCAGAGGACGCGGGCTTCGCATAGCGTGAATTGTCCGCCAACTGCAACGCTTGCGCTTCCGACTTCCCTTCCCGGATAGCCGCTACGATGACCTGTGCCAAACCGGTGCTATAGGAGCAACTGGGGTCCGCGACGCGACACTCCGCAACCTTCATCGAGCAGCCACAAGAGCAACCGCGCGCCCGCAGTAGCTTCAACGCGGTTGCCCGCTGTGAACCAGTAAGGCCGTTCAGATCCACGCCCGGTAATGTGTCGGCGGTCTGCCAGTTTTGAGCGCTGAGCAGGCATACCCAAAGCAGAGCTAACCCGGCAAAGGTCGCGAGGCGCAGCACGGTTCTCTTCATATTCCTTATTGTAAGTGCGGAACATCTGCCCAGCAGCGCTTTTCCCAACTGTCGATGCCCGCTTCCGCCAGTTGCACGCCTTTTGCGCCCTCGAGGAGAGTCCAGGGGAACGGCTCATTGAGCACAACGTGGCGAAGGAATAACTCCCACTGTGTTTTGAATGCATTATCAAAGTTCTGCTGCTCCGGAATTCTCTGCCACTGGTCGAAGAAGTTCAGCGGGTTCTCGATGTCGGGATTCCAGACAGGACGTGGCGTGGCTGCGTGAGGCTGGATCCAACAATTGCGAAGTCCAGCCACCGCGGAGCCGTGGGTTCCATCGACCTGCAGAGTGAGCAGGTCGTCCCGCCGGACGCGTACACACCAGGAACAGTTGAAGTGAGCAATGATATCGCCATCCAATCGGAATGTAGCGTACGCTGAGTCGTCGGCGTTTGCTTGGTACGCCTTGCCTTTTTCGTCCCAACGCTGGTGAATATGAGTGGACCCCAGGCACGAGACAGATCGCACCGCGCCGAATAAATTGTCTAGGACGTAGCGCCAGTGGCAAAGCATATCGAGAATCATGCCGCCCCCTTCCTCCTTCCGGTAGTTCCATGATGGGCGCTGGGCGGGGATCGTGTTGCCTTCGAATACCCAATAACCGAACTCCCCACGGACTGAAAGGATGCGTCCAAAGAAGCCCTGGTCACGCAGGGTTTGCAGTTTTACCAGGCCAGGAAGCCACAGCTTGTCTTGCACAACACCATTTTTCAGACCGGCTGCCGTAGCGAGGCGGTAGAGTTCCAACGCGTCGGCAGTGTTTGTAGCGGTCGGCTTCTCACAGTAAATATGTTTGCCGGCTTGAATCGCTCGCTTCACGCTGTCGGCGCGCCGGTCCGTCGTTTGCGCATCGAAGTAAATGCTGTAGGCGGGATCGGCGAGCGCCGTATCCAAATCGGTGGTCCAGGGGCAGTTTTCGTGTTCCTCTGAAATGGCTACCAGCTTCGAGGGATTGCGCCCGACCAGGAGTACTTCCGGCATGATCCGCACTGTAGTGTCGATATTCACGCCACCTTGAGCGCGAATCGCGGCAATGGAGCGCTGGAGGTGTTGATTCAACCCCATGCGGCCGGTGACGCCGTTCATCACGATGCCGACCCGATGTACGTTCGCCCCGATCATTTTTGAGCCTCATCGAGGGTCTTCGTGCATTGCGTGCACGAGCCTTGGGGGAGCGGCGGAGCTTCGATTCCGGCGCGCGGCAATGTACCAGCCAGTTCCTGCCGCCAATGGGCGACATCGCCGGCGGGACCATAGCAATAGATCATGCGCAAAGGAGTGCTTCCGATATTCGTGAGCTGATGGAACATGCCCGAAGGAATGTAGACTGCTTGTCCGGCGGAAATTGTCCGGCGCTCTTCGCCTAAACACATTTCTCCCGTTCCTTCCAGAACAAAGTAGACTTCTTCCTGCTCCTGGTTGTGCCAGGGCACTTGGCCTCCGTCTGGGTCGAGGGTCACATGACCTAGCGAAAAGTTTGCCGCCTGAATGGGACTCACGCCGCCAACTACGTTTTGGGTCAACCGCCGTGCGGGATATCTACGCCCCGTGATTTGCAATAGATCCGCGATCGTCACGCACAACAGTGTCTCACTGCCCTGGAGTTTGGGCGACGGTACACTTGGACATGCGAGCACTCCGCCGCTCATGAAAATCATTGTCGGAATTTCAGGAGCCTCAGGAGCTATTTTCGGAATTCGCACTCTTCAAGCGCTGACCTTATTGAATATCGAGACTCACCTGGTGATTAGCCGGTGGGCGCGCGCTACGATAGCGCATGAAACCTCGTTCACGGTGGAACAGGTTGAGTCGCTTGCGACGGTTGTTCATCCCAGCGAAAATCAGGCAGCGCCGGTTTCGAGTGGTTCGTTCAAAAATGACGGGATGATTGTCGCGCCTTGCAGCGCAAAAAGTCTTGCGGCGATTCGCACCGGCTATTCGGATAATCTATTGACTCGCGCTGCCGATGTGACGCTGAAAGAACGACGTAAACTCGTGCTGCTGGTCCGGGAGAGCCCTTTAAGCGAAATTCATCTGGAGAACATGCTGGCTCTGACACGAATGGGAGCGGTAATTTTCCCCCCTGTGCCAGCATTCTATAATCATCCGCACACCCTCGACGACGTGGTGTACCACATCGTCGGCCGCGCGCTCGATCAGTTTGGCCTGGAATTGCCGGGGATGTCGCGGTGGCCCGGTTTATAGCTGTCGTAAATTGCTGAGGGTAAATGGTTTGCGAGCATCCTTCAGCCCCGGTGTAAGCGATTGCTTTTGAGAGGAGAGGACGCTACGCTGGGACAAGTACGATAGCTTAATCTTCCGCTGTCATCCGGAACCTGGCGCTCGCGTCACTGCCCAAGTTGCCGCATGTCGCCAACTTGGCTGCGCGCCGCCTAACTCAAGGAGGTATTCCTTCGGCCTTTGCGCGGCCACACCTGACTCGCGCATTTTTGGGGCAAGTCCAAAGCAGACAAGCGGGAGACAGAACTGAATAGGATGACGCCCCGAACACTGAGTAGATCAACATCGGGAGAAGCTGCAGCCGGAGACGACCCCGCAGAGCAGGACGCTGTAGACCTGCTTTACCGTTATGGCGTGGGCGGTCTCGCAATTTCCGCGATGACGTCTTCCAGTCTTGCTTTTGTTGCTTTTCGCCAATCTCACAACCGTCTGGTTATCGGGTGGTGGCTCTCCATCAGTGTCGTGCTGGCGCTTCGCGCAATAGATGTTCTACGGTTCGGAAAGCCTGGGTCGGGGCTTGGCGTTAGCGATCCGATCGTCAGAAATGCCAAGCTCGGCCTCTGGCGCTTTGGAGCCGGCGTAATCGCCACCGGTATTTTGTGGGGGTTGTTTGCAGGACTGTTCCTGAAAAACCTCGACGACATCGGCCGAAGCGCAACCGCTGTTGTTCTTTGTGGCATGGTGGGCGGTAGCATCACGGTTCTTTCTCCTTCGCGCGGGCTCGCCATTGTTTACAACGCTCTGCTGGTCTTACCCGCCTCGATCTTATTTGTGACTTTTCCCGGCCCGCAATATACGCTTTTCGGGGTTGTCGGTTGCGGCTTCTTCGTCGTGATGGCGAACTCTTCGCGAATCAGTCACAAGGCAACCATGACGGCGCTTCGGCTGAGCCGCATCAATGAGCGGCTTTTGCATGATATGGCGGAGGAGCGCGGTCGCACCGAAGCCGCAAATGACGAGCTGAAAATTGCACAAGCCGAATTGGAGGAGTCCAATCGATTCCTGGAATTCCGGATTAAAGCTCGGACGGCGGATCTGGAGCGCGAAATGCTCGAGAAGGAAAGCTACGCCGAACGTCTGGCGCTGCTAGCTTCTAGAGATCCGCTAACCGGACTCTACAATCGCGCTACCTTCGCGGATTATCTGGCGAAGGCCATCAGCTCCGCGGAGACGACGGGCATGTCGCTAGCGGTTCTGTTTCTTGATTTAGACAAATTCAAAGAAGTGAACGACGTCATGGGGCACATCGCCGGCGATCAGGTATTGAAGACCATAGCAACCCGCCTGGTTACTCATTTCCAAGACGTCAAGATCGCACGTTGGGGCGGTGACGAATTTCTGATTGTGATGGAGGAAATTGACAGCACGGATAGTTCATTCCAACTGGGCCATGCGCTGCGCGACTGTGTCGCCGAGGCGTTTGAGATCGAGCACCGGATGTTAGCAATCGATGCGACGGTCGGCATCGCTCTCTATCCGCAGCATGCGCGCACGCAGGAGGAGCTGATATGGGCCGCCGATGTCGCCATGTTCGCGGGTAAAGCAGACAAACAATCGCGCATTCGACTGTTCGATTCCACCTTGAGCGCTAACCTGGTGCACCGTCATCAACTGGAACAAGCACTGCGCGAAGCGGTTGCCGGCAATACGTTTTCGCTGGTGTTCCAGCCCGTAATCGACACCAGGCGAAAACGGTGCGACGCGATGGAAACGCTAGTGCGCTGGCACCATCCGAAGTTGGGGACGATCTCTCCTGCGGAGTTCATTCCCATCGCGGAACGAACCGGAGAGATTGTCGAGATCGGGCGCTGGGTTCTCCACGAAGCGTGCCGGGAAGCGGCGTCGTGGCCTGGGCGCGACCCTCCGGCGGTCTCAGTAAACATTTCGGCAGCCCAGATTGAAGCGGGAACGCTTGTGGCGGATGTACTCAACGCGCTGGAAGGAGCAAAGCTAAGACCCGACCGCCTGCACCTGGAATTGACGGAGAGTTTATTCGCGACCGATCAGAGCGGTGCCGTTTCGGTCCTTGCCGAATTGCGCAAGAAAGGAATTCACGTGCTGCTCGATGACTTCGGAACCGGCTTTTCGTGTCTGGCGTATCTGCAACGTTTGCCGGTTGACCGGATTAAGGTCGATCAGACATTTGTGAACGGAATCCACGTGGACGCGGGCCCGATTGTGGAAAGTATTTTGACGACGGCACGGGCGTTCGGACTGGAAGTGGTGGCGGAAGGGGTCGAAACAGCCGAGCAAGCGGAAACGTTAACCGCAATGGGCGCCCACTATTTGCAAGGGCATCTGATTTCAGGCGCCTTGACGCCGCGCGCCACTCGCGAATGGCTGGTTGCGCAGGAACGAGACAGGGATGGCCATCATCGGACATTAGCGGCTGCGCATGAGTGATTTATCAGTCGGCCGCCACGGAAGCGATTGCGAACGACTCAAGCAATAAATCGGCGGCAGCAAACGCAAACCTTTCGTCATTGATATGAGCGTCAATTTCGACCAGGTTGACGGCCGGACTAAGACTCTCTTTGAGCGCTCCGCGATATGCGGCGAGGGCAGCGGGCGAATAGAACTGGCAGCCGGCTTTATCAATGGCGGAAACACCCTGGAGGGGAATCAGCACAGTTGCCGGACCACGCGCGAGGTTGAGCTTCTCGGCAGTCACACGTCCAAGTTGCGCGCATTCTTCAGGAGTCGTTCGCATCAAGGTCACGGTTGAGTTGTGGGCGTACAGGTTACGATCCCGAAACCGGCTGGGGACAGAATCCATCGGCCCGAAATTCACCATGTCGATGGCGCCGGGGCAAACGATCTGGGGAATTCCTTTCACGCCGGCCGCTTCCAGACGCTTCGGTCCAGCACTCAAAACACCGCCGACAAGTTCGTCGGCGAGTTCAGTGGTTGTGATGTCGAGTACGCCTCGAAACATGCCGTCTTCAATGAGTTGTTCCAGCGCCTGCCCACCCGTGCCGGTGGCGTGGAACACCAACACCTCATAGCCTTTTTCTTCCAGCCGGTGTCGTGCCGCCGTCACGCATGGAGTGGTGACGCCGAACATAGTGGCTGCGATGCTGGGCTTTTCGCGAGAGGGATTCGCTTGCTCGCGAGTGACCATGCCGCAAATGGCAGCCGCCGCATTGCTCAAGATGGCCCGCGACACCGCATTCAGGCCCGCAATATCAACCACGGAATACATCATGCAGATATCTTTCGTGCCGACGTAGGGCCGGGTATCGCCGGATGCCAGGGTGGAAACCATCAGCTTGGGGAAGCCTACCGGTAGCGTTCTCATTGCGGCGGTTGCGATGGTTGTGCCCGCAGAACCGCCAAGCGACACGATGCCGTGGATCGCTCCTTCGTCAAACAAACGGCGGATGATCAAGGCAGCGCCTGCAGCCATCACCTCCACGCTGTGCCCGCGATCCTGTCGCGCGATTAACGTCTGAAGATTTTCATTCGCCGCTTCAGCGACGGCAAGTCGTGAGAAAGCGGTCAGTATGGGTGGGTCGGCGAACACTCCTGCGTTTACGAGCAAGGTCCGGAGGTCAGAAGACTCGATGCGATCGCGTAAGAATGCAAACTCCTCCCATTTCGTATCGAAAGTGCCCACGAGGGCAACGGTTTTGGGGATCACTTGTTTTCGTTGGCCGCAACAATGCGGCATTCCGGCAGTAGGCGCAGGAGCGCTTCGGGACCCGGCGGATCATAAATCGCTATTAATTTCAGGGGCTCCCAACCGGTGTTGATGGTGGCATGGAATATGTCCGGCGGAATGTGGACCAAATCTCCTGCCACGATGGGCTGCCATCGCTCGCCATCGATATCGATCATCTGGTTGCCTTCTCCGGAAACAACGTAGAGAATCTCCTCGCAACCCGGATGGTTGTGTCGCACGTGGCCCTTGCCCGGTTGAAGAAGGACGACTCCCATCGCGAAACGCGTCGTGTTTGTCACGCGGGGCTCACTGAGCCATTTGATCGTCCCCCAGTCAAACACCTGGGTCTCGACATCGGAGGGTTTGACGAACCGGCGCCCGGAACTTTCAGCCATACCTACTCTTTCTTTTCACCACTGGCACAAAGACTTTTGAAGCGTTTTATTTGCTCAGTAATCGCGTGCTCAACCGGCAGCCGCTCCATGCTGGATGCGCCAAAGAAGCCAGCGATGCCGCGCGTGCGAGTGAGCACGTATTGGACATCTTCCGGTTCCGCAATGGGCCCGCCATGGCAGAGGACCAGGATTTCCGGGTTGACCGTAACAGCCGCTTCACGAATCCCCTGAATCCGGTGGACGCATTCGTCGAGCGTGAGGCTGGTTTTGGCGCCGATCGTCCCTTTGGTCGTCAACCCCATATGCGCGATGACGCAATCCGCGCCGGCCTTTGCCATAAGTCGCGATTCGTCCTCGTTGAACACATAGGGGCAGGTGAGCAGATCCATTTCATGAGCGAGAGCGATCGTGTCGACTTCCTCTGCGTATCCCATTTCTGTCTCTTCGAGGTTGGCGCGAAAAACGCCATCGATGAGGCCAACTGTGGGGAAATTCTGGACACCTGAGAAGCCGAGCCGTTTCAGATCATACAGGAATCTGGACATGTCACGAAAGGGATCCGTTCCGCAAACGCCCGCAAGGACCGGAGTGTTTTTGACAACGGGTAAAACCTCGCGAGCCATTTCCACCACAATGGCATTTGCGTCACCGTATGGCATAAGGCCGGCTAAAGATCCACGGCCGGCCATGCGGTAGCGCCCGGAGTTGTAAATGATGATGAGGTCGGCACCACCGGCTTCAGCGCACTTGGCCGAGATGCCTGTCCCCGCGCCGGCTCCGATGATCGGCCGGCCTTCTGCGCACATCATCCGCCATCGCTGCAAGCAGGCTGATCGATCCAACAATGGTCTTCCCTTTCAGGATTTGATTTGAACAGGAACGCCGCCAAGCGAACTATAACAAACGCCATCGGGTTTGCGCCGGCTAACGGGTCAAGCGGCGCATAATGAAGCTTGCCGCCGCTTCGCAACAGTTCCGAACCACCAATTCCTAAGGATTCGGGCAGGCCTGACCGGCCTTTTCTTTGGTTCGGGAAATACCTTTCGCTCGCGCTGACACTACCGGCTTGCGTAGCCGCCGGTTATCTGCTGGGTGCGGTTGCGACACACTGGGTGCAAACGCCACTGCTGCGGGTGGCCGGGATTTTTCTGGGAATGGCGGCGGGCATTATCCAGGTAATTCGGGAGCTTTCGCGAGACAGTAAAAGGAAGTGACAGATCAGGGATTATCGATTCGCCGCCTCTATCTATTTACGGCCTTATTCGGCGTCACAGGGTTTGTTCTCTATGTGGCGCGGCTCGGGTTTCGACCCGCTTTCGGATTTCTGCTGGGCGCGGCAGGGTCCCTCGGAAATTTGTGGTTGTTCAACTGGCTTTCAGGCTCAATCGCCCCGGGGGAACGGCAGCAAAAGCCCTGGACGGCGAGCCTGTTTTTCGGGCGCTATCTGGGTCTCGGACTGGTGGGCTATGCTACAGTAAAAGCTTTAGATGTGAACCCAGTGCCCGTGCTTTTGGGCCTTTTGGCCAGCACCGCGGCCGTCTTGGCTTCGTCCCTTTTCGAATTGGTACGGAGCTTCACTGGAAATAAATCGTAAGCTCTGAATGGCACAACTCTGGATCACTGAGATCTTCAACCACTACCTCGCCGGCCCGGCGAACGCGATCCTGAATAGCATCCACTGGACGGCTAGAGACCCCTCTCATCCGTGGGCCGACTGGCTGGTATGCGAAATTCTGGTTGTCCTGCTGATGCTGGTGTTCTTCGGGATTATGAGGAGCCGTTTCTCCGTGGAGAGGCCGGGCAAAGTGCAACACGTTCTAGAACTCGCGTATGAGTTCTTTTACGCCTCGACCGAAGAGATCGTCGGACACGGCGGCGTGCGCTACCTGCCCTTCTTCGGGACGATTTTCTTATTCATTCTCTTCCTGAACGTAATCGGCTTGATTCCCGGCTTCGATGCCCCGACGATGTTTCCCATGGTGCCGTTCGGTCTGGCAATCGCGACGTTCTTTTTTTATCACTTCACCGGAATCCGAGAGCACGGCCCGGCGTACATCAAGCAGTTTCTGGGTCCCTTCTGGTGGCTGGCGCTGCTGATGTTTCCGATCGAGATCATCAGCCATCTGGCGCGGCCGCTTTCGCTGACGGTTCGTCTTTACGCCAACATGTTTGCAGGCGAGCAGGTGTATCTGACCTTCCTGTCGCTGGTGAAAATTATCATTCCAGTGATTTTTATCGGCTTGCACCTTTTTGTATCGTTCCTGCAGGCTTATATTTTCATGCTGCTCGCGATGGTTTATGTCGGCGGCGCTGTCGCCCACGAGCATTAACAGCATCTATCAAGTTCCGCTGCGCAGTGTGAGCGCCCGGCGTCCCAACGTACGGTGTCGAACCACCTCCTGCGAGCGATGTTCATAGGAGAAAAGAATGAAAACAAAACTGACGTTTCTCGCCCTCACGTTGATGGCGATGGCAACACCGATTTTTGCCCAGGCGGTCGACAAAGGAGCACCCGGTCATAGTCAACGTCTGGCGGCAGCATACATTGCGATGGGTATCGCTTCGGGCCTCTGCGGATTAGGTCAGGGACGCGCAACGGCATCGGCTGCGGAAGCGATGGCGCGGAATCCCGGAGCAATTGCCGCAATTCGCGTGGCCTTGATTCTCGGCCTCGTGCTGATTGAATCGCTGGCACTCTATACGCTAGTTATTACGTTTATCGCCGGCTAAAAAACTCATTTTGTGGAAAAGGCCTGCCTCGGCGTGCTTACGCCTGGGCAGGCCTTTTGTATTTTAGGACCATATGAAACTGCAAGGCATCTTTACCGCACTGACGACTCCGTTCGACGAAGACGGCAATCTATATACCGAAAAAATTCTGTTCAACGTTCGTAAGTTGAATCAAATCGATCTGAGCGGGTATGTCGCATGCGGATCCACCGGCGAGACACCGCTGATGAACCTGGACGAGCGTCTTCAACTTCTCGACTGTGTCGCCGAAGCAGCGGCGCCGGGCAAAATACTGATTGCCGGGCTGGCCTCGGAGAGTGTGCGCGAGAGTGTTCGCGTTGCGAATCGAGCGGCAGACGTGGGATATCACGCCGTGCTTGCGCTGACGCCTTATTACTACCGATCGCAGATGCACAAACCCGAGACGCAGCTTGTTTACTTCAAGACGGTGGCCGACCAATCGAAGCTGCCGGTTCTGATTTACAACATGCCAGCGGTGACTGGCTACGATGTGCCGGTCGACACGCTGGCCGAGTTATCGCACCATCCAAATATTGCAGGGATGAAAGACAGCTCGGGCAACGTCGAGAAGCTGAAAGAAACGCACAAGGCGGCGAAGCCTGGTTTTCAGATTCTGTCGGGCGCCGGCGTCAACTTCGGGACGGGGTTAGAACACGGCGCAACCGGCGCGATTCTTGCCCTTGCCAACGCGATTCCGTATGCGTGCCAAACCGTGTGGGAGGCATTTCGGATGCGGCAGGAGGAAGCTGCGCGCGACTGGCAGGCTCGTATCGCTACACCGGCCAAGTTGATTCCCGCGCAATACGGAGTGGCCGGACTGAAATATGCGATGGAGCTGAACGGGTATTACGGAGGGCCGCCGCGTTTGCCGCTGCTTCCGCCGTCGCCTGCTATCCGAGCGGAGATTGAGACGGCGCTGTACGGGCTCCGGGGCTAGGTTAAAGAACACAAGGTTAAAGAACACAGTTTTTTCGCCCGGCAGACTGTGATAACGTGGCGACCAATATGAAGCCAACCCGGCGCGTTTTCTTGCAAGCGAGCGCAGCCACACCAATCCTGATTACCACCATTCAACCTGCGGCGGTTCAGGCGCTCACGCAAGATCGACAGAGCATTTTGAAAATAGTGCTGGATCTGATTATTCCGGCATCGGATGAGATGCCCTCGGCGAGTGAGGCTGGTGGGATGAACTATCTCCAAAATGTAATGCAGCACGACAAGGACGTGGCTGCGAATATCACGAAGGCTCTGGATGTCGCGGATGCGTTCAGCGAGCGCTCGTTTCAAAAGCCGTTCAACAAGCTCGAGAAGAACGATCAAATTGCGGTTTTGAAAGAGATGGAAAATGCGGCGCTCCGTGTGTTCGATGCGCTGCGAGCTTATGTGTACGAGTCGTATTACACACAGCCCGCAATCTGGGAACACATCGGATATGAACCTTACCCCACCGATCATGCGGGACCTCATCTTGCGCCCTTAGATGATTCGCTTTTAGAAAACGTGCGCAAAATGCCGAAACTGTATCGCGATGTCTAGCGGGAAAGAACCTGGCCGTGGCGAACAACAACATTGACATTCTGGTAATTGGATCGGGTGCGGCGGGCGCGGTGGTGACGAAGCGCCTGACGGATCTCGGCGCGAAAGTGATGTGCCTGGAACAGGGCGGCTGGATTAAACCGAGCGATTATCCATCCAATCGCCCCGATTACGAAATTCAAATCCGCCGCGGGCCTTTTCACTTCAGTCCCAATATTCGCAGGCGGTGGGAAGATTACCCGGTATCGGAAACAGGCGCGAATCCACCCGCCGTCCTGATGTTCAACGCGGTCGGCGGAAGCACACATCACTGGGCGGCCCACTTCCCGCGCTTTCATCCTTCTGACTTCCGGGTGCAAACTCTGGATAGCGTCGCTGATGACTGGCCGATCAATTACGAAGAGCTGAAGCCATACTATGACCAGAATGACATCGATTGGGGCGTTGCCGGACTGACAGGAGATCCTGCAAATCCGCCGCGGTCATCCCGTCCCACGCCGGTTCTGCCGATTGGTGTTCTCGGCGCGACCATTGGAGCAGGCTTCAACAAACTCGGCTGGCACTGGTGGCCGTCGGACAACGCCATCATTTCGCGCGATTACCACAATCGCCCGGCATGCGGGTTACATGGCAAGTGCTTGTTCGGTTGTCCGATCGGGTCGAAAGCCTCGACGGACGTGACTCATTGGCGCGCGGCGATTCAGAAAGGCGCCGTTCTCCAGCCGTGGTCGCGGGTGCGTGAGGTCACCGTCGATGCGCGAGGTAGAGCCAAATCCGCGGTTTACTATGACCGCGAAGGAAAGCTGCACGAGCAAACGGCCCGAGTGATTATCGTCTGCTGCAATGGCATCGGCACGCCGCGGCTGCTGTTGAATTCCAAATCGAACCTGTTTCCCGACGGATTGGCGAATTCGACGGGGTTGGTGGGAAAGAATTTTATGACCCATCCCTTCCGAACGTTGGAAGGCGTTTTCGAAGCGCCTATGGATGGACACTTAGGTCCGTTTGGCATCCCGGCAATGAGCCAGCAATTTTATGAGACGGATACGAAGCGCGGCTTCGTTCGCGGGTACACGCTGCTTCTAGAGCGCTCGTTTGGTCCGCTGCATCAGGCTTGGGGCAGCTTCTCGAATCATCCAGTTCCCTGGGGCGAAAATCACCACAAAGTGATGCGCCAGCGCTTCCCGCATCTGATTCGAGTCACGGTGATGGGCGAAGACTTGCCTGAAGAGCATAATCGGGTTGAGATTGATCCAGATTTAAAAGATACGAGCGGCATCCCGGCGCCGCGCGTAGTCTACAGCTACAGCGAGAACAGTTTGAAGATGCTCGAGCACGGGGGGAAGATGGCGCGCCAGTCACTCGAGGCAGCGGGCGCGGTCGAGATCCTGGACAGCGGACTCGTGACCCCCGCGTATCACTTGATGGGAACAGCGCGCATGGGCGCAAACCCGCGGAGATCGGTTGTGAACGCATCGAACAGAGCGCATGACGTTCCGAACTTATACATCGTCGACGGCAGTTCGTTCGCCACCTCGGCTGCAGTGAACCCGACTTCCACGATCGGTGCCCTGGCGTTGCGGGCCGCGGATAAAATCTGGCACGAGCAGAAAAGTTAGTCTAAAGCGACATTACTGAAAGACGCTGACCGGCATAGTGCCGATGACCGCTGACATCTCAGGCCGGAACTCCATATAAGGCAGGATGTCGCGCTCAATTTCGATACCGGGCGCGACTTCGATCAGCTCGAGTCCCGCGAATGCGAGGCGAAAGACCGCACGTTCGGTGACGTAGAGCACTTCCTGGCCGTGTTTTCTAGCGAACTCTGCAGAAAAGGTGATTCGCTCCACTCGATCGACAAGTTTCCGGACTTTGCCGGCCTGCTGTATGTTAAGACTGCCATGCGACCAGGACACCTTTGAGCCTTGGGCATCAAATGTTCCGCAGAACACTACTTTTTTCGCGTTTTGAGCAATTTCCATAAATCCTCCCGGACCAATCAGATTGCCCGCAAGGTGCGACACGTTTACGTTTCCGACACGATCTGCTTCGCCCATGCCGAGAAATGTGATGTCGATTCCGCCGCCGCTGTAATAGTCGAACTGTTCGATGGAACTGACTATCACTTCGGGATTGCGAGCGGCTCCGAATAGCCTGTCATCGAGCATTTGGCCGTTGTGGACGCCTTGCTCGACACTCATCCAAAGCTCGCTCGATGTACCTTGTTCGGCAATGACACCGAAGATGCCGCCGGGAATTCCGAACCCGAAATTCAGCGATGTGCCATTGCGGAGCTCCAGTGCCGCACGCCGTGCAATGATTCTTCTTTCGAATTTGTCAGGAAGGGCAGCGTTCAGCTCCCCCATATGCGCACGATGAACGCCCGAGATCGTCGAGTCATAGGCGAGACCGTAGAATTGCTGCTGGTGTGGATCCTCGACGATCGCGCTGACCATAATGCCGGGGACACGCACCGAGCGAGGATGCAGCGTTCCGGCTTCGACAATCTGCCGCACCTGAGCGAGGACGCGGCCTCCGCTGTTGTGCGCGGCGAGGGCGACGGTCTGGATGTCCATGTCGATCGGCTCTTCTTCGGGGCTAACATTGCCGCGCGTATCGGCGTAAGTACCGCGAATAATCGCGACGTCCACTTTGAAGGGTTTGTAGCGCAGGACTTCGCGGCCGTCAATATGCATGAGCTCAATCAGCTCTTCGCGGCTGCGCCGATTGCAGCGGCCGCCATCTTGACGCGGATCGACGAAGGTGCCCAGTCCTGAATGAGTGAAGAGGCCGGGCCGTCCTGCGCCGATCTCGCGTAGAAGCTGCTGCACGACCCCTCCGGGAAAGCAGTACGCTTCCATTTTTTCTTCGCGAATGAGCTGTTGAATTTTAGCCGACCACGTGAAATGGGAAGCGACGATCTTGCGCAGCATTCCTTCATGAGCAAAACGATTGGTTCCGAGCGCGCCGCGATCCCCTAAGCCAAGCGAGTGGACCAGCGTCAAGTCGCAGGGATGACCGGTCTCTAAGAAGCGCTGTTCCAGGGCGGCGAAGATCGCTTCGGCTGAGACCATTCCGGCGCCATTGCCGCTGATGGCAACGGTATCTCCGTCACGGACCCGGTCGGCAGCGTCGCGAGCGGTTATGAATGCCGTGCTCATGCCGCATTCACCTGTTTCGAAAGACTGGCTTGCGCTTTTCGTGAAAAGCTTGCACGCCTTCTTTGCAGTCTTCGGTGGACATCGCCTGGGCGGCGGCGCTCGCGTGATGGTGACGCAAGTCCGCGTGCATCGTGGCGAGGATGCCTTTGGTGAGCGCCATGGCTCCAGGCGCGTTCGCACACAGCTTTTCCAACCAACCGTTCAACTGACGCTGTAAATCATCCGCATCCTCGGCTAAGCCGGTGATCAAACCCCATTCGAGCGCGACCTCCGCTGTAATTGGCGTGCCCAGCAGCATCAGGTGGCGCGCGCGACCGACGCCGATGATCTCGGCCAGGCGGCGAATGCCCATCCAGCCGGAGATCATACCGAGAGTTACCTCGGGCGATCCGAACTTGGCGGATTTGACCGCGACGCGAAGATCGGCAGCCATTGCCAGTTCGAGGCCGCCACCGAGAGCGTGACCCGAAACGGCGGCGATGACGGGCTGGGGCAGCGCAGCCAGACGCTCGAATATATGGATGCCGTAGTGAATCCAATCCCGGCCCATCTCCTGCGGGGAAAGAGAGCCCCAGACCCCAATGTCGCCGCCGGTGCAGAAAAAACGCCCGCGCGCGCGAAGGACTACAACCCGTAGTTCGCGATCCGCTTCGATTTCAGAGACAATGGCACCCAATTGCTCGAGCATTTGCACGGTGAGTGCATTTCCCTTCTCCGGGCGATTCAGGGTAATCTCAGCGCAGACGGCGCCGAACTGCTGCTTGCGCGAAAACAAGATTTCCGATTCCATACGATGATTGACCGTTTCGCATGCTATGGCAGAACGTGTTTGCAGATGTATGCGCTACTCAAACCGGACTTTAACGACGGTTTCGTTCAGACCATGCTTTGTTTATCGTCCCAGAGGTGAACCGACCAAACCGCGCGTCTCAGGCCGCCGCTGAGGCTCCGATGCCGAGGATGCGATCTCCTCCGAGCTGCGAGAACTCTTGCTGCGCTAATTTGTGCTGCTCTTCGGCTTGCCCGAGCAGGGTCACAAACTGCGGTTGCGTCCGCAACGAGTCCAGCCATGGATCGTTCACGATCGCCGGATAGCAGAAAAACCCGCCGCCGACCACGCGCTCGAACAACTGCAACGCCGAGTCGACCTGATTCAAGCGCGCGAGATGGCGTGTCAGATAGAAGAGACCTTCGGGATCGCTGAACTCTGAAGCAACGATGCGCTCAATGGCAGCGATACTGGACGCGGCATCTCCCTCGATCATCGTGCGCGCGGCCATGATGAAATCACGCATGCGCGTCTTCGTCTTCTCTTCCAAAGTGCGCAGCACTCGCAGCGCTTCGTCCTTTCGTCCGATCTCGGCGAACGAAAGCGACGCGATATAGGGATTGTCTTCAATCCTGGTGGAGGCAGCGCGCGCATAATCTCTCTGCAGGAACCAGCTATGCGGGATGCTGGTGCGGATCTTCGGTTCCAGGGTGACCGCGCGGGCGTATGCCGCCACAGATGCCTCGAGCAAGCCGGCATAGCGTAACGAGTTGATCAGCCCGGCAAATACTTCCGGGTCGGCTGCCCCATGGGCCCGCGGAAGAAGACGGGTGATGGCATCGCGCGCCCGGCCGCGATCGACTTCTAACTGGGCGTAAAACTTGTGTGCAATGGCGAGATCCGGGTTCAGGTCGAGAGCCTGCCGGAACGCCGTTTCCGCGTGTTCCAGCCCATTTCTTGCGCCCGTCGTGAGATATTTCGCCATGACGTGATGGATTCGACCGAGGCGCGCCCACGCCGGGGCATAACACGGATCGGCCTCGACACAGCGCAAATAAAGATGACGCGCCGCGTCCCACTGCTTCGCATCATGGCTAAACTGATTGCCGCGCAGATAGTATTCGTACGCCTTCGCGCTTGAAGGGACGTCCTGTTTCAAAATGCGCTGTTCGCGCGCCGTTAGCGGCAGAGAGAGTGCGTTGACAACACGCTCGGTGAGTTCGTCTTGCAGGCGAAACACGTTGCCAATCGACGTCTGAGTAGCGTGGGACCACAGCAGAGTTCCGTTTGCGGCGTCGGTTAGCTGCGCGGTAACGCGTATTTCATCCCCGGCGGAAAGCAATCCGCCGGTGACGATCAGGTCGACGTCCGCCTCCGCCGCGATGGTCTTGAGATCTTGCGTTCCCGCTGAGAATCGGGCTGCAACCAGGCTGGAACGCACCACCAGCGACTTCAGTCCAGACAACGAGGTGGCCAATGCGTCCGGGAGACTAAACGCCAAGAAATCGGTCGCGGCGTCCGGACGGAGCATGCGAAACGGCAGCACGATCAGGCGGGTGACGACTTTGGGCTCCGCAGGCCCTACTGTTTCCACGGGAAGAAGAAAACGGTAACCGCGCCGGGGCAGCGTCTCGATAAAATGCGGCGTGCCGGCGGTATCGCCAACAGCTTCACGGATCTGCCGGATACAGAAATTCAGGCCCTGCTCGAAATCGACAAATGTCTCGTTGTTCCAGATGAGTTCGCGGATTTCGGCACGCGTCACGATTTCGCCGCTGCGCCGCACCAGCATTTCAAGAATGCGGCAAGGTTGGGGCGGCAGCTTGATGCGATCACCCTGCTTTCTCAATTCGCCGGAGCCCGTATCGAGCTCAAACAGATCGAAACGAAGGATGGATGCAGGTTCACTCATCGAAAACTCATGCCGCGCTCATGGAGTGTCTATGGAGAGTTAGACGGTTTTGCCATACAACAAACTTAATAGCGTACCGCAGAGTTGTTGCAGCCGCTAAAAGTGATTCAGTTGAAGGAGAATTTTATGGCATTGCAAATCAACGACATGGCACCGAACTTCGAGGCCGAAACCACGCAGGGGCCGATCCGCTTCCACGAGTGGCTGGGCGATTCGTGGTGCGTGCTCTTCTCGCATCCAAAGGACTTTACGCCAGTCTGTACGACAGAACTGGGTTACGTGGCGCGACTGCAGCCGGAGTTTGAAAAGCGTAACTGCAAAATTATCGGCCTCAGCGTCGACCCGGTGACAGATCACGCGAAATGGGCGGCTGACATCGAAAGGACACAGGGAAGCCGGGTCAATTACCCCATGATCGGCGATCCGAAGCTGGAGGTTGCGAAACTTTACGGCATGCTGCCCGCCGAAGCCGGCGATACGAGCGCTGGACGAACTGCGGCTAACAACGCGACGGTCCGCACTGTGTTCATGATCGGCCCGGACAAGAAAATCAAGCTGATGCTGATGTATCCAATGACGACCGGACGCAATTTCGACGAAGTGCTGCGCGTGCTCGATTCCATCCAACTTACGGCGAAACACCAGGTGGCAACACCCGTGAACTGGAAACAGGGTAATGATGTGATCATTGTTCCCGCAGTGTCGGACGAGGCCGCGAAGCAGAAATTCCCGATGGGGTGGAAGACGGTTCTGCCTTATCTGCGCCTCGTAGCGCAACCACAATAAACACTTCCCAAGGAAAAGATCATGGAACCGGTACAAGTTGAGCGATTCTACCTGGGTTGCCTCGCCCACGCCTCCTATATGGTGGGGGCGGACGGCGTGGCAGCCGTGATCGATCCGCAGCGCGACGTGGACATCTATCTCGACACGGCGGCCGCTAAGGGCTGGAAGATAGAACACATTATTGAGACGCATGTCCACGCCGATTTCGTCTCAGGTCATCGCGAGCTGGCCGAGCGCACGGGGGCACGGATTTATTTAGGGGCCGGATCTGGCGCTGAGTTTCCGCACATGGCGGTGGAGGATGGAGACGAGATTGATTTCGGACCGTGCTGCCTTCAGTTTTTGCAGACCCCTGGACACACAGCCGAAAGCATTTGCATTCTGATGAAGGATCGCGGCGAACCGGGCCGGCCGGCGACCGTCTTCACCGGAGACACTCTGTTTGTCGGCGACGTGGGGCGGCCGGACCTCTCGCCAACCTATACTCCGGAACAATTAGCCGCGATCCTCTACCAGAGCATTCACGAAAAGCTCCTGACGCTTCCGGACGAAACGGAGATCTATCCGGCCCATGGGGCGGGGTCGCTCTGCGGGCGTAATATGAGCTCTGAAGCCTCGTCGACCATCGGTGAGCAGCGGCGGTCGAACTACGCTTTGCTCGCTCGAAACACCGAGGAATTCGTTCATTTGCTGACCGACAATCTTCCGGCGGCACCGGAATATTTCGCGCAGGAAGCGGAGCTTAACCGCCGGGGCGCGGCACACGTGTCACAACTGTCGGCTATGGCGGCTCTCACCGCCCCCGAAGTGTTACGCCTGCAAAGTGAGGGAGCAGTGGTGGTGGACACACGGCCCGCCACCCAGTTTGCGGCGGCGCACGTACCGGGATCCGTTCATATCGCACTTACCGGGCAGTATGCTTCCTGGGCGGCACGCATTTTGGGGCTGAACACGCAGCTGATCATCGTAGGAGAAGATCCCGAACATGTGCACGAGTCACAGCTGCGTCTGGCCCGAGTCGGGTTGGAAAGCGTAGTTGGCTATCTGCAGGATGGGGTGGCCGGTTGGGTTGACGCCGGGTACGAACTTGCCTCTATTCCTCAGGTGACAGCTCAGGATTTCGCCGAACTACGCAAGCAGGAACCGGAGCGGCTAACGGTGCTGGATGTACGCGAGCTTGGAGAAATCAGCGGTGGCGCGATTGACAATGCGGTGTGTATCCCGCTTGGAAAACTCAGGTCTCGGATGGCGGAACTGGACCAGGAGAAGCTTCTGGTGGTGCATTGTAAGGGTGGCTACCGGAGTTCCATCGCCACGAGTTTGTTGCAGCGGGCCGGATTCCGCGACGTTGCCAACCTGATCGGCGGGTTCGACGCTTGGAAGGCGACGGGCTTGCCGTATGTGGTTCCGGTCTAAACGAGGCGCTAAACACTGAGCACGAACTTACTGCCGGGCAACACCGTTACAGTCTGCGCCAGAACAACGTTTGCGCCGTCAGCGGATTGCTCGATGCGATGTTGGACCTGTTGATTGTCGAGCGTGACCACAGCATGAGGACCGGGATTCAGATCGGACTGAATCGAGGACAGCGGCAGACGCCCCTCTGTGACAACTAGTTCGATGACTTGTTTCCCCGGTTCGCGCGCAACGGAGAATTGTCCCCACCCCGGACCGGCAGACCAGAACGAGTGGAAACGCGACGGCTTCAGTTTGGGAGCTATAGACAATTGCCGGCTTGCGGCGTGATAGGCGAAGCCATTGAGCGCGAGAACTGTGGACCACGCCGACATCGCGCGCGCGTAGTGATGTCCGCACTCGGGCTCATCCCAGGGATTGCGGCGCTCGCCATCAAAACGCCAGCGTACGTCTTCGACGGCCTCCAAGCCTTCGCGCAACATGCCCGCATACAGGAATTGCGCCGCTACCAGATATTCGATTCCCGTCCAGGCTTCGGCGTAGTAAGGGAACGGAATCGTTGGCCGGGTCCCTTTACCGTAATCGCAGATCAGAATGGCGGGCTCATCGTTTAGCGCATAGATGCGCTGCACGGAGTCGTGATCAAACAGATTGCTGCGATAGTTGTATTTGTGAATCGCCTGCAGAGTTTTTCGAACATGCTGCGGGTCAAGGAGCGATCCCAATCCGGCAACATCTGCCAGATACTGTCCAATCAATTGGTCCGCCAGGCAGCCGTCTCCGAGTTGAAACTCAGGTGCCTCCGGATGATCGGCGCCCATATCGCCTACTGTTGACTTAGCGATCTGATCTCTCGGGATGCTGCGGACTTTTTGAACGTAGTATTCGCCGTTGAACAAGTTTGAATCGATCCAGGCGCGGCCCTTTTCAAACAATTCCCGATATTGCTGTGCCGAGGCGTCATCACCCATGACACGAGCCATTTCTTCGGCAGCTCGCAGCGCCCCCAAATAGTACACGCCGCAGAGTGGGTTCGGTCCGTAGAACTCGACGTCGTAGGTGTTGTGTTGAACGCCGGTTAATACGCCTTGCTTGTTGGCATCCCAGCCGCCGGGTATCCAGGCATAGGAGATGGCGCGCTGCACTTTGGGCCAGTAACTCTTCAGCCAATCCGTATCGCCCAGCAGCTTCCAGTCGAGATAGGTCTTGATGATCTGACCCATCTGGCCATCCGCCGCGGCGTATCCGAACCGGTCGATCCCATCCGGAAGCATTTGGCGGAATCGCATACCGCCCTGCTCGTCCTGCGAAAATCCGAATGCCGCTTTGCGAAGAGATCGCGCCAGAGTTGGAAACAGAGCCTGGGTAACTGTTTCGTAGTTCCAGACATGCGTGCAGTTGCCGAAACAGCAACCATGATGATCGTTGCAGCCTTCGAAGCCGTGGAACTCGCCGTCGGAGGTGCGAAAGCAGGTCTGCGTCACCAACGTAGACAGATTTGCAACGGCCGCGTCGCGAACAGCGCCCGGCAAGGTACTATCGCGCATCGCCGAGACAAAACTTAAGGTTCGTTTCTCCAGCTCCGGAAGACGGCGCCCGGCTTCCTGCGCGGTGGCCCAGGCGTCCGCATATTGAGTGCAATACCAGTTGCCGATGTTGGTGTTCTCAAGCCCCTTCGGCGCCGTCCACCCTGACCAGGCGGACGTCCGGTTCGGGAAATGCCAAGCGAGAAGAAACGTGTATTCTGCCGTGGCGCCGGCGGGAATCTCGCGCTGCAGACAGAGCGCAGCGGTCAGCTTTCGATCCGCCGCCTCGGGGCCGAGTTTGCCGTCAGAGCTGAAGTCGTCCCAGAACAGCATCGGGCTCGCCCACCACTTTGCGTTCGGCCAGCCACGCAGAAACGTGACATTCCCGTCACCCGCATTCAGCAGGCACAGGGCAAACGTTCCATTCTCCGGGTCGGTCGCAGCTAACTTCGAATGCGACATCAGGAACCCCTGCAGGCCATCGCCGGGGTTGCCGCGAAATTCGTTCACGCGCCCATCTCCGACCCCACGCTGCACCGTCGGCGATGCCTGTGGTCCGATCGGATTATCAATAGTGAGCGCGATCGAAGCCGTGATTCCGACGGCACCTGGATTACGTACTTTATAGCGGAGCACCGCCACCGGAAATCCGGAGCTGTCCGGATCCAGCGGAATAAAAGGACTAAACGCGTCGAGGGCAACCTGAACCGGCAACCGTGAATCATGAAAATCAATGTGTGCGAGGGGGAACTCGCCCGTGAATGTGGCACTTTCGAGCCGGCTCAGTCCAGGAGCATTGGCTGGGCCGAGGCCGTCGGCGCTCGCATACGGCGCCTCCATTCGAGCCTCCAACACGTGCGCAATTGGTTTCGCGCTGCCGCGCTTTACCCAAATGGAGGCAAATGCATACTCAGGTGAGCGGCCCTTGTCCGGCCGGTTATAGATTTCCCAATCGCGCAAATGTCCTCTGCCGCCGAGGCTGATGCTGCCGGTTCCGATGCCGCCCAACGGAAACGCGAGCATTTTCAACTGCCGTCCCGAAAATGATCGCGGATACTGAATCCGCCGGCGCACGTTCGGCGTGTCCGTCACCTCCGGTTGAGTGCTCGTCGTCTGATTTTGCGCATCAACCGTAGTGGTCGTTGCAGCTGTTCCAAGCGCGATGGTTTCGAGAAATCGGCGGCGTTTCATCGTGGCACCACCACGGAACTCAACCGGTATTCGGGTTGCGGCGCCGCCGGACTAAAGCACTGCATGTTTGTGATCGTTACGCTTCCTGCAAGTTTGGCCAATTCGTCTTCAACCAGGCGCCGCAGCACATCCGGCTCGGCGATCGCGCGCAGATTCAGCAGCAGCTCATGCCCCGCGGCTGGCGAAGCATCTAGGATTCCCTGTACAAATGGCTCTTCGCCATTGCGGACTATAGAAGCTTTGACATATCCCGACGAACACTCGTCCATCACTTTCAAATGGGCGATGCGAATCTTGTGCGCAGTCAGAATTGCATCGATATTTTCGAGCAGCGGGCCAACAACGAAGGAGGGCGTCAGTTCTTCTGCAAGCATTACCACGACCCGGCAGTTCATCCATGCCAACGCCGCTTCCGCTCTGGCGTATCGCTGGTAATCGATTTCGAGAATCTTGCCGCCAGCTCGTTCGTGCGTTCCGAGCACTTCATCCAACCAGGCATCGACGCCTTCACCCGTCAGTGGACTCATGTAGCGAACTTCGGTATTCGCCGGAAGCGGTGACAGTGCCGAGTAGTCGGGATTCAAATCCGATTTGGTCAGGCAGACCAAGTCGGCTTCCTGAATTTGCTTGTGAAACAGGAAGGAAATATCGGAGCCGTCGCCGCCCCCAGACAACTCGTTCGCTCGTTGCGGATCGACGAGAACGGTATAAGGAGCCAGCCGAAACTCATTCCGGTAATAGAGCTTCAGGGGCTGTAGCGTAGTTGCGGAAATGTCTGTGCAACTACCGACCGCCTCGGCGAAAATTACGGAAGGATCGTGCTCCGCCAAATTTTCCGCAGCATCAATCAGATCGGAAAAGCGGCAGCAGAAACAGCCGCCGGTGACATTGTCCGCGGCTATGCCGTTATCTTTCACATACTGTGTATCCACGAGTTCTGCACCTTGATCGTTCAAAATAGCGGCAGATCTCAATCCGCGAACCCGCAGGCGGCGCGCCGCCGTCAATATGAGCGTGGTCTTCCCTGCTCCTAAAAAGCCACCAAGGGCAACCAGAATCGGTGAGCTGTTCATTGAATGCAAATTATGACAAAACCCATTATGGTTTCCCGGCGAACGGTCCTCGCTTCCTGCTTGGCGCTGCCTGGGTTTTCACAAAATACGCCAACGTTCTCGACCGAACTAAAGATGGTCGGAATCCTCGCCAATGTCCGGGATAAAAAAGGGCACCTGATCCGCGATTTAGGACAGAACGATTTTACGGTTTTGGAGGATGGACGGCCGCAGACGATCCGCTACTTCGCGAAGCAATCCGATCTTCCACTAGTGATCGGGTTGATGGTAGATACCAGCATGAGCCAGGAACGCGTGGTGGGGCCAGAGCGCACGGCCTGCTTTCACTTTCTGGATGAGGTATTGCGGGAAAACAAGGACAAAATCTTCATTGTTCAGTTCGACATGAGTGTGGATGTGCGCCAGGAGATGACATCGTCCTGGAAAGACCTGAACGCGGCGCTCGGCGAGGTGGATACGCCGACGCGCAACCAGCTCCGAAATCAGATGGGCGGTGGTACGTTGCTCTACGACGCGCTACTGACTGGAGCCAAGATGATGGAACCGGAACATGGGCGGAAGGCTTTGCTTGTGATGACAGATGGCGTGGATACCGGAAGCGAAGCCGATCTGAATGCCGCCCTTGATGCGGCAGTGCGCGCAGACACGTTGACCTATTCGATTTTGTTTTCCGACGAGGGCTATTACGGCGTTCTGGGAGGGGGCGGCGGGCGCAAAGTGCTGGAACGCCTTTCCAAGGATTCCGGCGGCGGCTTTTTCGCAGTATCGAAAAAACTCACGATTGATCAGGTTTTCGATGTCATTCAGGATGAGCTGCGGAGCCAGTACGCGTTTGGCTATATCTCCGATAAGCCTGTGAAGATTTCCGAATTCCGGAGAATTGACGTGAAGACGCGGCAAAAAGATTTAACGGTACAGGCGCGCGACCGCTACTGGGCACGGCCGTGACCCACCCAACGCCACGGACCGCTGCTTAGATCAGGCTCGAAACCCGGGTGCAGAAGGCGAGAATGCAGAATGTAAAGAACAACGGATCGTTGCTCCAGAACACAAATGCACTCACCACGCATAAAAGGGCGAGCTGTGACCTAGGGTCTAAAGACCAGTCAAACATGAGTTGAATCTTTATAGTGGCAGAGAAGTCGGGTGTTCTCTCGGCTGCGGAAGAAATTTGCGGAAAAAAATCGCTAAGCAAAGCGAGCAGTGTGTTCGCCGGTATCCTTACCCGGTGGATGACAGCATTCTAAACGTAAGGTTTGGTTGTACCAGGGAACCAGTTTGGCCCCCTGGACGATCAGCAGGCGGGCTTAGCCGACTGCCGCGTGCTTGTGGGTGAACAGAATTTCGTTCATCTGATCTTTGACGTGGAGTTTGAGCTTCTTCAGGCGGTGTTCTTCCAATTCATCGATCTCCGTGACATGAGATTTCGATTCGATCGCCTCTATCAGGCGTTTCAACTGCGCATGCTGTTCAGCCAACGAGCGGAAGTGCTCGTCGCTTGCTAACAGATGCGCTTTCAACTCTTCGTCTTGCGTGTGATTCTCCATAAGGGGTCTCCTTGTTGAAACCACGCCGAGTCTGGATTGGGGGTTAGAATCTGGCCCGGTGGGTAGAGTGTTCTCATTTTCACTCGGCGGCAGGTCGGCTCGGCCTGCCGTATCCAACAATTAGCACCGTTCCATTCTCATGACAATAGCGTTTTCTTTCGGTGCCTGATAATAGTACGGTCGTCTACCAACCTCTTCAAACCCCACATGCCGATAAAGCCTTTGGGCCGTGAGGTTTGACTCGCGAACTTCCAGATAATAAATACCCGGCGCGTGCATTTCTTGCTCCAAAAGGGCTCGCCCGATGCCCATCCCCCGATAGCGAGGCAGGACTGCGAGATTTAGAATTTCGCGCTCGGGCGGTTGTAAGTCACTACCTGGGTACACTTCGCGTTCGACCAGAAATCCGACCACCCGGCCGTCGACTTCGGCGACGAGGCAGTGCCGCTTTAGGAAATCGGCCGCTATCCACGGATCGTGGCGAAAGCAAGCACGTTCTATTTCTTCGAGAACAGGCGTATCCTCCACCCTGGCGTGTCGAATCGTCCAGTTCACTGAAGTTGCAAATTGACGAGGCGCCCGGCGGTGCGGAAATGCTGGTCGGGATCAGCCGCGTAGGAGATCGAGACTTTCTTGGGCGGCTGTTGGGTGCCGCAGGAAAGCGCGGTAGTCAGGTTGCTATCCCCCAAGACAGATGTCGTTTTACCTGACCGTTCCTGGATGATCAAACGCGTCTTTCCACCTCGAAGGCAATCGACTTGCGTCAGCATGCCGCTCAGCTTTCGTTGGGGAAGCATTGCATCCCACGGGACAACATCGGCCGGCTTGTCGTCTCCTGCGGCCACATCGTTTTCGCGATTTGCTTTTTCCTCGGCAGCCCTGATGGCGGCGGCTTCATTATCCTGCGCGCGCTGGTCATCGGCATGTGCGGCGTCGCGCTCGCGAACCCGTTCCTCATCGGCCGCGTCAAGCCTCTTCTGTTCTATGTCCATTCGCATTTGATGGATACGCTCTTTTTCTGCTGCCGTCCCCGCCGAATCTTCCGCTCTTAGCCAGCTTCCCTGTGCTTCAATCGCGTGACCGTTGGTCGTCTGCAACTGCGCGAGTTCCAACCAGTAGGTGGTGGCGCGCGGGTCAATCTGCACCGCTTTACGCAAGAGCGTTTCTTTTACGGCAGGATCGGTGGCCAGACGGGCCTGCTCATAAATCGGAACTGCCCATAACGGATTTAGCGCAGCGGCACGCTTCAGCAGTTCCAGCGCCCTCTGCGGCGGTTCGAGGGCGGCCAAAGCAACATCTACCGGGGCGGAGATGATTCCGGCATCTAAAGCATTCTGCAAAAACGGCTTGGGATCCTCCTTTTGACGCCTCGCAACTTCGGCAAGGCCGGCAAACCCCATCGCTTTCGCAGGTCCTCCCGCTTCGATAGCACCCTTGTAAAGCGTTTCCGCGGCTTTCAAATTGGATTCAAGAAGGCTATCGGCGTGATAGCAGTCCGCGATGGCTGGATCGAGAGCGTGCTCACCGAAATCCCGCTTGGGATCAAGCGGCCGCCCGGAAACGGCGACCGCTTGCCAATTTCCGGCGGCGAGATTGGCCCGCACTTCTTTCTCCAACACCGCCGGATCTTTTCCGAATGCATTCCGCTCTGCAACAGACAAACTGCTGCCGCTTTTTAAGGAAGCGACCAGGACATGGAGACTGGCGCGGTATTCGAATCGAGTAGCGAACAGCTGCATGCGTGCCCAGGCGAGGTTCGGCTTTGGAATAGGGCCTCCCCAGCTGACATGGCTGCCCTGCGCTTCCAGTGTTCCGAAGAGCTGCAGCAGACCGGATTGGGCCTCTTCGGGCAGCCGAGGCGTGTTAGCTTCCAGCAGGATGGCGGTCACCTGCTCGAGAGAAGGCCGTGAACCCGGGCGGCATACCAGCAGAAACTGACCATTTCGCTGGATGAACTCACCCGGAGCGCCTGCGGAGGGCTCATACACGACGCGGATGGGCCATAAACTACGCAGATCCTGAATTTCGAGCGAGCCGCCCAAGACCCAACGCACCTGTTCAAATTGGGTCAGAACGTCGCGAGCGGCCGCAGGATCGTTTACAAAATCTATGTAGAACGGACCTAGGTTCAGCTCCGTCCAACGCTCACGCCCGAATGCCGAGACCGGGAGCAACGCCCCAATCAGGGCGACGGCCGATACGGCGGAGTTAAAGACGCGGCGGAACCGTAACGATAATCGCTTTCGCAGGCGTCTCGGAGTGTCCGGAGTACGAATGGGACTCAGAGGCATCGAAGTGAACGCTATCGCCAGCCCGCAGCAGGTGCTGTTCCGCTTGATAGTGTAGCGCGAGCACACCCTCGAGTACGTGAATGAATTCGGAACCTTCGTGTGAGTGTTGCAACCGCTCCGTCTCGTCGTCCGCTACATCGAAGTCGGCCAGGTAGGCAGACAAATTCTTATGCGGCGTTCCCGAGGCCAATAACTCGAAAGGGTGCCCCGGCACAGGGCTGCCGAAGAAGTCGCGTAAAACGCCTGAAGCCGGGTGTGCGCTCGGCGTGGAATCGCGCACAACGCCAGCAACCGGCTGTGGGTTCGATACGCCGTCCGGAGGAGCAAGCGGGGTCTCCTCCTGACTGGCCGACGCACCCGCGCCGTCTACTGTCCTGGACAACGTGCTAACGACTTCTTCCGGAAACCGACGCCGCTCGTGCGCCCGAACTACCGAGAAGAGGCGCTGCTCACGTTTGTCGGCAAAAAAATGATCCAGCCTGGTGTCAAAAAACATCGCGATACGCATCAGAGTCGGTAGCGTCGGGACCAATTTGCCGTTTTCCAATTGCGACAGCATGGACGCCGACAACCCGGTCTGCCGTCCGAGGTCCGTAAGAGCTATCTTCTTTTTTAGTCGAAGCTGCCGGAGCTTTTGGCCAATTTCGTACTCCGACAGCAAGCGCCGGATATTCTCATCGCCGCTTTCAATCGATTTGGAATGTTCCGCCTTTGCGACTTGGCCCTCTGTTTTGGTATCACTGAATGCAATTTTCATGGCACCATTCGCCAACTCGGTCTCAGAGCTTGGTTGATGCATAGCCTGCTTATTGAAGGATTCGGAAGCGCGACGCCAGATGCAAAACATACGATAGAGGAAGCTTCGGCAGATTGATAACTGCGCCGACGCGCAATTGGCGGATAGTAGCGCGCGGGCGCTGATGAAGCAATGTGGGCGGTCGTGCGCGTTACGCGCTAACCGGGAGCGGGTTCCGCTGCTTTGCCCATCTCAACAACTCGCCTGCAGGCAACGGTTTGGAAAAGAAATATCCCTGGACCTCGGTGCAGCTCATGGCTGCCAGCGCGCGAGCCTGGTCGACTGTTTCGACACCTTCAGCGATAACCGAACAATCCAGGCCATGCCCCATTTGAATGATGCTCGACAAAAGCGGCGGCCGGTCGCTCGCCTGAGTGATGCGGCGGATGAACATTTGGTCGATCTTCAACCGTTGAATTGGCAGCTGTTGAAGATACGCGAGCGACGAATGACCGGTCCCAAAGTCATCCAACGCAATCAAAATGCCGAGAGACCGAAGTAGGGTTAATTGGCGCAGCCCGTGCGCGAAATCTGTCATCACCGTGTTTTCGGTGATCTCGAGCTCGAGATCTTCCGGCCGAATGGAGGCAGTACGGAGGCGCCGCGCAACTGAGTTGGCGAACTCATTCCTCAAAAACTGACTTGGTGAAACATTCACCGCAACGCGAAGACCGTCCAGACCGGCGTGATGCCAGATTTCAAGCTGGCGGATTGCCTCCTGAATCACCCAGTCGCCGATATCTTCTATGAATCCCATGTCTTCCAGGATGGGAATAAAGGCGGAAGGAGAGATATAGCCGAGTGACGGATGCTTCCAGCGTAGAAGCGCTTCCACAGCGGTCAGGCTGCCGGTGGGCAGGTGAATCTGTGGCTGGTAAAAAATCTCAAACTCGCGTTTCTGCAGAGCAAACCGCAGGTGCTTCTCCATCACCAGCCGCTCCGGAGGCATGGTGATCATAGAAGACTCGAAGGCAGCGATCTGACCGCGGCTGGACTTTTTCGCATGACGCATGGCGGTATCGGCGCGATGCTGCAACTCGCCTGCATCACATTCTCCGCACGCCGCGACTGCGGTACCAAGACTTGCCCGAACCAAAAGCTGATGGTCGCCGATTTGGAACGGTTCGACGAACCACGTCAGAAGCTGCGCCGCGAAAGAGGTGAGCCGGTCCTTGGATGTCAGATTCGGAACCAACACAAAGAACTCGTCGCCCCCACCCCGCGCTAAGGCAAAGCCATGCTCCATTGCACCCTGCAACCGCTCGGCGACCCGGCGGAGCAACTCGTTTCCAGCGCGGCTCCCCAGCAAGCCGTTGATCAGGCGGAACGAATCCAGTGCAATAACGATCAGCCCAGTGGAGAGCCCGGTGTCCAGAGAGTCGTTCAGAGCGCGTGCGATCTCTTCCTCCATCCACAGGCGATTCCAAAGATGCGTCAGCGGATCGTGATGGGCCCGATAGGACAATTCTTCCGAAAGATGCTTTTGCTCGATCGCCAGTGTGGCGATTGAGCAAACTTCCTCAAACTGGAGGCGGATGTTTTCATCCAGCTGGGAACCGCTGAAGCCGAAAACGATTACCGCACCGACCAGTTCGGCCGTTTGGGTAACCAGCAATTTCACTTCGGCGCCGAAGTTCACAGCGAAATTACTTAGCTCGCCGGTTCCACCGTGCTCACATAAATCGTTCAAAGCATCTCGATCGCCGGGAAACAACTCGCACGCAGCTGCAATAGAGAGTTGTTCCTCATCGGTCAGCAGAACGGCGCTCCTGGCTTCCTCCCTGAGATGGGCGGCAACAGCAGCGACGGCACCAAGCGTCCGGCCTATCGGGAAACCCCGAACTAACATGCTGAGAGCGCCGGAATTGCTGAACGTTTCGCCAGCGGATGCGCCTTCGGCGGCAGTCAAGCCGAGCCCCCCTTTTGAAACCGATCCAGAGCCCATACAATTTCATCGATCGGTCCATTTGCCGCCCGGACCGTAGATCGGAGCCCGATGTTAAAGAGAGCAGTACGAGTGCCGACGAAAGCTTTGCATTCAACCGGCGGCTTAATGCGGCCAGCCAGTTCGCCCGGGGCGCTGGCTACGTCCGCGTGATCCCAAATCAGAAGAATGGACGTGGGCGACCAGCAAAATACCGCACCCTCCGGCGCAAGGGACTGAATCGGATTGCACGCCAAATCCTGCAGAATGTTGTTGGCAACCTCGTCCCCGTGCCGGACCCGCACCGCACGCAATGAGTCGGCAACGAACAGTGCCGTATGCAGATTAGCGTCCTTTCCACTGTCCAGCCGAGATTTCAAAGCATCGATTGCTTCTTCGCGTGTGGCGAACGGTGCTCGAAAACGCGAAGTTGATTGTTGTATTTGGCGGATCTGACTCCCCAGTGAGTCGATCTCAGCCTTTCCGTTAGTCTGGTCAAACTTGACCTCCTGGCGGACAAATTCCAGCATCTTGCCGACCTGGGCGCGCAGCGAACCCAAGTCATCTACTTTGGCGACGTGGTTTAACCCTGCCTCGAGATGCTTCATGCGCTCGTCGGATTTTTCACTTCTGGCATTCAACTGCCCGAAGGCGTTATTCAGGATGTCCAGCACCCCTTTGAACTCTTTAGCCGTCTCTTCGTCCGTCTGCCGCACGCGCTGCTGAAATGTTTGTAAGAGAGATTCGGTTTCATGAGCCGTGCCCGAAGCGTCACGCTCGCCCGCAACGCTGAGATTTTTCCTGAGCTCGTCGAGCTTCCCTGAGAGGTCGGTGAACGTTCCGCCGACGAGAACCGAGCGGCAGATCGCAGCCATCAACCGGCTTGACAGCTCCAGATAGCTGCCGGCAGGATCAGTCGCGGCTGCCGGGCCGGCCGGCCTTCGCGGATCATAAAGAAATTTTTCGAGACTGACAATGCTCATCCGGCTACTCGCTTATTTGCTTATCGGCTGTTCCCGAGGTTTTCCCCACGGCAGCAAATCCAATTTCGGGAGCCCAAAACTTTACCATCGGGCAATTCCGGTGAGCGATAAACCGTAAAAAGAAGAAAAATGAACAAATCCAGGGGTTCAACGCATCGAGAGCACCGCTCCCCTTTTTACGTCAACCGAGAACACACTGGCCGCGTGTTCAGCCGTGTCGTAAATCACGAACGTTGGCGTGACGTCTTCCCATCGTCCTTTGCCGAATTTCGCGCCCATTATCGGACCGGGGTTTATCAACAGGCAACTGCGATCGGAAGCGACTTCGATTTCGTGGTTGTGGCCGAAGCAGACGACGTCATACTCGCCCGATTTGGCAATTGGTTTCGCCAGATAGTCGAAGTGATTCATCGCGATGCGCCTGTTTTCAAACGTCTGTTGGAAGAACTCCCCGTGCAGGCGGACGTTTGGTGTCTTGGATGCTTTCACAGTGATGCGGTAGAGGTCCGCGTCATTGTTGCCGAAGACGATATGAACGTCCCGCTCAAACTTCGCGAGTTCGTCGATAACGAAAGGTGAGCATAGATCGCCACAGCAAAGCAGTACAGCGGCTGTGCGCTTGATGTCCGCAAGGGCAACGGCAAGGTTCCAAAGGTTGTCATGGATATCGGAAATAACCGCGATCCGCATGGTCTTCTTTCCGCCTACTGATAAAAGTTCCGCTGCCAGCGATGCCGCTTCAGAATCGCGAGCGTCCGCGCGTCCAGCTTACCCGCGGCAGCTGCCCGGCAACTGCTCTCGACTGTGGCAATACGACGCATCCCGGGAATAACCGACGTGACCGCGGGATGAGACAGACAGAAGCGCAGTGCGATTTCAGCAAGCGAACCAGGCATAGCTTCGAGATCTTTTTGCAATGCCTCCACGCGCTGGACGACCTGCCGCTTGCGATCGCCGCGAAAATAAGATTCCCGAAACTCGCCCGGCTGGAAAGTTGTCTCTTCCGTCATAGTACCGGTGAGCCCCCCTTCGTCCAACGGAACTCGCGCCAGCACGCCGACCTTCCTTTCCTGGCAAAGCGGAAAGAGATTGTCTTCAGCGCTCTGATCGAAGATGTTATAGATTACCTGAACCGCTGAAAACAGACCCGTCTTTACCGCTTCGAGCGCCGAGTCCGGATCATGTTCGCTGATAGAGACCCCAAAGTAGCGGACCTTTCCACTTGAACGAAGGGTTTCGACGGCTCGTCTCCACTCCTCGCGATCCGTCCATGCGTCTGTCCAAACATGAAATTGTTGTAGATAAATCTGATCAGTATTCAGATTACGCAGGCTCTGCTCGGTCGATTCGATGATGTAGTCGTACGGAAAGACTTCGGCAATGGGCGTGTCCGCTGATGCAGGCCAAATTCCGTTTTTCGGAGGAATCTTCGTGGCTACAAATACGCGGCGAAAACTCTTCGCGATTGCTTGCCCCACCAGACGCTCGCTGTGTCCTTCACCATAAGCAAGGGCGGTATCTACAAAATTCACGCCTAATTCGAAGGCGCGTTTCAGAGCTTGCAGAGATTCGTCATCCCGGCCGCCCTGCCATTGCTTTCCGCCAATGCCCCAGGCGCCAAATCCGATCTCGCTGACCTCCGATTCCGTAGTTCCTAATCTGCGATAGAGCATGGTTTTCACTAGGCATTGTGTCAAACACCATGGATTCCGCGACGAAACCGGCGGCGTCGAGGGTGCAACCCAAAATATTCAGAGCTTCTTTAGAGCTTCTTTAGAAAGTGGCACGCCGAAAACAGAAAAGGCCGCCTCGAGCGGTCTGCCCGGGCGGCCCATAAAACTGTGCTGGTTTTACATCCTACGGACGATTGACGTTCTCTGCCTGCAATCCCTTCGGGCCGCGTTTGACTTCGAACTCAACCTCTGCACCTTCCTCCAGCGTCCGGTAACCGTTCATCTGGATGGCGGAAAAGTGGACGAACACATCATCGCCATTGGAGCGTTGGATAAATCCATAGCCCTTCGCGGCGTTAAACCATTTCACTACACCTTTTTCTCTCACTACTATCTCCTGTGGGTGATGCGAGATGAATGCCCGTGGCACCCGAGAATGGTAGAGGAGCGCGAAGCCCCTTTATACCAACTCAGGGCTCGCAGGATTACAACCAGCTTGCATCTGAAAATCTGCCTTACACTCTAGCAGATGGATACGACTGCAGCAAGTGAGAAGTTTATTAATCAATAGCTTACAAAAATTGCAGGAAAACTTTTTATGCCTATATTAGAGGCGCATTCGCGCTATCATTTAGGATTTTGTCCATTGCCGCAAACCATGGCACAGGCGTTCGTTTTGCCTATGCCTTAGAGGACTCCGCTCGCGCTGGCTCCAGCGGCACTTTGACCGTTCGTTCTCGCCGCTGCAGCAGCGCGCAACGTGACCGGCGATGGGATCGTAAGCAGCCGCCGGGACAACTTGACCAACCCACGGCGCTCCAATTGATTCAATGTCGTAGACGTAGTCTCGCGCGTTGCTCCAATCAGATCGGCCAATTCGAGTTGCGTGATTGGCAGCTGGTATCCTTCCCCGCCTGGCGCGGGCCTTAGGAGTGAAGATAGCTCCGCCAGATAGTGAAGGATTCGATATTCGACGTCTTGCAGGCAGAGTAACTCTACCTTTTCGGCAAGCACGCGTTTTTGATGAATGAGTGCGCTCATAAACGCCGCACTTAGCTCGGGATTGGTACTGAGCGTACGGGTTAGAACATCCCGAGGTATCCGATACGCTGATGCCGGTGTTAGAACCTCAGCATCGGCGTAGTAGGCAGGAGAGTCGTCTGTCAGAGCCTCTTCTCCAATGATGTCGCCGCCGCCCAATACGGCGATGATAATGCGGCCGTTGTGATTATTGGTGCGGGTCAACTTCACTAAGCCATCTTCGATCAGATACACTGAATCGCCGATTTGGCCTTGAGAAAAGAGGTTGGTAGAACGACGCAGCGACGCTAAACGGGTAACTTCGGGTAGTTGAACTAATACACCACGCGCGATGGCAGTGAGAGTGTTCACGACGATCCTCGATTGTTCGATTATACGTTTAGACTCCATGAAACACACGAGAAAGTTCTAGTATTCTATAAACTTTCGCTGCAGGCACCTTTTCTACGCCTTCCGGATCTTTCTCGAGAAGTCGGCAGCCGTGGCAAACAGTTGAGTAATATCTCCGGATTCGAACAGGGTTACTACCTGAGATAATTCGTTCTGAAAAAGCCTTAACGCTTCCAGTACAGACGGACGGTTCGTTTCGAGAATGCTCGTCCAAAGATCCGGCGTACTCAGTGCCAGCCGCGTCATATCGATCAGGCCGGGCCCGAAAATCCGCGTAACCGAGTCCTCCCCGCTATGAGCTAGTGATATGGCTAGTGTTGTCGAAAGAAGTTGTGGCAGGTGTGACGTCAATGCGACGGTTTTATCGTGATGTTGGGGAGTCATATCTACGATTGAAGCGCCCATCTGGGTGAGCCATTTGCGAAGCTGCTCGGCAATCGCTGATGGCTTTGAAGAGGGCGTCAGGACATACGGACGATGGCGGAACAAATCCCCGTCGGCATGCTCTACACCCCGCTGCTCTTTGCCCGCCAGGGGATGACCGCCAAGAAATGTTGCGAAGCGAAGACACTCGTTGGCTTTTGCATCGATGAGAGACTTCGTGCTGCCGGCATCGGTGATCAGGCAACCCGAATGCGCTATTGGCCCAAGCCGTTCGAGCGTTCGCAAAATCTGATCGATTGGCTGCGCCAGGTAAATGACGTCAGCAGATGCGGCTGCCTCTTCGAGCGTTGTGCCACGTGTGATAACGCCGCGGGCAATCGCCGCTTGAATCGTGGATGGCGAACTGATGCCCGTGAGTTCACCCAGGAAGCCCGCTTTGCGCAGTCCAAGCGCGAAAGAGCCGCCGATTAAGCCAACCCCCGCGATGGCAACTCTGTTCATGCCAAACAGTTAAGCCGATCGGCCGACTGCGGCGGCTACGGCCCGCACCTGCTGCATCAAGTCCATGAACTGCTCCGGGGGTAACGTTTGCGCACCGTCGCTCATCGCGTGATCGGGATCGTGATGTACTTCGATCAGAAGCCCATCGGCGCCGGCTGCAACGGCCGCCCGTGCCATGGGTGCCACGTATTCGCGCCTGCCGGTCCCATGCGACGGATCGGCAATCACCGGCAGGTGAGTGAGACGCTGCAGCACAGGCATGGCGGCAATGTCCATCGTGTTACGGGTGCTGGTCTCAAAAGTTCGAATGCCGCGTTCGCACAGCATCACTTGATAGTTGCCGCCAGACAGAACGTATTCGGCCGAAAGCAAGAGCTCCTCAATCGTGGCGGCGATGCCACGCTTCAACAGGACCGGTTTCCGTACCGTTCCAAGCTGACGGAGCAGATTGAAGTTCTGCATATTGCGCGCTCCTACCTGGAGAATGTCCGAATACTGCAGTAGCAGCGGAATTTGGCTCTGGTCCATCACCTCGCTGATGACCAGCAACCCATGCCGGTCCGCGGCGATGCGCATGATCTCCAGGCCGCGCTCTCCCAATCCCTGGAAACTATACGGCGAGCTTCGCGGCTTGAACGCTCCGCCGCGTATGACCTGAGCGCCGGCCGTAGCTACGATCTCCGCCGCCCGGTCGATCTGGTCGATGCTTTCAACGCTGCACGGACCAGCCATCGAAATCACCCTTGAGCCGCCGATTTGGACCTTGCCCAACTCAATCACCGTTCCGCCCGGTTTGAAGTTACGGCTGGCAAGTTTGTACGGAGAGACGATACGGTGGCATTCCTTTACGCCCTCCAACACTTCGAATGCTGCGGGGTCGAAGTCGTCCAAAGGTCCGACGCCGCCGAGGACGGTATGACGAACGCCGGTAGAACGGTGTACCGTAAAACCCATCTCGACGAGACGATTGATGACCGACTCGATCTGGGCGTCTGTTGCGCCCTCCTGCATGACAACCAGCATGGTTAATGGCTTGCCGAATCGGCGCTGCGTTCGAGCATCTTCAGTTTTTGCACGGTCCTCATTTCGTCGATAATGCGTTCGAAGATATGCTTGAGGGCCTCAGTTGATAACGGACCGTTATTCCGCCGCGTAATATTGGCAAAGACTTCTTCCTCCCGCTTGGGTTCGTAGATAGCAAGCGTCAAATGCTGCTTGATTCTTCCGATTTCTTCGACGATCACCGTACGCTCATTCAGCAACTCGACAAGCTGAGCGTCAATCTGATCGATACGGTCGCGGCAGCGCGCGAGGTCCTCTGTCCCAAAGTGACTCATGCCGTTCCTTTAGCGTAACTTTGCTGGTAACAGCGAGGTCAGATGGCGGACGAATGTTTCGAGCTTCGCCGGAAGATCGGGCGCTTCAGCATTGACTTCGATGCATTTGACAATTGAGCTACCCACGACGACTCCATCGGCGATCCGCGCTGTTTCTGCCACCTGTTCGGGCGTGCTAATCCCGAAACCTACGGCCAGCGGTAGTTCCGTTATTCCCCGCATCCGACTCGCCAGGGGCGCCGCCGCTTCGGAAACAGATTGCTGCTCGCCGGTAACCCCAGTGCGCGAGACCAGATACACAAATCCGGAAGAGTGTTCGGCGACTAATTGAAGCCGGCGCTCACTGCTGGTGGGAGCAGCCAGGAACACCGTATCCAGCCCATGGCGGCGCAGACGTCCCACCGGCTCCTCCGCTTCTTCAACGCACAAATCAGTCATCAGCACTCCGTCAATGCCGGCGCCGCTTGCGTCCGCGCCCAACTTGTCGAAACCATATCGAAGCAGCGGGTTCATATAACTGAACAACAGAATCGGAATTTCGGAAGTGCGGCGCACCTGGCGCACGATCTCCAGCAAATTCGGCAGCCTGGTCCCCGCGGCAAGGGCTCGCTCGGAAGCCCGCTGAATCACTGGTCCGTCCGCGATCGGATCGGAAAAAGGAACACCGAGTTCGATCAGATCCGTCCCGCCGCGCTCGAGCGCAAGGATCAGCTCAGCGGTCCGGGAGGGCGTCGGATCGCCTCCTGTCAGGTAGGCGATGAAAGGTTTAGTTCCCTGCCCTTTTGCGTTCTCAAAAAGGCTCCCGATGCGCGTGCGCGTCTGCACACTCATCAGGCTTCGACATCCGGCATGTATTCGCGATAGATATCGATATCTTTGTCGCCCCGGCCGGAGATATTGATGACATAGGTGGCATCGGGCTCCGAGGGAGCGCGGCGAATCGCTTCCGCAACCGCATGCGACGATTCGAGAGCCGGAATGATTCCTTCGGTTCGGGCAAGAAGGCGCGCCGCGGCAAGCGCTTCGGCATCGCTTACGGCAACATACTCCGCCCGATGCTGATCGTGCAGCCACGCATGCTCAGGACCGATGAGCGCGTAATCGAGGCCTGCGGACACAGAATGCGTGAGCCCCACCTGCCCATCTTCGTCCTGAAGCAGATAGCTGAGCGCGCCTTGCAGCACGCCGGGTGAACCTCCCCGGAAGCGCGCTGCGTGGTCGCCTAATTCTTCACCGCGCCCTCCAGCTTCGATTCCGACCAGCCGGACCTGCGTGTCGCTCAGGAAAGGATAAAAAACACCGATGGCATTGCTGCCTCCGCCGACGCAGGCGAAGAGCGCATCCGGTAAGCGCCCCATTTTTTCCAATGACTGCGCGCGTAGCTCATCGCCAATCACCCGTTGGAAATCGCGCACCATCATCGGATAGGGATGCGAACCAAGGGCGGAGCCGAGCAGGTAATACGTGTTTTTCACGTTTGTTACCCAGTCCCGCATCGCTTCGCTGACGGCATCTTTCAGTGTGCGGCTCCCGTTCGCGACACCGGCAACTTTGGCGCCCAGCAGCCGCATCCGGAAGACATTCAGGCGCTGCCGCCGCATGTCTTCTTCGCCCATATAGACGACACACTCCATGCCGAAGAGCGCGCAGACAGTTGCGGTGGCGACGCCATGCTGGCCTGCGCCTGTTTCCGCGATAATGCGCGCCTTGCCCATGCGGCGTGCGATCAAAATTTGCCCTAGGCAGTTATTGATCTTGTGCGCCCCGGTATGTAGCAGGTCTTCCCGTTTCAGCCAAATGCTGGCGCCACCGAGTTCCTTCGTCAAATGACTCGCGAAATACAACGGTGTTGGCCGGCCGGCGTAGTCCGCCAGCAGCGACTTTAATTCGCGCTGAAACTCCGGATCCGATCGCGCTTGGAGATAAGCCGCCTCAAGCTCCTCAATCGGGGACATCAATACTTCGGGAACGTAGCGTCCCCCGTAGGGCCCAAAATGTCCGAGGGCATCCGGCACAGAGTTCATTTGCTTACCATTTTCGCTTGCGATGCTTGGAAGGCGGCGTGAATGAACGATTCGACGCGCCGCCGATCTTTCCTTCCGGGACGCGATTCCAGCCGCGAACAGGCATCCACGCCCCATGGATGCAACGCCTCAATTGCAGACGCCACGTTCCCAGCGTCCAATCCCCCCGCGACAATGACACGCCGCTGGAATGCGGATGCCAGTTCCCAGCGAAACGTCTTGCCGGAACCACCGAACCCGGGTGTAGCCGTGTCCAGCAAATAAGCCTCGATGCCATCATTCGTATCGACCGCGGCAGTTTCGCCCGGAATCGCCCGCCAGATCCGATAGCGGCTTCCGCGTGGAATCTCACAGCTATCGCCGTGCAGTTGCAACACATCTAACTTTGCTTCGTCCGCAATGGTCAGTAATTCGGGTTCAGCCACATTCACGAAGACGCCGACGCGAAGATACCGGCCGGGCACTTCTTCGACAATGGCTCGCGCCTGCGCCGGCGTCACATAACGCGGACTCTTGGGATAGAAATTGAACCCGAGCGCGTTCGCACCCGCCTCCACCGCGACTTGAGCGTCCTCTGCCGAGGTGATGCCACAGACCTTGACGATGAATGTCTCAATGTCTGGCATGTGCGTGTTGCAGAAGGTCGTGCAATGCAGAAGCAGGATTCGACGCTTTCATCAGGGACTCGCCCACCAGAAATGCCTGAAAGCCGGCCTCGCTGAGCATGTCAATATGTGCTCGCGTGAAGATGCCGCTCTCACTGACTCGGATGACGTTTGCCGGCATCTGATAGCTGAGGCGTAGCGAGGTATCGAGCGTCACTTCAAACGTTTCCAAATTGCGATTATTGACTCCGATTATCTCGGCGCCTGAATCGATAGCTTTCTTCAATTCGTCTGAATCGTGCACTTCAACCAGCGCAGCTAAACCAAATGAATGCGCCAGTTCCCGAAAAAGCGTCAGCTGCGGCACGTCGAGCACTGCCGCAATCAGCAGAATGGCATCCGCATCATGAGCCGCCGCTTCGAATATTTGCAGCCGGTCGACTACGAAATCCTTTCGCAGTACCGGAATCGTGACGGCTGCCCGAGCTGCCTCAAGATCGGCCAATGAGCCTTGGAAATACTTTTTATCTGTCAGGACGGAAATGCAGATGGCGCCGCCGTCCTGATAAGAATATGCGATCCGGGCTGGATGAAAATCCTCCTGCAACACTCCTCTGCTCGGGGATGCTTTCTTCACTTCGGCAATGATCGCCGGGTTATTTTTCCGCAGAGCCTCGGCAAATGGGCGAACGGGGGCTCTGCGTTCATACGCCTGCTGTTCCAGGAACGCAGCATGGGCGTGCAGTTCCTCGACTTCCTGTTTTTTATGCTGAATAATCTCGGAAAGTATTCCGGATGTGGTCCGAATCGTCATGCGCGAGCGAGGTTGGGATTATCCGATGATCCCTTATCCAGGGTGGCTGCCCCTCATCGTAACAGGTTCAATGCTTTGCCGACGGAGCATACGGCCTTTGGCGATGCGAGAAAATCCTTAGCATAGGTTGACTGCCGCATGGCTTTAAAGGAATACGCACAGAAGCGGGATTTCAAAAAGACCCCGGAACCGCCTCCGGTGGAACCCGCCCACTCCGGCGCGCGGGGCGGATTCTTCTGCGTGCAACGCCACGATGCCACCCGCCTGCACTACGACTTCCGGTTGGAGGTGAACGGCGTATTGGTGAGTTGGGCCGTGCCCAAAGGGCCAAGCCTCGATCCTAAGCGTAAGTCGCTTGCCATGAAAGTGGAAGATCATCCGCTTAGCTATGGCACGTTTGAGGGCAACATTCCGAAAGGCGAATACGGCGGCGGCAGCGTCATGCTTTGGGATCAGGGCACGTATGAGGTGCTGGGCGAACCCGATGCTGTCGGCCAGTTGGAACGTGGCGACTTCAAGTTCACCTTGCATGGAACCAAGCTGAACGGCTCGTTTGCGATCGTACACATGAAAAAGTCGCGCGACGGCAAACAGAATGAGTGGCTGCTGATCAAAAAACAGGATGAATTCGCGCAACCGGATTACGATATCGACCAGTTCGGCTGGAGCGTGAAGACGAAGCGGACTCAAGACGAAATTGCCAACAACCTTTCTGCGTTGCAAGCTTCCGACCTCAGTGGCGCGAAGAAGGCTCCATTCCCGAAATCGTTGGAGCCTATGCTCGCCACCGCCGTTACCGAGCCGCCCTCGGGAAGTCAGTGGACGTACGAGATCAAATGGGATGGCGTGCGTGCGTTGTGCCGCATTGCGAACGGCCAGTTGGAGATAGAAACCCGGCGCGGCAACCGCTGCGAACGCCAATATCCCGAGCTGCTGTCGCTGCCTTCGCTGGTAAGCGCCGAGACGGCCTGGCTGGATGGTGAGATTTGCGTTCTGGACGAAAAGGGGCTCAGCCACTTCAACGCAATTCAGCCCCGCATCGGAGCGAACCTGACTAATGTGCCGCGCCTGATGGAGACGACTCCGGTCACGCTGTTTCTCTTCGATGTTCTGTATGCTGACGGCTACGATCTCTGCGCCGTTCCGCTGGAACAGCGTCGCCAGTTCTTACAACAGCTGGTGACCCCCGGCGATCACGTCCGGATCTCTCAAGTTTTCGACGCCGACGGAGCGAGTATGTTTCAAGCCGCCCGTGAGATGGGCCTCGAAGGCCTGCTGGCGAAGGATAAGCACAGCACTTATAAAGGCGGCCGCCATCGTCATTGGCTGAAGTTGAAGGTGCTGAACGAACAGGAATTCGTCATCGCAGGGTTTACCAAAGGCGAGCGCGATTACTTCGGCGCGCTAGTGCTTGGCGTTCACGATGAGCATGGCCTGCGCCATGCAGGACAGGTGGGGACAGGCTTCGACCAGAAGCTAATGAAGCGCATTAACGATTTGTTGCAGCCTCTCATCACGAAGTCCTCACCTTTTTACAAGACACCGCGCATCAAAGGCATCACCTGGGTGAAACCGGAGATCGTCTGCGAGGTGCGGTTTCTGGAGTGGACTCAGGATGGCGTGTTACGCGCCCCCGTATTCGTTGGTCTGCGTAACGACAAAGCGTCCAGCGAAGTGATGAAGGAAGAGGCTGAGGAGCCGGCGGGTCCGCCTCCATCTAAAGCTTCGGACCTCGATTGGAGCGGACGCGAGCTGACGGCGACCATCGACGGGCACGTGCTGAAGTTCACGAACCTCGACAAGGTGTTCTTTCCGAAAGACGGTTGGAAAAAGCGTGACCTGCTCTCGTTTTACGATCGCGTAGCGCCATGGCTGCTGCCGCATCTAAAGGACCGGCCGCTGTCGATGAAGCGATATCCGAACGGCATTGCGGCGGATTATTTCTTTCAGAAGAACGCCGGTACTCACTTTCCAGATTGGCTGCGCTGCACGCCCATTACGGAGCATCATCCGCCAAAGGTGAACCAATATCCATTGGCGGACAATCGCGCCGGCTTGCTGTACCTGACCAACCTCGGCTGCATTGACCAGAACCCCTGGATGAGCCGCGTCGGAAATCTGGATCATCCCGATTGGATGCTGCTCGATCTGGATCCAGTGGATGCGTCTTTCGATCTGCTGGTGGATGCGGCTTTGTTGGTGCGCGAAGTGCTTTCCACGCTTGGCCTTAAAGGTTATCCGAAGACGACAGGCGGTGATGGCATGCACGTCTATGTGCCCCTGGAACCGATCTACACCTTCGAACAGGTACGCAGCTTCGCCGAGTTGATCTCCCACTTGACGTTGGGGCGCGAACCGAACTTATTCACCACTCCGCGCAGCGTCGATAAACGAAAGAAAGGCCGCGTCTATTTCGACTATCTACAGATTGGAACGGGCAAAACCATCGCCGCGCCTTATGTCATTCGCGCGCACGACGGAGCGCCCGTGGCGACACCGTTGGACTGGAAGGAAGTAAAGCGCGGGCTGCGGCCGACGGATTTTCACATTGACAACGTCGTGGAACGGTTTGAGCGTGTGGGCGATTTGTTTGCGCCGGTGCTCGAAGGCGGCCAAAGAGTGGAGGACGCGCTGGAGAGATTGCAAAGCGGTTCAGAGAAGCCCGCTACAGCGCACCGCGCAAAGAAGGCTTCGTCACGAGGCAGCGCCACTCATTGATCGCGGTAACAACGGATTCCGGAAATACGTTTCGAAAATAAGCAAACTCGGCTTCAGGAAAGCCCGTCAAAATCAGCCAGCCTTCCGGAGATGTTATGCGCACCAGGTCTTCCAGAATGCCCAGCAGCACTGTGCCGCTGATATTAGCGATCGTCAGGTCCGCACAGCCGTCGCGAAGACAGTCTGCCGACCCCACGACCAAGCCACCGCTTACACCATTTAGCTCAAAGTTCTCTCGCACAGCGGGAATAGCCGCTTCGTCGATGTCCGTGGCCACAATATTTCGCGCGCCCAGAATCAGAGCCGCAACAGAGAGCACGCCCGAACCGGCACCGATGTCAACAACGCGGGCTCCGGGCGTAACGTTCTCTTCCATCGCGATCAACGCAAGCTGAGTGCACGGATGTTCCCCTGTGCCGCAGGCAAGGCCTGGATTGTGAACCACCCGGACTCGACCTTGCGGCGTGAGCTCCTCCGACCAAAGCGGCACTAGAAAAATACGTTGGCCTACTTCGCGGGGCGGCCATGCATCATGCGTATGCTGCACCCAATCGATTGCGTCCTCCTGTTCCCACGCCGGCGAGTAGGCAGCGAATTTCTGCATCAATTCAAGACGGCGCGCATTCCTTTCGAATCCGGCAATCAGCCGCGTTTTGTCCCCATAATCGAGTTCGCGAATGCCTTGCGTTCCGTACTCCCACAACTCAGCGGACACGAAGTCTACATCTTCGGGCGAACATTCCAGGTGAAGTGAATACACGCGCTATCTTTTCCTATGATGGCGCGAAGTCCGCTCCCGATCGATCCGTTGTTGCCGGAGATTGTCGATCGCATCAAGAATCAGCCAATCGTTTTGCTGGAAGCCGAACCTGGCGCCGGAAAAACAACGCACGTTCCGGCAGCTTTGCTCTCTGCCGGTTTCACGGAGATTTACGTTCTGGAGCCGCGCCGCCTCGCCGCTCGCATGGCCGCCCGACGTGTCGCTGAGGAGATGGGCGAGCCGGTCGGCGCAAGCGTCGGCTACCAGGTTCGGCATGAAGAAGTTGGTAGTCAACAGACGAAGCTATGGTTCCTGACGGAAGGAGTTTTGACTCGCCGCCTGCTGTCCGATCGGCGGTTGGAGCATGTGCAAGTTGTCGTGCTTGACGAATTCCACGAACGTCACCTCGAAACAGACCTCGCTCTTGCGCTGTTACGAAAACTCCACAAGGAACGAAGTGACTTACGCCTTCTGATCATGTCGGCCACTTTAGGAGGAGAACAGCTTACCCAGCAACTGGACGGCGCCGCATTGATCAAAGCGCCGGGCCGCATATTTCCGGTTGCGATGGAATACACGCCGCATTCGGCCGCGCCGCTCGAAGAGCAAGTTGCGAACGCAGTTGCCAAAATCTTTGCAAATCAGCAAGGGCACACGCTCGTGTTTCTTCCAGGCGCCGCGGAGATCCGGCGTACGATGACCGCTTGCGATCCACTCGCTCGTCAAGCCGGTGCGCTGCTTTTGCCTCTTCACGGCGATCTGAACCCAGAAGAACAAGATGCGGCGGTTGGGCCCGCGCGGCAACGCAAAATCATCTGTTCTACTAATGTCGCCGAAAGCTCGATCACCATTGACGGCGTCGATGCGGTGGTGGATAGTGGGCTAGCGCGCGTTCTCTCGCATTCTCCATGGAGCGGCCTCTCACGCCTGCAAGTCGAAAAGATCAGCCAGGCATCGGCAATTCAGCGCGCCGGCCGTGCGGGGCGAACTCGTGCCGGCATTGCGGTAAGACTCTATCCCGAGAGCGATTTTGTCCGCCGGCCTCCAAATATTGCACCTGAAATCTTGCGCGCCGACCTTGCGCAAATGAGTTTGCAACTGGCAGCCTTCGGCGTTAGCTGGGATGAGCTGAATTGGTTAGTCGAGCCGCCGTTGGAGTTGCGGAGCCAAGCAACGGTTCTGCTGGAGCGGCTTGGCTTCATTGATGCCAAAGGCAAAGTAACGGCATCAGGGACCCAGGCTGGCCGTTTACCGCTGCATCCACGTCTGGCGCGGTTTCTTCTAGCAGCGGTGGAATTTGGAGCTGCTCGGGAAGGAGTGGAGCTTGCCGCCCGCCTTTCCGAAGGACGCGTCCGGCTGGATGAGAGCAGGCGCGGGCGCTTTGTTTCGGATGTCGATGCTGTGCTCGCGGCGGAAGCTTCGTATCCCGTCCGGCGTTTACAGGCGCAGCTTAGGAATTTGATTCCGCCTACGAAAGCCAAGCCACAAGCACATGCGCTCGAAAAAGCCCTGCTGCTTGCGTGTCCCGACCGGGTGGCGCGCCGCCGCGGTGAAGTCTGCCTGCTTTCGAACGGCACGTCGGCGAAACTGGATCGCGCAAGTGCGGTGACTTCTGAATTTTTCGCCGCCATCGAAGTAGACGACCATACCGATCAGCCGCTGATTCGCATAGCGGTTCCGATTGAGCCGGATTGGCTGCTGGATTTCTTTCCCGATCGGGTGAAAGCTTACGAAGAGATGGCCTGGAATCGGGAAGCAGAACGCGTCGAACAAATCAACCGGCTTCGCTATGACGAATTGATTATCGACGAGTCGCGCGGTTCTCCGACCGATCCCACCGCGGCAGCGGATCTGCTCGCGAGCAAGGCGCTCGAAGCAGGTGCAGAGCGCTTTGCAGACGCCGACGAGTTCGCACATTTTCTGCGCCGTGTCGACTTTGCCCAGCAGTACGGAAACCTAAATAAGCCGGCTGATTTGATCGCGAACGCGCTACGCCAGCTGGCGGAAGGCGCAACGAGCTTCAACGATCTTCGTGTGGCAGCGCGCAATCGAGGCCTGATCGCGACGATGCAAGCAATGCTGCCAATGCGGGTTGTGGACGAGATTGCACCATCTCATATCGTTCTTCCGAACGGACGCCGCGCCCGGATCGAGTATCATGATGGCCGGCCCCCATCCGTCTCCTCGCGCCTGCAGGATTTCTTTGGCATGCGCGAGACTCCTTCCGTCGCAGGAGGGAGAGTTCCGTTGGTTGTTCACTTACTCGCACCGAATCATCGCCCGGTGCAGGTGACAACAGACCTTGTCAGTTTCTGGAAGAATCTATATCCGCAGCTAAGGCGTGAACTCGGACGGCGCTACCCGAAGCATTCATGGCCGGAAAACCTGATATCTTGAGTTGTCAAGCCTCGATTACAAACCGGAACCGCATATCCTCTCCAAACCATTGCACATAATTTGTCCCCCATCCATTGTTGAAAAGGCTGAAGTGAATACCCTTCGAGAGATCCGGCTGCTCATTTGAAAAATAGATCGGCGATTTCTCTCCCAGCACGACCAACGGCGCATCCAATGTTTCAACAGCGAAGCTGCCTTTGCCGTCGTGGTAACGAATGTCATTCGAAAGCGCGTGCATATGGCGGTTGCCGCCAGAAACCACATCCATCGGCGAAACAGACTGTTCTACTTTTGAAAGCAGCCAGCTTTGTGCTTCGGGTGCGATGGGATTGAAGCTGAACCAGATGGCCTCCGGCAGCCGATTCGCGAGCTTACCGAGCCATGTCAAATTAACAAAAATCTTCGACTCTTTCTTCGGAAGAACTAGCTCTAAATACAACTGCGTCGGCCACGCCGCATTCGACGGCAAGTCAGTGCTCGGGTGATCGATGTGCATCTGAAGCACAATTCGGTGTTCGCGCTCGTCTTCTCCGGTCAGGCATTTTGTAAGCTTCGTCTTCCAAATCCGGCTCTCTGCACCAAACTTTTCAATGTTCGGTTTGCCGAAGTCTTTCGGCGCCCAATCCGTTTGAACCGTAATATAGCTGGCGAGAAAGCGATCGTAGTCGTGCTTCGAGAGAGTCTGGTAAGTGAAGGAACCCAGCGGATGGTCATGGGAAGCCCACTCGCGATGAGCTTTGCCTCGCAAGCGCACGATTTCTCCCGTTGCCGGATCTAAGCCAATCAGGAAATGCTTTGTCGCGATCGGAGTCGCGGCATCATGAGGCTGCAGAAGCGTCATATCGGGAATTGTTGGCCGCAACTTCGCAACGGCGGCTGTCGCCTCTGCGCGTAGAGCAGACGGCAGCAATGCAATTCCGTCGTCGATATCGGCACGCTTCTCAACCCAACTGCCGGTCACTGTTTTGTAATGAGGTTGTTCCAACACTTGCGCAAGTGCATCCGGCGTGTAGTGATCGAAATCAAGCCAGGTTTTCGTGTCGGTTCCCCAGGTATGCTCAGCGGCTAAAGCAAACTTCGAGAGGAACGCGAGATCGACCGGGTCTCCCACCTGCAGCTTGCGGTGTTTGATCCAATCCGTCCGCAATCTTAATAGTTCTCGATAACGCGCGACTTTGACCGGATCGCTGGCCACACCATAGATCCAGGTGTCCCCGATTTCTTGCGTCAACACAGGCAGCGCGCCCTTATACGGCTGCACTGCATTTGCGATTTCAGTCAGATTCGAAGCCTGTAACGTCGCGTTGGGAAATCTCTTCCGAAGGTCCGCATAGATCTTGTGAATTTCCTCCGTCGTATGCGGCCCCGAGTTGTCGTCGCGTACCTCAACCGCGACAGCCAAATCGGATTGCGGAACGGAAACGATGCCGCCATACTCGCGGCGGTGATACATCATCACAATGGATGCGCCATTTGGATCCTTCCAGACAAACGCATCCGGCACGTCCGGCGGGGTGCTCGCCGAGTTCACGCCGATATCCAGAAACGTCACGCCACTTTCAGCAAGCGGCGCAATGAGTCCGCGTGAATGTCCAGGGACATCCGTCATTTTCGCCCCAGTTGTATTTCGGCCAAAGCGCCGGTCGAGCGACTTCGAAAATCCGATTGCACCGCTAATCGCGGAGCGCGTTAGCAGCTCAGTCTGCCAGCTGAAGGGAAGAGCGTGCCAGGCAATGTCGCCCGCTGCAATCGCCTGTTCCATGCGCTTTCGCTCGCCGGTGCTCGCCTGCTCCAGGTATTCGTAGACCAGCCAGGAACCCGTGGTCCAGACATACCGCTCCTCGCCACTCTGCCGTAGCGTGCTCGCAAGCTGAATGGCCTGAGGAAAATATTGTTTGAAGTATTTGTGGATGACGGCTGCCTGCGTATCGATAAAGCCTACGTCCAGATGACACTTAAACATCACCAGGACGCGTCTTACGTCCCGATCCGGCTGAGGCCCTCTATCTTCGGCCGCAAAAGATGTGTTGCTTTGAAAGGCAACGCAGCCTGCAGCTCCGGCTAAATGCGAGACAAATCGTCGCCGATTCATCTGTTTACTGTATTACTCGTAGCGCAGCGCGGTCACCGGATCCAGTTTCGCGGCCTTGCTTGCCGGCCAGATACCGAAGAAGAGCCCCACACCGACGGAAACTGTAATACCCGAAATTGCGGCCCATGCCGGCACCGTCGTGGGCAGCGAAGTAAATATCAGTTTGCTCAATAAGGCAATGCCCCATCCGAGCACGAGGCCGAACAATCCTCCCAACCCGGTGAGAACCGCTGCTTCGGAGAGAAACTGAACCACAATATCGATGCGCCGCGCACCGATTGCTTTGCGAATGCCAATCTCTCTGGTGCGCTCCGTTACGGAAACGAGCATGATATTCATCACTCCGATTCCGCCCACCAGTAGGCCGATCGAGCTGAGGACAATCATTACAAGGAACGTCATCGCGGTGATGCTGCGGAATTGCTCCACCATCTGCTCCGAGGTGGACATTTCGAAGTCCGCCGGCTTGGCGGGTTTCACGTGCCGCTGCACGCGCAAAATGGCGCGGATTTCATCCACGGTTTGCGGAACTCGCCCGTCGGCGGCGGTTATCACGAATGCAATGTCTTTAGCATTCGGGTAGGCTTTTCGCATCGAAAAAAACGGAACCAGAACACGATTATCGGAGCTATCGAAAAACGACGCGGCTGGACGGACAAGCGTTCCTAGAACCCGAAACTGTTCGCCGTCCACGTTAATCTCTTTGCCAATGGCGTTCTCTTCTCCGAATAGACCTTTTTGCACGTCCGCACCGATTAACGCGACGGGCTCTCGATGCCGGTCTTCTACCTCGGTGAAGAATCGGCCTTGAGCAATGTCGATTTGTCCCGTCTTTGCAAAAGACTCTTCGACACCGCGCAACTGGGTCTGGTAAACGGCGTTGCCCTTGTATTTGGTAACAATCGGAAAATGGTTCGGCCAAGCCATGGCTGATACCTGCATGCAGTTAACGCACGCGGCGCGAAGCGCTTCCGCATCGTCATAGGTCAGTTGTTTGCGGGCACGCTGCTCGGGCGTAAGATCAGTCGTTTGAAACGCGGGGGTCCGGGACACAATGATGGAATTGGGGCCGAGACTGCGGATCACGTTGGTCACGGCGCCGTCGAAGCCTGTGAGAATGGCCCCTACCCCAATGATTGTGCCGGTGCCGATGATGACGCCGAGCATCGTCAGAAAGGTCCGCATCTTGTGTGCGCGGATGGTATCGAGCGCCAGTGCAACGTTGTTCCGAAGGGCGACCGCGCTATTCATGATTTGTCTCCAAGGCTATTCGGCTCGCAGCGCGGCTATCGGATCGAGCTTCGATGCCTGCGATGCCGGGTAAATTCCGAAAAACAATCCGGTGACGACCGATAACCCTACGCCTAACGCCACCGCGGCGGCAGGCATCTCCATCGGCAGCGGTGTCGCCGCACGGACCACAATCGTGAGCACGTACGCGATGATCACACCCGCAATTCCGCCGGAAAGCGAAAGAACCGCCGATTCCACCAGGAATTGGCTGAGGATATCTTGGCGCCGCGCGCCCAAAGATTTCCGAATCCCGATTTCATGCGTCCGCTCGGTAACGACGGCAAGCATGATGTTCATGATGACGATTCCGCCGACTACCAGGAACACGGAGACGACGCCCAGTGCAGTTGCCGCAATCGCGCCTGTCAGGTTTTTCCAGGCCGTGGCGAACGTGTCCGAGCCAAACATAGTGAAGGTATCGTCATCGCCGGGTTTCAGGTGCCGGTATACGCGCAACAGCATGCGCACTTCGTCTTCCGCTTCGTCGATTTGTCTAGGATCACGCGCTTTTGCAATGATCTCAATGCCGCTGCGCATCCCATACGTTTTGAAATACGAGTAGATCGGAACCATCACAAACTTGTCTTGCGACTGCCCGAAGACGCTTCCTTTTGTTTTCGCGACGCCGACTACTTCATACGGAACACCGTCAATCTGGATCGTCTTACCTATCGGATCCCGCCCTTCGAAGAAGTGTTCGCTGACGTCGTTGCCGAGGAACGCCACCGGGGAATGCCGCCTTACTTCCTGATCGGTAATTGCACGTCCTTGTCCCACTTGGATATCGTTCATCACTGGAACATCGGCCGTAATACCCATCACATCGACGCCCTGCATCGTTTGACCGTTAAACGAGATTTTGACGCCTTTATCGGTCTCCATCCCGACGTTTTGCAGCAGCCGCGCGTTTTCGCGGAGGAACTGGTATTCCTCTGGCTTAATCTGCGGATTGCGCCGCTGCATCTCGAGGAACTTTTTGGGATCCCAATTGCCGATAAAAGCGATCCGCACGACGCGGAAGCCGTCGGAGCCCATATCCGAGAACTTCGTTGCAATGTACAGGTTCATGCCGTGGATAAACGACGTCACGGCGATCAATGTACTGGTAGCCAGAATCACGCCCAATAATGTCAGAAAACTACGCAGCTTATTCTTGTGCAGGGAATCGATGGCGATCCGCCCCGCCTCCCAGAACGACGCGCTGGGCCGGAATCCTTTTTTCGTCAACAGGGTCCCTCCCAAACGGGTACAGACGAGACTTTTTTGCTATTTGTTCCATCCTGCTGCTGGCCGTCGAGGATGCTGTCGAGAATTCGCGGCACCTCAAAAGCGGCCTTATTATTCAGTGCGGCAATGCGGCCCGACATACATGACAGCGTTTTCGGATCGAGTAGATTTCGCGCCGCCGCTTCAATCTCGCGGAAGTTCTTCAACACGACACCAAAGCCGCTTTCTTTTACCCAGTCAGCATTAAAGCGCTCCTGGGGCAGCGTCCATGCGTTCTTTTCAATAATTACCGGCAGCCGCATGTGCAGAGCTTCTGATATGCTGCCTGGACCCGGTTTGCCGATAAAGAAATCAGAAAGGTACATGAAGTAGGGAACCTGCTTGGTGAACCCTTCCACGTGAAGCTTGTTTCGAGTTTTCAGGGCTTCGAGCCGCCGCTTCAGTTTCGCGTTTCGCCCGCAGATCAAAATCAACTGTAGGTCGAGCGAGGAGTTGCCTAGGCGCTCGGCGATGGCATACATGACGTTTGATCCCTCGCCGCCAAACAGAACAATGCCAGTCGGCAGATTTGGATCAAGCCCGCGAGTTCGCCGCTCCGCGCCTCGATCCTCCGGCTGCGCCGCATAGAAATTCGGCCGAAGAATCATGCCGCTGGTTAGAAAGGTTCGTGCGGCCGGGTGGCCCAGCTGCTGCGCCTGTTCCGCGGCATGACGGGTTCCACAGATGAAGTATTGCTCGGGCTGCCGCTCCATCCAGAAGTGCGGCGGGAAATCTGCCAGGTCGGTCAAAACCGTTACCAAGGGGCGGCCGCGCAACGCCAGTTGCATACTTTGAAACAGCGCGCGGTTGAAATTCGGAACCAACGAGACAACCATGTCCGGATGATGTTCTTCCCAAAAACGCGCTAGAAGTTTGACTTGCGATCTGTGATAGAGGCGGATGATCCCGTGCATCACGGGCAGCAGCATCCCCGATCCCAAGGTCCAGCCCTTCGCCAGCATCTTGTTGTAGATATCTTCCATCCGTACGCCGGTCAGCTTGCGGAAGATATCCAGAGAGTCGAGAACTTCCTGCAGATTTACAAGTTGGACGTTCCAACCATAGTTTTCGGACCGAACGACGGCATCGAGGGCGAGTGCGGCGCTCCGGTGTCCGCCACCCGCCTCAAAATACACAAATGCGACAGTAGGTTGAGTCTGCAACCCCTTATGCTAACCGGATTCCGTCTAAAACACGAAATTGGGGAAATGTTGATGAAAGATTCGCCGTTCATTCACCAGTTCGTAATTGCCCGGCGTTACAACCGAAAGCGTAGGAGTAGAAAATCCGGTTTCTGCTTACACTAAGGTTTAGAGACACCGGCTAATTTTCCCGGGCAATGCTTCACTTCATCGCAGTTCGCGATCACAAGCTGATGCGGAAGGTCAATAAGTGGCCTGCTCCCAAGTGGATCCGGTTGTCTGCAATTATGGCTACACGCGCCGGCGACGGGTGGCTTTGGTACGTGATTGGTGTTCTCGTCTTGCTTTTTGGCGGGGATGACCGCTTTACAGCAATTGCTGCTGCTGGTTCGGCGGCCATTACCGGGATTGGCATCTTCGTTTCCCTGAAGAAGATTTCGGGGCGTAAGCGCCCGTGCGAGATTGAACCCCACTGCTGGGCTCACCTGCTTCCGCCGGACGAGTTCTCGTTCCCTTCCGGCCACACCATTACCGCTTTCGCCGTTGCGGCTTCGATTGGAGCGTTCTACCCGGTTTTACTTGGAATTCTGCTGTTTTTCGCCTTTGCTGTCGCGACTTCACGCATCCTGTTAGGAATGCATTTCCTCAGTGATGTAGCCGTGGGAGCGCTGGTCGGCACGGGTCTCGCGCTCACCAGTCACTCCCTGTTCGCCTAAAGTTCAGAAGGAGAACCGGCAGCCGAATTCGCTCCACAACGATCGTGGAACGATGGTGCTGCTCGGGTTCAGAAATCCGCTGGGGTGGCCGAACGTGCCTGGGCTGGCGATGTTGTTGTTGTAGTCATTTCCGTAGTTGGCCCGATTCGTGAGGTTGAATGCCTGACCTATCAATTCGAGCCTCGCCCGTTCGCCGAATCGAAAAGCCTTCGAGAGACGCAGATCCAGCTCGAAGAATGGATCACCTCGCAGCGGATCGTAGCGGGCCAACGTGCAAGTGCCGGATGGATACCCGTTCAGGCCATAGAAGCAATTCTGTGCCGCGGCATCGTTGCCCGAAAAGGCCAGATAGTCGGTTTTGTTATAGGTAGGAACCACTACTGCCGGTTGCGTGCCGCCGCCTGTATTCAGGGTACTGGCCGAATTCGTCAAGATATAGGGCCGGGCGGAGCCGAACTGCAGAATGGGCGCCAGCTGGATTCCCAACGGCAGCATCGCAATCCCGCTGATCGTCACATGGTGCCTTTCATCGTTCGGCGACGGACCCCATTCATAGTAGGCCAGCGCGTTGTTCGAAAGCTGCGGATAGTTTCGGAACGACGTGCTTCCGCCGCTGAACGAGTATGCGCCGGACAGCGTGTAGTTCGCATCCAGAGAAATGCGGTGACTGAGGCGATGCCGGAAGACGAGATTTAAGCCGTTGTAGCGTGATCGTCCGATGGACTCTTCATTCCGGATACTTGCCATTTCCGGAAGCCCGGAAGCGGCAAAAGCCGGATCGAGAGGCCGGAAGCAACACTGCCCGTTTATCGGTATCTTCTGGTCGATGTTAATGGTCTTGTTTTCATGCAAACCGAAAACAGACGTGTACTCCGCCTCGAAAACAGAATTCGTCGTCAACGCCCAGCTATAGCCGAAATTGAACTCTTCCGTTACCGGGTTCCGGTAATTCGGGTCGATCAGGCGCCCCACACTGCCCGGAGCCAGCTCGGCCGACGGAGGCGGAGCGATGGGCATCGGATCCACCCCATAACGCCAGTTCCCCAGAGGAATTCCCGTCCCCGTCACGATATCGGTTGGGGCCGACAAGCTGATCACGGTCTGAAAGACGGTGGGGTTCGCCATCTGCTCCATGAACAAAGGAATGTTCTGGAAGACGTTTCCGTAGTACAGCCCGATTCCGCCTCGAAGCACATGGTTGCCGGCGCCCGTCAGATCATAGGCAAATCCGATGCGCGGGCTGAAGTCTTTGTTATCGTCTTGTGCGATTTTGCTGACGTATGGATTTGTCAGAGGATCATTCAGCTTCACCAGTTCCTGATAGGTGCGGCTGTCTTTGATGTCGGAGCCGCCAATCATGTTGAAGTCTTTGTCCCAACGCAGGCCCAGATTCAGAGTCAACCGCGGCGTAACTTTCCAATCATCCTGGAAATAGAGGCCCAGCTGTTTTGTCGGCACCTTAAAATATGGATCGCCATTGGCGAGCGCCATTCCGGTCACCAGCCCGGGCGTCGAAAAGCCCTGCGGGTACTTGGCCGTGTCGCCCAGGATTGCGCTCGGATCTTGTGCGAAGTCAATTTCCAGTGTCGAGCTGAATTCAAAAAATCCGCCCTCCACCGGGTTCCAGATATAGTCCGCGCCGGCTTTGAAGGTGTGCTTTCCCACCGTCTTCGAGATGTCGTCGCGGAACTGCCACTTGCGCTGGAACGACTGCTGCGGAACGTTGGTATTAGTGCCGAACGATGCGCTCGGAAACACCACCAGTGGCGCCGAGACGTTGCTGTCAATGACGTTGTTCCAGTACTGATATCCGGCCGTAAATTGATTCACAGTGCTGGTGGACAGGATGGAGTTCAAGGTGAAATTCGCAATCTGCAACTGGTTCGTGGTGAAGTTGCCGTTGGTTAAATCGCCTGTTCCATCGGACTGGTCGTTCAAACTGTTATTGCCCTGCGAGCTGTAGCTCCAGTAAGCGCTGTTTTTGTCGTTGATTGTCCAGTCCATGCGTCCGCTGTAGCGAGTCTCATAGAACGGCCGCGGGATTGTTGGCGAAGGCTCAGCCGCCAGCCCGGCATTTTTCGCGAGCACTAGCTCGTTGTACGAAGTACCGCTCTCGGCAAGCTGCTGGTCCTCCCGTTCACGCTCAATAGCAAAAAAGACGAACAGCTTATCTTTCTTCAACGGGCCGCCAATCGACCCGCCAAACCATTGGCGGCTGTAATCGGGGCTCTCCTCCGTGTAGCCGCCGGTGCCGTCCGGCACTTTCTGAGCTGTGTCGAGAGCGCCTTCACGGAAGTATCCAAACACCGATCCGTGATAATCGTTGGTTCCTGCCTTCGTGATGACATTGATCGCCGCGCCTTCCGAGCGACCGTTCTCAGCTGAGAACCGCTGCGTGCTGATGTTGAACTCCTGCACGGCCTCGAGTGGAAGCTGCATCACCGGCCCCCCAACCGTGTTGTCTTTGTTGTCGACACCGTTCACGGTCACGTTCACGTTGCGCCCGTTCGCGCCATTGACGGAAAGAATGGCGTACCGATTCTTGGTTGGATCGTAGGAGTCACTCATCTTAACGCCGGGAGCAAGATAAGCCAGGTTTGCGAAATCGCGCCCAACGAGGGGCAGGTCCTCGACTTCGCGCGGAGTAATCGACGTACTTACGTCTGTCTTTTCGGCATTCAGAAGCGGCGCTGTCGCTTCCACCGTCACGATTTGGGTTTGTTGACCCACGTCGAGCGAAACATTGTTTGTCGTTGTTTGACCGATCGCAAGCGTGACGTTTTGCATCACCTTCGTCAGAAAACCCGCGACCGATACCGTGAGCTTGTAAGTTCCCGGCGCAACCAGATCGAATCGGTACTGACCCTGCGAATCGCTGAGAGTTTCGCGGACCGTCCGGGTGGCGGGATTTTCAAGTTTTAGCTGCACATTCGGTATCACGCCACCGCTGCTGTCCTTCACAACACCATTGAGGCTGGCGTCGGCGGTCAGCTGTGCGTGTACTACCGCGCTAGTGCAAATCGTCAGAAGCAGGAACAACAAGAGTTTTGGTATTTTTACAGGCATATATCCCCATCGCCGTGTGCCCAGTGGGGTCACGGCGTTCCATGAATTGAAATCGCTCAACGCGGCAATGCCTTCGTGGGCAAAAAACAGACTTGTATGGTGGTCCAGTATCTTTCCTCCGGTTAGCATTGTCAAGAGTCAATGTGAGACGGAGTAGCCGGCAACGCTACCTGCCCTGACAAGATAAAATCGGTACATCAAACAATGGGAAAAGCCATTGGCATCATCCGAGGCGGGCGCATTGCAGGCACGTTTGCCGCTCTGCTTTCCGAAAGCGGCTTGCAGATTCCTACCGCTGAGCGGCCGAATTGACTGTCCGAATGCCAAAGCCGCTACGAGTTCCAGATGTCGTGCTTCGGAAAGCCAACGGCTCGAAGATCACGATGCTGACGGCGTACGACGCGTCGATCGCACGCCTTCTCGCTGAATCCGGCGCGGTGGACATGCTGCTGGTTGGAGATTCGCTGGGAATGGTCCAACTCGGGTTTGAGACAACCGTGCCGGTGACGATGAGCGACATCATCCGCCATACACGCGCGGTGCGCGCCGGTGCTCCCGACGCGCTGATCGTGGCGGACATGCCCTTTCTCAGCCATCAGCTCAGCGAAGTACAGGCGTTGCGGAATGCCGGAAAGCTGGTTCAAGAAGGCGGCGCTACGGCGGTAAAGATCGAGGGACGCGCCGAAATCTCCGAAACAGTCCGTCGGATAGTTGCAGCCGGCATTCCCGTAATGGGCCATCTTGGGCTGCGGCCGCAGTCCGTTCATGCCTTGGGCGGATTCCGGCGGCAGGCGCGAACGCCTGAGGAGCAAGAACGCTTGCTATCGGACGCGAGGGCGCTCGAAGAGGCTGGCGTGTTCTCAATTGTGCTCGAGGCGGTACCGGATGAAGCTGCGGCCGCGGTTACGGCGCAGTTGGGCGTCCCGGTAATCGGAATCGGTTCCGGTCCAGCTTGCGACGGACAGGTGCTTGTCATCAATGACATCGCTGGTCTCACCACCGGAACGGTACCGGGTTTCGCCAAGCAGTACGGGAACGGGCGCGCGATGGTGCTGGATGCGGCGCGCTGGTTTGCGGAAGAAGTGCGTACCGGAAAGTTTCCGCTGCCGCGAGGCTCGTCGACTTTCGATGTCATTCAGAGCATTGCGCAGCTTCGTGATAATTTGCGGCGTGTAAGCGCCGCTGGCGGTTCTATCGGGTTTGTTCCGACCATGGGCGCACTCCACGCCGGACACGCAAAGCTGCTGGAGCGCGCCAAACAAGAAAACGATTGCGTCGTGGCCAGCATTTTCGTTAACCCGCTACAGTTCGATCGCAGAGAAGACCTGGAACGATATCCGCGGACGCTCGATGCGGACCTGCGTGTTTGCCGCGAACACGGAGCAAGCGTCGTCTTCACACCGTCTCACCAGGAGCTTTATCCGGCGGAACAATTGACCTTTGTCGAGACGCTAGCACTCAGCCGATATCTTTGCGGCGAGCATCGGCCCGGTCATTTTCGGGGTGTCGAAACGGTGGTATTGAAGTTACTGAACATCGTTCAACCCGATCGCGCTTATTTCGGAGAGAAGGACGCGCAGCAGCTCGCGATCATTCGCCGCATGGTGCGCGATCTCAACGTGCCGGTGAGCATTGTCGGCGTGCCGACGGTTCGGGAAGCGGACGGATTGGCGCTCAGCTCGAGAAACAAAAACCTAACACCGCACGAACGCGCCATTGCACCGGTGTTGGCGCGCGCCCTGCGTAAGGCGGCGGAGGCGTTGGACCAGGGAGAGCGTTCGGCTGAAGCCGTGCGAGAGATTGCGCTCGCAGAGATCGCCCTCTGTCCGGAAGTACGGCTGGAGTATCTCGATTTCACCGATCCGGAGACTCTGGTCCCACTTTCGCGGATCGGAGACCGGGTGTTGCTGGCAGGTGCGATTTGGCTCGGGACAACGCGTCTCATCGACAATATTGCCTGGACGGGCGATACACCTGGTGCGCCCGTTGCCACAACTGCGGAAGAGCCGCTCGTACTGGCGAATTCCGGCGAGTCGCACAAGTAGTAATTTCTGTGTACACTAAAGGCAGGTAGACCATTTGAATTTGCTCCATAACCGTCCCCTTGCGCGTTCCAGCGCTGTCCGTTAGTCCGGCATGTATCCACCCAGAAGTTTCGCTCCACGCCGGCCCCGAATAAGAGAAAACGTAAACGAGGCGATCCGCGCCAGGGAAGTTCGCGCAGTCTTCCCTGACGGCACTGTCGAGATTATGCCGACCCCGGCAGCAGTGCGGAAGGCCCAGGACCTTGGCCTTGACCTGATCGTCATTGCGCCAACTGCCGAACCCCCCGTCGCGAAAGCGATGGACTACGGCCAATGGCAGTACGAGCAAAAGAAAAAGCAGCACGACGCTAAGAAAAAGCAGCACGTGATTCAGGTGAAGGAACTGAAGTTCCGTCCCAACACCGATGATCACGACTATGAGTTCAAGAAGAACCACGCCATCCGTTTTCTGAAGGAAGGCAACCGGGTAAAAGCGGTCGTACAATTTCGCGGGCGAGAGATTGCTCACGTCGATCTAGGAAAGAAACTGCTGCTACGGTTTGCGGAAGACCTCGCGGGCGTCGGCGCGATTGAAGGACAGCCTCGCCTTGAAGGCCGCAACGCGCATGTCCTGATCAGCCCGGTGAAGGCCGCGTCTACAAAACCAGAAAAGCCGCCCAAAGAAGCGCTCCCTGCTCCCAGCGTTTAGCAACGCTTCCCGGAGCGCTACTCGTCTTTTTGTGGAAACGGATAGCGCGATCGGACAGCCAGCACCTGATCGTGCTCGCCGCTTTGCGAGCCGCTATAAAATCCGACTGTCGCGTTGAGGCGGATGAAGTAAGCATCGCCTGCCTTCGCCGGGTGACGCCCTTCATTCCCGTCTTCACCTCCGCCTGCGACCATGTCTCCGTGTCCGCGGAGAATGTAGTAAATCTCCTCCGCGATCTCGTGGTGATGTGGAATGTTGGTGCCACCCGGCGCGAAATCCATGATGAAGAGACTCACCATCTGACTCGCCGCGGCCAGTTTGTCACGTTTGCTGCCGGTAGTGCCCATTAAGAGTTGGAAGTGAACGGTCGGCCCGTGCCCCGATACGAGAACGTAGGGCACATCCGCGGTGTTGGCGAGCATAAGCTTCGGCGTTGGCGTCACGTGTACCCCAGGTGGAATCTTGAAGCCCATCACCAACACCCGCAACGGCTGATCGGACTTGTTTGCCACTCCATGGGAAACCCCGACCGGAAGGTACATGAAGTCGTTCTTCTTGATCAATACCTGCTGATCTCCATAGACCAACATGCCGTTTCCATCCAGCACGTAGTAAATTTGCTCTTCTTTTGGATAGCTGACGATCGCGCTGGAACCGCCGCGCTCGACAGTCAGTTCGCCATAACGAGCGATGCCTTTGGGTTGTTTGGCTTGCGAGTCGCCTATTCCAAAAACGGGCCGATAGGAACTGCCGTTCGCGTTCGCCGTCAAGTCATCCTGCACCGGCGTTACGTCCGGCACGTAGCGGTGTAAATATGTGGGATCCGCCGCAAATGCGAGGGCGGACGCTGCCGCACATATCCCAAGAAATCGCAACGCGCTATTCATAGGTTTCGCAATTACATAATTTGCGCTATCCGAGATGAGCGCTTTCCGTCACGAAAACTGCCGGGGTTTTTACCGTCTATAAGACGGCTTTTTAACTCGCGATAGCTCTGGACTTACTCCTTTGTAATCAGCAGTTTACAAGAAGCTTAAGCAATATGCCGAAAATGGGCAAACGGTAAAAACTCCCTTTGCGCTCTCAAGGGTTTATATCAAGACTCGATTCAGCCATGTTCTGAAATGTGCGGTGCAAGGTGTCTGTCCCACCATCCGCACGCTGAATCAAAAGAATCGAGATTAGGCCGCTCTTCGGATCGATCCACCCTTGTGTGCCGAAGGCGCCGCCGTGGCCGTAAGTACCTAGCCGATGGCCATCCAACTCGCCCATCGGATCATCAACAACCTCCCAGGCCAGCCCGTATCCTGCACCTTTCATCCAACCCACCGGATGAACGCCGGTCGTCTGCACTTCGGTCATCAAGTGAACGGAGAACGGCGACAGGTAGCGATGTCCATCAGCTGCCATGCCATTGTTGAGCATCATCTGGTACAGCCGCAGAAGATCCGCGGCAGTAGAATACAGACCCCAGCCGGGCGCCGGGAATACTGCGCCTTGCCGGTGCTTGGATGGGTCACCTGCGAGTATGGTGGCGGGCGCCGGCTGCAACTTGCCGTCTTTTTGCACGTAGACCATCGAAATACGATCCAACTTTTCCGCGGGTGGGAAGAAAAACGAATCCTTCATGCCGAGCGGCTTGAGGATGCGGTCAGCGATGAAATCTTCATATTTCTGACCGGAGCAGACTTCGATAATCCGGCCCAGGATCTCAATGCCGGGACTACTGTAGCTCCATTTCGTGCCCGGCTGAAATAAGAGGGGCTGTTTTGCCAGCTCGCGCACAACGTCCGCAAGCGGCACGTTCATGCGCTGCGGATAATCGTGAATCGACGCAGGCGCGGCATCCACAATGCCGGCGGTGTGCGTCATGAGATCGCGGATCGTGATCGGACGATCGGGCATCCCGACCTTGGCCGCGTCCGGTCCAACGGTGGTGGCAACCCGCTGATCTTTGAATTCGGGCAGGTACTGTTCCACGGGATCGCGCACGGCAAGCTTGCCCTGTTCGGCAAGCATCATGATCCCGATCGCAGTAACGGGTTTTGTCATGGACATGATCTGGAAGATGGTGTCCTTTTGCATCGGACGCCGCGCGTCGACATCCGCCATCCCGGATGCATCGAACTCAACGATTTCGTTTCCGTGAGCAACGAGCGTTACCGCGCCGGCGACCGTCTGTTCGGCCATGAATTGCTTCATTTGTTCCGGAATCTGCGCAAGGATGGCCTGATTCACCGACGAAGCGTGATCAGCCGCAAGAAGGGAAAGTGCAAGAGCGACGACGGGCAAGGAGCGATAAAAGACTCTCATCGACTGTTCAGCATATCGCGAGTGTGCGGCGTTGGGCCCCGCCAACAGGACATCTCGACACGATTGTCGAGACCGCAGACAAGAATGTCCACGCCACCGACGGGTTGCGCCTTCAATCCGAATAGAACAAATATTTTCGCCACTGGTCTTCGCTGCGCCCAAGAAGGCGCATCAAATGACGGCTGGTGTGCAGGCTGAAGGGGCGCGGCGCGCGGAGCAGCTTCATTCCGGCTTCATCCGGCGTGCGATTTCCCTTGCGGTTGTTGCACGGGTGGCAGCACGCGACGAGGTTCTCCCAGGTGGTTTCACCCGCTCGCGAGCGCGGGATGACGTGATCGAGCGTCATCTCGCCCGACGGTAGAACTTTATGGCAGTACTGGCAGGTGTAGCGATCGCGCATCAAGATGTTTTTGCGCGACAAGGCGCGTGTCTGGTGCGGGATGCGCCGATACTCCAGCAGGCGAATGACAGACGGCACATGGAGGACCTTGCGCGCGGAATGCACTTGCGAAGGCGCGACCTCCTCGGCCGAAGCAACTCCTTTCAGAATCAGTACGAGCGCGCGTCTGGCCGCGCAGACGTTAATCGGCTCGTAGCTGGCGTTCAAAACAAGAACAGGTCTGTGAAGTCGATCCTGACCTCTCATGAGCACTCTCCCCTGACTGAAGCAAACTCCTACGGTTCAAAAAACTCGCCCAAAACGGCGGCGCTGTCGAGCACGCCCCGCGAAGAAATAGGAGTTTCTTCGTTGTCTCGGGGCGCGCATCCGCCGCCTTTGGGCTTTTGAGAAACTCCTCTAATTCCGCTGCCTTGCGGCAGGCTCAGGTCAACACGCGCCAGCGTTAAACCGGAAACGCGGCTCACTCCGGCGGCTTTCAAAGCCCGAGCGGCTGCGCGCAGTGTCGCGCCCGTGGTGAACACGTCATCGATGAGCAAAACATGTTTTCCGGCCAACTGGCCAGGGCTTTTGACCTCGAACGAACCCTTCAGATTTTCCTGCCGATCGGTTTGTCCAAGGCCCGCCTGCGCTTCGGTGTAGCGCGTGCGGCGCAAGTTGGTGGACACAGGCAGTCCGTAGCGCCGGGCAATCGGTCTGGCCAGCAGTTCCGCCTGATTAAAGCCGCGCTGCCGCCGTTTGCGCCAGTGCATAGGCATTGGAACAACCGCGTCGAAACGCGCATCAATAGGAAGCACCTGCACCAGAAATCCGGAGAGCGGTCCGGCCAGAGTTTCCACCTTGCTGTATTTGAAAATATGAATCAGCTTGCGAAGGACGTCGTCATATCTGCCGAAAGAGTAAAAACAGTCAAAATTGACCAGACTCTCCCGGCAGATGCTACAGAGATCGTGCTCATCCAGTGGATAAGAGTCCACGAAAGGCGTGCGGCAAGCGGCGCAAGAAAATTCAGCTTGAAGCGGTTTTGAAGCGGAGAGGCAAGCTGGACAGACAGGAACGCGCGAAAGGCCGATCAGCGGCTGTTCGCAAACGCGACAGTCATCTGGAAAGATGAGATTAAAAAAGCGAATGGGGAGGCTGGTTAGGCCGGACAAACGGTTTCGCGGCCACTTAGATTGCAAACCAACTGTGCGAGATGCCGAACTTGGGAAAGCCCACCCCCGGTAATTGCGAGTATACAACAAGATAGTCGAAGCCCTGTCAGCGCGGTTAATTAAAGCGCATCAGGGCAGCGCAAATCGCTCGGATTGCGCGCTCCACATGGCGCAAGGCGCCCCTACTCAACAGAAGTAGAGAATTCCACGGAATATTCGCACCCCTGTACAAGGGAGTTCACCATGCGGATGCGCTGCGAAGAGGAAGCAGCCGGGATTCCGGAAGCAGGAACATTGAGAATTTTAATCGTGGGCGCTGGAAGCACGCGCAAAGTTTCAGGCCAGCTTACGCGCGTCGGCCATTCGGTAGTCGCGGCGGCCGATCTGGTAGAGGCGACGGAGGCGTTGATCCTCGAGCGATTCGCCGCTGTCCTGCTAACCGCCGAGATAGCCGCCGCTGACGTGGAGGAGTTCACTGCCGCCGTTCATGAGCTGGACCGGCGGGCAGGAGCGCAGACCCGGACCCCAGTCCTGCTGATTGTTCCGGAAGGCAGTACTGAGGGAGATCTGCAACCTCTTTTGCGATCTGCTATCGATGGAGTAGTGGCCGAATCCACCGATGCCGATGCGCTCACGTTAGCGATTGCCAGGCTAGCCGCTGCCGTCTCGGTCGACAAGGGAATCGCCACTGCGGCCCTGGCGCCGGAATTGCCTGTACTTCGCGTTGAAGAACTACAAGAGCAGGTCGCTTATGACAACGATCTGCTGGTTGAGTTGATCGACCTTTATATCGGCGAACGCGCCAAGCAGAGTACGGAAATGAAGAGCGCGCTCGCTCGCGGGCAGTGGGAGCGGCTTTCCCGCGTCGTGCACACTATCAAAGGGTCGCTCGGCAGCTTGCACGCCGAAGCCGCACATGCGACCGCTCAAGCTCTGGAGATGGCGGCGCGGGACGAGGACGCGGTGCTGTGCGCGGATTTTCTTTCCTTGTTTGAAACACAGCTGGACACTTTGGAAGAACTGTTGCTGGCGCTTCGGCGTCGGCTTCGCGGGTATTGATTCAGCTCTCTGCGGAAGTCGGGCCTGAGTACGTCCTGTGGCACTTTGGGCGGCCTTGCGGCCGCCGCAGGCTTGCGCCTGCCCCACAAAGGACTTCTGTGAAATACATAAGCGCGAGGACCTGCTTCACAGTTCTCTATTGGTTTAGGGGCTGGCAAGGTGAGGTCCGGACGCGGGTTGGCGCTTTGGCTTCCTCTGTTAAACTGAAGCTACTTCGTTCGCAGCTCCCCTATGAGTCCCACTTCCACAGCGACTGAGATCGTCTGTGCCCACAGCCCGGATTCCGATGACGCGTTCATGTTTTACGGTCTGGCGACCAAAAAAATTCGCTCTAAGATCGTTACTTTCCGGCATGTTCTGGAAGATATCGAATCGCTGAATCGCAAGGCGACCGAAGGACTGTACGAGCTGACCGCAATTTCCTACCACGCCTATCCATACATCGCGGACAAGTATTTTCTGATGGCAAGCGGGTCGAGCGTTGGCGACGGCTACGGCCCGATGGTCGTGAGCGCGCGCCGGATGGCGGCATCGGATCTAAAGGGCAAGAAGATAGCTGTGCCGGGCACGATGACTACGGCCTACCTGGCGCTGAAGCTCTTTCAACCCGATTTTGAGGCAGTGGTGATTCCGTTCGACAAGATTCTGGACGCGGTGAAAGACCATGAGGTCGATGGCGGACTGGTGATTCACGAAGGCCAGCTGACGTACGGCCACAGTGGGCTGCACAATGTGCTGGATATGGGCAAATGGTTTCGGGCAAAGTACTCGCTGCCGCTGCCGTTGGGGGCGAATGCGCTGCGCCGCGATTTGTCTCCCGCTGTCCAGGCGGAGTGCTGCCGGCTCATGCGCGAAAGTATTCAATACTCGCTGGATCATCGGGAGCAGGCGTTGAATTACGCGATGCAGTTCGCGCGCGACCTGGATCCGGCACTTGCCGAGCAGTTTGTGGGGATGTACGTCAACCACCATACGATCGACGGGGGCGAGATTGTGCCGCGGGCGGCGCAGAAGTTGCTCGATCTGGGCTATGAGGCTGGTTTGATCCCACACAGAACCGTAGTTGAAGTTGTCCGGTAAGGCGATGGCGGTCCGCATCCGCGTTCTGTGCTCGCTCTTCTTGCTGACCGCGGTTCTTCTCGGCTTCAGCGGCGACAAAAGCACGAAGCAGCAGATTGAGGAAATCAAAAAGCTGGGGAAGACCGATTCACAGGCGATTCCCGAACTAACCAAATATTTATCCGACGCGAATCTCGACATCCGCGCGGAGGCGGTGCGAGCCATCGTGAAGATTGGTACAGATCGCAGCCTGGATCCGCTGGCGACGGCAACGCAGGACAAAGATCCGCAGATCGAGATGCTGGCGACCGACGGTATCGTGAACTTCTACTTCCCGGGGTACGTCTCGAATGGCTTACTGACGCATCCGCTGAGCCGCGGCGAGAAGCAGATCAAGTCGCTGTTCTCGGTTCGAAACAGGCAAGAGATACCCCCTGAAATCACGGTGCGGCCGAATATCCAAGACGCCCTGGCGGGCGAGGTGGCGCATGGCGCATCGGTTGATGCGCGCGCAAATGCTGCACGCGCGGCCGGCATTCTGCACGCCCGGGCGGCGGTGCCTGCGCTGAGCGATGCACTGCGATCGCGGGACACGGTGCTGATTCTGGAATCGCTCTATGCGCTGCAAAAGATTGGCGATCCGGCAGCCGGTCCGGCGGCGGGATTCCTGGTTCGCGACCTGGACGAAAAAGTTCAGTTGGCAGCGCTCGAGACGGTGGGTGTCTTACGCAGCGTGCCATCGGCGCCGGCGGTCCATTCCGTATTGGAAAGCGCCCGGAACGACAAAGTGAAACGGGCCGCTCTGCAGGCGGTGGCGCTGTTCGGCATGCCTGCGGACCGGGCTCTGTTTCAGCAGTATGCGAACGAAAAAGACGTGACAATGCGGGCTGCGGCGATTGAGGGCCTGGGACGCATTCGCGAACCTGAAGATACGCCGGTGCTCGATGCGGCCTTCAATGAAAAGGATGCCGATTGGCGGATTCACCTGGCAGCCGCGTTCGCGTTGGTCAATGAAGGCAAAGTCGATACGAGTGAGTTCAGTCCGCTGCGATTTCTGGTGGAGAATCTCGATCAGGCCGGTCGCGGCACTACAGCGCAGGCCTATTTGACAGAACTATGCCGGCGCGAGAACGTGCGCAAAGGTGTTTACACAGTGATCGCGGATGCGTCGGCCGATCAAAAGGTCGCCTTGTGCAGAATCCTGGCGGCGAGCCATGCGCCGGATGTTGTTCCCGTACTCGAGCAGTTGGCGAAAGATCCGAACTCGGATGTATCGCTGACCGCGACCAAGAGCCTCGGAATAGCACAAGGCCGCTGACCCCAGCTTTTTGCTCATGCGTGCAAAATAGACGGAATCAGCGGCCTGGAGTTCTGAAAAAAGGGATCTGTTACTTCTTTTTCTGCTGTTTTTGCTGACCGACACGAACCTTGAACATTTGAACCTTGGCTTCCTGGAAGGTCTTATGGTCATGACGCTTGACAGCGTCGTCGAGGTAAGCCTGGACATTGGCGTCCTTGGGAAGAACCGCCATCAAGGTGAAATTCTCGTTGCAGGTCGGGCAAAACGGCCGAAAGCGCTTGATATTCGGGATTGCCATAGAGTTATAGAATAGCACGATTTGGTACGTTTTTGGTTGATTGTGAGGGGATTGGATGTTTGTCTGGCGGCGCGCATTCGCGTCCTTTGGGCTTCGGGGTCGCACCCGTGAATGCTGAAACCCGGGCGAGCCTAAACACCTGAACCTGATTCCGGCCGGTTAGTTCTGAGACGTTCCAATGCGTTGGCGACCCCGATCTTCAGCGACGGCAAGTCGTCCTGATACACCTTCCAGATCAATGCGTGATCCAGCATGTCATAGGCATGTCGCAGGCGATTGCCTATGCCACGAATATCGCGCCATGGGAATCCTGGGCAGAGTTCCTCCGCTTTAGATCCGAGACGCTTGGCAGCCTCGCTAATAATGAGTAGCGCGTACTGACAGGCGAAGACGGTCCGTTGATCTTTCGCAAGATCCACGGGCGACTTCCCTTCCAGGAATGTTTCGATGTGCCCGATATGCTCGAGAATGTCTTCTAGGTTTTCGAACGGATCGTCAAAAGGCAAGCACGGCCTCGCGTTCGATATTGGCTCTCACGCGCGGCTTGAGCGTCTTTTCCTGCGCCAAGTCGACTTTATGCCCCAGAAGATCGGTGAGCAGGTTTTCGAGGCCGACGAGATCGATCAGCGAGAGGGGACGGTCGAACTGCGCTACCAGGTCGATGTCGTTTCCGACCTCTCCGCGAGCAACAGAACCAAACAGCCGCAGCCGGACAATGCCCGCGGCCCTCAACTCCGGCGCGTGGGCCCGAAGCGTGGCAATCACACCGTCTCTGTCCAGGCCGAGGAGCATGGCATAACCATTTTCGCCGAAGAAACATTATGTGTAAACGCCGCGATCGGCGAGCATGAGTCATTAGCGGTGGGTTCCGGGCTACTCGGAGATGTGAGCTTGGCGGGCCGTCGAGTAACATCAGAGCCGGGACTGAATGCAGAGTACTGCGCGCGACATGCGGCGCCTGGTCACCGAATTACATGAACTCGAGGACCGCTTACGCGCCGGCGGCGGTAAACAAAAGATCGAAAAGCAGCATCGTGACGGTAAGTTAACCGCGCGCGAACGCATCGCGGCCCTCATCGATCGCGGCTCCTTCTTTCTGGAGATCGGCCTGTTGATCGCCTACGACCAATATGGCGGACAAGCTCCTGGTGCAGGGGTCGTCACTGGCGTGGCGAAAGTGGAAGACAGGCCGGTTGTCATCGTCGCGAATGACGCAACGGTGAAGGCGGGCGCCTGGTGGCCCGAGACAATCACCAAGATTCTGCGCGCGCAAGAGATCGCGATGCGCAACCGGCTGCCGATTGTTTATCTGGTGGATTCCGCCGGCGTCAATTTGCCGCTGCAGGATGGGATTTTTCCAGGCCAGTATGGGGCGGCGCGCATTTTCTACTACAACTCGCTGATGCGCCGCCGTTTGCATCTTCCGCAGATCGCAGCGGTCATGGGTCCCTGCATTGCGGGCGGAGCGTACCTGCCTGCGCTCAGCGATATCATCATCATGGTCGAGAAGGTGAGCTTCATGGGTCTCGGCGGTCCGAATCTCGTGAAGGGCGCGGTTGGGCAAGTAATCGACAGCGAAAGCTTAGGCGGCGCGGCTATGCACACCAGCGTGAGCGGCGTTGCCCACTATGCCGCGAAAGACGACCAGGAGTGCCTGGTACTGGTGCGGCAGCAGATCGCCCGCGGGCCGGCACCCAGTGTCTCGGCCGCAGGGAAAGCTCCGAAGAGCGATCCGGCTAATTTGTATTCGGTGCTGCCCGGCGACCACCGCCTGCCATATCACATGGAGGACATACTGGCGGGCATTGTGGATGCGGACGACTGGCTCGAGTTTCAACCGGACTATGCTCCTGAATTCTTGTGCGCCTCGGTGCGGCTGAACGGACGCCCGATTGGGGTCATCGCCAACCGGCGCGGGTTTCTGAAAACGCAGAGCGGTCCGCGGATCGGCGGAATCGTCTACACCGAATCCGCACGTAAGGTCGCGTACTTCGTCGAAAATGCGGAGCGCAACCGGTTGCCGCTTCTGTATGTGCAGGATGTCTCGGGCTTCATTGTCGGCGCGGATGCAGAGAGCGCGGGCATTATTCGCGCGGGCGCGGAGATGGTGGAGAGCATGGCGTGCGCGACCGTTCCTAAAGTCATTCTTACGGTGAATCACGCAAGCGGCGCGGGCTACTATGCGATGGCCGGACAAGGCTTCGATCCGAACTTCGCATTCAGCTGGCCGACGGCGCGAATCGGCGTAATGGAGGGAGATTCTGCCGTCCAGGCGATTCATGGACCGGAACTGGAAAAATTGAAGGCGGCGGGCGAGGCGATACCAGCCGAACTGCAGAAAAAAATAGCGCAAACGAAGCACGATTACGAGCGCTGGCTGGATGCGAAATATGCCGCCGCGCGCGGGCATTGTGACGCGGTGATCGATCCGGCGGAGTCACGGACGGTTCTTGATTTTGCATTTCAGGCGGCGTGTACCCGCGGTGCGACTGAGCATCTTCCGCTCCAGGTGTTGGGCGCGTGATCAGAATCGCCAATGGACAAGGATTTTGGGGCGACTGGTTGGAAGCTCCGGTCACGCTGGTGGAAGGCGGCCCGATCGATTACTTAACGCTCGATTATCTGGCGGAAGTTGCCATGTCGATTCTGCAGAAGCAGCGGAAGGCGGACGCGGCGCTGGGGTACGCCCGCGATTTTCCACCACTGGTGGGACGTCTTGCGGCGCAAATTAAGCAGAAGAGAATTCGGGTTATCGCGAATGCCGGGGGTACAAATCCGATCGCCTGCGCACGTGAGATCCGGCGTTTGGCCCCAGAGCTAAAGGTCGCTGTCGTGCTGGGAGATGATATTCTCGATTCCCTCGATAGCGTGCTCGCCGCCGGCCATCAGCTTAAGAATATGGATACCGGCGAGCCGCTTGCGCGTGTCCGCCCCGATGTTCAAAGCGCGAATGTTTACATTGGCGCGTTTCCGCTGGCAGATGCTTTGCAGACCGGAGCCGATGTGGTTGTGACGGGGCGGTGCGCGGATGCCGCGTTGGCGCTGGCGCCGATGATTCACGAGTTTGGCTGGAAAGAAAATGACTGGGACTTGCTGGCCGCAGGAATCGTTGCCGGTCACGTGATTGAGTGTGGAACGCAAGCAACTGGTGGCAACTGCACGCTCGACTGGAAGTCAACGCCTGATTTTGCGCACATCGGCTATCCGATTATTGAGGCGCACGCCGATGGAAGCATGGTGATCACTAAGCACGCTGGCACCGGCGGGCGTGTGACTCGGGGGACGGTAACGGAACAATTGGTTTATGAGATTGGCGATCCCGAGCGCTACATGACGCCGGATGTGATCGCAGATTTCACCTCGTTTTCACTTTCTGACGATGGACCGGATCGGGTTGGTATTCACGGCGCTCGCGGGCTGCCGCGTCCCGAGCAGTTGAAAGTATCGGTCGCCTACCACTACGGCTGGAAGGCGATTGGCACGCTGGTCTACTCAGCTCCGGACGCGCTTCCGAAGGCGCAGATAGCGGATCAGATGGTGCGGCAGCGGCTTTCGGATGCGAAGCTCTGCTTCGATAAAATCCACACGGAATTCTTTGGCGTCAGTGCCTGCCACGCGCACCTGGCGCCGTCAATCAGCGATCCTGCCGAAGTGCAGATTCGGATAGGAGTCCGCGCGGGTGAGAAAGCGGCGGTTGAAAAGTTCACGCGCGAAGTGATTCCGCTGGTTCTGAATGGTCCCCCGACGGCTACGGGCTATGGAGAAGGACGTCCGGCGGTACGCGAGATCGTGGCGTTTTGGCCCGCCCTTATCCCGCGCAAGGCCGTTCAGCCGCGGGTGGAGGTGATCGCGTGAACGTGCCGCTATCTCGAATTGCGCACGCGCGTTCCGGCGATAAAGGCGATGTGTCGAATATCGGCGTAATTGCGATTCGAGAGCGCTACTATCCTCTTATTCTTCGCGAAGTGACTGGCGAAAGGGTCAAACAACACTTCGGACCGCTGGTCGAAGGACCGGTCAGCCGTTATGAACTTCCGAATTTGTATGCTGTCAACTTCATTATGGAAGGGGCGCTAGATGGCGGCGGGACGGTATCGCTGCGCGTTGACGCGCAGGGGAAAACATTCGGAGCAGCTCTGTTAAGGCTTCCAATCGAGGTGAGCGAACATGAACTTGCTGATTGAAAACAAGCGCCGGGTTTTACGTATCACATTGAACCGGCCCGAGAAGCGAAACGCCCTGACAACTGCGATGTGCGACGAAATTGCGAACGCGGTGTATTCGGCCCAAGAGGATGCGGACATCGGGTGCATTTTGATCACAGCCGTCGGTCAGGTTTTCTGCGCCGGGATGGATCTTGACGAGGCAGTCACGCCGGCGGGAATTGACTCGGCCGCGGCGCATGAGCGGCTCTTTTCGATTGGCTTCAACACCACCAAGCCGATTGTGATTTCGGTGAGCGGCGCCGCGCTGGGCGGAGGACTTGGGCTGGTGGCGCAAGGGCACGTGGTGCTTGCCGAACGAAGTTCCGTTTTCGCTTTACCCGAAATTCATATCGGGCTTTGGCCATTCCTCGTCTTCCGAGCGGTAGAGAACAGCATTGGAACACGGCGCACCGTTGCGCTCAGCCTGACGGCGCGATCGTTTACGGCCGAGGACGCTTTAGCCTGGGGCCTGGTTCACAAAATCAGTCCGGATGATGAAGTTTATGATCGCGCCTGCAATCTGGCGCGGGAGCTTGCGAAAGCTAGCCCACGCGCTGTTCAGGCAGGCATGACGTATGTGCGCGACTCCCGCGACAAGTCTCTTCACGAAGCAGGCGAGGTCGCTCGGCAACTCCGTGATGAACTGATGAAAAGTGACGATTTCAAAGAAGGCGTGGCCGCGTTCAAGCAGCGCCGGGACGCGGAATGGCCCAGCATGCCTGCGAGTTTCTATCACAACAAACATCATTCGCATTAGTCTGATTTGTCTCGCCGCAAACGCGTTTGGGGAATCGCCGACGTTCTATAAGGATGTTCAGCCGATTTTGCAGAAACATTGCCAAGCGTGTCACCGCGCCGGTGAAATTGCCCCGATGCCGCTTGAAACCTATCGCCAGTCAAGGCCGTACGCGGCTGCGATTAAGAGTGAGACGAGTTTGCGCAAGATGCCGCCCTGGTTTGCCGATCCGTGCTGCGGTCACTTTTCGGATGATCCATCCTTAACGCCGCAACAAATAGCGACGCTGGCCGGGTGGGCGGATGCGCACGCGCCGGAGGGGAACCGCGAAGACGCGCCGCCACCGGTGCAATGGACTGCAGGATGGAATATCGATGCGCCGGACGACGTTCTCACGATGCCGCGGCCGATCCATCTGCCGGCGTCGGGCGACGTCCGTTATACCTACGTCATCATTCCGACTCACTTCAAGCAGGACGAATGGGTTCACATGTCGGAAATACGCCCCAGCAACCGCAGCGCTGTCCATCACGCTGTGGCATACATTCGACCGCCAGGCTCTTCCTGGCTTCGAGGCGCACCCATTGAATCGGCATTTACGGCCGACGATTTGAGTGACGACAAACTTCGACGGGATGCGATGTGGACCACGAGCGACATTCTGCTTGTGTATGCACCGGGCAGTTCACCCGATCAATGGCCGGAGGACTTTGCCAAGCTGGTGCCGGCGGGGTCCGACATCGTTCTGCAGATGCATTACACGACGCGCGGCCGTGCCATGGACGACCAGACCAGTATCGGGCTGGTGTTTTCAAAACGTCCACCGAGCAAGAAAATCCTGACGCTGCAGCTAACCAACGATAAATTCATCATCCCGCCGGGAGATCCGGATTACCGAGTGGAAGTGCATGGCACCTTGCCCAACGATTGTTTACTGCTGAGCTTTTTTCCTCACATGCATCTGCGTGGAAAGACATTCGAATACAACATTGTTAAACCGGCGGGGCACATCGAAACGCTGCTGAAAATTCCCCATTACGACTTTTACTGGCAGCTGAGTTATCGCTTATCCGAGCCTCTTTTCCTGAAGGCCGGGACGACCTTGCAGGCGTTGGCAACATTCGATAATTCGAAAAATAATCCGCATAATCCGGACCCGGACGCTGCCGCGAGCTGGGGTGAACAGACTTCGGCCGAGATGATGGTCGGCTTTTTCGATGTGGCGGTTGATCCTGGAATCGACAAGCAGACATTCTTTGTGCGGACCGGATCGCGATAAGTCGCGATAATAGGTTCAGCCCTCCATGCTGTCTGCTTTTCCCGTGCTTTCCTCCCTGGACGAGGAAAAGACCGTTATCGTCGCGCGCACTCCGCTGCTGGCATCGGTAATTTCGCATGAGTTCGCGCAGCACCAGATGGCGAGCGGCCACGAGACGTGGGAACGGCGCGAAGTCTACAGCATCGACGCGTGGCTCGCCGCGTGCTGGCAGGAAGTTCGTTTTTCAAACGCGAACATACCTGCGTTGCTGTCCCCGCTGCAGGAGACGCTTCTCTGGCAATCGATCATTGAAGATGATACCCCCGGTTTATTCGATCCGGCGGCGACGGCCCGATTGGCGCGGCGTGCCGCGGCGGTCATGGCACAGTGGCAGATTCCGGTCGAGCACCAAGGATGGGACGATCACCAGGATGGCGGCCGGTTTCTCGGCTGGTGGACGCAGCTTCGCGCCCGCTGCCGCGAACAGGATTGGATGACACGCGCAGATTTGTGGGGGGCTTTGCCGGAATGGATGGAGCGCGGCATCTATACGCCGCCTGCGATTGCCTCCGCCGGGTTCATCGATATCAGCCCGGCGCTAAACAAAGTTCTTCAGCGGCTTCCGAAACACAGAGTTCTGGGCACGCGAACAATATCTGTGGCCAAGCGCGTACCGGTAATCGACTGCGCTGATTTCGGTGCAGAGGTCGAGACGGCGGCACGCTGGGCACGGGCACGCTTTGAGGACTCGCCAGACGAATGTTTAGGAGTTTTTGTCCCGGATCTCGCTGCACATCGCTCTCTTGTCGAGCGGACGTTCAATCGCATCTTCTATCCGGCAGCTGCGCTGCGATTCGGCGCGCCAGTTGCAGATTGCGTGTTTCATCTGCATACCGCAGCGCCACTTCTGGAGCATCCGCTGGTGAACGGGGCGCTGGTTTTGCTGGAGCTGGCGAGATATCGCATCGACCAGGCTGCCGCTTCGACGATTGTGCGCAGCCGATTTACGCGCGGCTCGCTTGCTGAACGCGACCAGCGGGCTATTGCAGATCTTAAATTGCGGCGGGATCGTAATCTGGACGTAAGTCTTCGCGAGCTTCGGCGAGCTGCCGAACAGTGTCCCATCCTGCTGAGCAATTTTCAAAAGGTTGATTCGCTGGTGCATGCAAGAGCGGCCCGGCAAAGCCTGGGCGAGTGGAGCCGGTTCTTCGCGGATTTGTTAGAAGCGGTTGGATGGCCTGGTGACTTCGAGCTGACGAGCGATGAGCAGGACGTTGTTGAGCTGTGGAAGGAAAGTTTGTCCACGCTGGCAACGCTCGGTTTGGTCACGCGGACAGTTTCGTTTGAACAAGCCCAGACGCAACTGCGGCGGCTTCTCGGCGGCACAACGGGCATCGGGCGCGGGGACTTGTTCTCGCCGGTGCAAATACTGGATGCGAGCGATGCTGACGGATTGCAGTTCGATGCGGCTTTTGTGGCGGGTCTTGACGATGCGACCTGGCCGCCGGTGATTGATGTTTCGCCGCTGATTCCGTTGCGCCTGCAGCGCGAATGTGGGGTGCCGGCGAGCAATCAACCGTCGATTCAAAACGAGCGCAAACGGCTTACCCAGGCTTTGTTTGCGGCGGCACCTTCGGTACAGGTTTCCTACTCAGAGCAAATGGCCCCGATCGCGCGGAGCTTTGTGGCATCCAACCGTTCACGTCCGGCACTCTGGAAGGGCAAACTTCCGGTGGCGTCGTTTGAATACGGAGCGACCATTGCGATTGACGATACGAACGCACCTCCGTTCGTGATCAACGGCGATGTGCGCGGCGGTACCAGCATCATCAAGTCGCAATCCTGCTGCCCATTCAAAGCATTTGCCGAGATTCGGCTGCAAGCGCGAACGCAGGAAGATGGGTGCTTTGGCTTCGACGCCAGAGAGCGCGGCGGTTTTCTTCACCAGGCAATGGAACTCGTCTGGCAGGAGCTTAAGACGCAGGCGCGGCTGAAGGCGACAACCGAGAGCCAACTACGCGAAGTGATTGCGAATGTGGTTCGGCAGGCCGTGGATGTACAGCGCGACGGCGTGTCGTTTGCGCAAGTGCAGGCGGCGGAACGGGCGCGCCTGGAGGTGCTGATTTACGAGTGGCTGACGACGGTGGAAGCGGCTCGCACGGTTCCTTTTACGGTGGAAGACGTTGAGAGAGAGGTGACGGTTGACCTGTCCGGCCTGCCGCTGAACGTGCGGATTGACCGGATCGATCGCATCAACAACGGAAGTCTCATCCTGATCGATTACAAGAGCGGTAAGCAGTCAAAGACGAAACTGGAGTGCCCACGTCCTGAAGAACCGCAATTACTGGTTTATGCAGCAGCAAAAGGTGCTGAAGTGGAGGGCGTTTTCTTTGGCCAGCTTCGGCCTCGCGAGTTGAGATTGCCGGGTATTGCGCGCGACAGGCATATTAAAGGTCCTCAGATACAAGTGCTCGGCGATAAGTGGGACGAGATGATGGAAGCCGCTCGGCTTGAAGTAGCCCGGATTGCGCAGGACTTCCTGGATGGTAAAGCGGCAGTCGATCCAGTGAAACATGGTGTGTGCAATTTCTGCACAACCGCTCCCTTTTGCCGGATCAGCGAGCATCGTGCGGCGGATGAGGACGACGAATGACGATTGCACCCGATCAGAAAGAACGGGAGCAGGCGCTTGATCCAACCACGTCGTTTATCGTTGAAGCGCCCGCCGGATCCGGCAAAACGACGCTGCTAGTGAATCGTTTCTTGAACCTGCTGAAGCATGTAGAGCGTCCGGAAGCGGTTGTCGCGGTGACGTTCACACGGAAAGCCGCGGCCGAGATGCGCGAGCGCGTGCTGAAGCAATTGCCGTCTGCGATCGACCCGGCGCGGCTGCAGATCCAGACCATCGATTCGCTCTGCGCAATGTTGACGCGCCAGATGCCGGTGGCCTCACAACTCGGGGGCGCGCCGCGAGTGATTGAACATGCCGATGAACTGTACCGGCGCGCGGCGCGGCGTACGCTGCAGGCGTTGTCGGAAGGCGATCCAGAGGCGCAAGCTCTGTTCCAGCGTGTCTCGCTGCATTTTGACAACGCACTGGATCAGGTAGAAAGACAGATCACGAAGATGCTCGAAAAGCGGGAGCAGTGGCGCGGCTTTCAGCATGAGAGTCAGCCGCCAGATGTGCAGGTATTTTGCGATCTACTTGGACATGCCGAACGAGAGTTGGTGAAGGTTTTCCGTGAAGCCGGTGAAGTGGACTTCACCGCAATCACCCGCGCCGCGATTGACGCTCTCGGGACGCCGGACGCGCCGAGCGATTTGTTGTATTGGCTCGACTACCGCATTGAGCACCTTTTGGTAGATGAGTTTCAGGACACGTCGCGAGCACAGTACGACTTATTCAAGGCACTTACCGAGCAGTGGTCGGCCGGCGACGGCAGGACATTGTTTCTGGTAGGCGATCCGATGCAGAGTATCTACCGGTTTCGCGAAGCGGAGTTGTCTTTGTTTCTCGATTGCTGGGACAAGGGGCGGCTGGCAGACGTGCCACTAACCCAGGTGCGGTTGCGCGCGAACTTCCGATCGACGCCGGAGATTGTCAGTTGGACCCAGAAGGCGTTCGAACAGGTGATGACGGAGGACGATCTCACCACCGGCGGCGTTAAGCTGCGGCCGGCAGTCGCGGCGCGGGAAGAGAGCGGTCCGATTCCGAGTTTGAAAGCTCTGATTGAAGATAACGGCGCGGAAGAGGCGGCTGAGGTAGTGCGCCTGATCAAAGAGTCGCCGGCACGCGGGGAGACGGGCATTCTGGTCCGAAGCAGAAGTCATCTGCAGGCGATTCTTCCGGCATTGCGAGCCGCGGGTGTTGCCTATGAAGCAGTCGACATCGATGAATTGCAGGAGCAGCAGCATATTCTGGACATTCTTTCGATCACGCGCGCACTGCTGCATCCGGGAGATCGTACGGCATGGCTGGCGTGCCTGCGGGCCCCCTGGTGTGGTCTGACGTTAGCCGATCTGGCGACGCTCGCCGAGCGCGATAACCGGCTGGTCCTCAGCCTTCTCAGTGATACGGAGAAAGTCTGGACGCTGTCTTCAGACGGGCGAGAGAGGGCGGCTCGCACCGGCGATGTTCTGCGAAAAGCTGTCGATATGGTTGGTCGCGTGCCGGTCCGTGAGCTGGTGGAGGGCACGTGGCTGTTGCTCGGCGGCCCGGCAGCGCTTGCAAATGAAAGCCAGGTAGCGGACGTCAATACTTGCCTCGACTTGATTGAAGAATTCGAGGATGGCGGCGTAATTCAGGATTTCAGTCTGCTGAATGCCAGGCTCGAGTTTTTATACGCGCGAGGCCTTCCGGGGCCGAACTCGGTGAAGGTGATGACGATCCACTCGGCGAAAGGGTTGGAGTTCGACACGGTGATTCTGCCGCAACTTTCGAAGCCGACGAGTTCTCTGGATTCAGAACTGCTGATTTGGGCTGAGGACAAAGTAGCGGCGCTTCCTCTGCGTGGAACAAAAGATCCGGATTACGAGGAGGTTCGGAACATCATCAAAGCGAAAGAACAACATGAGATGAAAAGGCTGTTCTACGTGGCAACAACGCGGGCCAGGAATCGGCTGCATTTGTTGGGAAGTTTGAAGACGAAGAAAGGCGGGACGGAGACTTACAAGGCCTCCGACAGCACCTTTCTCGGTTTGATTTGGCCGCGAGTGGAGCACGAGTTTAAAGCGGCGCTTGCTGCAAGATCTCCCAAACAGCAGTCGCTTGCTTTAGCACCCGCGGCGGTTACTGAACTACGGCGGTTGCCTGCCAGCTGGCGCATGCCAAAGCTCGAAAATTCCGTGTTATGGCGGCCGGAATTGCAGCGCGCCACGGCGTCGGCGCGGCGAGTTACATACGAGTGGGTCAGCGATACGGCGCGCCATATCGGGACGCTGGTTCATGAAGTGTTGAAGCGGATTGCAAAGGAGGGTTGCGCAGGCTGGACGGGTGAACGCGTTGGAGACATGGCGCCGCTATTCCGGTCCGAACTGCTGCGTCTTGGCATCGGCGATGACGAGCCGGCGGCGACGGCGAAGATTGTCCGCGCGGTGACGAATACGCTGGCGAGCAGGCGCGGCCAGTGGCTTTTAGGGACGCAGAGAGATGCTCGATCGGAATGGGCGATCAGCGGCAGGCTCGGCGAAAAGCTGATCAGCGGATCGATCGATCGGGCGTTTCGAGATGAGGCCGGCCGATTCTGGATCATCGACTTCAAGACCAGCGAGCATGAAGGTGGCAATTTGAAACGTTTCTTGGATGAAGAGCAGCGGCGGTATCGGGAGCAACTGGAAACGTATGCGGCGATCGTTCAGCGAGTGATGCCCGGGGTTATTGCCTTAGGTCTTTACTTTCCGCTGCATGACGCCTGGCGCGAATGGGAGTTCAAGGAGGCCGTGACTGTCGCTTCCTAATTTGAAAGTGCCTACGAAACTGACTGCAAACACCAAGGCCGGAGGATGCGCGGCGAAGCTGAGTCCAAGCATTCTGGACCGGGCGCTGCGAACGGTTCCTCGCGTGACGAACGAGCATGTGCTGGTTGGTTATGACAAAGCCGACGATGCGGGCGTCTACGATCTGACTCAGGCGAGTGGCAAGCCGCTGGCGATGGTGCAGACGGTCGATTTCTTTACGCCGATCGTTGACGATCCTTATACCTTCGGCGCGATTGCCGCCGCCAATGCGTTGAGCGATATTTACGCCATGGGTGGAAAACCGGTGACCGCTCTGTCGCTGGTCGTATTTCCGGCCAAGGGCGAGATCGAAGATCTGGAAGCCATTCTGCGCGGCGGCGCCCAAAAGATCCATGAGTCCGGGGCGGTGATCCTGGGGGGCCATTCGATCTCGGATGATCAGATCAAGTTTGGCTACGCGATTACGGGGCTTATCGATCCGGCTCGTGTGCTGACAAACGGCGGGGCGCGGCCGGGCGATGTCCTGGTGCTGACGAAGCGCATTGGGACCGGCGTCATTGCGACCGCGCTGAAGCGCGAAATTGCCGAACAAACAGATGTTGAGACGTCAATTGAACAGATGTTGACACTGAACCGGGATGCCTGCGAGGCGATGCTCCGGCGTCCGGTGCATGCGTGTACCGATGTCACGGGCTTCGGACTGCTGGGGCACGCGCGGGAGATGGCGCTGGCGAGTGGTGTGACGCTGGTAATTGACGCGAGTTCGATCCGGTTCCTTCCGGGCGCGATTGAGTATTCGAGAGCCGGAGCTCACTCGGGCGGCCTGGCGAACAATCGGGAGTTCGTCGAAAGCTGCGTGCGGATGCCGGACGAATTACCCAACGAACTTGAGGCGTTACTTTACGACCCGCAAACGTCCGGAGGTTTGCTACTATCGCTGGTCGAAGAAGAGGCGAAACAGTTTCTGGCCGACTGCCCCGAGGCGTACATCATCGGCCGGGTGGACGATTACCGAACGAAACCAATTGAGGTGTTGGCTTGAGCTACGAGACAAACCCGCTCATCATCGCGCTGGATGTTGCGAGTGCGGATGAGGCGCTGCAACTGGTAAAAGAGATTGGCCCAGCGGCGGAGTTCTACAAAGTTGGGATGGAGTTGTACGCCGCTGCCGGAATGGACGTGGTCCGCCGGCTGGGCGATTCAGGCCGCAAGGTTTTCCTGGATTTGAAGCTGTACGACATTGGCGAGACGGTGAAGCGCGCCACGGGGCAGATCCTAAAAAACGAAGCCATTCAGTTCCTGACAGTTCATGGCAGCAGAAGCGTGATGCAAGCGGCCGTGGAAGGCAAGGGTGAAAGCAGGGCAAAGCTGCTTGCAGTGACCGTCCTGACCAGCTTTGATGCTGACGATCTGGCAGACCTGGGGTATCGGACTCCGGTGAGCGAATTGGTCGAACTTCGCGTGAGGAAGGCAGCCGAGAGCGGGATTGACGGAATCGTCTGTTCGCCATTAGAGGTGCAACGAGTGAGAGAGATCGGTGGTTCGAAGATGACACTGGTAACGCCGGGCGTGCGATCGGTGGGCGCGGCGACGGGAGATCAGAAGCGAGTGGCCACTCCGGCGGAGGCACTTGCGAATGGAGCAGATTACCTGGTGATTGGCCGACAGGTGACGCGCGCTGCCGATCCGCGTTGGGCATGCGAAGAAATCCTGGCTGAAATCGCTGAATCCCGAGCCGAACTCAGAGATAGAATAGCGGTGCCAAGATGAACAATCGCCGCGAAACACTCCGTCTTCTGGTCCTGACCCCTGCGGTCGGGGCGCTTGGATTACGCGCTCAAGAAACGAAGGAGGTGGAAACCCAGCCGGGGCATCTCCGTACCGGACCGACGGTCAAGGTTCCGGTTCCGTCTCAGCCGACGTTTTTCCAGCCGGCCGAATTTCAGACGGTGGAGGCGGTGGCGGAATGCATCATACCCGAATCCGACACACCGGGGGCAAAAAAGGCCGGGGTCGCTCTGCTGATCGACAAGGCAATCGTAACGGATTCGAGCCTTGAGAGCCGATACCGGGTTGGCCTTACCGATCTGAACGCGCTGAGCATTGGAGATTACGGCAAGGGTTTTGCAGAGCTTACGGACGAGCAGAAGGCGGCCGTGCTGACGCGGCTGAGCGTTGAAGGACGATCGACGCCGCTCGGTTTGTTTTTTGCGCTGGTGAAAGACATGACGGTTGATGCGTATTACAAAACAGAGGCGGGCCTGAAGACGGAACTCGGTTGGCACGGGAACACTTACCTGCCGAGTTTTCCAGGCTGCACCCATCCGGAGCACCAAGAGTAATGCAGTCTAAAGAAAGCAGCCAAGTACACGAAGTGGTGATCATTGGAAGCGGCGCCGCCGGCGGGATGGCAGCGTGGAATCTGACACGCAAAGGCGTGAACGTGACGGTGCTGGATGCGGGACGGAAGTTCAATCGCAGCGAGTTTTGGACACATGTGAAGCCATGGGAGTGGCAGCAGCGACTGGACGCGGGGCACAAGCCGCCTCCCATCCTTTTAGATCCTGCTGAGCAGCCGTATATCACGCCAAGCGACCGGCCATTTGAATTGACGCGGGTGTGGGGCCGCGGCGGTAAAACGAATATCTGGGGCCGCGTGAGTTTACGGTATTCCGATTTGGACTTTGAAGGTCCAGCGAGAGACGGGTGGGAGATTCCGTGGCCGATCCGCTATAAGGATATTGCTCCTTACTACGATCAGGTGGATCAACTGATCGGTGTGTGCGGCGGCGATGACGATCAGGATTCGCTTCCGGGAAGCCGCTATTTTCTTCCTCCGCCGCCATTGCGCTGCGGCGAACATGTGATGAAGCGTGCCGCGAAGAAAGTGGGCATCGACGTGGTGGCGATCCGGCGCGCAGTGCTGACCAAAGAGCACAATGGCCATGCGAAGTGCCACTACTGCGGCGCGTGCGGGGACGGGTGCGACGTCGGCGCGTTTTTCAATTCTTCCGACTACCTGCTGGAACCTGCGTTAACGACAGGCCGGCTGAATATCGTGAACAACGCCGTGGCCGCGCGCATTCTGGTGGATGACAAAGGACTGGCCAACGGTGTCCAATACTTCGATCGGAACACGAAAGAAGAACATCGCATCCGGGCGAAGCGCGTGGTCGTTGCCGCTTCGTGCATCGATACCAGCCGTATCCTGCTGAATTCGACTTCTACCGCGTATCCGAACGGCATTGGCAATTCGTCCGACGTCATTGGCCGCTATCTTTCGGAGCAGATCCGCTTTACGGTTCGAGGCTTCGCTCCGGAGCTATTGAATACGCCAGTTCAAAACGACGACGGCATTGGCGGTGCGCATATGTACCTTCCGCGCTTCAACCATCGCGACGGCCGCAAGCGCGATTACATTCGCGGGTTCGGCTGCCAATTCTGGTATACCGGAGCGCAAACCGACTTGGCCTGGGCGAAGAACGTGCCGGGTTTTGGTCTCGAGTTTAAGAAAGCGGTTAAGGCCCGCTATCCCGCCGTGCTGGCGCTTCATCCGTTCGGTGAAGCGATACCAAAGGCCGATAATCGCGTTACCGTTAAGGGCTCGCCGCTGGATCGATACGGCGTTCCCATTGCGCGGATCAACTACACCATAGGCGAGAATGAGCGCCGGATGTCGAGAGATATGTACGACACGATCCTCGAAATCCTGAACGCAGCGAAAGCGGAGATTGTTCCGTTTGAATACGGCAAGCTGGAACCGAACGGCAGCGCGATTCACGAGCACGGAACCTGCCGGATGGGCGACGACCCGAAGCGTTCCGCACTAAACAGCTTTTGCCAGATGCACGATGTGAAGAACGTTTTCGTTGTGGACGGTTCTGCATTTACGACTGCCTCCGAGAAGAATCCGACGCTGACGATTCTTGCGCTGACGTGGCGCGCCACGGATTACATGGCAGACGAGATGCAGCGGGGGAATGTCTGAGTTCCCTGCCCTGGCTGGCGGCGGCATGCGTTGCTTTAGCCGGTGGCGTATTTGCCCAGGAGGCTAGTCCAACCGGCAACCAGGCCGCCAGCTCCGGGAGACCGATATTTAACGTGCGTACGTTTGGGGCACGCGGTGATGGCGCGGCATTTGATACGGCCCCAATCTCGAAGGCAATCGCGGCTGCCCACGATGCAGGCGGGGGCACGGTTTATTTTCCGCCCGGCACATATGTGAGCGGCACGTTGGAAATGCTCAGTAACGTGACGCTTGAAATAGAGGCGGGAGCCGTCCTCCAGGGAAGCCGACAGGTTGAGGATTACGGCAGCACTGCGCAATACGGGTTCGGGCGAAACTATGGAGTCGACAGCTCCGGCGAAGGGTTTCGGGTCGGTCTGATTGTCGCGAGGAAGGCAGAAAACATTGGAATTACCGGCCGCGGCAAGATCGACGGAAACGGCGATGTCTTTTTCGATCTGAAGTCTTTTCACAACAGCCCCGATTTCGATCCGAAGTACACGAGGCAAGGCGCGGATTTCGATGCCCCTCAATTCGGATTAGAGTTCGGTCCGGTAGCTATGCATCCGAACGGAAGACCAGGAACGATGATAATTCTTTCGGATTGCCACGATATCGTGATTCGCGACGTCACGCTGAGCAATGCTCCGAACTGGACGCTGCACCTGCAGGGCTCCGAACAAGCCGTCATCACAGGGATTCACATCCAGAACAACGTGCTGTTGCCCAACAACGATGGGATCGATTGTATGCGGTGCAAGCACGTCCATATTTCGGATTCCGATATCCGCGCCGGGGACGACGATTTTGCAATCGTTTCGGGCGAGGATATTCAGGTGACGAACTGTTCGTTGTTTTCCTATTCGGCGGCGGTGCGTTTGGAAGACACGCGCTACAGCACCTTCAACAATCTGTCTATTCATGCAAATCGCGGACTCGCGATATTCAGCCGCGGCGAGGAACATACTGCCCATGTACTCTTTTCCAACATCACGATGGAGACGATGTTAATCACCGGGCATTGGTGGGGGAAGGCGGAGCCGATCTATATCGCAGCGCGAACCGGAAATGGACGAGCGGAGATACGCGACGTCCACTTTACGAACATTACGGTCGAAGCGGAAAGCGGAATTATGATCTATGGCGCTCCGGATAGCATTGTCCGCGATATCTACCTGGAACAGATCAGGATGCATGTGCGTGCGCCGCAGTCCCGAATTGCGCAATCGGTTGGAGGCAATTTTGATCTGCGATGGACTGCGACGAACTTCAGCGAGGCGCTGTTTAAGCACGACATTCCAGCCATCTATGCGCGTTATGTTGACGGGCTTCGGATCCGCGATTTCGACCTGACGTGGGATGCAAATCTGCCGGATTATTTTTCCGGCGCGCTGATGACGGAAGAGTCGAAGGACATCGATTATTCCGATTTCAAGCCGGCCGCGGCGCCCGGATCGAATGCGCAGTCGATTTCTATTCACTAAACAGACGAGTTAGTCAGGTTCTTGCTGCGTCATGCAGTGTAGAGTGCCGAGGCCGAGTACAAGATCGGTGGCGGCGATGCCGACGATCTTCCGCTGAGGGAACAGCTCGGCTAATTTGTTGAGTGCGATGCGGTCGTTGGCGTAGTTGAACGTTGGAACCAGAACGAGCCCGTTCGCGATGTAAAAATTGGCATAGCTCGCGGGTAAACGCTGGCCGTCGAAGAACACCGGTTCCGGCATGGGCAGAATCTCGACGCGCAGGGGTTCGCCATCCTGGTCCTTCATCTCACGGAGGAGAGCCAAATTTTCCTGCAGCGGCTGGTAATTGGCATCGGACGGATCGTCTTCATGCACAATGACGACGGTGTGCGGGTCGGTAAATCTGGCTAAATCGTCAACGTGGCCGTGCGTGTCGTCTCCCGCAATCCCGTTCCTGAGCCAAAGCGTGTGGCGCGCGCCGAGATAGTCACGAAATACGGCTTCCAATTCCTCACGCCCCAGATTTGGATTACGCGCTTGTACGTCGCTGAGCAGGCACTCTTCGGTAGTTAGAATGGTGCCCGCGCCGTTCACATCAATGCTGCCGCCTTCGAGGACGACGCGAGTGCCGTTCCAGTAAGGCGTCCACAGGCGAACGCCGATCTTTGGCGCCACGATCTCCGTTACGGCATCGTCCTGCTGCGAGTTTTCATACTTTGCCCAACCGGTAAAACGCCAATTCAAGACCGCCCGGTCGCCGTCACGGTTGCGAACAAACGTCGGACAGAAGTCGCGCGTCCAGCTTCGGTCGGTTGGGATTTCGAAAAACTCGATTGCGTTCAAATCGACGTGACATTTGGCAAGGACTTGCCGGACTTGCTGTTCCGCCTCGGCGTTCTGGGTCAAAACACAAACCTTTTCGACGCGCGAAAGATGACGAACAATCTCTCCGTAGATCCAGGGGATCGCCTCGAACTTGCCGGGCCAATCGGTACTCTCGTGGGGCCACGCCAGCCAGGTCGCACGATGACGCTCCCACTCCGCCGGCATGCGAAAGCCAAGCGAGGCTGGAGTTCGTTCCGTTTGGCGCATCATGGTCATCAAGTTTCCTGCAATCTGCGGTCAGGAGACGGGCGAGTACATGATGCTGTTACGGAGCCACTCCGCATTTTGTTTTACGTCATCCCTGAGCCTGCTGACTAACACCTCTCGTTGATCGAAAAGGCGGTAGCCGGCTCTGGAGCGAAGATAGCCTCGGGCTTTCGGGTCTTCGCGGAAAAGCTGCTCTTCTCCAGTCGCCAATACCTTCTCCTCATAGGTATTTCGTTTGTCTAAAAGAGCCTTGATAAGGAATGGCATCACGATTGAATAATCGGCGTTGAGACTTTCCGTTGTCTGCAAATACATATCCTTGTCTACTTTGCCCCAAGTCACCGCTTCGGCGGGAGGACACGACGAGAGCGATCCATCCGAAACCGGAGCCGTCGTGATCTGAACATCGAATTGGTACCCGCCGATATCGGGAAGGCCCAGCACCTGGCCCAAGGCGGGTTCCGGCTGCAGATTGAAATTTTTGGGGACGCCGCCGCCAAGAATGAATGTGGCGAGCCCCTTGGCCGTGCTCTCGAACAGTCCCCAGCGGTGATACGCACAAGCCTCGAAGACTTCGGCATGCAGGTCGAGCTCAAACGCGTATTTATCAAGCAAACCGGTCTGCTGCATGGCCCACAGCTTCATGGAATTTAGGAAGACGCTTCCATCCGCCGGTGCGCCGACGAAGATAGGGATGGCAAGCCGATGGCAGGTGGCCAATAGTCCGTGAGCCACATCTACTTTGCGCTCCTGCGCGGCGTAGTGTGCTCCCAGGCGGTATCGCATTTCGGTGCCGGTCATCTTTTTCTGAAATTCCGGCTGCATCAGGCATGCGGAGAGAAAACGATCCTGATCCAGAAGAACGTTTTCATGAAAACCGACATCGGTTACGCGAATCGTCTGCTCGTCGCGAAGCTGCGCGTCATCACTGTGAATGGACACTTCATAAAACGGATCATGCCGGTGGGCATTGAGGCTGCGATGCCCGTCGTGATAGCAGACGGCATCTGTCGTGCTGAGGTAGGCGATCCAGCCGGTCTCGAGCAATGGGATGAGCCAAGTCCGATGCTGACCCGACACTGTGACCGGGCCCGAGATCGAGAGCGTCAAGGGAAAGCCTTCGCCGATCGCACGATCGAGAATCGAGTAGATGCGGCGAAGATAGGCACCGCCGAACGCCGGCAGGCAATTGAGAAATACCTCGTCGAGAGTTTCGCATTCATCCACGCGCTTCGTCCGCAGCCGCCGGTGGCCATGTTGGTTGGTCATAGTTATTTCGCAGTTACAGTTCGGTTACTTTTTGTGCCCACAGCAAAGGCATCGCCGGAGCCCGATTTTGCCAGGAGTTAACTGCTGTTGCGTTCATGGTAGCGGATGCGTGGCGTTTCGATTCAGCTTGCATCGCTGTATGCCGCAACGCCAGGTCATGTCGCCCTTTGACGGCGCTGCGTTACCATGGTGCCGGATGCCAAAGACAGTTTCTAAACTGTGGCTGTTGCTGAGTTACCTGCTATGCATCCTAATTCTAATGTCGTCGGTTGACAGGATACCGGATCCTCCCGGGATCAAACCGCATCCTCAAACTGCGGTTTTTTCAACCTTCCGCTACCACCACCCACCGGTTATCATTCCGCATTTCTACTTGGTTGTTGCGCCGCTATATGCAGCGGCCATTCGGCCCTTGGGTCCGAGTTTGCGCCTTGAAGAGCAGCCGCCAGTTTCATCGGTAATTCCCGTAGACCAAGCTTCCGGCCCATCCCCTCCGGGCAAAGCATCCTGACGTCCGGCAGCTCCTTGAGAGGGTTCGCGCTGTCTGGAATTCCAGCTTTTAGCTGCTGGAAAGCAGGCATTCAGGGCGGCTTGTAGCGGATTTGCCGTGCCGCACGTCGTCAATGCGTGTCTTTTCGTCTCCGGAATCGGGAGACGGCTCGCTGCGGTCCGCAGGTTCATTCCCTGTTTGAACGATTCACGATTTAAGTTTGAGAAAAGGATGCATGATGCATACTTCAGAAGTTATTGCCGCGTGGCGCAAAATCTTGCGGGGAGAAGCCCCCTCATTATCGATTGAGATCACGCGCGAATGCCCACTGAGATGCCCGGGTTGCTACGCCTATGATCCAGGCCATCTCGGTGGGGGCGTGACGTTGAGAGAACTACGCGATTTGAAGGGAACCCCGCTTATCGAAGGAGTTCTAAAAGTAGTCGATCGCTTGAATCCCTTGCATTTATCGATTGTCGGCGGCGATCCGCTGGTGCGGTATCGCGAGCTGGAACAGCTGATTCCGCTGCTGCTGGGCCGTGGAATCCATGTGCAATTAGTGACGAGCGCCTTCCGGCCTTTTCCGCTGCCGTGGACTCATTCGGCACGTATGAACGTGGTCGTTTCCATCGATGGGTTGCAGCCCGAACATGATGTCCGGCGAACGCCCGCCACATACGAGAGGATCCTAACGAACATCGCGGGCCATCGGATCACGATTCATTGCACCATCACAGGGCAAATGATGAAACGGCCTGGATATCTGGATGAATTTCTAAGTTTCTGGGCGCCCAAACCGGAGATCAACAAAATCTGGTTCAGCCTCTTCACTCCCCAGATAGGCGACGATTTGCCGGAGATGCTAAATCAGCATGAACGTAAACAAGCCATCTCCGATCTGACGCGGCTACGCAAGGTATACCAGAAACTGGACATGCCGGAAGGTTTGATCCGGCAGCTTGCGTCGCCACCCGAGAGTCCGGCGGAGTGCGTTTTCGCATTGACCACAAAAACAATTTCCGCGGACTTGGAAACGGTTATTTCGCCTTGCCAATTCGGCGGGAACCCGGATTGCCAGTCGTGTGGCTGCATTGCTTCGATGGGGTTAGCCGCCGTTGCCGAGCACAGGTTGGCGGGCCTAATACCAGTGGGCGCGATTTTTAAAGCTTCTATTCGGGTTGGCCGTGCCAGATCGAAAACCACCCTGCAAGCGCCGCCAAGGCAGCAGTTCCGCATCCTGCAGTAAGTCGGAGAAAATTATAAATCGTTTCGATTGCGGGGTCCGGAGTACAGCTCATCAATGTTTCGGGATCTGGGGACGGGCATGGTAGGCTCACAGGCAAAATTTTGCGACTTGCGACAGCCGCAAGCGTTGTAATTAAGACCGCCTGGGTCTAAAGGCGTTTATGGGTTCCGCCATACCTGCCGCGTGCGACAGTATCCGACTCTCCGAGTTTAGAAACAATCTAAGCAACATGCGCGAAGTGCGTTAACCCATCCCTTCGAGGAGCTGTTGTGGCCAAAGTTCGAGTGTTGCTGGCCGATGATCACGTAGCTATGATTGCCTTTGGACTCCGCCGGCAGCGACTTGCACGCAGGGCGCCGCCTCGCTTGTTGCTCGTTCCCGGGGACACTATTAGTTCTGCTGCTGTACAAGCGGAATCTGCGACGCGATCTGCAGGTCCATGAGGCCGGTGAGACGCCGGTCGATCTGGAAGAAGGTGGCTGTCTTGGTCCCCGGCAGCACGTTATTAATCATGGGAACGTACTTAATGCGCAGCTGCGCGATCGATTCGTCTAACGACAGGGTACGATTCAGCAAGCTTTGTGCCTGTGCGTCGGTTACGGTGCCGAAGCCCTGGGCATACTCTTTGATCAGAGCGTACTTCTGATCGCCGAGTTTGGTCATTTCCGCGGCATATTGGTCGTACACGGGCCAGAACTTCGTGGCTTCCGCGTCGGTGAGAGTCAAATTCGCCGCGATCAACTGCTTCTTGTTCGAGCGGATATCCTGGCGCAGTAACTCAACGCTCTTGTCGACGCCTGCCGTGGAATCCTTGCTGGCGGCATCTTGAGGTTGTGCGGCGAATGCAGACAGGCCCCATGCACCTGTCAGAACGAGCACAGCTAATGTTTTCGTACGCATACCGATTCTCCTTAGTTCCTTTTGTTACGCATCCAGTGCTAGCGTTTGTTCACTTGAGTGAACCAGAAATGAAGCGCCAGGCCAACTGTCGCTAGCGACAGGTGGCAAAGCGGGCCAAGTCGAAAGCGCCTTGCTACAGCGGGAGCGCGGTTGTCCTGACGCTGAGCATAAATTTGCCGCTAAATTACCCTTCATCCAACCCGTTGGCAGCGGTATTTTGATTGCCGAATTTAATGCCTTTGTCCCACATTCGTTTGTGAACGTTGGGCATAAAGTGACGTAGAAACTGGTCTGGTGTTTTGATATGGCCGAGAAAAACTGTCGGATAACGCAGTTCGTCCACCAGAATGAAAAGGATATTGGGCTGGGGTCCAGGGACTGGCCCGGGGCCTTAAGCTGCCGCTTTGGTGACGTCCACTGAACAATCCGCCAGTAACGGCGGTGGATTTAACTGTTAATGCAAGAAAAAGCGCCGAAACTTGCCACAGTTTTTTGAAACCACTCGACGAGGGTACCGGGGCCGTTTGCGGCGCTACGATGCTAGAATAGGCGGCGGCAGTTTCCACCAGCATGACCGCCGAACGATGGAAACGTATCGCAGCGATCTACGACAGCGTTGTCGAAGCTCCTCCGGACGGGCGTGAAGCGCTGCTGGGGCAAGTGTGTCAAAGCGACAAAGATCTGCGCCGCGAAATTGAGTCGCTGCTCGACGCCAGAGAGAGAGCCGAGGATTTCCTCTCGCCAGACGAACTGCATGCGCACATTCGCGGCTTGTCTGTTCCCGAAGCCGCTCCCGGCAAAAGGCTGGGGCGTTACGAGATCTTGTCGGCAATTGGAGCGGGCGGAATGGGCGAGGTCTATCTGGCTCACGATGCCGAGCTGAACCGCCGCGTCGCTTTGAAGGTATTGCCTGCCCAGTTTACGCGAGACGAGGAGCGAGTGGTGCGCTTCCGGCGGGAGGCGAGAGCCGCGTCGGCCCTTAGCCATCCGAACATCGTAACCATCTATGATGTCGGACGGACGGGTGAAACATGGTTTATCGCCACCGAGTTTGTGGAAGGCGTCACGTTGCGAAGCCGGCTTGCCGAGCGGACATTGGCTATACCGGAAGCCCTGGGTATTGCGCTCCAGTGCGCTTCCGGCCTTGAAGCCGCACATGACGCGAGGATCGTCCATGGCGACGTGAAGCCAGAGAACATTCTGGTCCGGCCGGACGGCGTCGTGAAGATCGTCGATTTCGGCCTGGCGAGGAGCACCCAAAATTGTCGGGAGTTGTTCGACGATGCTACCCAATCAGGAGCAGTGGTGGGAACTCCGCGCTACATGTCCCCTGAGCAGGCACGTGGACAGAAGCTGGATGGGCGTTCTGACATCTTCAGCCTCGGCGCTGTGATGTACGAGATGATCGCTCGTCAGCCGGCTTTCCGCGGTGCGACCAACGCCGAAGTTTTCGCGGCGCTGCTGAACTCCGAGCCGGAGCCGCTTACTTCGTCTGGATTGAACGCGATGATGCGGAACGCACTTGCGAAGGACCGCGATTGTCGCTATCAGACGATGCACGATTTTGCGGTGGATCTTCGAAGGTTCGGGGAACGACCACAAAACCTTGTTCCCGCCGTCGAGCGCCTGAAGAGCACACAGCCGCTTGGCGGCGTTGTGCGCGACTTCCCGAAAAACCCACGTCTTTCCCGGCGAGCGATCCTGACCGGCGCCGGCGCGCTTGGTGCTGGACTCAGTCTGTATCGATTGCGTTCGAAGCGGCCCGGCAACGCCGCCCAGGACGGAACGCCGACGGTCACCCCTTTGACCAGCTTCGCAGGTTACAAAGACTACGGTTCATTTTCACCCGACGGAGAGAGAATCGTGTTCAGTTGGAATGGCGGCCAAGGCGGAAGCGGGGGCAGGCAGGAACGGGACATCTATATCAAAAAGATCTCAGGCGGCGAGCCTGTCCGATTAACCTTTGCGCAGCAGGACGACACACATGCGGCGTGGTCACCCGACAGACGTTCGATTGCATTTTGCCGATTGATGGACAATCAAACGCCCTACATGCGGTTCGCGATTTCGATCGTGCCGGTGAGTGGAGGCGCGGAGCGCAAGATCACTGAGGGCGGCGAAGGAGTCTCGTGGTCGCCTGACGGCAGAACGCTTGCAGTCGCGGGTTTGCCGCCCGACTCCGGCGGCATATTTCAGGTATCTCTTGAAAACGGCGCGCGAACTCGACTGACCGGTTGGTCACCCCATCTGGACGAACTGCCGGTCTTCTCGCCAGACGGAAAGTGGATCGTGTTCACTCGCTCCTTCGGTCCGAGGGCGCGCGAGTTGTTTGTTGTTCCGGCATCCGGAGGATCTGAACGGCAACTCACGTTCGAGCAGCAACCGACGTATGGAGCGGCGTGGACAGGCGACAGCAAGGAGATCGTGTTCTCATCGAACCAGGGAGGCGGCGGTGAGAGCTTGTGGCGAATCCCTCTCGGCGGCGGTACTCCGCGGCGCCTTGCGTCAACGTTCGGAGGTGCTTTCTACCCTTCCATTTCACGAAAAGGCGACCAGCTCATTTATACCGAGTCGTTTAGAGATACAAACATCTATCTGAGTGAAGGAGCGGGATTCAACGGGCGATCCGTACTGCACCATTTTGGCAGCCCGAGGGGACTGATCGTCTCCTCCCGCCGGGACGATAGTCCCAACATTTTGGGCACGGATGATCGCATCGCCTTCGTCTCGAAGCGAACCGGAAACGAGGAGATATGGATCTGCGATCGCGACGGCCGCAATCCGCTTCAGATGAGTTCGTTTGCGGGGCCAGACACGGGAACGCCCCGCTGGTCGCCCGATGGACGTTGGGTGGCGTTCGATTCGTCGGCCGCGGGCAATCCCAACATATATATAGTCAGCGTGGAGGGAGGGCCTCCCCGGAAGCTAACCAGCGGACCGCACGGAAACTACATGCCGTCCTGGTCTGTGGACGGCAAGCGGATCTACTTCAAGTCAGACCGGTCGGGCAGTGATCAGATCTGGTCGATCACGGCGCAGGGCGGCGGTGCGACTCAGATTACCCGCAGTGGCGCATGCGAAGCGTTTTCGTCGCCCGATGGCAAGCTGTTGTACTACACGAAACGGGGCTGGGGCGCGATCTGGACTGTCCCCGCGGAGGGCGGCCCTGAGGAGCCGGTTCCAGAGTTACAACGCTATGACCGCATTTTTCGCTCATGGGGGGTAATCCGTGATGGCATTTATTTCATGTCGCGCGAGCAAGGCCCACGCCAGACGGTTTGGTTCTTCAGTTTCGCGACCCGGCAGGTTTCTCCCCTGCTTACTTTGGATAAGGAGCCGATATGGAGCTATCCCGACGTGGCTCTTTCCGCAGATGGCAGCAGACTACTTACCGCTCACCTGGATCAAGAAGTAAACGATCTGATGCTGATCCAGAATTTCCGCTGAGACGGACAGGCTACATGCACTCAGGGGACGGCGAAGTCACCCAACTATTAAAAGCCTGGAGTAAGGGCGATACAGACGCGCTCGAGCGGCTTGCGCCACTGGTTGAAGGGGAACTGCGACGATTGGCCCGCAGGTACCTTAGCAAGGAGCAGCCTGGAGAGACCCTACAGCCGACGGCTCTGGTCAATGAAGCTTACGTCCGCCTGATCGGTTGGAATCCGGTGGAATGGCAAGACCGAACGCATTTTTATGCCGTGGCTGCCAAAATGATGCGGCACATCCTTGTGAACCAAGCCGTCAGCAGAGGACGGCAAAAACGCGGTGGCTCTGCTCTCCTGGTCTCGCTCGCAGAGGCAGATCAGGTTTCTCAGCGCAGCGCCGACATCTTGGCTCTCGATGAGGCGCTGATCAAATTAGCCAAGATCGATGATCGAAGCAGCCAACTTGTCGAACTGCGCTTTTTTGCCGGGCTCACGGCTGACGAGACTGCGGAGGTTCTTGGGATTTCTGCGCGCACGGTGCATCGGGAATGGGATCTTGCCCGAGCATGGCTGTTTCGCGAGCTGCGTGGCGGGAGAGAGGCGCACGAGCAGTAAGCCACTGCGCAGGATAATGCGAACTTGCTTATTAGTTATTGCTCGCGGTAATACTGCTCGCCTTGGCTCAGCGAGCGCTTGAGATTAGAGCACATTTGTTGGTGAGGATAGGGGGAGCGACAACTCAGCAGATTCGGGGATATCCTCTTCGCGGGCACGCAGGAAGATCAGCCAACCCCATTGCATCATGCCTAGCGAACCGTCTGTCAGCAGACTGGCCCATGCCGCCCCCAGCCAAGAGTACTTCGGTATCAACACCAGGTTGATTGCAAAATTTCCGCCAGCCGCAACCAATTGCGACGCGAGCCGAAATTTCTGGTATCCGGCTCCAGCCAGGGCATCTCCAGCACTCAGATGGAAGCAACGAAACAAGGGAATCAGGCAAAGCCATCGGAGAGCGGCAATACTGCCCGTAAAATCGCGCCCGGCTATGCTCGGAAGAAGTGGGGCAAACAGAAACATCCCTGCGGCGGCGCTAACTGCTAATACCGTGGTTCCTCTTAACAGCTTCCGAGCAAGAGCCGCCGTTGATCGGAGACCTCTGATTCCATCTCGAAAAAACTTCGGAAAGGCTGCGGCGTGGATGGAGCTGATCGGCATCGTCGCGGTGTTGACAATCCGATAAGCCATGGAATAAATGCCGTTGGCGGCATTAAAACCGTAGTGGCCCAGCATCACCTTATCCACATCGTTGTAGATCGTCGTTGCCGATCCAGAGACGGCGAAAGTGAACCCTTCACCGAGTCGCCTGAAGAAGAGCCGGAGTGAAAAGCTCGGCGGCCCCCACTCGCGAGTGACTTTGCCGATTGCAAGCAAACAGGCCATCGTGGAAACGGCAAGCGACGCTAACGCCCATTGCCATGCGCTTGCGCGACGAATGCTCAGGGTCATGGCCAACGCCACCAACAGACGCAGCACGTTCGTAAGAAAATTGAATCCGGCCGTCACCCGCATACGCTCAAATGCCTGGAACACCTGGGCGGCCGCGCTTGTCAACTGGGCACAAAAACAGTCGCCGAGGGCGAGAAGAATTAGAATCGAGCCGCTGGCCGCTCGCCCCACGAGTACTTTGCCGAATAAGACAAGGACAGTAATCGCCAGCGTACCCGCAATTCCTACCGAAAGCAGAATGTTGCCCCAGTATTCGCGAAACCGGCTGTGATCAGGGCTGACATAACGAAGGAAGAGCAGTCCGGCACCCATTCCGCTATATTGGCTGAAAATATTAACTAAACCCGCGGCGCCGGCTAGAATCCCATATTCCGTACGCCCGAGTAGTCGCGCAAGGACTATGAAGTAAGCCGCCTGGACTCCGAAGGAAGCCACCTGCCCTCCGAACATCCACCCGGCGTTGCGAATCAGAGAACTGGAAAGGAGTTCGCGGCCGAAAGAGAATGCCCTTTCTTTCGGGTCGCAATTTGCAACCAGAACGCCGGCTGGCTTCATCCAGAACACCTTATGGTGCTCCGCGCATACGAAGCGCCTAGACAACGGGCGTTGTTCAACGGCCAATATTGCTCGGCATGTCGCATCGTAAGGGCTACCAGGAAGACTATCTGGCTAAAGCAGCTATCAGCGGTGCGACCGTTCCCTTGCGGGCAGCCGATTCTGCGGTTTTGTTTTGGGCCCGCCTAATCTTCTGTGACTCAGCGGTCAAGCCGACGCACGCAATAATGGTCAGAGTCCAATTAATTTCGCTTGGTGCAGTCATGACTACGCCGGCGTCGATGTTAGTCAGTAACTCCAGAACAATCAACGTAAGGAACCAGCCTGCCTGAGGCGTGTAGTACTTCGAACGGGCTAACTTCAAACCTTGTACCAGGGCACGGCCAAACAAGATCAAGCATATAACCAGACCCACGGTACCCAACTCCAACCAGAGTTCCAGGAATCCATTCTCCGCGTAACCGATGTTCATCCAATGAATGCTTACCGCTATATTGAACGATTCCGGATTCAATCCGAGCCAGAAGGAGCCAAATCCGTACCCCAGAATGGGGCGTTTCGCGATGGATTGCAGGACGGCAAGCCAGATGCCAGTGCGCCCCGTCAATGTCGGATCCTTACCGACAAAGCGGATAAAAGGATCAAGGTAAGCAAAAACAGCCCCAATCATGCTGAGCACCAGGACGAAGGTCACCGCAATGAACAGCATTGCGTCTTTGGAGTTCAAGCGTCGATAAACCGCCAGCCAAGGAATAAAGAGAAGGATGCCAAGCGTGTCCAGCCAAGCTCCGCGAGACTGACTCATCACGATGAGGAAAATCAGCAGGAGCGCATATAGAACTCTCAGGTGAAGCTTTTCCTTAACGTAAAATATCGGTGTTAAAAGGAAGGCCATACTGAGCCCCAGGAAGTTTTTGTGAGAACAGATTCCTTGCCAGGCTCCGCTTCCATCGCGATGATAAATGCCGTACTGCGGCGCCAGCAAGACAAGAAGAATACTGGAGAAAGCGGCCACAACTCCTGTGAAAATCAAGATGCGCATAAAGCGTTCCGCCGGAAATTTCTCTGTTAAGTAGTAGGCAAACAAGGTAGCCAGTGTGAATTCAAATGCGGTGCGCAGAGTAATGAATGGCGTGTAAGACCAGAGCGCCGAAAGAGCGGCCAGGATAGGCCCAAACGACAGTAACTTGTTCCTAAGCGCCACTCGTGAACTCTTTTGAATGCCAAAGATCCCGAAGGCGAGAAAAACCGCAAAGCTGACAACGACTTCCGGCCGAAAACCGCTATATACCTTTAGCAGATTGGCGTTGGTCGTCATCATGGCACTGTTGAACGGATTAAAGATCGATAGAGAACTATCCGCCGTTAAATAGAGCAGCGGGAACAAGATCACCCAGGTGAACACGTCACGGCAAATCGGGCCGCACTTCATCTCTGAATCAATCTGATCTCCTTGTAAAGCGAGCGGCTCGTAAGATCCTGCGATCAGTTCTTGTGTAGGCATTTGTCTGTTTATAGTCAAGCTCGGTACGAGCTCAACGGCCGAGCAGTTCGTCCCAGAATGAACGGATTTGTCTTCCTACGCGGTCAGGATGAAAACGATTTGCTTGGATGAGTCCTTCCCGAATCATCATTCTCTGCCGGTTTTCGCTGCCAAGCACTTCAGTTAAGGCTGCTGCCATCGAATTCACATCCGCCGGATTGAAATACTCTGCCGCCAAACCTGCGACCTCCGGCAGTGACGCAGCACCTGAAGCCAGGACAGGCGTGCCTGACGCCATGCCCTCGAGAACTGTTATTCCGAACCCTTCGGATAAGGACGGGACAAGGACCGCTTTGGCGGAACGGTATAGATTCTGAAGTTTCGACTCACTCAATAGCGGCTCGAATTGAATACGGTCACGGATGCCTAGATTCTCAGCCATACGAGAATATGCCGCCGGCGAATTCCCGAGCCCGACAACACGTAGGCTCGGCGTTGACGACGGGTCCGTGCCGTGGGCGAATCGGGCGTAAGCTTCAAAGGCGCGTTCATTATTCTTATGGGGCACGTCCGAGGTAACAGTTAGGATGTAGTTTTCGCGCTGGGTTAAAGTTCTACATTGATCTCCTACAAACCAAGATTCCGCTATCATGTTCGGAATTACTTGGATCCTTGCCGATGGGAAACGTTCCTCAATCTGCCGTTTCACATATGACGACACCGTGACCACGACGTGAGCACGCGAGACGGCCCGAGGGATGAGAAGCCGCCTGAATTCGTTATCAACTCTTTGTGCAAGATTCGGTACGTTGGATCGATTTAGCAGAATCAAATCGTGCAGGATCAGGATGAGCCGGGTTTGCTTAGGGATCAGCAGCGGCGCCGTATTGTAGGGCGCCAGGAAAAAAGCCGGGCGCCATTTGCGAAGTAAGTAGGGCAGAAATAGCTGGTGCCAAAGGTGGTAACGGGAGAATCCACCCTGCACTAAATGGTAATCGAAGTAACTGAACCCCTTCGTTGCAAGACCCACGAACTCTTCTGCATAGGGTGCGATAAAGTTTCGTAGGTAAATACCTTTTCCAGTCCCACCGTTGCGAGATAGAAATGCCTGGGCATCATAAAAGACTTGCGGGGAAGCACCCGTCTTCTCGCGCGAAATCTCGAGCTTGCGCGCGAGCTTCATACTGTCGATTCGGGGCTGAACCGAATCGACCATCAATTCACTTTTTAGCGGGAGACCAGACACTTAAGGTACTTTCAATTACGTTATCTCAGGTCTAGCGCGGCGGCGGCGAACTCATCAGCGCGCCTGCGATATGGTCGTAAGCGGGTTTCTTGCGTCCGTCGGTTGCAAAGAGATCCCGTGGATGCGGCGCACCCTTCTTAGCGACGTTCGGATCATCTACCAGTTGCTCGAATGTAATGATTTTCGTAAACGGGCTCACTAGTTGTATGAATTGCGCGTAAGTGCGGGCGATTGTAGCATCAACCTGGTTCGGCGGAATACCGGTGTCGTCCACGTCTAACTCGGTGACCATGATCTCGAAGCCCATGTCTCTGACGTTCGAAAGGAGGTTTCTCAAACTGTCAGTAGCCAGAGGAGCATTGGCTTTCAGGTGCCCCTGAACGCCGAGACCGGTTACCGGAACGTTCTTGTGCTTGAGTTTCTTCATCAAGTTTAGAAGAGCTTTTCGGCGCTCCTCCTGACCCGGTAAGTCCTGTTCAATATTTGTTTCATTGAGGACAAGCTTGGCTTTTCGATCCGCCGCTGATGCAATACGAAATGCGATCTCGATGTAATCGGGACCAATCAAATCCAGCCATGGTTTCGTGCGTAACATGTCAGGACGGCCGTCATCGTGGAGACATTCGTTCACCACATCCCATGCATAAACTCGGCCCGCGTAATGCTTCATGACGGTCGTGATGTGATTCTTCAAAACCTCTTCTGCATTGCCTTTGTTCACGTAGCCGTCAAACCATTTAGGAAGCACGCGGTGCCAGACAAAGCTGTGGCCGCGAAAAAGCAGCCGATTTTGTTGAGCCCAATTCACAACAACATCCGACAGTTTGAAATTAAAAGTGTCCGGTGAGGGGCGCAGCCGGTCTGAAAACTTTAAGTCGTTGCCGTCTGCAATCAACGAGAACTCTCGCGGAATCAAATCGGTAGCCGGACCGGTGGTTTGAAGATCGTGCGCAACGACGTACACGCCGAGAATTCTGCCACTCTGCTGGGCCGCTTCCTTCAGCGTGGCGGTTGTGAAAGCCGGCAGTTTGGTGTTTACTGCTGAAAGCGCGGCGATGCGCTTAATCAGAGTACGACGATTCATGTAAATGGATCCCTCAAGTTTAGTCTTGGGCATTGGGGAGCACGAAGCCTCTAGTGAGCCCTTGCGCGTGGGCAAAACAGAAGCCGGCGTCACGCAACCGGCCCTTCAACGTAACCAGAACTGCCCGTGCCAGATCGTAGATGAGCAAGAGCACCCATAGAACGAACAGTGAATGACGACGCACCAAACGCCCCATTCCAGCACCGTAACTGAAGGCTCGCTCTCGGGAAACTGTCCCGCTCAGCATGTCGCGCCTCGGATGATGGATGTGCAGACGACGATCGAAGCGGCCCCTCAGCCCTGTTGCCAGTAAGCGAAGAACAAAGTCGGTTTCTTCTCCACGGTTCAGGCGCTCATCGAAACGGACTATACGGCTTTGCTCGACAGCCGAGATAAACAAGCTGGAACAAAATGTTGTCCGCAATGAGTTAAAAGGGGTGATGTCGCACGCGTCTTGGATCCAACGATTTCCACTCGGAATACCGTCGTCATCCAAAGCGCCGGTGGCAAAGATCGAGTACTGCGGATGAGTTTGGAAGCATTGGTCAATTTCGTCCAACAGACCGGCAGGATACCAGCAGTCATCGTCGGGAAAGGCGATAATCTGCCCAGAGGCCGCATCCAGCCCGAGATTGCGTGCCCGGGAGACGTCTCTTACTTCGGTGCGCAGGTGCAGCACGCTCACGGGCGATCGCAGGCCCTGAAGAAGGTTATCAATCCGGCTATCTTGGTTCTGATCGACGAGGATGATTTCGATATCGCCGCGCCTCTGACCGGCGATCGATAACAGCAGCTTTCCCAAATCATCGGTCCGGCCAAAAGTGGCCACTACAAGGCTAAAGCGTGGCATGGATTCGTTATCGAGCTGTTGCGATGCGTGCCGTCGAACTGCAGCGCGTCGCTTTGCGCGAGGCGGCAAAATAGATTTCTTCGAGTTCACGCGTCTGACGTTGTAGATCAAAGCGTTCAGAAATCCAGGTTCTGCCACGCTCGACGCAACGCCGCCAAAGCTGTTCGTCCGTAAGTAACAGGTAGATGTTGTCGGCGAGACGTTCTGCATCGCCTTCCGGCGCAAGCAGTCCGGTCTCGCCGTTATGGACGATTTCGGGAATGCCGCCGTGTGCGAAGCTGGCCACCGGAGTACCTATGGATTGCGCTTCGGCGAATACCATCCCTGGTCCTTCGCGATCTCCATCCGCAGCGGTGACGCTTGGGGCACAGAACACGCGCGCCAAAGAAAGCCATTTCCGTACCTCGGCAGCAGGTTGTGAACCCAAAAAATCGCAGGAGATTTGAAGCTGGCGCGCTAAATCTGTCAGAGCCGGACGGAGTGGCCCTTCTCCGATGATTACCGTCCGCGCATGTGGATAACGGTGTTGGACCAATTGCATGGCCCGGAGCAGATAAGCACAGCCCTTTTTTTCGACAAGACGTCCCACAAACAGCACCAGATTCGGCATTGCGGGTCCTGGCGAATGTTGGAAGGCTGTCAAATCGATTCCGGTGTATCGTACTCGCAACTTATGTTCCGGAAATCCAGCTTCGCGCGCCTTCTGCCGAATAAACTCCGACACGCACACGAACGTATCGGCTTCCTCCCACAGACGTGCATACCGTTTGGAGTAATTGATCCGGGTAGTGACATCGGCGCCATGCAGGGTTACCACCAGCGGCATGTGAAGGCTTCTTGCAAGCGGCAAGGCAGAACGTCCGCCGCTGGCGAAGTGCGCATGAATCAAGGCTGCCCCGGAGCACGCAGCCTGACGATGGAACCGTGGCGCCAGACCCATGCGCCGGTATAGTTTCTGCCGAAGCGAAGCCATTGGAGAAACTGTTGACGTGAGCAGAATTGCGTTTGGGGGAACGGACAATGAAGGGGTCACGCGACCAAGCCCGATATAGCGCGGTTCAAACCGTGTCAGTGCTCCGGCCTGAGCTGCTATAAACGTCTCCGAGAGCGGTAAAAGGCTCTCCTTAAATATCAGGACGGCCGGCTTGCCCGGATTCATTCGGCGTCCCCACCGCGCGCTTGACTCGATAGGACTTCTTCATACAACGACTCAAGCTTTTCTGTCTGCTTGAAGACGTCGAAGTTTTCGCGAACCCACCTCATTCCGGTTTCGTGAGCTCGCATCCAAAGAGCATCGTCTCTCAAAAAACGGGAAAGCTGAGCCGCCAAATCGAAATGATTGCCTTCTTCGGCCAGCAATCCGGTTTCCCCGGCGAGCATGGTCTCCGGGATTCCCCCGTGCCGATAGCTCACAACGGGGACACCCATCGCCTGAGCTTCCGTAAAAACATTCCCGAAGGCCTCACTCGATCCGTCGGGTTGAGTCACGCTTGGCCCGCAAAAAACCCGCGCGCGATCTAGCCAGGTCCGGATGATTGCAGGAGGTTGTTCGCCGAGACATTGCGTGGGAACATTCAGCTGATTCGCCAACCCTTCTACTGCGGGGCGAAGTGTGCCGTCACCAATGACGATAAGGTGAGCGGCAGGGCAAGTCTGCCTGACGATACTCATAGCGCGGACCAGATGGTCTGCACCTTTGTAAGGAATCAGGCGGCCCACATACAGCACCAGATTCTTGTCTCTATCGGCGATATTTGCAGAGGGTGAGAATCGCGAGAAATCAATACCCGTGTAATGGACCCGAAGCTTCTGCTCCGGGAAACCGGCGCGAACCGCTTTCCGCCGGATGTAGTCCGACACACACAGAAACCAGCTTGCCCGCTGCCACGCTTTCTTTCGCCACAGTATGTAAGGAAATTGGTAAGCGCGGGCGTTTTCCCCGATATCTTAATGTCCCCGACAAATTGAAGTGGCGCATCACCAGCGTCCGTAACGCGGACTGTCTGGTCCATTTCCGGCGTGTCGAATACCTGGACGTTGATGCTATCACCGGGCCCAATTAGTAAGCTTTCGTGCTGGGCGAAGCAGCAGAAAGCGAAAACACTCAGGACCGAGAGAACGAAAGCCTTTTTAACCATGCTGCGCCTTCCCATATGATTTAGAGTTCTTGTATCCGTAATACCGTCGATAGGTGTTGTCTTTCGGCTGGACACCATTAAAGACGATCCGAATCTGATGATTGCCTTGCGATTCGAGAATCGAGCAGCTGCGCTCGAGCGATTGCCGCTCCGTCATCTTGTATCGCGCAAGCAACAAGGTAAGATCCGCATAGTTACTAAGAAGAACCGAATCGGTCACGGGCAGAACCGGAACGCCATCGATGATGATGAATTCGTATTCTTCACGCCAGCGTGCGGCTAGTTGAGCCATCTGCCCGGAAGCAAGGAGTTCCGCCGGGTTGAGCGGTGTAGGACCCGCCGGAAGCACATGCAGCGCCGGCATATCCTTGATCGGTACCACGGCAGAATACGCCTCCGCAGTCTCTCCGCCGAGTAGTGTACTCGCCCCTCGGGCGTCTCGATATTGAAGCGGCGGTGCAGAACCGGATTGCGAAGATCGCCGTCGATTAAGAGTGTCTTCTTTCCCTGCTGCGCCATCAGCACAGCCAGATTAGAGCTCAACATGCTCTTACCTTCGCCAGCTACCGAACTGGTGACTAGAATGACTTGAGGAGACTCTCCGTAGCGGGGACTTACGATAGATGTTCGCAGTCCTCGCAGCGCCTCGATGTAAGCAGACCGCGAATCGGCCGCCGCCGCCAGCGACCGCACGGACCGATTCGCCGGAAGCAGGGCAGGATGCGCGGAACTCCCACTCAACAAAGCGCGCTCTTCTGCGGATGATAAGGCAAAACGCCAAGCAGGAAGTCCCCAAGAGTTTGCTGCAGCTTGAGCAAGTCTTGGATCTTGTTGTCAGAGCTGTCACTTGCAAGCGCTAAACAACTGCCCAGAAAGAGCCCACCGGCGAGCGAGCCCGCCAGTACAAGCAATACATTCGGCTTCGTGGGACGAGCGGGAGCGCGTGCAGGATCGACCAGACTGATGTTGCTCGAGCGCAGCCCGGCAAGCACACCGGCTTCCTGCAATTTTCCAAGCAGCCCTTCGTAAAGTGTTCGGCTCTGATCGGCCTCCTGCTTCGCCATGGTGTACTCGATGGTCCGGTTATTCAACGCATCAGCGTGCGATTTCTCTCTTTGCCAAACCAGCTGGGCATCACCTTCAACACTCTTCGCCATCTCGTAGTCGTTGCGGGCGCGCTACGCGATGCGGCCGGTTTCGGTGTCGATCGATTTTTGGAGTGCCTTCAAGTTTGCGCGCGCTTCGGAGAGCTTTGGATAGCCGGGACCAAACTTCGCGGAAAGCTGGTCCAGTGTCGCTTGCGAAGTGGCTTCCTGGCCACGTAAGTTCTGCATCAAAGCTAGAGAGTTCTGCAGCCCCGGAGAATTGCCGGAAGCCAGACCGTTTCCAGCAAGCCCGGAGATGAGTTCCGCATTTCCGCTCTTTACCGCCTCATAAACAGCGCCTTTCATGATCCGATTTGTTTCGGCTTGACTCAACTGTGTGGTTGCCTGCTGAAGCCGATCTAGAACGGGGGTGTAGGTTTCTTCGCGTCCCTGGGGGTCCGTCTCGCCCATCGCGAACACTCCCGAATCGCGGCGTAAACGAACCACTTTCGCCTGCAGATCTTCGCTTTTCTTCCGCAAATCGGACAGCTGACCGCCAAGCCAGGTAGAAGCCTGCTGGGTGGCGTTGAATCGTGTCTCGAAGTTGTAGTCCATCAGTGCCTGGGCAAGATGATTCACCACAGCGGCCGCGACTTTCGGGTCGGGATTCAAATAGGAGACATCCACCAGTCGAGTTCCCGAGACCGCCTTGACTTTTAGATTCTTGGCGAACACCTTCAACACATAAGTGCGTCGATACGGACGCTGCTCGAGCGGCAGGTCTTTTGCATCCGGAACGCCGCCTTTCGGAGAGATGAGGCTCAGAACCCAGCCGATCGGGTTGAACCGCGGTTTGAAGTCGGGATCATGCTCAAGATCGAGTCGCTTGATTACCCGCAGTGCGAGCTCTTCCGATTTGAGGAGTTCAGACTGAGTCTGGATCGTGATGTTTTCGTCCAGGGCATCGGACGACTCGCCTCCACTGTTCGATGCAAGCGACCAGCTGTTATTAGCATCCTTGTTGATGATGATTTGTGCCTTCCCTTGAAATCGTGGTGTGCTGAACAGACAAAACAGCACACCACATATTAGGAGGAACAGCACGGTTTCAAGAATGGTGAATTTGCGACGTTTGAGAACCGCAAGCAGGTCGCCGATACTCAGGTCCCTGTCTCCCCTGAAACAGGAGTGCGAAATGCAAAGGTGGGTGGAGACGATGGCGTCAAGGCTCTTGAGTTAGACATTGGATCTACTTTCTCCGAATTTGGAGTTCGTGCGATTCTTAAAGCCCGTGAACATGTCGCTCTGACGTCAGTCGGGGCGAATCAGAAGATAAATCACGGAGAGAATCAGTTAGCTCTTGAATCTTCGTGCGGACATCAGGGTCGAGAAGTTCAGCCGCAAAGCTTTGCTTCCGCAGAATTCCGGTAAAAGCAGTTAGGACACTTTTTCGGATGGTTTGCTGGAGGATGATGATACAAAACCGGACGTTTCCGATCAAATAACGGCGCCACATTCGGCGCGGCTCCCTGCACAGCCGATGGAGCCATTCGCAACCGAGGCGCTGCAGCCAGAGCGGCGCTCGCGGGACAATGCCGGAAACCATCTCGAATGAGCCGCCTACACCAATGGAGACGACTGGCCCCAAGCGCAGTCCTTGTTCAAAAATCCAGCGCTCCTGCTTGGGTGCGCCAAACGCTACAAACAGTAGGTGGGGTTGAAACGACAGTACGGCGTCGGCGACGCGCTTCGTCTCGTCTGGACTCTCCTCAAAGTCCATCGGGGGACAGTAGTTATCAATTTGCAGTTTGGGCCAACGGCGTTTCAGTTCAACGGCCGTGCGCTCTGCAGCACCGGACCGTCCGCCGAGCAGGAAGACTCGCAAGCCCCGCTCCGCCGCCAGCGCGCAGAGGCGCTGGAAGAGATCGACTCCGGCAATGCGCTCTCTGATATGGCGCCCAAACATTCTGGAAGCGAGCACAAGAGAAATGCCGTCTGGCACGACAAGGTCGGCGCTGCGGTAAATTTTCCGCAGACGCATGTCGTCGTCCAGCGACACTACGTGCTGCGCATTTGGGGTGATCACATATGCCGGACTGCCACCGGCAACAACGTAGTCGATTATCGCGACTGCCGCTTCACTAAACAAACAGTTATCAACGAGTAAATGACCGATACTGATTCGCTCTGCATTCGCAGTCCGAATCGTTAAACGACGGCTAGAGATATTGCTAAGTTGTGGAGCGCTACCCATAAGTCTCCCAATGAGCGACTTATCACGGAAATTAAGTTTTAAGTCCCGGTACCGGCAAATACGACGGCTACGGTCCTAAACAGAATGCGAATATCCAGAAAAATGCTCCAGTTCTCGATGTAACGGAGGTCCAAAGCAATGTAGCGCTCGAATGATGGGCTGGTACGCGCTTCGACTTGCCACAGACCGGTGATGCCGGGCGTAGCCTCCAGGCGCCGCAGGTATTCGAGCTGGTACTGCTTGACTTCGCTCGCCAATGGCGGACGGGGGCCGACGAGGCTCATATCGCCCTTCAACACGTTCCAGAGTTGAGAGGATTTCATCGAGACTGTACTTACGTAAAATCCGCCCGCACCTGGTAATGCGAGGATCGTTTTTGATCTTGAAAAGAACGTATCCGTCAGAGGAACCGCACAGTTGACGGGGGTGCAGTTATGTAGTTAGCAGGTTGCCCAGGCAGATGGCGTGAGTTGTTTGATTTGTTGAAACGGGCGATCGGCCAGGCCTGGCAGGACTTCGGCGAGGTAATCGCGAATCGGGAGTTTCAGCCGGCGGCAGGATTCCACGATGGAGAGGATGGCGGCCACTTTCGGGCCGGCCTGTTGACTGCCCAGGTGGATCCAGTTTTTTCGTCC
>DATBDT010000053.1:0-36541 GCA_036269815.1 Bryobacteraceae bacterium
CGCGATTACCTCGCCGAAGTCCTGCCAGGCCTGGCCGATCGCCCGTTTCAACAAATCAAACAACTCACGCCATCTGCCTGGGCAACCTGCTAACTACATAACTGCACCCCCGTCAACTGTGCGGTTCCTCTGACGGATACCCTCAGACAGTGGACCGGTATTCGCGCACGTTTTAGAGCTCGCGGAGTCTGACCGTCGAATGCTGGTGAGAGAACTTTGATAAGGTCGTTTCGAGCAGCCCAAGAACGACCTTTGCTTGTGTATCGTTCTAAATCGCGGACCGAAGGAGGACGGCGCCGTGGTCGAGGGGCTAAGGCGATCGCTGCGAAGTCATGCAACTTCGATGACCTCCTTCTCGGGAGGGGCGCGGAGCGGAAAATACAGCTTCTGACAGCGTGGTGTCGCGAAATTACGCGGCACCCTGTAGCACTTTGCCCTTAGCCTTTATCGCGTCGACCAGCTTACTCCACGACTCGTTGAACGCCTCTGCGCCTTTCGACTGCAGATCCGCAGCAAGCTTGTCGAGGTCGATCCCTGCACTTCTGAAATCTGCAAGGACGCGTTCGCAGTCCCCACCATCTCGTGGAAGTGTACCAGTCACGCTTCCATGGTCGCCGAACGCTAGCAGAGTCTTCTCCGGAATGGTGTTAATCGTGTTCGGCGCAGCAAGTGCGTTGATGTAGAGAACATCCGATGCTTTGGGATTCTTGGTGCCAGTACTGGCAAAGAGAAGGCGTTGCGGACGAGCACCAAAATTCGCCAGCCTCTGCCAGCGGTCCGAGTCCAACATATCGCGGTACGCCTTGTAGACCTGTTGCCCAATCGCAATGCCCAACTTATCGCGCAATTCGTCGGGAACCTTGTCCATAATTGCGCCATCCCAACGGCTCAGAAAGACCGAAGCGACCGAGCGAACATCCGGGCTAAGTCCAGCGCATACGCGCCGCTCCAAGCCCCGCATATATGCTTCTGCAGATGCAAGGTATTGCTCGCGAGAGAAAAGAAGCGTGACATTAATAGCGATACCGTTTGCAATCGATTCCTCGATCGCCGGCACGCCGTTACTTGTACCTGGAATCTTGATGAACAGATTCGGACGATTTCCTTTTGCATGGAGAAATTTTGCCGCCGATACAGATTTCTTCGTGTCGTAAGCGAGAACTGGCGACAACTCAAGTGAAACAAAACCGTCGATACCTGCCGTGCGTTCATGAACTGACGCGAACAAATCAGCGGCTCGCGTCAAGTTCTGCAATGCCAGTTCGAAGAACAGCTCCTCATCCGAGATGCCCATTTTCATCAGACGGCCAACCTCCGCATCATAGGAACTGCTTTTAGATATGGCGTGCTCAAAGATGGTCGGGTTTGAGGTTAAGCCCGTAATCGAAAGATCATCGATATAGCGTTTCAAAGTGCCGTTGTCGAGCAGGTCCCGAGTGATGTTGTCAAGCCATAGACTCTGCCCCAAATCGTGAAGTTGCTGCGTCGCTTTCATGGATTTCCCTCATTGCTTTGATGGTGATCAGCGTTGCCCAGAGCGGCTGATTTGGTTTGATATCGCCTACGAATCGGCCGTGGTAGTTGGTACGCTTCCATTCCATTCGGCAGAGAAAAACACGAATGCGCGTCTGGTCGCGAGCCATATTGTTGGCAGGAATGGAATCGTGGCATTTTCGGCGGCAAAACATAAATTTCACCCCATGTATATTACTTGATCTCGGTACCTATTGAGAGGAGCCCAGCCAATACCTGGACCAGGATTCGCCAGAATCCGCTCAGGCGCCGACGAGCCGAGTTATTCAACGCAAAGCGTTCTCCACTGCTTTCACCAATGACGGATCTTCCGGCGTCACCGCTGGCTCAAAACGCGCCAGAATCGTGCCATCTCGGCCTATCAGAAACTTTGTAAAGTTCCACTGAATCTCTCCACCCGTCTTCGGATTCTGCCTCTCGTCCGTCAGGTATTCGTAAAGGGGAAGACGAGGATTCGCTCTGATGAACGTTTTGGACATCATTGGAAACGTCACGTCGTATCTCCGCCTGCAGAACTGCTTGATCTCCGGGTCCGACCCAGGTTCTCCTTGCCCGAAGTCATCGGAGGGGATGCCCACGATCACAAATCCCTGGTCTTTGTGTGCACGGTAGAGCTTCTCGAGGCCAGCGTATTGGGGAGTGTACCCACAGCGGCTCGCAACATTGACGATCATCAGGACCTTACCTTTGAAATCGCGAAGCGGCACGTTCTCGTAGTCGATCGTACTTAGCTGATAATCATAGATCGACGAAGCTGCAACCATCTGAGCCGCAAGAGCGAGGCTTACTGCTGAAATAAGAAGCGTTCTTTGCAAAATACCCCCCAATGTCAACGGGAGCGCGAACAACCAATGGTAATACGGTCTCCGGCTTTCGGAGGAGGTCTTTGCTGTGCGATACCCAAAACGGGAGGTTCGCTTCAGCAACAGGTGCAGAGCTCTGACCAAGTGACGAGGAGATTCATTTTTGCAAGCAGTTGAACTCACATTCGGACACCGAACAAACGAAAGACGGCTCTCGCCGGCATGGTGGGCTGTCGTTTCGCGTTTCTTGCTTCATGGATTAATCGTGGGCACCTGGGTCTCACGCATTCCTGCCATCCGCGAAGATCTGAGTCTTACTAACGCAACACTTGGATTGTGTTTGCTAGGCACCGCCGTCGGCTCGCTGGTTGCGGTGCCTTCCGTCGGTTACTTGATTGGCAAATTGGGCAGCAAAACCGTGACCACCTGGAGCACAATGGGCTTCTGCGTGGCCCTCATGCTGCCGTCTCTTGCGTTCAATTCGCTCTCTCTATTTGCGGCGCTTGTTCTCTATGGTGCTATGGCCGGAGCCAATGACGTGTGTATCAATGCGCAGGCGGCGGCTGTCGAGCATGCTCTGGAAAGGCCTACGATGTCGCGCTTTCACGCCATGTTTAGCATGGGAGGCATGTTGGCTTCCGCGTTGGGTGGTATCGCTGCACAGCACGCGATTACTCCGCGGCTGCACTTCGCAATGGCCGCTATGGCGTTCTTGACGCTCAGCATGTTCACTGGCCCTCTGTTGCTTGATGCCGATGACCACGTCTCTCGAACGCGCGAACGTTTCCATATAACTGGCATCCCGCCAGTGCTCATGGCTCTTGTCGCCATCGGCGTTGCCATGTTTCTGTCGGAAGGCGCTATCGCGGACTGGTCTGGCGTGTATGCGAAGAGTACGCTTTCCGGAAGCGCCGCTTCCGCCGCTCTTGCCTACGCGGCTTTTTCTGCCGGCATGGCAATCTTCCGACTGCTTGGCGATGCAGTTACGCGTCGGATCGGACCCGTGGCCACGCTCCGCATTGGTGCGTTTATGGCGGCGTTCGGCGTCGGTGTCGCGCTTCTGGCGCGTTCGCCTGGCGTGGCGCTTCCTGCGTTCGCCCTTACCGGCGCCGGTTGCTCCGTTATCGTGCCCCTGACATTCGCAGCCAGTAGTCGCATCACGCAAATACCGCGCGCGACCGCCATCGCTTTCGTCAGCGGCTCCGGCTACATCGGGTTCCTCTTTGGGCCTCCGCTCGTTGGTTGGATTGCACAGCAATTGAGCCTTCGAACCGCCCTTTCGCTGGTGATCGCTTTGAGCGTTCTCGCCGGTGCGCTCGCATCGGCTGTGAGTCCTTCAAAGTCTCGCGCTTAGTCTGGTTCGTATCCCGGCTCAGCGCCGCAGGACCGCCGCACAATCAATTCGCCATCGAGCAGAATGTCTCGCGGTGGCAGATTCTGCTGTCGCACTCGCTCGAGCATTGCTCGGATTGCGACTTCGCCGATCTCTTGCGTGGGCTGCCGGACCGTCGTCAGCGGAACCGGCAGCAAACTCGCGTAAGAAACATCGTCTATTCCGACCAATCGTATATCTTCCGGAACACGTACTTTCCGGGCCCGAAACACATGCATCATTTGCCCCGCGATTCGATCGTTCAGGCAGACAAACGCGTCGAGTGACTCCAGCTGTGTCTTTCCGCCCCAGGACAACGAAGCTTGACCGTATGCTTGCGTATCCATCACGGCATCCATGGCCGGTTTAAGCCCATGTGCAGCCAAGGCCTCGCGATATCCGGCCGCGCGGTCCATAATCGTCAACGCTGCTCCGTGATAACTCAAGAAGCCGATGCGGTTGCATCCCAATTTAATGAGGTGTTCGGCCGCGACATAACCGGCTTGGCGGTTGTTAATGCCAACAAGATCCGGCCGTCCTCGCCTCGGAGCGGCAGACGGTCGCCGATCCAATAAGATGACCGGAATGCCGGCCTCGCTGAACTGGCGCAGGATGCGCAGGTTTGTCTTCTCGGCCCCACCCTCAAACTCAAGCGGTGCAAAGAAAACGCCAGACACGTTTCGCTCGACATACTGCCGGCAAAGAGCCCAGGCCTGCTGTGCCTTCTCAATCCGTTTATCGGCGTGCCCCCCACAAAAGCGCGTGTTCGCCGGCTTCCGGCGCATTTGCGATGCCATGGCAGATGGGTTCGAAGATCTCGGTTTCGCCTAAATCGGGTATCAATAGCCCAAACAAGTGGGCCCGCCGTTCGTCCTTGCTCGAATCGCGTACATAAGTTCCGGAACCAGCGATTCGATCTACCAAACCCGCGTTCTGCAATTCTCGGATCGCGCGTCCCACAGTGATCCGTGAAGCACCGGATTTGTTCACCAGTGCTGCCTCACTCGGCAGTTTCTGTCCCGGCTTGTAGCGCCCCGCGAGAATATCGGTTTTCAGCTTGTCGAAGATTTGCCGGTACTTCGGGACGGCCATCAGACTCGAACCAGATATAACAGCTTTCGGGAACAAATGCGGCATGGGACGGGCATTTTTCGTCCAATTGAATATGGAGAAACCCATGGCTCACGCAAAAAAGCACTTCCTGTTCGTGAGTGATTTTGATCAGACCCTCAGCTTCAATGATTCCGGTCTGGTTCTCAGCAAACTGATCGGTGTAGAGGGCTTTGAGGACCGCGTCGCCGGGCTCTCGCGCATTCACCTGGTCCAACAGGGCGGCGAGCTCGCCTACTTGTTACTCCACGATCCAGAGTTCCGCCGTGTTCGCAAAGAGCATCTCGATGCCGTAGGCAAACAAATCCGGCTGAAATCGAACATCGCGCTGCTGTCCAGCATCCTTGGCGACCTCGAAGGTGCCGAATTCGCGTTCCACGTAGTCTCAGCCGCACCTGAGGAAGTAATTCGATCGGCGCTCGAAGGCATCGTCCCCGCGGACCATATACACGGCACGCGTTTTCGCTATGAGGCCGAAACGGGCGAGATTGAATCCATTGTTCGCCTACCTGCCGGGTACGGCAAAGTTGCCGTTGTCGATCAGTTGCGCAGCGACATGCGCATCAGGCATGACAGCCTCGTCTATGTTGGCGACGGCAGTTCCGACGTGCACGTGATGCTGCACGTCAACCGGCTGGATGGCCTTACGATCGCGGTATCGGAAAACAAGTATCTCACTCCCATTGCCCGCCGCACGATTCTAAGTGACAATGCGTGCAGCGTTCTGGTTCCTATGTTGGAGGAACTGTTCGGCTGGAACTCGGCACGGATTCGCCTCTTCTTCGAAGCTCATGGACTGACGCTTCAGGAATGGGACAAGATCCGTACCGACTCCATTACGCTCTCCCATGCTGCAGCGGAGCCGGCGTTCAAGGCAGGCGTCAACTAGCGCTTTTGCACGATTTAGAAAATGCCGCCGCATATAGCGGCGGAAGCAGAGAACTCGCGTGCGCCCGGTTCAGAGGAATAGAATCCGGCAATTCGGGTACGAGCCGCTCGACCCGTCTTAGTTGCTAACATGTGACTGGCAATTCGCCGATATTTGAAAGCCCAGGAGGCATTCATGGCATGGAGAGAAGGGGCGGTTTCTGGCCTTGTGCTGATTGCCTTGGCCGCTTGTCCGGCAGTTGCGGTTCCGCTTACCTGGTCTTTTCAGGGAACGCTGGAAGACGGCAGCGTTCACGCGGGTACGTTCGTCTATAACCCGGAAACAAACAAGCTGCTGAGCTGGGACCTGGGCTCCTACTTTGGTGGCTTTGCGGGTGGCACATTCAATAGTTCGCTCAACGATCCGAATGGGCTGTTTTCGAGTTCAGCGGATACGGGCGCAGATATCCATTCGGGATGGGATTTGAATTTCCATTACACGCAATACGATCCGATAGAGATCTCGCCCGGCGATTACGAACCCGGTTGGGATTATTTGACTCTTCAGCTAGATCTGCCCAAGCTCCTGACCGATACAGGGGGCACACTCCCGCTCATTCCGGGAGGAGCGGTTTACGGGTCATTCTTCTACGTCAGCAACGACAGCGGCGGCGGTTCGCAGTTTGCTTTTTTGAGTGGTTCAGTGACTGAGATTGGGGCTGCTACGCCGGAACCGCAGTTCTTGCCTCTCTTGGATGCCTTCTGGTTGGGAGTACAGCGCTGGTGCAGTCACGCCGAAAGCGGAATGTGCGGGATAAGTTATCCGCCGGCAACGCCCGAGGCAGCAAATAGATGTCAGGTTCTGCGAAAAAGGAACACTCCGAAAGGCACATTGCGAGCTGTCCAGTGGCCGGCAGCATCGATGTTGTCTCGGGCAATATACTCCCAGATTTCGTCTAGATCGGAGTTCGCCATTCGTGCTGAGAACATACACGCCTAGCCTTGGCTTTTCGGTGCTGTTCCGATTTGCGTTTGAGCCGTTCCCGTGCATCAGCGGGCTTAAGGGCCTCCCCGCTGTCGAGCGACAATAACCGCCGCCCAAGTTCGTGATTAAATTTCTCAAGTCGTCTGGTCGGACCTGGTCGTGGTCCGAATTATAACCTCCGGTTTCGACCTTAACGCTAACGAATGTATTGAGAGACCCGCGCAAACGTGCCTGGTATCAGCCGTGCCCCGCAAAGAGCAGCGTTTTTTGCCTCCGTCGGCGCACGCAGCCGTGCTCTTTGCGCCTTCGAGCTCCGGGGTCAGCGACACATTCATGCACATGGCTCCTGCCTTTTCAAACGTGTCTTCGAAGACAATCTATGTCAATGTTGGTTAATTGTGGTCAGAGCTGGATCAGGTTGAGTCCCGTGATTTTTCGGAAGTGGCGTTCATTCCGCGTGGCAATGTAGTAACCACGTTCGAGAGCGCAGGCGCCGATTAACAGATCATCGAAAGGAATGGTGATTCCTTTTTGAGAGGATTCGGCATTGATTTTCCCGACTAGCTCCGCCGTTTCTCCGGTGATCGGATAGACGGGTACCGTGGCCTTTAAATCATCGAGAAAGGCCCTGCGCGCTTGGCGGCGAACGGCAGTATCGGCGCGATAGACACCGTGCGCCAGTTCGGCCACGCTGATCGCCGATAAAGCCACTTCCCGTTCACCGAGTTGACCGGCGATGTGCTTCAGGAAGCGGGCTACATCGAGGTGCTGCCGTTCCGCTTCGATCACGATGCTGGAATCGAGCACTACTCCCAGCTTGGCGGGATCCATGGTTTGCTGCGCTCCGCTATGCCTTCGGCAACATCTTTCATGAAGCCGTCATCAGGGACTGCCGTTGTACCGCGCGCCTCAGCTAGGGCGATACACTCGGATAGCAAACGGCCTTGAGGCAGAGGGGAACGGATCAGAGCCACCGGGCGATGGTTCTGCTCTACGACTACTTCGATGCCCTCACGGATTTTCTGCAGCACAGCCGCAAAGTTATTTGCGACATCACTGTCTGTCATTCGGACCGTTGCCATACCTCCGATCATAGCGGCTCTTCGTCCTACCCGTTCTCAGCGGCTAAACGGTGTCACCCCAGCGCTGTTGTATTCCGCCGCAGTTGGCCGAACGCGGCACATACTGAAGCACCAGATCTGCACTGGCTACCCGGCACGTCGCCAGTTACTCCGTTCGCAGGCTCTCCATGGGCTCGACGGTGGTGGCGCGGCGCGCGGGAATAAACGCGGACAGCAGGGCGATTGCGGCGAAGAGCGCGGCTACACCGGCGATCGCGCCTGCATCGCGCTGCCAGTTCAGCGTCAGGACGGCTCGGATGATGGTGCGGAGCGCCCAGGTGGCAAAAAGGCCGCATGCCAAGCCAACCGCGAGCATGAAACCTACCCGCGAGTACACCATGGCGAAAATGCGCGGGCGGGTTGCGCCCAAGGCCATCCTCACGCCGATGTCGCGGGTGGAGGCTTCGACTTCATGGCTGATGAGTCCATAGAGTCCAACGAGCGAAAGCAAAACCGCCAGGCCGGCGAAGCTTGCGAACAGCCAATTTTCCAGACGCTCGAATGTCAGCGCGCTCGCGATGACGCTGGTCATGCTTTCGGGCGTACGGAACGGGAGCGTGGGATCGAGCTGATGAAAAATCGCGCGAAGTTCCGGTATCACAGAGTCCGGTTTGCCGGCCGTTTGCAAGACGAGGTGCATGTTGCCAACCACAATCAGTTCCATATCGCGCGGGATCTGAGAAATGGGCCAATCCATTTCTGCTAATGGCTGATCGTAGATACTTTGGCGGATGTCACGCACCAGGCCGATGATGGTTACTTTGTCGTCGCTATCGATGACTTTGCCGATGGGATCGTCGCCGGGACGGATGAATTTTTTGACAAACGCCTCATTCACAACGGTGACGCGCTGGGAATTGGGTGTATCGCGCGATGGATCGGGCAGCCTGCCGCGCAGGAGGCGGTCGCCGAAGGCGGCATAATAACCGGGCGTGACGAATCGAATTTCGGCGAGGCGCTCTTCATTCGGAGGGTTCGGCGGATGACCGGCGATGTGGGTGTCGCTGTTCCAGCCCCAATTCTGTATTGGAACCACCTGAATGAGCCCGGCAGCTTTCACGCCGGGAATGGCTTGCACGCGCGCCAGCATGGGCAGATAAAAGTTGGCGATAGCGGCGCGATGTTCATAGCTGCCGGGAGAGAGATCGATTTCGGCGGTCAGAATGTGCTCGGGATCGAAGCCAAATTCAGCGTGCTGCAGGGCGGACAAGCTTCGGAACACGAGGTCGGCCGTGACAACCAGGACAAGGGCCAAAGCCACCTGCGCGATCACGAATCCGGCTCGCAAGCGATGCTGCCCGCGGTCGGCGCCTGTTCGTCCCCCGGCGCGAAGGACGGAATTCGACGATATGGCGGAAGAAAGACGCAGGGCGGGAAATAATCCGGCGAGAACGCTAGTGAGAATGGCGGCGGCGAGCGAGACGGCGAGTACGGCGACGTTGATCTTTATTTCGGCGCCGCGCGCCAACGCAGCAATGAGCAGCACATTGGTGGCGCGGAGCAGCGCAAATGCGAGCGCGACACCGGCAATTCCACCCAGAATGGCGTAGACGAGTGTTTCTGCCAGAAATTGACGCACCAATCGCGCGCGGCTTGCTCCGAGGGCGGAACGTACCGCAACCTGGCGCTCAATTCGCACACCTCTTGCGAACAGAAGACCGGCAATATTGACGCAACCGATCGCGAGCAGAGCCAGCACCGCATAAAAGAGCAGACGCAGAGCGGCGGAAGTGCTACCGACGGTGAAGGAACGAACATCGATAAGCTTGGCGCGGCGGCCTTTCGTATCGGGGTAGACGCGTCCGAGTTGATCGAGAACGCGATTGAGCTCCTGCTGAGCGACCTGCGCAGTGAGGTCCGGTTTCAGGCGAGCGACGGTCCAGAGCCAATGATTGCCGCGGCCATTACGCTGCATAGGGGTCAGGTTGAACGGCCGATAAATGGCGTTCCTCGCGCTGATCGGAAAGCGAAAACCAGGCGGCATGACGCCGATCACAGTGTAGGGAATGCCATCGAGCTTCACCGTCGAGCCAATGGCGGCGGCCCGCGCGTTAAAGATACTGCGCCAAACTTCGTTGCTTAAGACGACGACAAAATTGCGGCGCGGCTGCTCCTCTCCGCTGGAGAAGGTACGGCCGAGGATAGGTTTGATGCCGAAAACGTCAAAGAAATTATCTGAGCTTGCAACCGCGGGCAGCGCGATAGCCGTTCCGCCATTTTCGAAATTCACGCTGCCGAAGTTGTTGTAGGCGGCGAGCGCGGAAAAGGATTTGGCGTCGCGGCGCCAGTCCCGATATTCGAGGTAAGAGGCAGGTTGGGTGTAGTTTTGCGGCGAGTACGTTCTAAGCGAGAAGATACGATCGGGCTGATGGTAGGGCAGAGGACGAATAAAGACGGCATCGAGAACGCTGAATACCGTGGTGCTCAAGCTTACTGTGAGAGCCAGGGTCGCGAGGACCGCGAGTGTGAAGCCAGGCGATTTACGAAGCACGCGCAGGGCATAGCGCAGGTCTTCGATCACGTCTTCGATCATAAAACCTCCTCGGGGCGCGCATCCGCCGCCTCCGGGCTATTGAGGAGTATCGCTGGCCTCGGGCCAGCCCTGGCGAGGAGGTGGAGTAGCCGGCGTTTGCTTTGCAGGCACCTGCGGTTGAGCGTTGGGAGGCGGGTCCGGATTCTGATTGCCCTGATCATTCGTATTGATGAGGACAGGACCGGAATCCTCCTGCTCGTTGACGGCGATCCTGCGTCGAGGTGGTGCACTGGCAGGATTGTGGCCGCTTGAGTTGGACTTAGCAGATACTGCCGTTGCCGTGTCCTGCGGGTCTATCGAATCGGCTTCACGCGACACTTCCAGTAATGTTCCGCTTTTGCGGCCAGCCTGTGTACCGATGTAAGCGCGGCGATAGCGGACTTGGGCGTTCGGATATTCAGAACCGGCGGAACGGCTTAGCGCAACTGCCACGATTCGTTCTTCCGGCTTGGCAGCGCTCGCGGGCCAATAGAAATGCAGAGCATAGCGCTGACGGAGCCTTGCTAACGTATCTTCGAAAGCGGACGCACCGTCTACGGGCATAACGTCGCCGCCTGAATCTGTGGCGATGTCAGCCGTACCCGCCGAGTGAGAGGCGCCGCCGTGACCAATCGTCACACCGCCGGGCAGGCGTGATCCTCCCGATCCAGGCATTGGGCTTCCGCCACCGGGCCACGGGCTTCCGCCACCGGGCCAAGAGCCGCCTCCTCCGCCCCAGGGGCCATTGCCTCCTCCCATGACCGGAGGGGAGCCGCCCCGGGGTCCTCGCCGGCCACCGCCGTGCACAAAGTCCTCAGCATAGGGTGCGCGGAGAAAGCTTAAAACCGCGTCCGCTTCATCGAGAGACTGCTCGACACGCGGTTCATCCTGAGCATCCTGGGTTTCGTCGTCGGTAAGAATCACGATGGCCCGGCGGGCATCCGGCCTGCCTTGCTTTTGGATGTAACGGGCCGCATCGACAAGGGCTTGCGTGATGCGAGTGCCGCCATTGAAGGATTCCGATTGGATGATCGAGTGCAGTTTCCGGCTGATTTCGCCGGGATCGGAGGCAAAGGGGAGTTTCAACCGGGTGCGGGTGTCGAAGAGCATGATGGCAACCCGGTCATCCGGGGCCAAGACACGCAGGGCCGTTTCCGAAGCGTCTGCAATCCGCTGGATGTGAGGCTGCATGCTGCCGCTTACGTCAAGCAACAGAAGCACATCCACGGGCATATTTTCACTGAGGAAGTTGTGGACCGGCTGCGGCTTTCCATCAACTCTCAGTACAAAATCTCTCGCCTGTAACCCGGTGATGGGCCTGCCTGCAGCATCAACGACCTGAGCGTCAACGCGCGTCATCGCGACATCGCTCTTGAACACGGTCGGGTCGTCATCTGCCGCCAGTGCTCCGAAGGAGAACAACAATAAGAGCGCAGCCAAGCGGTTCATGTGAAGCAACTAAGGGACGCGACGCGGCACATTTAGCTCAGGTTGCACAAAATTAACGCTGGCTACCCAAACCGAGGCGCGATGACATGCCAACAAGCGCCTGCTGGACTGAGTTTACTGCAACGGCTGTAATTCTACTGACTTAAAGAATACGATGTCCTTGTCGCTGTGGTTTTGAAGCCCGAAGAACCCGAACATCGGGCGCGGTCCGCGCTCAGGCTCAAACCACAGCTTCTTTGCCGGAACAGGATCCCCGTCGCTGTAATCCGTTACTTTCCGGCCGTTGACCTCGACGACTGTATGCCGCCCGTCGAGCGTGATGATCATCGTGTTCCACTCGGGCCCAGGTTTTCCCGGTCTCGCAAGAGGTTTGGTCAGTGAATACAGCGTGCCGGTCACATGATATTCGTCTTCCCCTTCGGCGATGTTGTCGATTTGCACCTCGTAGCCATAATAGACAGGCATCCAGGGTTCCCTTGGTTCAATCGGAATGCGAATGTACACGCCTGAGTTATCGTTGTGATCCCGCATTTTGAAGACGACACGGAGCTTGCACTTTCCAATCGGTCCAGCCGCCCAATACAGCAAACCCATTCCGCCGTGACTTTGGATCAGGCCATTCTCGACGGTCATATTACCGGGGCCGACGTGTTTCCATCCGGACAGATCCTTACCATTGAATAGAGAGATCCAGGCGTCAGTGTCGGCGGCGGGCAGAATACCGCACGCGAGGGCGAGTAGAGCAAATGATCGAAGCAGAAACATGTGCAAAGACGGAGGCTATCACAAGCGGCAAGTTCGGAGTGAAGAATGCGTTCAGCGGCGCCGAAACCGGCTTCGCGTCTGCGATTACGAGGAATGATCGTGGACGATTTTCCAGCCGTCCTTCGTTTGTTTGAGGATGACTGTGGTCAGGCCTTCGAGCCTTTTGCCGTCGTGCAGCAAAAGACGCCAGCGAGCGGTTGCCACCGCCGCGTTTGGACCAAGCATGTCGATCTCTTCGTCGGTGAAGCTCAATTGGCCCATTTCCTTGCCGGAGCTTTGGTACTTGTTGCGATAACGCGCCAGTATCGCTTCCCAACCTCGCTCAATCGTATCGTCCGAGAAAAAGGTCAGGTCGGGCGATTTTGCATAAGTCTGCATGAAAGCAACAAGGTCGCCGCGGTTCCACGCCGACATCTGATCCGCCAGAACTTTCCGCACCTGTTCGCGCGCGCTTTGCTGCCCCTGCGCCACGAAACCGAGCGCCAGCAGAATCGGCAAGGAAATGAATTTGTTTTTCACCAGGACAAAGTAGCGCATCGGCAAACCATTGGCTTGATTTCGATCAGGCGGAAGACAGGCGATAGAGGAGCGTGAACTCCTCCCATGTTTCGCTCCAGAATTTACGAAATGTGCGGCCGGCGGCCTTGAAGACAGCCTGGTGTTCCATCCAGACGAGTAAGGCCGTTGCGGCTAACAGCACGATATGACACTCCTTGAGGAGAGTTTGCATCGACGGGGAATGCCGGCGCTGAAAGCGGCTGAGAGTGAAGGCTTGAAAGCGGAGATGAGCGCCCTCCTCATCGAAGATCCGCTGGCAGATGCTTCTGAGAAGGGGAGAACCGGTGGCATCCCGCAGCGCGGCATAGTAGGGGCGCGCCAACACTTCGGCGGTCACCAGAACCTTAAGACAAAGTTCCAGCCCGGCCAGTCCGCGGATCCAGCGGAACGTGCTGTGTATCCAATGTTTCTGCAGGCAGGGCGCGCTCTCCAGTTGCAGGAATCGAGCGAGGATCCGGCTGTGACGCTGCTCTTCATGTAAGAAAAGCCGCAAGGCTGCGATGAGGCCGAGATCGGCGGTTGCCCGCGAGAAACGCTGCGCACGCTCCAGCATGCGGGCGCCACTCGCTCCTTCGCCCAATTGAAACTGCTGAATGGAACTGATGACGGCCCGCCTTTCGGCGCCGGATAAACGGACGTTATCGTTCCAGGGGAGCGGTGGCTCGGGGGCGTTTTGGTAAAAATACTCGACCCAGTCGTAGGAAGTGGTGGGGGCAGTTTCGGTGGCGACTCTCATCATATAGAGAGTATTGACGAACCCGCTTTATATTGTAAAGTACTTTTTATTGCCTAGATTTTGGTACTGACGGGCGGCATGTCAGGTGTGCAGTTGCGAGGTAAGCGGCGATTACGCAATCACAGGTGGGTTGGACAATGGTGGGTGGCAGACAACGTACCGACCAGTGAAGATCGTCACCTTCAACATCAACAACATCAATAAACGGCTGGAGAATCTTTTGGCCTGGCTCCGCAAAACGGAGCCGGATGTTGTTTGCCTGCAGGAACTCAAGGCGGAGCAACACGCTTTTCCCGCCCATGCCTTTCGCGCTCTGGGGTATCAGGCAGTCTGGCAGGGCGAGCGTTCCTGGAATGGCGTGGCGATTCTGGCCCGACGGCACGACCCGGTGCTTACGCGTTCCAGTTTGCCGGGTGATGCCGCGGACCGGCAAGCGCGCTATATCGAGGCGGCGGTCAATGGTGTATTGATCGCGTCCATCTACCTGCCGAACGGAAATCCTCAGCCAGGTCCGAAGTTCAGCTATAAACTCGCCTGGTTCCGACGCCTGGTCGATCACGCGGCTGAGCTGATGAACGCCGGTCTGCCGGTCGTGCTTGCGGGTGATTACAATGTGGTCCCGACTGCGCACGACATATATCCGACGCGATCCTTAGACAATAATGCGTTGATTCAACCCGAGAGCCGTCAGGCCTACGCGCGATTGCTGGCACAGGGTTGGACGGATGCTCTGAGGAAGCTGCAGCCAGACGGGCCGCTCTGGACGTTTTGGGACTACAAGCGCGAGCGGTGGCCGGCGGACAAAGGCATGCGGCTCGATCATCTCCTGCTCTCGCCGAAGGTCTCGGATCGGCTGGTGAGTGGAGGTGTGGACCGCTGGGTGCGAGGCGAAGAGAACGCGAGCGATCATGCTCCGGCATGGATCGTGCTCGACGACTAAACTTACCCTTGTTGATGCCGGTCTGGTGGCGCACATCGGCTCACTTTGCGCTCATAAGATTGAGTGCCACTGCCGCGCGGATGAGATCCTTCAAGGCCGCCTCATCGAGGCTGTCGCGTTCGTGGATATCTATAGCGCGCCTGACATTCCCGTCGAGGCTTGAGTTGAATAGACCTGAAGAGTCCTTCAATTTAGCTCCCTTAGCAAATGTCGTCTTGACTACGTTCTTGTACGTCTCTCCCGTGCAGACGATGCCCTTGTGAGACCACACCGGAACCCCTCTCCACTTCCACTCTTCGATGATCTCGGGGTCGGCCTCGTGTATGATTCGGCGCACTTTCGCGAGCGTCTTCCCGCGCCAGTCTCCAAGTTCGTTGATCCTCTGGTCGATTAACGCAGAGGCAGATTTCGCTGAAACGGGTGTTTTCATGTGCAGCTCCAAATAAGCAATTACCTTAGCTGTGCAGGTTCTGCAAGGGGAGTCTCTTCTGGGCGGCATCTGCTTGAGGCGATCTTTTCGAAAAAGGTCGCAGAACGAGGTGGCCTTTCCACATCCATAATCCCGAAAGGACAAGTACGGGAACGAAGACAAACCGCGTAGCTGGGGCGTAGTTTGGAATTTGCTCGAACGGACTGTAAATGTAGCCGATTATCGGAATCCCCAAGATAATGTGAATCCAGCGAACAACCGAACGTTTGCTAGCAGCACTCATATTCAACTTCTCCTATGCTATTGGTCTTTCATACCGAACTGCGTGGCGTACTCCGCGTTCAACCGCTGCCAGCCGCCGAACTGCATCGCTTCGCCTCCAGCGATGCGGCCGATGGGAGTTCCGCTGAGAAGGTGATCCAGAACATCGAAACAAATGTGCCAGCCCGCGGCGCCCCACGAGATGAACCGGCGATCGATGTTGTGCCAGAGCGTCAGGCGCGTGCCGGCTCCAGAGGCTTTGAGTTCCCACCGGATGTCACCGTACTCAAGCACCTCGGGCGCGTCGGCTCGCGTCACAGTTGTTACCTGCGGCCTGCCCGTTCCCGACCAGGTGAGAGTCACCGCGGCTCCGACCGTGGCCAGATTCCCGTCGGCGTCAAAGGGCGCCCACTCGCGTATATGCGCCGGATCGGTAAGTGCCTGCCAGACTTTTTCCGGTGCGTGGCGCAGCTCTCGGACGAGAATGAGCGTCCATTTCTCGACGCCCTTTCGCACCTGCGCCCCGCTGGCGTGACCCGGTGTGTACTGCGCGCGAGTGGTCATCTTCTTCTCCTTCTCTGCCATTTTCGGTGGTGGGGAACGGCCGTATTTAATAGCGTGTCAGCTGCGTGAGCTGAATCAGATTGCCGCAGGTGTCCTTCAGCGTGGCAATGGTCGACCCCGTTACCTCGGTGGGCGGCATCGTGAACTCGGCACCGCGGGCCTTGATCCGCTCGTAGTCGCCTTTGACGTCGTCGGTGAAGAACATGGCCGCGGGCTGGCCCTGCTGAAAAATCGCCTGCTGATAGGCTTTGGCCGCGGGGTTGTTGTTCAGCGCGAGTTGGAGCTGAGTGCCGTCCGCCTCCTCGGGCGACACCACGGTCAGCCAACGAAATGGGCCCTGACTGAAATCGGCCTTCTTGACAAAGCCCAGTACCTCGGTGTAGAAGCGGAGGGCCTTGTCCTGGTCGTCCACGTATACGCTGGTTAACTTGATCTTCACTTCGTTTCCCCTTTATGGCGTTCGCGGTTTGGGCCGCGTCGTTTTCTCGCTGTCTTGCTTTTCGTTGCTGTTGATTGATCCATGCGATCGAGGTGGCGTTCGAGAGCATCCACGTGAGCGGACCAGAAGCGACGGAATGGAGCCAGCCAGGCATCGATCTCCTGAAGTGGTTCCGGTTTTAGCCGGTAAAGACGGCGCTGTGCAGCGACCGTGGATTCTACGAAGCCGGCCTCGCGCAGCACGCGCAGGTGCTTGGACACGGCTGGCTGAGGCATAGCAAGCTGACGCTCGATCTCTCCCACCGATTGCTGGGACGAGACCAGGAGGCTCAGTATCGCGCGGCGGTTCGGCTCCGCAATGACTTCGAAAACAGATTCCACTCTTCTTGTATACCAAACACGGTATATACTTGTCAAGGGATATGCGGTCAGGATGCAAGCAACGTTTTAGTTGCGTACGAGGACGGATTGAAACCTTTATCCCGACGCTTTGGCGAGCCGGCTATCCGCCCGCCAGGAACGTGAGTGCCCAATTCGGGTTGTTTTCGAAATGATGACTACTTGTATGCGATGGCCGCGCTGGACGGTCCCGCGAGATGAATCACCTCGAAGCGTTTGAAGCCAACTTCCTCGCACCACTTACGGAAATCCGCCCCGGAATAGTCGAAAGCATCGCCGAATTCAATGAGCATGTTCAAAGACATGAGCAAACCGAAAAGGTTTTCGCGGCGCGCGTCGTCAATCAGGGCTTCTATGGCGACCAGCGCGCCGCCTGGTGGAAGGGCTTCATACGCCGCGCGGATAAGGTGCATCTTTTTCTCCAAATTCCAATCGTGGAGAATCATGCCCATAGTGATAATGTCCGCTTGAGGCAGCGGGTCCTTAAAGAAATCGCCGGCAGCAGTGCGAACGCGAGCGCTCAGCCCAGCTGCCGCGATGTGCCTTTGCGCAATCGGTTCCACCGGCGGCAGGTCGAAGGAAATGCATTGCAAATTCGGATGCGCCTTGGCGACCTCTATGCAAAGGAGGCCGGTCGCGCCGCCGATGTCGCAAAGTGTTTTGAACTTCGATAAATCAAATTTAGCCGCAAACGCCTCGAAGTTAATTCGCGAGAGCCCGGTCATAGCCCCAAGGAACTGTTCGAGTCTCGGCAGTTCCTCGTAAAGCTCCTCGAACACTCCCTTCTGCGCATGCTTGACCTCGTTCTGTGGCTTTCCCGTGCGCAAGGCCTCGGGTAGGTCGTTCCAAAACTTAAAGAGCCGGGCATTGAGCATCACGAGAATGCCGCCGACATAGCGGGGCTGCCGGCTGTCGAGGTAGAGCGCACTCGCGGGTGTGTTGGAGTACTTTGCAAACGGGCCATCGCCTTCGCGGTCGAGGAAGTGCATTGCGACGAGTGCATCAAAGAAATCGCCGATAGCGCGCGGGTGCAGGCCAAGCTCCACGCCCAATTGCGCACCGGTGATGCGGCGATCGCCGAGTTTTGTGAATACGCCGAATTCAACAGCAGTGAGCAGCACCTTGGAGGACCAGAAAGCGAACGCCGTCTGGAGAATGGGACCGGGATCTAGCTGCGCGGTGGTGTCCGGCATGGATTGATTCACGTTCGTCAAAACTGAAGGCATTTAGTACCGTGATGATGCTATCACCTGACGCAGGTATTGAATGGGAAGGAATGAGGGGTAAACCGGACAGAGCCGCTGGAACGGAAGGCGACGGTTTAAGGTCGTGGAGGACTTCCTATGATGCCCGCAAGTAACCAGCGCTGATATAAACTCCACGAAGAAGCTTTTTATGTACATCCAAATGTTACGTTCCGCTCTTGCATGCTTCGTTGCGGGGGCGCTGCTTGCTCCGTGCGGGTTAGCGCAAGAAGTGAAGGCCTCACCTCAATCGGTTGGATTGAATCCCGAGCGCCTTAACGAGATCAGCCACGTCGTTCAGAGCAGCGTGGATCGAGGCGAGATCGCAGGCGCGGTAACGCTGGTGGCCCGGCATGGGCAGGTAGTGTGGCTGAATGCCACCGGTGATCAGGATCGTGAAAGCCACAAGCCGATGCGGACAGATTCGATCTTTCGTATCTGCTCGATGACTAAGCCGATTGTCAGCCTGGCCGTCATGATGCTGTATGAGGAGGGGCGATTCCAACTGGACGATCCGATTTCGAAGTTTATCCCGGAGTTCAAGGATGAGAAGGTGCTGGTGACGCCGAAAGAGGGCAAAGCGTACACGATTCCGGCGAGTAAACCGATTACGATCCGAAACCTGCTGACGCATACTTCGGGGTTGACTTATAACTGGGATCCCGTGCTCGGGTCCTATTACAAGGACGCCAACATCGCCACGGGGCTGATGCCGTATGACGGGACGATTGCCGACAACGTGAAGCAACTAGCGCGTTTGCCACTTCTGTTCAATCCGGGAGAGAAATGGAATTACGGATTGAGCGTCGATGTGCTCGGCTATCTGATCGAGATTGTTTCGGGCAAGCCGCTGGACCAGTTTCTGAAGGAACGGATCTTCGAGCCACTCGGAATGCACGACACGTTCTTCTATGTTCCGGAGGACAAGCAAGATCGATTGGCTACGGCGTACACATGGTACGAGGGTAAGGGGCTGCAGCGGTTTCCGGAGACTCCGATTACAGAGGGATCTTTTTCTTACTCGGCAGATTATCCCATTCACGGACCGAAGAAGTTATTCGCCGGTGGCGCCGGGTTGTGCTCAACGGCGGCCGATTATGCCCGTTTTTGCCAGTTGATGCTAAGTAAGGGACGATGCGGCGACAAACAGCTGATCAGCCGCAAATCGGTGGAGCTGATGACGCATGACCAGCTTGGGCCGAATTTTCCTGAGCAGTCGTTCGGGTTAGGTTTTGGGATTGACGGGGTGAAGACGCCGCTGCATGGGCTTGGAAGCCCCGGGCAGTATCAGTGGGGTGGGTTTTACTACACGGCATTTACGATTGACCCGGTGGAGGACATGATTACCGTCTTCATGGCGCAGCTGCATCCGGGAGATCCCGATACGGCGGGCAACTTCCACACCGTTGCGTACACGGCGGTCGAGGACGGAGAGCGAAGTGAGCAGCCGAGCGGTCACGCTGGTTCTCAGTAATGGCACGTATAGCCGCTACGGCGGACGACAAACCGCATTTACTCAGCGCGTAACGCTTCGACTGGATCGACCTTTGTCGCCCTCCTCGCCGGCAGGTAACTGGCAAGTGCCGCCGCGAGGATCAAACTCCCGGAAGTTAGAGCGTATGTAAGTGGATCCGACGGACTGACGGAAAACAGCAGCGACTTCATTAAGGGCACCAACATAAGGGCCGCCGCCAGCCCGCAGCCGCACCCGATGGCCGACAGGATCAATCCACTGCGGACGAAAGCGGTTGTGACCTGTGCAATCGGCGCGCCAAGCGCAAGCCGGATCCCGATTTCCCGCGTGCGCTGAGAGACCGAATACGAAATAACGCCGTAGATACCCACGAGCCCCAACAATAGAGCCATGCCGCCGGCAATCGCCAGCAGCAGCAAGGTGAAGGACGTACGCGCAAGCGAGCGACTGTAGAATGTTTGGAGCGTATCCGTTTTGGCAAGCGGCAGGTTCGAGTAGACGCTCCAAAGCGCCTTCTGAATCTCGTTCTCGAGTGATACCGAACCGGCGCGCGGTGTACGAATTACGAACGAAATATAGCGTTCTACGACCAGCGGCTCGCTTTCAAAGTTCTTTGTAAGCAGCGGCCAGTAGACGATCGTGGGTGCGGGTTTGTCAACACCGTCTGCGCGCTCATCGGCAACCACCCCGATCACTTCGCGCCAGTTGTCTTTCTGGTTTGGACGGATGCGTTTGCCGAGCGCGGCTTCCGGCGCTCCCCAGATGTCGCGTGCCGTATTCTCCGAAACAACCGCGACCTCGCCGCCGTTATAGATGTCAGCCCAGGTGAGGTCACGGCCTGCGAGCAGTCGCTGCCCCATGGTTGTGAAATATGCCGGCGCAATCGACTTGTACCGGCGTAGCGGAGCGATGGTTCCTTCGCGGTAAGTTTTGTCCGCCGCATATACGGGATCGTTCGATTCCCCGCCCCCCATGGGAACAGACGAAATTACGGACGCCGAAATCACGCCATTGACGGCCCTTACCTTCTCGAGCATTGCCTGTTGCATGTGGATTACGCGCTCAGGCTCTTTCACGTCCTCGTCCGGGATGCCGATGCGGACCGTCTGAATTTCCTGGGCATTCGTGAACCCGGGATCGACATGATGCAGATTGCGAAACGTGCGGATCATCAGCCCGGAAGTGACGAGCAGGACAAGCGCGAGTGCCACCTGAAAAATTACCAGAAAGCTTCGCACCTGCTGACGATCCTTGCTGTGGCTCATCGATCGGCCTCCGCTGCGAAGTGTATTCGCAAGCCGCGGCCGGACGTGCCGTAAAACAGGAATCAAGCCGAACAGCAAGCTGAAGCCGATCGACACGATAAGCGTGAACAACAGCACCCAACCGTCGATCCTGATGTCCCCCGAGCGCGGCAAGTGCACCAGATCCGGAGCTGTGAGCAGCTTCAACCCGGCCCGGCTCAAACCGAGTCCCACCGCCCCCGCAATCGCGCCCAGAGTGACGCTTTCAAACAGAAGTTCTCGCGCTATACGTACTGCGCCCGCCCCAAGCGCGGCTCGAACGGCAAGCTCCTGCTGCCGCGCTTCGGTTCGGACCAGCAGAAGATTCGCAACGTTTGCACACGCGATCAGCAAAACGATACCGACTGTCGCCATCACCACCCACAGCATATTGCCGATGTCACCTACAAGGTCGTCTTTTAGCAGCCTCAAGTTCGGCGCGATGCGCGCATCGTCAAACATTTTGACGGTGTACCCCGCGGGTGGGGGGAACCGCTGCGCGACCAACGGCAACATGCGGGCGAGATCCGCATCCGCTTGCTTTAACGTAACGCCGGGCTTGAGTCTTCCAACGCCCTGATAAGAGAACACCCCGAGATTCGTTTTGGCGCGGTCGAACCGCATTGGAATGAGCAGGTCGGCCTTGTGATCCATAAATTGAAACGAAGGCGGCAGAACACCGATTATGGAAACAGTATTACCCTCGATCAAAAGCTGACGGCCGAGCACTGAACGATCGCCGCCGAAGTGCGATCGCCAATAGCCGTCGGAGAGCATTGCCGTGCGTACACCCTTCGGATCATCGTCAGCCGCGGCGAAGAATCGGCCTAATTGAGGTTGCACGCCGAGAATGGGCAGCAATTCGTGCGTAGCAAACACGGCCCGCACCTCTTCAGGATGAGTTTTGCCGGTGACTGTTGTGCTGCCGGTTGCGAAGATGCTGACAGCCTGGAAGGCTCGCTCTTCATCGCACATCGTGAAATAGACCGATGGCGCCATGTTCAGATCCGCAATTTTCACGCCCGGCGCCGTCATCCAGACGGCGACCAACTGCTCGGGATGAGCGTAGGGTAACGGCTTCAACAATACACCGTTAATCACGCTGAAAATGGCGCTCGTCGCTCCCAGCCCGAGTGCGAGAGTTCCGATGCTCACCAGGGTGAAGGCGGGTGTAGCTCGCAAGCGCCGCAGTGCGTATCTCAGGTCCTGAAACATGCCGTCGATCATGTTCTCCCACCCATAAAAGCGAACCTCTTCGCGAAGCGCCGTGCTGCTTCCAAGCGCCATCCGCGTTGCGCGCGCAGCAGCCTCTGCCGTGAAGCCGCGCGCTTCAAAGTCGGCTTTCGCCTCGGCGATAAAGCTGTCGACCTCATCAGCAATATCCCCATCCGCATGTTTCCGCCGGACCAGGTTCCGAAAGCCACGCACCAGATTCCGCCCGATCGACATGACCCTAAGCCTGTGCCTTGAGCAAGCGCGAAATTGCAGCGGACCGGCGCTGCCAGTCCGCGGTCTCCTCGTGCAGTTGCTTTCTGCCTTTCTGCGTAAGCGCGTAGACCCGCGCCCGGCGCGAGTTCTCTGTTACCTGCCAATCCGCATTCAGCCAGCCATTTCGTTCCAGGCGCTGGAGTGCGGTCAATAGTGAGCCGGCGTTCACCTTGAAAACGTTATCTGTGATTTGCTCGATCCGTCGGGCGATGCCGAAACCGTGCATCGGTTCCAGGCTCAGTGTCTTCAGGATCAACATATCCAGTGTCCCCTGAATTACGTCTGTATTCGTGCGGTTCATCGAAGCAATCACAGAATAACGATCCTTCCTCCTGATTGTCAAGATATGAACGTCAGCTTTACTGGAATTGCAAGCTCGATTATGCCAGCTAAACTGTTCGAGTCTGGATCGATCGCAAGAAGCCCAATTGCACCACGGCGCGCAGCGTACGATGGCATTTGAAGCAGCCCGACAAATCGAACGGCTATGAACGGATCGCACCTATTTTCATTTCGGGGCGCGGGCAGAATCATACGGGAGTTGGGGCGAGAGTAGTTGCTGAATGGTCGCAGCTGCTGCCCGATGGGGCGACTGTTCTCGATTTGGGGTGCGGTCCCGGCGTGCCGATCTCCGAGACTTTGATCCACAAAGGCTTTCGTGTGTATGGCATCGATGCCTCGCCGACTATGGTGGCTGCGTTCCAAGCCAATTTCCCGGGAACGCCGGTCCAGTGTGCGGCGGTGGAGGATTCGGATTTTTTCAATCGAAGCTTTGACGCTGTCCTCGCATGGGGTCTCTTGTTTCTGCTGGATTCGGAAACTCAGCGCCGAGTGATTGCTAAAGCGGCAGCCGTGCTGCCGAGTGGGGGAAGAATGCTGTTCACGGCTCCGCGTGAGGTCTGTTCCTGGCTTGACGCTATGACCGAAGAGCGCTCGATGTCGCTTGGCTTTGATGAGTATCGAAACGCTTTGGAGATTGACGGCATGCAGCTCGTGGGAACACAGACGGACGAAGGAGGAAGTTACTATTATTCTGCGATGCGGCCTTAGTCTCCCCTTTCAGTGCCTCGGAGGCGGCCTGTGCGGCCGCCGCAGGCTTGCGCCCGCCCCACGCATGCTCCTGAAAGATTCTATTCGTAGCGCAGAGCTTCCACTGGGTTAACGCGGGTGGCGCGTTGAGTCGGAACCCAACAGGCGAGGAGTGCCACGAAAGTAAAGAGCACGCCTACGCCGATCAAAGTAAGCGGATCGGTAGGTTCGACTCCGAAGAGAAACGATTGCAGAACACGCGATAGAACAAGGGCGGCGGCGGTTCCAGCGAGGATGCCCCCGGCTATTAAGCGGAAGCCTTCGGCGAATACCAGGTTGCGAATGTCGCGGCGTTGGGCGCCGACCGCAGTGCGGATGGCAATTTCGCGGCGGCGGGAGGCGACGGAAAGCGCGAGCACGCCGTAGATGCCGATGAGTGTGAGAACGCTGCCGACAACGGAGAAGCCTACCAGAAGCTGCATGGCAAAGGTACGGGAGGCCAGGGAGTCACTGCGAATCTCATCGAGAGTTTGTACGTTCTCTATGGCAACCGTGGGATCAATAGCGCGGAGCTGACGGCGGACCACAGCTATGACCGAGCGCGGATCGGCTGCGGTACGAATCACCAGATGTTTGGAGAAGGGAGTTGCCTGCCAGAAAGACAAATATATTTCCGGCTGCGCGACCTGGGTCAGATCGTCGTTACGAGCATTCGCGACAATTCCGACGATATCCATTCCGGGGTGGTTGCGACCGTCCATCCACAGTTTTTTGCCGATGGCGCTTTGGCGCGGGAAGTAGCGATCGGCAAACGCCTGGTTCACGATGGCGACGGTGGGACCATTGCCGCTGTCGTTAGAACGGAAGCCCCGCCCATCGATAATGGGAAGCCGCATCAGCGTGAAGTAGTCCTGGCTAACTGAGCGCATAGGAAACGAAAGCCGGTCGCTTGCCTTGACAGCAGGAGGTTGGCCTTCGACATCGAGTTGGCCGGGCCAGTTGTTGCCCGTGAGCGGGACACCCCAGGCGAAGGCGGCATGCTGCACGCCGGATAGTGCGGACACGCGCTCCAAGGCGCGGCGGTGGAAGTCCCGCCTATCGCCTTGGACAGCCGTGACGCTCATCGTAAGGATATGCGAGATATCGGAGCCGGATTGAACCTTTGATAGATTGCTCATGGTTCGGATCAAAAGACCGGCACCGACGAGCAGCGCCAGCGTTAAGGCAGTTTGGAACATGGCGACGGCGCGCAGGAGACGACGCTCCGCTTGGCTCCCGCTGCTTCTGGGTCCGGCACTTTTGAGCACTTCGGCCGGATCGACGCGAGCGGCACGCAATGCGGGGATCAATCCGGCCAACACGGCCGACAGAACGGCTGCACTGAATCCGCATAGGAGAACCGGCCATGCGGCACTGACGGAATCCAGGCGCGGGATGGCATGCCCTCCAATCAACTTGACAATCTTGGTGATGGTAAAGGCGAGAACGATTCCGAAAGCGCCACCAATGAATGCGATCAAGAGCCCTTCAGCTGAAGCCTGGCGAAAGAGGACGAAGCGGCGGACACCGAGCGCAGTGCGGACGGCGTATTCGGATTGCCGCTGCAGACCGCGCACCAGCAATAAGGACGCGGTATTCCCGCAAGCGATGAGAAGAACCAGGCCCGCTGCGCCCAACAGCGGCAGCAAGATGCGGTTGCCATCGCGATTCAATTCGGTTTCGAGCGGCGATACTTCGGGCACCATGCCATCGAAATCGTGATCGGCGCGAGCCTGCTGCGCAACCAAAAGTGAGAGCTCGGCTTGCGCCTGCTTTACGGTGACGCCTGAGCGGAGACGCCCCACGACATTCCATCCGAGGTCTTTCATGTGTTTTGGATCGGGCGCAGCGGGAATCCAGAAGTCTACAGGCGCGTTCGGATTGTAGTTCGGTTCTTTCGCGGTTGTGGGTGACGGAAGGAAGCGGACGCCCGGCGGCATGATGCCGATAACAGTAGGAGGCGTGTCCCGGCTGATGCGAATCGTCCTGCCGATGATTGTTCGATCACCATTGAACTGCCGCTGCCACAGATCGTAGCCCAGGATGATTACCGGTTTCGGGTTGACCGCGGCTTCCGTCTCTGAGAAGGTGCGACCTAAAATGGGGCGAAGTCCAAGCACGCGGAAGTAGTCCTTGGTGACCCACATTCCTTCAACGGAGACGCTGCCGCTTTGCAGAACGATGAAGTTGAAGGACCAATCGTAGGCGGCAATGTTTTCGAAAGACTTGGCTTGCTTCCGCCAGTCGAGCCACTGCTGGGCGGCCCAGCCTCGAGAATCAGCCGCGGGGCGGCCGTCGGTACGAGCCGGGGAGATGAGCGTGAGCTGGTGCGGGTCCCGATAGGGAGGCGGCGTCAACAGAACGCCCTGCACCAGACTGAACACAGCTGAGGTGGCACCGATGCCGAGCGCGAGCGTGAACACGGCGATCAGGACGAAACCGGGTTGTTTAATCAGGCCCCGGATATTGAACCGCAGGTTTTGGAACAAGGTGCCTCCCTGGCCGCCGGCGCGGCTGTTTCCTGATACTACGGATAGTACGGCAGGCGGTTACGATTTGATTCAATTTTTCGCTCCGGATGCTACGCTGATGAGAGAAAAGGCGTTGGAGTTCGCCGAAACCGCCCCTTGGGGGGAAGATGACTCCTACTCACACGAATGGAGGTGTGTTGTGGGCGTCGTTCCGAAAGCTTTTTGAATCGTGAGTAAGTATCTGGTCGTTATGCTTGGCGGCGCGCTGGGAGCAGTGTCCCGATTCATCGTAGCGACAGCTATCACGCGGTTTTACTCCACGGTGTTTCCGCTGGGCACGTTTGTCATTAATATCACCGGCTCATTTCTGATCGGCCTTTTGATGCCATTGTTCTTGAACCGGCCCGGCCTTCACGCGAATTGGCGGCTCTTCCTGGTGACGGGAATTTTGGGGGGCTATACGACGTTCTCGAGCTTTGAATGGGAGGCGTTGACGGCGCTGCGGGGCGGAGCGCAAAGCGTTAGCTTTCTTTACATGGGATCGAGCGTGGTGTTGGGACTCGGCGGAGCGTGGCTGGGGCTATTGATTGCGAATCGTCTGTGGCCACACAGCTGAGCTGATGTTCAGCATCGTTGTTCTCGCGACGTATTGCGTGCAATTGGAACCTGCAACTAATTCGGTTTGCCGGAATCCAATGGTGCAGGATAAAGATAGATGTCGAAGTATCATAAGGATCCCGAAGCAGTTGGCAGGTTAACGCCTGAGCAGTATCGCGTCACCCAGCAGAGTGGAACGGAGCGGCCTTTTCAGAATGCTTATTGGGATAGTAAAGAACCTGGGCTTTATGTCGATGTGGTTTCAGGAGAGCCGTTATTCACGTCGATGGATAAGTTCGACAGCGGGTGCGGTTGGCCCAGCTTCACCAAACCAATCGAGGCGGGCAACGTGTTGGAGAAGCGTGATAGCAGTCACGGCATGCTTCGGACCGAGGTTCGATCGAGTGGCGGGGACAGTCATCTGGGCCATGTATTCCCTGATGGGCCTCGTGACGCAGGCGGTTTGCGATACTGCATTAACTCCGCTTCCCTCCACTTCATTCCGGTAGAAAAGTTAGAGGCCGAAGGCTACGGCGATTACCGCCATCTGTTCGAAGCGTCAGCACAAGGAGCAAAGAAGTAGTTATGGCGACAGAGACTGCAATTCTGGCAGGCGGCTGTTTTTGGGGCATGCAGGATTTGATCCGCCGGTACCCGGGTGTGATTTCCACGCGTGTCGGGTATTCAGGCGGGGATGTCCCGAATGCGACGTATCGAAATCACGGGACGCATGCCGAGGCGATTGAGATCACCTTCGATCCGGAGAAGCTGAGCTACCGGCAGTTGTTGGAATTCTTTTTCCAGATTCACGATCCGACAACGCCGAACCGTCAAGGCAACGATCGCGGGGCGAGTTATCGATCGGCGATTTTCTACGCGAACGACGAACAGAAGCGGACCGCCAGGGTAACGATCGCCGATGTTGAAGCGTCCGGAATCTGGCCAGGCAAGGTGGTGACGGAGGTAACACAAGCGGGTCCCTTCTGGGAAGCGGAACCGGAGCATCAAGACTATCTGGAGCGCATTCCGAATGGCTACACGTGCCACTACGTGAGACCGCACTGGAAGCTGCCGAGCCAGACCGAGGCAAGGCGCGCGGGCTGATCGTTGCGGGTGATCCAGCGCGTCAATGGATCTCCGGCTCGGGAGTGTCGCCCGCCGGTTCGAGAAAATCGAAGTCGCAGCCTTCGTGAGCCTGGGTAACTCGCTCACTGTAGAGGGCTCCGTAACCGCGAGAGTAATGATTCGCGGGTTGCACCCACGCGGCGCGTCGAGCAGCCATTTCAGATTCGCTGATGAGCACGTTCAATGCACGATTCGGGACATCGAGCGTGATGAGATCTCCATCTCGCAGCAAGGCGAGCGGACCACCGACATGACTCTCGGGTGAGACGTGCAGCACACAGGCGCCGTACGCGGTGCCGCTCATGCGGGCATCTGAGATGCGAACGATATCGCGGACCCCTTTCAGCAGAAGCTTTTGCGGGATGGGAAGCATACCCCATTCGGGCATTCCCGGTCCGCCCAATGGTCCGGCGCTTTGCAAGACCAGAACGGAATCCTCCGTCACGTTCAAATCGTCGCGATTGATTCGCGCGTCCATGTCGGCATAGTTCCTGAACACAACCGCCGGACCAGTATGGAGAAGAAGGCGCGGATCGGCCGCCGATGTTTTGATGACTGCTCCCTGCGGAGCGATATTGCCGTAGAGGATGGCCGTGCCACCGCTCGAAACTAAAGGGGTTTCGCGAGCGCGGATCACTTCGGGATTGTTTATTGCCGCGCCTTGCAGGTTTTCGCCTAGAGTGCGGCCGTTGACGGTTATGCAATCGAGATGCAACAGATCTTTGATTTCGGCCATCAGCGCGGGCAACCCTCCGGCATAGTAAAAGTCTTCCATCAGAAATCTGCCGGATGGACGGATATCGGCGAGCACGGGAACGCCCCGCGAGATTTCATCGAAGCGGGATAAAGCGAGAGGAAGCCCGCAACGCCCCGCTAGTGCGACGAGGTGAATGATCGCATTGGTGGACCCGCCGATCGCCATATCGACGGTGATCGCATTTTCGAATGCTTCGAGGGTAAGAATCGATTTGGGCGTAAGATCTTGCCAGATCATCTCAACGACGCGGCGGCCGCAGTTCATCGCCAGGCGCACGTGATTCGAATCCGGCGCCGGGATGGAGGACGCACCAGGAAGGGTCATGCCAAGGGCCTCCGCGAGAGCCGTCATGGTGGCTGCAGTTCCCATAGTCATGCAGAACCCTGGAGAACGGGCGATGCCACCTTCCATCTCGTTCCACTCTTCTTCGGTGATTGTTCCGGCGCAGCGCTCGGTCCAGAATTTCCAAAGGTCGGTACCGCTGCCGAGTGGCTGTCCTTTCCAATTTCCGCGCAGCATGGGACCGGCGGGAAGATAGATCGAAGGCAGGTTCATGCTGATAGCGCCCATGAGGAGACCGGGCGTGGTTTTATCGCAGCCGCCCATCAACACTGCACCGTCGACCGGCAGACTGCGAAGGTTTTCCTCCGTCTCCATCGCGAGAAGGTTGCGATAGAGCATGGGACTCGGCTTCATGTATGTCTCCGTGATGGAGAACGCCGGAACTTCCACCGGAAATCCCCCGGCCTGCCAGACGCCTTTCTTGACGGCCTCGGCGCGCTCGCGCAGATGAGCATGACAGGGGTTGATTTCGCTCCAGGTGTTGACGATGGCAACGACCGGGCGGCCAGTGAAGTCTTCGGCGCGATAGCCGAGCTGCTTCATGCGGGAGCGGTGGCTGAAGCCGCGCATGGTGGGCGCGCCGAACCAGCGAAAACTGCGGAGCTCTTCAGGTTTTTTCTTCATTCTTGCTTCGAACGTTTCTCGATACGGATCTGCGAGGCGAGCAGACCCGATGCAAACATAGATGCGCTCAGAAACCACAGACCGGCGTTATAGCGGCCGGTCGCGTCCTTCAAGTAGCCGAAGATGTAAGGTCCGACAAAGCCGCCCAGGTTGCCAACGGAGTTGATGGTTCCGATGACAGTAGCCGCGGCGGCACTCCCCAGATACGCAGTGGGGAGCGTCCAGAACGGTGACAGATATGCCTGGAAAGTGAATCCCACGACGCATAATAAGGCGATGACCAGCGCGACGTGATCGCCGGCCAACGTTGAGAGCCCGAGCGCAGTGGCGGCGATGAAGATTGGTATGGCGGTGTGCCAACGACGCTCGCCCCGGCGATTCGACGAATACCCATTCAGCACGATGCCGAACATGCTGCACACGTAGGGCAATACCGCGACAACAGTGCGTGAGCGAATGGACAAGCCTTTCATGTTCTCGGCTATCGACGGAAGGAAAAAGTGAAGGGCCTGATTACCGGAGACGAGAAGAAAAAGTACGGCGATGAGAAGCAGCGTTTGCCAATGGCGAAACGCGGATAAGATACGGGTGCGGCCGGCAGCGGCTTTCCGTGATGCTTCTTTTGTCAACTCGCCAATCAGCCACTTTCTTTCATCGTCTTTGAGCCAGCGCGCATCTGCGGGCCGGTCAGGCAGGTAATAGAGCGCTGCGATTCCGCACAGGACCGACGGGACGCCTTCGAGGATGAAGACCCAGCGCCAGCCATGCAGACCATGCCAATGAACGGTTTCGAGAATCCAGCGTGACAGCGGCGTGCCAACAACAATCGAAAGCGGCTGGGTCATCATGAACCAGGATTTGGCGCGCGTACGGTCTTCATAGCGAAACCAGTGGGAGAGGTAGACGATCACCCCAGGAAAGAAGCCGGCCTCCGCCGCACCCAATAAGAAACGGCAAAAGTAAAACTGATGTGGCGTGGTGACGAGACTGGTCGCCGCGGCGCAAATCCCCCAGGAGATCGTGATCCTGGCGAACCATTTTCGCGCGCTGTAACGCTCCACAATCAGGCTGCCGGGTACTTCGAGAAGAAAGTATCCGACGAATAAAATGCCGGCGCCGAAACCGATGATGGCATTGCTGAAGCCCAGATCGGTTTGCATCTGGAGTTTGGCCACGCCGACATTGGCGCGGTCCATATAAGCCAGCAGATAAGCAACGATCAGGAACGGCAGCAGGCGCCACGTGACACGGCGGCGCGTGCGTTCCGCAATCAGTTCCCGCGCGTGGTTTTCAGGAAGCTGCACACTGCCGGCGCCAGCAGGGCTTCCGTCACCACCATGATGTAACGCGCTCCTCTCGATTTCCATTCCCGTGCGGCCTTTACGGTGCGGCACGAGTATGCCAGGCGCCTTATCCGTTTTTGTGACGGCGGAGATGATGTTATCAAACGCCCGTTGAACCAGCGGATGCTGAAATTCTCCGGGCACCCCAAGCGATACGGACGGATGCTTGGGGCACTACGCGAAGATAGTTCCGCGTCCCAGCAGGCCGTAAGGATCAAGCCGCTTTTTCACGTCTTTCATGGCTTGAATCTGCTCGGGAGTGTACTGGAGCGACAGCAACTTGGCTTTTCGTTTTCCGATTCCATGTTCAGCGGAAATGGTTCCACCGAAGGCAATGGCTCGGCATGCAAACTCGGTGAGAAGCTCGGCCGCCGTTTCCGCTTCCGCTGAATTGCCGGGAAGCATGTTGACATGCACGTGTCCATCACCGATGTGCCCATAGATGACGTAGCGACCGGGGAGTGCCTGTTCCAGACGCTGGCGATAGAAGGCCAACATCTCGCGATTGCGATCAATGGGCACGGCATAATCAGTTCCCATCTTCAGAAATCCGCGGCGAACAACCGTTTCGATGACGAGTTCCGGCAGGGCATGACGAAAGGCGCGGAAGCGCTCCAGGTCTCTGGGGCCGGTGGCGAACCAGGATGCAGCAATCAGAGCGCCGGCGTAGCTAAGGCGAGACTCCCACGCGTCAATGTCAGCGTCTTCCGCTTCGACTAGCAACGCGGCAGAAGCTTCCGATGGGATTTCAGGATAGCGGGCTGCAAGGAGTTGGAGAGAGTTGCGATCCACGTACTCCAACATGCGCAACTCCGGGTAAGGACGCCAGGCATCCACGGCAGCGAGCGCCTGTTCGTCGGACGGGAAAAAGATGACGCCCGCAAACAACTCTTGTGGGAGAGGCAAGAGCGCGATCTCCGCTTCCAGCATTACGCCGAGAGTTCCCTCAGAGCCGCAGAACAGGTCGATCCAGTCCATGTTGGGTGCGAGCCAGTACCCGGCGGTATTTTTCTTGGTATTCGGCGCGGCGATCGGAGGTACGGGGAAGTCGATTTTGTCGCCGCGAATGTATTCGCGCACGCCACCATCCATCAACGCGACGCGTAAGGCGCGGATATGGCGGCGCGTGCTGCCGTAACGAAAGCTGCGCGATCCACTGGCATTCGTTGCGATGGCACCTCCGAGGGACGCCATAATCTCCGTGGGATCGGGCGCGAAGAATTGCCCCGCGGGTGCGGCGGCGTCACGGATTTCGCGAAGGCTAACGGCTGCACCAACGCGCGCATACCCTTCGAATATTTCCAACTTGCGAAATTTCTCCAGAGACAAAACAGCGCCGCCCTGCGGGACGCGAGCGCCGGTAAGCCCGGAGCCCGCGCCTGCAACCGTGATCGGAGTGCACCGTTGCGACGCAGTTTGAAGAATGGCGACAATCTCCGCTTCATTTGCCGGAATGAATACGTCATCGGCGTAGCCGATAAATCCGGAAGCATCGGTGAGGTATTGGGAAGGGACGGGACTCACACAGGAATTAGTGTAATCGTTTGAGCGAATGGCGCAGGACAGCCGCTGATCGACGAACCCGCGATTTTTAGCCCCCATACAAGCTAGTCGTGCTATATATAGGCCAACTATCTATGTCACCGGGCAGAACCGATCGGCTTGAGTTCCTTCAGGGAACGCTCGAATTGCTCTTGCTAAAGACCCTGCTGGCCGGTGAACTCCACGGCTACGGCATAGCTCAGTCCATCCGGCAGGCTTCGAATGAAGCCCTGTTGATCGAGGCCGGATCGCTCTATCCGGCGCTTCAACGACTGGAGCTACAAGGCCTCATCAAAGCGGAATGGAAGAGTTCCGATACCGGGCGCCAAGCCCGCTTTTACAAGCTGACCCCCGCCGGTCGAAAAAAGCTAACCGCTTCCATCTCCCGATGGGAAGAGTTTGTCGCCGCCATCGGCCTGGTGCTTCATCCCAAGGTGGTTGAATGAAGACCTTGCTTCGGCGATTGGCAGTGCTCCTGCCCTTTATGCGACGGCGGCGCGAACACGCGCTCGAAGAGGAACTCGCCTCCTATCTCGAAATGGCTGAAGAGGCTGCACGCGCAAACGGACTCTCGCTGGAACAAGCGCGCCGTGCGGCTTACCGGGATCTGGGGAATCTCACGCTTACCCGTGAGTCTGTACGGTCGCGATGGATACCGCCGAAGCTGGAGCATTTTGCACAGGACATTCATTACGTAGTTCGGTCGTTCCGGCGAGAGCCTCTGTTTGCCACTATTGCAATTTGTTCTTTGGCCTTCGGAATTGGCGCAGCGAACACCGCCTTTTCGTTAGTCGACGGGATCCTCTTGAAGCCGCTCGCCTATGTGAAGGCCGGGCAACTGGCGTATGTTCGCGAGTTCGTTCCGGCGCTGTCCCATCTTTACCCAGAAGTGCCCGTCAATTACCAGCACTTCCGCTACTGGCAGTCTCACAACCAGAAGTTTCAGGGTATGGCGGCTTTCCGGGCCTCGCGGGATACGCTCACGGGCGCGGGCGAACCCGTGCAAGTCGATTCGGTTGAGACGACTGCCGGGCTGTTTGACGTTCTTCGGACTAAATTGCCAATGGGCCGCGCCTTCCGGCCCGAAGAAGACAGACCCGGGCACACCCGCGTTGCGGTGATTTCGGATGCGCTTTGGCGCACGCGTTTCCATTCAGATTCCAACATCATTGGACGACACATCTCATACGGAGGCGTACCCGTCGAAATCGTCGGAGTCTTGCCGCAGGATTTCACCTTCCCCGCAGGGAACGATCTGGGGCAGCTCGCCGGTCTGGGCAAGCGGGTCCAGATCTTCGAGCCCATTCGGTCAGCCATAAACGGATGGGACGGAGACTACGACTACATCGTTTTAGCGCGCCTGCGCGCCGGCGCCTCACTGTCTGAAGGATTAGCCGAACTCACCGTGTTGACACGGCAACTAACGGCGGCTTACCAGGTCGAAAGCAAACCGCATCCTGTCGCGAAGCCTCTGCAGGAGGCCATTGGCGGCTCTGTGCGGGAAAGTCTCTGGGTGCTTTTCGCCTCGGTTCTGGTTCTGCTCCTGATTGTGTGCGTCAACCTGACGAACCTGATGCTCGCCCGCGCCCACGGGCGTATTCGCGAGTTCTCCATCCGCGCAGCGCTCGGAGCCGGACGAATTCGACTGATGCAACAGATTCTGACTGAGGCATGCTTCATCTCCGCGCTCGGCGGCATCTGCGGCATCGGGTTTGCCGCTGCGTGCATTCGAGCGCTAAAAGTGAACACGGCATATGAGCTGCCGCGCATCCTGGAAGTGCACATTGATGCGAGGGTCGTGCTCTTCTCCGTCAGTCTCACCATTCTGTGCGCCTGCATCTCGGGCCTGCTACCTGCCTACCGCGCCGCGCAATCCGATCTGCAGACTGCTATGCGTTCCCGTGGTCCTGCCATTAGCCCGGTACGCCATTCGCTCCGCCTCCGTCAAACCCTGGTGGGCTGTGAGGTGGCTCTCAGCACTGTCCTGGTGTGCCTTGCCGGGCTGCTGATAGCGAGCCTCTTCAACTTGCTGCACGTAGATAAGGGTTTCGAAGAGAAGCACGCCACCGCAATCGACATCAATCTTCCTGAGGTCCGGTACCCGGATGCGCCCAGCCGCGCCCGCTTTTTCGATCAGATTTTAGCGCGGGTCAGCACTCTGCCGGGTATTCGCTCGGCGGCGATCGTTCAGGGGCTGCCACTCACCGGCGAAAGCATGATCAACGGCATTGAACTGGAGGGCTCCGGGAACGTCTGGTTTACTCCTTCAAGCAACGCGCCCATCCTGGTCAACGTGCGCTTCGTTAGCCCGGAATACTTTCAAACTGTGGGTATCCCGCTGCTTAAGGGCCGTGGTATCGAGCCGCAGGATCGCAACAGAAGGGTGGCCGTCCTCTCCCAGCGGTTGGCGGCGAAGGTCTGGCCGGGCGAGAATGTGCTGGGTAAAGAGTTCAAGACCGGGTCGCAAGTCGGCAAAGTGAAGGTAGTGGGAATCGTGCGCGACACTTACAATGGACGGCTGGATGATCAGCCAACGTTGATTGTGTACGTTCCGTACTGGATTCGCCCTCCTTGGGGCGCGAGCCTGGTCTTTCGCGCATCCGGTACCTCGGACCCGCTGATACGCCGGGTTCAGCACGCGATCTGGTCTATTGATCCGAGCCTGCCGGTTTCAGAGGTTCGCACGTTGTCCGAACTCGTCGCGGCTGCCACCGCACGCCGGCGCTTTCAGATGGAATTGGCTACTGCGTTCGGATTGGCAGCCCTGCTGCTGACGCTGATCGGAGTCTACGGAATTGTTGCTTACAACGTGCAACAGCGCAAAGGCGAACTCGGATTGCGGCTCGCGCTCGGAGCAAAGCGAGGTGAATTGGTGCTGTTGATGATGAGGTACGGTTTGATGCCGGTCCTGGCCGGATTAGGCTGCGGGCTCCTCGTCTCTCTGGCAATGGGAAGCCTTGTCCGAGCACTTATCTTTGGCGTTACCTCGACCGATCCGATCACTTTGTCCGGGGTTAGTCTCTTGCTTGTTCTCACTGCGGGCATCGCTTGCCTCGTGCCCGCAATTCGGGTGATCACGCTAGAGCCGGCGTCTATTTTGCAATACGAGTAGCTCGGTATATTAAAGAACTCGCCGAAAACTGACGGGTAGTTGGTGAACGTTTGCGTTAGGGAAGATGCGCTTCAGCTGGGTGCCCGCACCGTCCGGACCTTGCGACCTCATGCCGGTCGCTTGGATTAAGCAGCAAAGGGCTTCTGGTACTGATAACATCGTCGCATTGTGTTGGCCACGCGTAGCCTTAATTTGATTTGGGAAACTCTTGTCGGTCTCCTGCTGCTGACGCTCGCTGCAATCGGCGCCTCAGCGGCCCAGATTTCGACGTTCCCGGTCCCGGGCCGCGAGAATAGCTGGGCTTTCGGTGTTAACGACAAAGGCTACGTTGTCGGCACCGCCGGTGATTCCCTGGACCTTGGGCACGCCACTGGCGTCCTCTATGGCAAAGGGCACGTCACTTGGCTGGGCAGTTCCTTTTTTTATAATGGCAGCCCAGACCACGAGTATGGCGTCTTTACCTTCGCGACAGCCACCAACAATGCCGGTCTGATCGTCGGCGGCGAGGTAATGTTTGGCGGCTCTCCCAGTGGCTTCTACACGTATCAGAGCGCATTCCTGTTCAACGGTAACCTGAATTCTATTCCTGTGGGAGACCCAAATACCACTGCTACGGCTATCAATAACAAGGGGCAGATCGTGGGCCACTACGATAATTTTTATGGCGGAGGCTTCAGGGTGATCGGACCGGAAAGAGGTTATTTAATAGACGCAGGGCAGGCTATTGATATTGTTCCTCCCAATCACGATTCTGATTCCACCTACCTCAGTTCGATAAACGATATCGGTCAGATCGTCGGCGTCACAACAGCAACCCCTTCCCCCGTGGCGCGCCCGCGTCCAAGTAATGGGGCTTCGACGAGTTCGGCGGGCTCGGACCTGCCGTTCGCATTTCTTTACGCGAACGGCACCTACACCGATCTTGGGTCACTGGGCGGCGGGGGCAGCGACCCTGGGGATATCAACAATGAAGGAAAGATCATCGGATACTCCTATCTCAGCAATGGCGCCCGACACGCGTTTCTGTATTCCAACGGCGGCATGACGGATCTCGGCACGTTGGGCGGTACATTCAGTCAAGCAAGCTCCATCAACAACCAAGGCGAGATCATCGGCGAATCCACATTGGCGGATGGCACTGAAGTTGCTTTTTTGTATGCGAACGGCAGGATGATCGATCTCAATTCATTTCTTCCCGTCGGCTCCGGCTGGAGGCTTAACCAGGCCA
>DATBDT010000103.1:0-139251 GCA_036269815.1 Bryobacteraceae bacterium
CCGTATTTCGCTCCAAGGACATGAAGGATGGCTCCTGAGATATCGCTGAACCCACCCACGCCATACTTCATGTTGAAAATCAGTTCAATCAGGAAGAAAAAGCAATTCAGCGATAGGATGACGATGCTGGTGAGATTGGCACGTGGCAGGAACGACGCGACGAGCTGCGACGCGCGGGTATCGACCACGCGCGGTCCCAATTGGACGTTGCAGTACGGGCAGACGCGGTCGGTGATGGTAATAAAGGCCCGGCAGTTCGGGCACATGCGGCGCTTTTCCACGGTGTCATTGTAGCGGGCTGCCGTAATAAGGCGGCCAGGACCGTGAGGTTGCGGTTCAATACTCTTATGGCTACTTACTCGCTGGGACGACTGGCCGAACTGCTGGGCGCGGAGGTAAGCGGCGATCCTACGATCCAAATTACTGGTGTTGCGACTTTGGAGAAAGCATCACCGAACGAGATTACATTTCTCGCGAATCTAAAGTATGCGCCCAAAGTAAAGGAATGTCGCGCTGGCGCCATCATTGCGTCCGCGCGGGTCGCGCATCCGAGAGCGGCGACACTCATCTCTTCTAACCCTTACTATGATTTTGCACGGGCATTAGCTCTTTTCTATCAAGCGCCCAGACCGCAGCCGGGCATTCACCCCACTGCCGTCATCGCCGCGAGCGCGAGCATCGGTCCGAATGCCGCAATCGGCGCCTACGCCGTAGTCGGTGGAAATACACGCATTGGGGCAGCTGCAATCTTGTATCCGCATGCGGTCATTTACTCCGACTGCGTCATCGGCGATGATTTCTTGTGCCATTCGCACGTTTCCGTGCGTGAATTTACCCGGATCGGCAACCGTGTGACCCTACAGAACCATGTCGTGATCGGCGGAGACGGGTTCGGTTTTGCCAAAGGGCCAAATGGGTGGCAGTATAAGATTCCGCAGTCCGGGATCACCGTGCTCGAAGACGACGTAGAGGTTCAAACGCTGACCTCCGTCGACCGCGCGACGCTTGGCGAGACTCGGGTGCGCCGCGGTGCGAAGATCGACAGCCTGTGCCAGATCGGGCATGCCTGCGTGGTGGGAGAAGATAACATTATTTGCGGGCAGACTGGCCTGGCTGGCAGTACGGTGCTCGAAGAGAACGTTATTATGGCGGGGCAGACGGGTTCGTCGGGTCACCTGACTATTCATAAGAACGCGATTGTATGGGCTCAGTCAGGGGTGGGGCATGACGTGCCGGAAGGAGCGATTGTAAGCGGTTCTCCGGCATTCGACTCTCGCGATTGGCTGCGGGCTTCTGCGACATACACCAGGTTGCCGGAGATGCTGCGAACGTTGCGTGCCTTGGAACGGCGCGTGGCGGAACTGGAAGGAAAAAACGTGGTCAGCAAGAAAGTGGAGGACGTGGCGAGTGAATAGACGAGGATTTCTGGCGGTTGCGGCGGGGGCCGCGTTCAGCGCGAGCCAAATGAGCGCAGCACGATTGCCGATCCGCAAAGGGATTTTGATTTCCATGCTTCCCAAAGATCTGTCGCTCCAAGACGGTATGCAGGCTGCCGTCGATGCCGGGTTTCAAGATATTGAATGCCAGACCGTCAGCGACCCCAACCGAGCGGAAGAGATCAAGACGGCTTCCGAAAAGACGGGACTGCGCATTCACTCGGTGATGAACATGGCGCACTGGACCTATCCACTGAATTCACCGGATCCCGCAGTGGTGAAAAAAAGCATGGATGGCCTGGAGACCAGTCTGCGAAACGCGCATTTCTGGGGTGCGGAGACTGTGCTTCTGGTGCCGGCCGTCGTCGGTCCGAAATACAGTTACTACGCAGACGCCTGGACACGCTCGCAAAAGCAGATCCGGACGATCCTCCCGCTGGCCGAAGACCTGAAGGTAATCATCGCGATTGAAGAAGTTTGGAACAAGTTTCTCCTGAGCCCGCCGGAACATGTCCGGTACGTCGACGAGTTCAACAGTCCCTGGTTGAAGGCTTATTTCGATGTCGGGAACGTCGTCTTCTACGGTTACCCGCAAGACTGGATTCGCACCCTCGGTAACCGGATCGCAAAGGTTCACCTGAAAGACTTCCGTTACCACGACAACAAGACCGAATGGGTCCAATTACGTGAAGGAGATATCGACTGGAAAGAAGTCCATGCAGCTTTTGCAGATATCGGGTACCACGGTACGGCTACGGTAGAACTCGAAGGCGGCAACGCCGCTTATCTGAAAGATGTCAGCCGGCGAGTGGATTCGATTTTCGACGGCGCCTAGTTTCAGAAAGCGTACCCGATCTGAGCCTGGTAAGTTCGTGGCGCCACAAAGTGGGTGCCACTGAAGGTGGAGAGAAAGTTATAGAGTGCGACCGTGTTCATCAGGTTCGTGACGGTAAAGCGTAGAGTCACGCGGTGCTGGTTGTCGCTGTGCAGCAGGTTGTCCAACCCAACGGCGATATCAAAGAGATTTCTTGCCTTAACGCGATCCGGATTGTGATCGTCGTTCTCCGTTCCGGTCTGCGGCAAACTCAGCAGCGTGGAAGTGCCAATCCCGTTGCAGCTCGTAATCGGATTTTGCAGCGTGGCACGAACTCCATCGCACGCAAATCCGATGTCCAATTGTTGCGCGGGGGTCAGCATCGTTGCAGCGGCTACATCGGGAACTCCGCTCACCACCATGCCGCTATCAAATCGCCAGATGAAATCCATCCACGGCCCCTGCTTTTTATATTGATAATGCAGGTTTGTGGTCTGCTCGAATGCCTGATCATGATCAATGCGGAAAACTCCGGTTTGGGGTGCGCCTCCCTGGAAAACGAGTCCGCCGACTTCGGGAGGAAAGAAGCGGGCGCGTGTATGACCGAAATTGAAATATGCCTGGAATCCGTGAACATTTGTGGTGCTTAGGCGCCCGGTTACGCCGTCGAGTTTAGAGTTGCGCCAAGCGATCGGAAACGTCAGTGGAGTATTGAAGAGGACGTCGAAGTCATACGCGTTGTGCGTGTACTTCCAAAAATAGTCGGCATCGGCAAGAAGATACTTGCCGATTTTTTGTTGAACGCCGGCATTGAACTGGTTACGAAATCCCGGCTGGATAGGAATCGAAATGCCCGTTCCGTTTTGCGCCAGGCCTCCACTGCCGGTCGCGCTCGAAAGAAGCAGATTCTCATTGAATGGTGTTTCAAATGTGCGGGTATATGACGCGCGGACCACCGTGCCGGTCCGCTTAATCATGTAAGAGAGGCCGAGCCGCGGCTGAGGACCATTCTTCGAAACTAAGCCATTGTACTGGTCGTCACGGAAACCTACGTTGACTGTCAACCGGCCAAGGGTGATTTGGTCCATCGCGTAAAAGGCAAATTGATTGATGTTATGCAAATCGTGGAAGTTGAAGAATTGGCCCCCGCGCGTCAGATCGTAAGGAATAAGACCAGGCAACAATGCGGGATTCGGCTGATAGCTGGGATTTACGCTCACGCACAGCGCGGGATCCGTAATCGTAGGCAAGTCGAGAGCTACGCCTTGGGCATTCAGGCAAACTGGATTGAAGGTCGGATCCGTTACACCTAAGGCGAAGTCTTCGAGTAGCCTGGTCTGCTGAAGCTGCACGCCAAATTTCAGGCTGTGCTTGCCTTGAATTGTGGAAACGTCGCTCTTTACGCCGTAGTTCGTTAGAAAACGATTCTGCGAAACGGTCGCCGGAGTATCGTCAAACGGATCCCGGCTACCGTAATAGTTCACCTGATCGCGGCGTCCCCATGCGTTGAGGGTAAGAAGGGTTTTCGCTCCGAACGTATGCTGATAACCGGGCGCGACATTCCAGGTGAGGACCCGCTGCTTTTGATCCTGGGACAGTTGATCGAAGCTGTTCGGGACCTGGAACCAGTTTCGTGCGACAAAGAGATCGAGATGAAAGGCGTCCCGCCCATTCGGCTGATAGTCCACCCGGTCGAAAATGTTCCCGTTATTTCCGATATCGTGAATCGGATACAGTTCCGGAGTGTCGAGAAAACGTCCCGTTCGAACCGAATTTAGGGCGATAAAGTTTCCGAATTTAGATGTGCCGATGCCGAAGGTAGCGTCCTCGCCCCAGGTTCCGAAAGACCCCCAATACGCGTCGAAGCTGCCGAAAGCCTTAGTAGCACCGAGTGCCGACTTCGTTACTGCGTTCACGACCAGGCTGGCTTTGTCCCCATACTCCGCATCGGGCGCGCCGGTGATGAGTTCCATGCTTTGAATCGCATTCGCCGGCAGCTGCGTCGAGAAGACCTTACTTTGCTGATCGCTAACGGTTTGGCCATCAATGATGAAACTGACCTGCGCATGGTCCCCCAGGGGATGGAAGAATCCATTGGCATCGGAAGTCGTCCCGCCAACACTGTTGTTGATCACCGAACTAAGACCGGAAGCGATACCCAAAGCGGGCAGTTTTTGAAACAACGACGAATCGGCGTCGGTGTGAACAGACGGGTCATTTTCGACCAGATCTGCCGAGGCCTCCACCGTGACCGCCTGTTCGGCGCCCGCGAGTTCCAGGCCAACTGAAAGCTGAATAGGAACACTTGTGTGTACGTCTATCGGTTGGCTTTTGGACGCAAATCCAGATGCTTCGACGGTGAGCTGATAGGTATTGAACGGAACATTATTAAACAGGAAAGTGCCCGAGACGTCTGTCGTCATCGTTTTCCGAAAACCCGTCACTTGGTTTGCGATTGTTACCTGGGCTTGCGGCACGAGCGCTTTAGTTGGGTCGACGACCGTACCTTTGACAGTGCCGCCGCTGATGGACTGAGCTGCCGGGGACAGAAAAGCTGCTACCAGCGCACAGCCGATTGCGCGACCGACCGACGATATTTTTGACGATCTTTGTGAAAAACCCGGAACCAGAAGCATCAGCAAATGAACTTAGGAGATACGGACATCAGTGACGCAGAAAAGCGGCGTGGATTCGAGCACACTTCGTATTCGGGCATCAGGGTCCGGATGTCTGGATTGTAGCGTCTCCCGGCACGGGAAGTCCCTAGCCGATAAAGGCTAGTGGTCGGTGCTCGAAGCGCAGTTCTGGTTTACTCTCGGTTCGCCTGAAGCTCCGATTGACGGCTTTAAACAATTATGATAATGCCGATAGGCATATAGGAGCTTGGCTTGTCCGGCACCCTGATTACCTTTTTTCTCACAAATTCGGAATATGGACGAATTTGTTGTTGTCGCTAAACTTCACGGTCATTTTCCTGAAATTGACAACAGATAGAAAGGTAGTGTTATGAGTTCCTTAGCATTTTATCCGGGAAATTCCCGCAAAACGCGCAATGAATCAACCACGCCACCAGAGGGATTGGCGAATACGTCCGGCATGCTCGGGCGTACGTGGGCAGCCTCTGCATCCGCGGCTCGCCGATTAAGTCGACATCGGGCGTGGCTTACCGAGCTAGACGCAACGCGACAAATCAGCCAGGCGGGCTCCGCTGCAACGGAATTGGGGGAAGGCATTGAAACGCTGGCGCGCGTCGCGCTCCAGACACTTGGAATTATAAAAATCGAACTCGTCCCGAGAGAGCCGCTGCTCGCGCAAATTCCAAAGCCACTATTGTTTGGATCATATATGACTACAGAGCCGCCCGGAGTAGCATTTGCCGAAGTGGCTGCCGACGGAAAACGATGGGGCGAATTGCGCGTCTTCTTTGAGTTGCACCCCCTCACGATTGAGAATCCGCTTCGCTTTGCCCAATATTTAGGACAGCAGTTGGGCGTTCTGTTAGTGCGAATGGAGTTAGTCCTGCAGCGGGATGCCCTCAGGCGACAAGCCGCTCGGTTTAGGACGCTTGTCGCAAAGCCAAAAGCAATTCATCGTGCAAAAGCTCTGCTGCGCCATGCTCAGAACCTTTCAGAGGACGAGGCGCTTTTGCTGATGCGGAGATACGTTGAGCAAACCGGGCGGACGATGCACCAGATCGCCGAGGCGATTGTGTTCAGCGACCGTCAAAAATGGAATCAGTCGAGAGAGGTTCCGATTGCCAAGCAATCTACTCACCGAAAGGTGGCGAGATCCGCGCCATGAACAAGATCCTGCTGGCGGTCGCGCATCCGGACGATGAATACTCGTTCGCGGCCACAATCTTTCGCTTCGCAAGAGAATTGGATGGAACGGTTGATCAAGTTGCCATCACGAATGGCGAGTCCGGGTTCCGCTACTCGCAGCTTTCGGAGTGGGTCTACGGAGAAAGGCTGACCGCTGAAGAGGTCGGACGAGCGCGTCTTCCCGAAATTCGCAGACGCGAAACTCTTGCGGCGGGTCGAATCCTCGGGATTCGTCAACACTACTTTCTGGATGAACAAGACACCGGATTCAGCCTGAGTGCAGACGATGCACTGACAGCGTGGGACAAGGTTGGGCTCGTAGGCTTTTTGCGCGAATTAATCGAACTTGAGCAGTACTCGCATGTTTTCATTCTGCTGCCCACGGCGCAAACCCACGGCCACCATAAAGCAGCAGCGCTTTTGGTCACCGAAGCCGTCATGGGCTTACCGCCCGAATCCCGTCCCGTCGTTATTGGCGCGGAGCCGATGGAGCGAACCGACCCCCGCGGATGCAATACCGCATTCTGCTTTGATCGCACTGCGTATATCGGCGGCAGCGAAGCAGCCACGTATCAGGTAATTGTGAATTGGGTAATTGCAGAACACAAGACCCAAGGCCGTTTCCAACTTCACGTGAACCAGCATCAAGAAGAACGCTTCTGGATTCTGCAGGCGTCGACGGAAGGTCTGGCCGAGACCCAGCACTTGTTTCAAGTTCTCCAGCCCGGGGTGAAAGTAGCCGCAGCCTGACTTACTTTTATTCGTTTTCAATTCCCAGGCGCATGTTGTAGCGTAGCTTCGCCTAGCCTGAGAACTTACTGTCTGCCGTCAGGCCGCGATAGCCATTTGGTGCTCTGCGGTTGAGATTGCGTGCAGTTCATCGTGTCCGTTACACCCGATGCGATATCCGCGCACGCGCCGGTGATAGCGTTTTCCAGCGCACCCTTCTCACTTTTGGCTGAGACTGTTTTGCACGCCGTCTGTCCTTTATAAGTCATGCAAAGCTCGACGCGATATTTCGGGCCGCCGAGCGTGGAATAAGCGATCAGAGCGACAAACGCAGCGACGAAGATAACAATGGCGATTGCAGTTTTGTTCAAACTGCCTCACTAAAGAAGTTACCCATATTGCGGAACTTAGTGTATCGATGATCCATTAACTCAGCCGCAGTCATATGCGCCAATTCTGTCAAAGCCTGACGCAGCGTGAAGCGGACCGCCTCGAGTGTTTGTGTATGGTCTACGTGCGCGCCGCCGGCCGGCTCGGGAATGATTCCATCGATCACTTTCATACCCAAAAGATCGGGAGCGGTCAGGCGCAGCGCCGCCGCAGCTTCAGGAGCTTTCCCCGAATCACGATAGATAATAGCCGCGCAGCTCTCGGGCGAGATCACGCTGTAATACGCATTCTCCAGCATGTAAACACGATTCGCCACGCCGATGCCCAGGGCTCCCCCGCTTCCGCCTTCGCCAATTACGACCGTGATGACAGGGCTTTCCAGCCGAATCATTTCTCGCAAATTGTAAGCGATAGCCTCAGCCTGGCCTCTCTCTTCGGCATCAATACCCGGATATGCGCCGGAAGTATCGATGAGTGTAATGATCGGGCGGTGAAATCGTGACGCCAGTTGCATCAGGCGAAGCGCCTTACGATAGCCTTCCGGCTTGGGCATGCCGAAGTTTCTCAGTAGCTTTTCTTTGGTGTCGCGGCCCTTCTGTTGGCCGACGACCATAACGGGGCGGCCATCGAACAGACCCATCCCGCCGATAATGGACTTATCGTCGCCGAACAGCCGATCGCCGTGCAGTTCTTGGAAATTCGTCAGCATACCATCGATGTAGTTGATGGTCTGAGGACGTTTAGGATGCCTTGCCAACTGAACGCGCTGCCAGCTTGGATTTTGTAAAGCTTCCTCGATGTCTTTGACTGACTCCGGTGGCGCACCGGCCGCTACTGTTGCGGGCGATTCCAAGTCGACTACCGGAGTTGATGGGGAAGCATTGCCTTGGGGGACATCGGCCGGCGAAGGATTTTTCACGGGTGGAGGAGTGGGGTCAACCATTGATCAGTTTGCCAGGATCTCCATAGATTCAGGTCCACAGATTCTTTCGAGTTCCGAACGAAACTCGCGATCGGGCCGGACTTTTGTTGTCACATCCATAATGACCGAAAAATCGCGCGGCTTTTCGAGGCGCAGGCGAACTTCCGTCGAACCGTTCTTTCGGACGAAAAGTTCGTTGAGAGCGGCCGCCTTATCGAAAGGATTGCCATCCCTCAGAAAAATGCGGATTGCGATAACAGACGGGAGGTTAACCCGAGCTTCCTCCAATAGGACAAGCTCCTGGATGGAAACCTTGGGTGGCCCGCTTTCGTCCGGCAACACGACACCTCGCACAAACACTGCCGCATCCTCTTTAATAGAGCTGAGCAATTCTTCGTAACGGTTTGCAAACACCATAGCATCAACCGTGCCGCGTCCGTCGTCGATTTTCATGGCAGCCCAGTATTTGCCATCGCGATTCGTTTTACGTACCAGATTGGTCAGAAGGCCGCACAGCGCGACCGAAGTATTTCGTTCCAGACCCTCCAGCTTGTCGGTGAAATGCGTAGCGAGGTCGCAGATTTTATCTTTGAAACGGTCAAGTGGATGGCCGGACACATAAATGCCCAGTACTTCCTTTTCCCCGGCGAGTTTCTGGCTCATGGTCCAATCCGGCAATTTCGCAAATTCGGGCTCTGCCTTACTACTGCCCTCATCCAAAAGGCCGAAAAGTGCGTGCTGGCCCATCTCGCGGTCCCGAGCGGTGCGAATGCCTGATTCGATTGCCCGATCAAGCGCTTCCGTCAGTTGAGCACGGTTGGCGAGCCCGGAATCGAACGCGCCGGCCTTCACCAGGCTTTCCATAACGCGGCGATTTACGTTGCCGAGAGTGACCCGCTCGCAGAAATCATAAATAGAGGTAAACACGCCGCCCGCCTCTCTCGCGTGGACGATAGCCTGAACCGGGCCTTCCCCCACATTCTTTACCGCCCCAAGACCGAAGCGGATGGCTGCGCCTGCGGGGGTGAAGTGAAGATCGCTGTGATCGACGTGGGGAGGTAACACCGGAATGCCCATCTCGCGGCATTCATTGATGTAGTTCACGACTTTGTCTGTGTTGCCCGATTCCGAAGTCAGGAGGGCGGACATAAACTCAACGGAATAATGGGCCTTGAGATAGGCGGTGATGTACGCGAGATACGCATAGGCGGCAGAATGCGATTTGTTGAAACCATACCCCGCGAACTGCTCCATGAGATCGAAGATTTTGGCAATCTTCTTCGCAGGAAAGCCTTGTTGCGCAGCGCCCGCAAGGAAACGCTCTCGCTGTTGCGCCATTTCATCGGCCTTCTTCTTGCCCATCGCCCGGCGCAGGATGTCGGCGTCACCTAACGAATAGCCCGCCAGCTTGTTCGAGATCTGCATCACCTGTTCCTGATACAGGATGACGCCGTAGGTCTCCGAAAGAATCTCTTCGAGTTCCGGAACGTCGTAAACGATCGGCTTGCGGCCATGCTTTCGATCGATAAAGTCCGGGATCATTCCTCCCTGTATGGGGCCGGGGCGGTACAAAGCGTTCAGGGCGCAAAGATCTTCGACGCGGTCGGGCTGGTAGCGGCGAAGAATATCCTTCATGCCTTCCGATTCAAATTGGAAGACGCCGCTGGTAAGACCGTTGTGAAAGATCTTCTTGTAAGTTTCGCTGTCGTCCAGCGGCAGGTCTTCGATCCGAACTTTTTCGCCGCAATGTTTTTCGATTAGCTTCAGAGCGTTCTCGATAATCGTAAGGGTTGTGAGGCCCAGGAAATCCATCTTCAGCAGTCCGAGCTTCTCCAGCCCGTTCATTTCGTACTGCGTGACGATTTCCTGTTTATTGGTGACGTACAGCGGAACTAGTTCCCGGAGCGGGACAGACGAAATTACCACTCCGGCGGCGTGCATACCGGCATTTCTCGCCACGCCTTCCAATTTCATGCTGACGTCCAGCACCTCTTTCACGCGCGGTTCTTTTGCGGCAACCGCCTTCAGTTCCTGATCTTCCACCGCTTGTTCGAGCTTGATGTTGAGCTGCTTCGGGACAAGTTTAGAGATACGATCGACCTCGGCGAAGCTCATATCGAGCACGCGGCCTACATCCTTGATTGCAGCCTTGGCGGCGAGCGTTCCGAAAGTAATGATTTGCGCCACCTGTTCGCGCCCGTACTTCTGCGTGACGTACTGAATCACTTCGCCCCGGCGGTTGGTACAGAAATCGATGTCGATATCCGGCATGCTGATGCGCTCGGGGTTCAGGAAGCGCTCGAAGAGAAGACCGTATTCGAGAGGATCGATATCGGTAATTTCCATGGCATAGGCAACCAGGCTTCCGGCGGCCGAGCCACGGCCGGGACCGACCGGGATTCCCTGTTGCTTGGAGAAGCGGATGAAGTCCCATACGATCAGGAAGTATCCAGGGAACTTCATCTGCTGGATCATCCGAATTTCGAGTTCCAGCCGCTCTACATACTCCGATAGATCGTGCTTCAGGCGCCCTTGCTGGCGCAGAGCTTCCAGGCGTGGCCGTCGTTTCTCAAACCCTTCACGAGCCACATAGGCAAAAAAACTATCTGTGCTGTGTCCCTCCGGAACGTCAAAGCGGGGAAAGGGATCCTTGACTTTCTCCAACTTGACGCGGCAGCGCTGGGCGATATCCCACGTGACATCCACGGCATGTTCCACTTCGCCGAACAGCTTCATCATCTCGGCGCGCGTCTTTACATAAAAATCGGGGGTACTGAAGCGCATCCGATTGGGATCCGACATCGTTTTCCCGGTCTGAATGCACAAAAGGATTTCATGGGCGCGGACGTCATCCGAAGCGAGATAGTGCGCGTCGTTCGTAACCACCAGCGGAATCCCGGTATCTTGTGCCAACCGGCGGATTTGCGGCAGCACGATTTTGTCTTGATCGAGGCCGTGATCCTGCATTTCCAGAAAGAAGTTGTTTCTACCGAACAGGTCGACGTACTCGTTCGAGAGGCGGCGCGCTTCTTCGTACCGATCTCCCAGCACTGCCTCGTTGATGTCGCCCCGAAGGCACGCGGACATCGCGATAAGACCCGCTGAATGGCGGGCGAGGAGGTTCTTGTCTATTCGTGGCTTGTAATAGAAGCCCTCGAGATACCCGGTCGAGACCAGATTGATTAGGTTTTTATAGCCTTCCTGAGTTTCGGCGAGCAGGACCAGATGATTGTACCGATCGCCCTCGGACCGCGTTTTATGACCTTGTTGCGAAACATAGACTTCGCACCCAATGACCGGGTGGATGCCGTGTGCGGCCGCCTCCGTATAGAACTCCACGGCTCCGAACAGATTTCCGTGGTCCGTCATGGCAACTGCTGGCATCTGCTGCTTTTGGGCTATGGACATCAGCTTCTTTATGTCGCAAGCGCCATCGAGCAATGAGTAATCGGTGTGACAGTGAAGATGAACGAAGGGCCGCTCGGACATGCTGGTTCTTCCCTAGTTTAGCGGTCCGGATCCCTCCGATCTGCTCACAGTTCTAAAACCATCGGCAGAAACCGGGAAACCGTTGTTCTCAGCCTCGTCTCCCATCCGTTACACCACAGTCATGTCGCTGTAACAGTGCTCCTGTAACTTCGGAGTGTTTTTTGAGGTTCTGGGACATGGAGCTATACGTGTGCCCATTCAATTTTATTAGCCCAAGGGAGTTTATGAAGAAAACTAGGACTCTGAGCATGGTTTGTCTCTCCGTCCTGTCGGTGCAGTTGTGGGCGCAGAGTCCAGCGCCGGTTTCCCCCAATGCAGCGACAACAAGCACGCCGAGCCACACAGACGACTTAAACAAGCTTCGCGAGCAGATCGCAAAGCAGGAAGAACAGATTCAGAAACTGCAGCAATCGGTCGAGCAGCAGCGTGCACTTCTCGACGAAGCAATCAAGCAGGCGGCGGTCAGTCAAAAGCCGGGGATGCAAAACGCGGCTGCGACAACTGCGGATTCGTCTGCTAGTGGCGGAGATGAATCCACCGTCGCTGGAATCGGATCGGCCGGCACTGAACCGGCAAAGCTGGTACCCGTCGTCAACGTTGCCCGGACAGGCAACCGTGGAGGCCATGGTGGTCAAACGGCTTCATCGCCGCTTTCGATCTCAATCGGCAACACGCAATTTACTCCGTTTGGATTTCTTGACGCTACTTTCTTTTGGCGGTCAACGAACGTGGGAAGCGGCATCGGAACAAACTTTGCCGGCATTCCCTTCAACAATGTAGTGCCCGGGCACCTTTCCGAAACGAACTTTTCAGCGCAAAACTCGCGTGTCGGTCTGCGGGTGGACGGGACCTATCTGGGGTGGAAGGTTCTCGGCTATCTGGAAACAGACTTCCTGTTTAACAACAACGCAAACAGCTATCAAATTACAAGCAACTCCGCCGGATTGCGGCTGCGCAATTACTTTGTGGATGGGAACAACGGGGAATTCGAATTTTTGGCCGGCCAGGACTGGAGCATGTTGACGCCGAATCGGAAAGGCATATCTCCGGTACCGAGCGATATCTTTTACACCCAGAACATGGACACGAATTACCAGATCGGCCTCGTATGGACGCGTGCTCCTCAGGTTCGGTTCATCGCCCATCCCAATGAGCATATGGCGTTCGGTGTCGCATTCGAAAACCCACAGCAATACATCGGCGGCGGTAATGGCTCCGGTGTAGTTACGCTGCCGGCCGGTTTAAGCAGCACTCTAGGCGAATTCCAATACAGCCCCGGAGCGAACGTTACGAACGAAATTACCAACGTTCCCAACCTGATGCCGGACATTCAGGCCAAGTTCGCCTATGACGGAGGACGAGAGGGTCACGCAGCCCACGTCGAAGTAGCGGGCTTCCTGCGCGGATTCAAGTCTTACGTGCTGCCTTCGATTGCCACAGGCCCGATTGTTGCCGGCGGCCACAGCACGTTCGGCGGCGGAGCCGAAGTCAACTCCAGTTTCGAAATCTTCAAGGGCTTCCGTCTGATTGAAAATGCCTTCATCAGCGATGGTGGCGGACGCTATCTGTTTGGCTCAGCGCCCGATTTCATCGTTCGCTCCAACGGGTCCCTTTCGCTGGTAAGGTCCGCGTCGACAGTTGACGGCTTCGAATTCCAGGCAAAGCCGAATACGCAGCTCGCAGTGTACTATGGCGGAATTTATGTCGGTCAGAACACGTCTTACGATCCGAAAGCCGTCAACACGAAGCTCGCGACCGCGACCACGCCGGCGACCCCGCTTTTAGTCGGTTACGGTTATCCGCAAATTGCGGGATTCGCCGGTCCAAGCATTAACCAAAACCGCACGATTCAGGAACTCACCTTTGACTGGACCCAGACACTCTGGAAAAACAAAAACTATGGCGCCTTGGCTTTGATCAATCAGTATTCGTATGTATTTCGCAATCCCTGGTATGTCCCCAACGGAGCTCCCCGGGAGGCACATTCAAATATGATCTGGATCAACTTGCGGTACACGCTGCCGTAGTCTGAGGCCATTTGCACGATGATAAACGGCGCCAGTTAAAGCTGGCGCCTTTTTTTTGGCTGCCCGCGCGGCATAATGATGCTTGTCAAACAAGATCTGTACGCCGCTGATTGAGCTAATCCACCGAGAAATCTCGGAGCACGGATCTATATCGTTCGCCCGGTTCATGGACCTGGCGCTGTACCATCCGGTCTACGGCTACTATCGACGCGGCATCGATCCGTTTGGACGACACGGTGACTTTTATACCGCCGAACAACTCCGACCATTTGGAGAGTTGGTGGCGGCCTGTGTCGAACAAAGCGGCGCGACCGAGGTTTTGGAGTTGGGCGCTGGTAGGCGTGACCTCCGCGGTCCCTTAGCTCGCTTTCAGTATCGCGGTATTGACTGGTACAACCCGCTGCTGCCGGAAAGATTTTCCGGTTTCGTGGTGGCTAACGAGTTCTTTGATGCTCTTCCGGTTCACCTCCTAGGGCGCGAAGGGGGCGCCTGGTTCGAGATGGTGGTTGCGTCCGAAGGAGAAGCGTTCACAATCCGTAAGCAAGAGTTGGTTGTGGATGAACTTCGGGAATACGCCAGGCGCTACGAACCTTTCGTTCCCTGCGACGCTGTGCTTGAAGCGAATATTCAAATGAAAACGTGGATCGACACGCTTGCGAGGCGATTAGACGACGCTCGCGTCCTGGTGATCGATTACGGCTACTCGGCGCAAGAGCTTCCCAGATTACCGAATGGCACGCTGCTTTCGTACCGTAAACACACCGCCCGAGTGGACGTACTGCAGACTCCGGGCGAACGCGACATCACTTGTCACGTAAACTTCTCGGAACTCCTTCGGGTAGCAGAAGTAAATGGACTTTCCGTATTGTTTGACGGCAGCCTGCGAAGCTGGGCGCTTTCTATGTGGGAGGAAGAAATTTTGCAGCAGCGCTGGAGTACCGCGGATGAGCAGTGGAAGCTTCAGTGGAAGCAGCTTGTCTTTGGTATGGGGGAAACATTTCGAGTAGTTCTGCTTGCGACGTCAGCATCAACAAAGAAGCACAGCGCTCAACGGCGCGAGCGCTTTGCGGGGAGTTCTCTAAAGTAGGCTGAAAATAAAAAACGCCCCCGAGACTCGAGGGCGTGAGTGAGGTTTGTTCCGCTAGCCGCGGATGATCTTACTTCTTTTTCTTTGCAGGAGCCTTCTTAGCCGCCTTCTTGGTCGACTTTGCCGGCTTTTTGGTTGCGTTCTTCATCGATCGATTCTCCCTAACGTAAAATTTGCAATCTATATAGATCGCAGCGTGATTCATATATAAAGTGGTTCGAAACAGATGTCAAGAAAAAAGTGTTACGAGCGGGCTAACTTTGCTAAAAACGTAAAACCCAAATTTGTTTTACTCTGTCTTCGAGAGGTTCAGTGTCTTCTAATAGAGGGCCTGCTGATGCGGACCACGAACTTGGGATCGGATTCATGACGCGGACGCGCCTGCACGCTGCCTTAGCCCTAGCCTTGATTGCAATCGTGGCATGTGGGCGTAAGCATGCACACGTGGCACATGTTCCTTCCACACACCCAAGCGGAACGAAGCCCGCGGTCGCGGTCGCCCCCGGCTATACCGAAGAAGGAGTTGCCAGTTGGTATGGCCCGCCCTATCACGGCCGAGCAGCGGCCGACGGCGAAATTTACGACATGGAGACATTCGTCGCGGCTCATCGCGAAATGCCCTTCAATACTTGGCTTCGCGTCACGAATCTGGCAAACGCCAAAACTGTCGATGTCCGGATTATCGATCGCGGACCGTTCGTTCGGGGTAGAATCATCGACCTTTCCAAAGCGGCCGCCCGGCAGATCGATCTATTAGGTCCGGGCACCGGTCGAGTGCGGTTGGAAGTAATTGCGGCTCCTGCTGATATTCCGGCGAACGATTTTTACGCTGTGCAGGTGGGGGCGTTCGCAGTGCGGACGAATGCGGAGCGCCTCCGAGACGAACTGTCCAAAAAATACCGGCCGGTACAACTTGTAGTCAAACAAGCATCCGCTCCGCTGTGGCGTGTGCTGGTGGGTAAAGAAAGTTCAGTGGCCGCCGCTCACCAGCTCGCAACTGAACTCAGTTCCGGAAGTAATTCAGTTTTTGTCGTGCGCCTCGATCAAACAATCGTGAAGCCTGCCGACAATCCACCTGTGGCAACACTTCCCGGCCAGGCAATAGCACCGGCGAATCCGCGACCGTAGCTTAGGAGCGCACAAGCCCCCGAGACAGCACCGTCCGCTTCACGCTGCGATAGTAAAGAGATTTTCGGAGCGCGACCGCCACTTATTCAATCTAAGGCCGCTCTCCGAATTGCCGTGAGCTCTCGCACGACTACCGACATCTCGCCGCTCTCTACTCTTATCGGCACGTCCGCAGCAATGAAGGACGTCGCAGGCAGGGTCACCCGTATGGCAAAGTCGCGCGTTGCCGTTTTGATTCTCGGCGAGACCGGGACGGGAAAAGAAGTCGTCGCACGCGCGATTCACAACCTTGGCGGCAAAGGACCCTTCGTAGTAGTCGATTGCTCGTCGCTAGTTGGCCCGCTCATGGTAAGCGAGCTGTTTGGGTACGCGAAAGGAGCATTCACCGGCGCCCATGTTCAGAAACTAGGTTTGTTGGATGCTGCCAATGGTGGGACCGCTTTCCTGGATGAGATCGGTGAATTGCCGCTCGATCTCCAGCAGAAGCTGCTACGCGCGTTGCAACAAAAAGAATACCGGGCGGTCGGCGGCTTGGCGCAGCGCTCGTCCGACTTTCGAGTGATTGCCGCGACGAATCGCGACTTGCCTGCCGAAATTCAGAGAGGGAAATTTCGGGAAGATTTGTATTACCGTCTGGCTGTAGTGAAGGTCCGCATTCCGCCGCTGCGCGAGCGGAAGGAGGACATTCCGCAGCTAGTCGCATCCTTTCTTGAACGTTACGGTAACGGACACCGGGTACCCACTGACATCATGGAGTCGCTGATGAACTACGACTGGCCAGGCAACGTTCGCCAGCTTGAGCACACGGTGCAGCAAATGGTCGCGATGAATTCAGGGCAATGGATCTCGAAGGCTGACTTACCCTCGACGGTTATCAACGATGGTAACCAGATAGATTTCATTAAGGCAACCAGTCCGGCGGTACCGGGTTCGAGTTCACCCCGCTCGCCCTTCGATGGCGGCGCACAGCACATACTGCCGCTGGCGGAAGTAGAGAGGCGCGCGATTCTGCATGCGATGGAAATCACTAAGGGAGATCGAACGCTTGCCGCCGCGATGCTGGACATTGGCCGCACCACTCTTTATCGAAAGTTGAAGGATTACGGGCTGTAAGATTGGGACGTGCGGGTCGCGCTGGATGCCACATATAGCGTCGATCCGAATCCATCGGGCATCGCCGTTTATTCCCGCGAGCTGCTGCGCGGGCTGATTGCAGCACATCCGAACGACGAATTCCTACTCTGCTATCGGCTCAAGCAGTTTCGCCATGCACCGCGGATGGGGTACCCGCATGTGCACAAGCGTCCGCTGCTTCCAGCGCTGCCAACGTTTCGGGCCGATCTTTTCCATGGTCTGAATCAGCGCATCGATAAACGCGCGGCGCGGATCGTTGTATCCACTTTTCATGATTTGTTTGTCATTACCGGCGACTACTCTACGCCGGAATTTCGCGCGCGCTTCACCAAGCAGGCGAAGCAGGCGGCAGCAAATAGCGATGTCGTGATCGCGGTGTCGGAATTCACGGCCTTTCAGATTTGTTCCCTACTCGGCTTCGATCGAAAAAGCATCTATGTTGTTCCACACGGCGTGCGCGTTCCCGAAGGCGATGTGCCGACGACGGCTGAGCGCTCGAAAATGATTCTCTTTGTAGGGGCGCTGCAGGTAAGAAAGAACATAAGCCGGCTGGTAAGCGCATTCGAAGCGGTGCCCAATGACTGGTCTCTGGTTCTGGCGGGCGCTCCCAGCGGTTTTCAGGCAGATCGGATTTTAGAGCAGATTGAGGCCAGCCCTGCTCGCCAACGGATAAGAGTATGTGGCTATCTGCCGAAGACTCAGTTACAGCACCTATACCAGCAAGCGTCCATCTTTGCGTTCCCGTCGTTAGATGAAGGATTTGGGATGCCGGTACTCGAAGCAATGGCACATGGTGCGCCAGTGCTTACTTCGAACCGCTCCGCCACGGCTGAGATAGGTGTCGGCGCGGCGCTCCTTGTCGATCCGGAAAGCGAGGCAGCGATCGCGGCGGAACTGGTGCGAATGATCCGAGACCCGCAGTTACGCACTACTTTAATGGAGAGAGGCCGAATACGCGCTCGTGAATATACCTGGCAAAGAGCGTGCAATGCGACGTACGCAATTTACTCTGAATTAAAAAACACCTGAGTGGCTTATTTGGAATCTTCTTCGACGGAAATCTTGAGTGCGCGAAGAAACTTCTGATCCTGTGACGTCAGTCGAATTTTGCCCGTGGATTCAGTACGGACAGGCTGGTCAGGCTGTGCTGCAACGCCTTCACTGTCGGACTCTTCCGAGGATTCATCACGCTTGTTGAACCCAATTGTTGCCTCGAGCACGAGGAAGACGTCGTAGCCGGCGCGCTTGATTTCTCCTATCGCGCCCGCGATGCGGTCGGAATCCGACAACGATTCGTTGATCGCGTTGCCGAGTTCCTGCATCAGCTCCTTTAGTCTTTCGTCCAAAACTTCCCCTTTCCCGGGTACCCCCAGGGTATCACTCAATTGAGCGTTTCACGCGTGGCGGCGCAACCGAAACATCCATCGAATGAACACCTAGAGTAAAAGTGCCAAACCGTGGAGAACTATACACTTTATTCGATGCACCAGCTTCTAGGATTTTGCGTTAGAAAGCTAGGTGGGAGGAGTACTTACGGTCTGTGGCTAGTACTAACGCGAACTGAGCTCCGAGTTGTCGTGTTCATATGGTTTCGCCGAATATTTGGCTGCTTCTGCTTGAGCCCCCGCGGTGTTATCGTGTGTGCGCAGCGCCTGCTTATATTCATTGACGGCGCGGTCGCGCTGTCCGGTGACATCAAAAATCTTACCGAGATAGACGTGAGACCAAACTTCCGTCCACTTCGGGTCAAGATCGCCATTGATCGCGGCGCGGAACTCATTGGCGGCTGATTGATAATTATTTTGTTTGAAGAAAAGCTCGCCGATACGATAGTGACCAAGCGAACTGTTCTTATTTACTTCGAGTGCGCGCTGATATTCCCGAAGGGCGTTTTGGAAATCGTTGATCTGAACGTATTGCTCACCGCGCCGAATCGCGACCTGTAGTTCGGTTGTCGGATCGAGACGCAGAAGTACATGGTTGGGATCGATAACAACCTTCCTCGGCTTCCCAAACGTATCCAAACTGAATTCCGATGACGTACCGGTCACTTCGACACGTTTGGTTTCCGGATTTCCTTCCGTTTCAATGCGTAGATCAACCGGCATGCGGAACGTATCGAGGTCCTGGTTCACCTTTCCCACGATGCGAAAACCCTGCTGCGTGCGGAGGATGGTGTATTCCAGCTTGAACTGGGGAGACCCGCTCGACTCGAGCCATTGAATAAAGAAATATCGAAGATCCTGACCTGAAACCTGCTCCATTACTTTTCGAAGGTCATCGGTGGTGGCCGATTGCCAGCTGAACTTATCCAGGAAGGCGTGCATGCCCTTTTTGAAGTCGTCCTCACCCACGACACTGCGCAGCATATTGAGGACCGCCGCTCCCTTGGCAGCAGTGAGCGCCCAATATTCCGGCGAATAGTCTTCGAGGCGCGCTGCCTGCAAAACGGGCGGGTCCTTTACTGTGAGGGCTTCGATGTACGCCGCTTTGACCTCGCTTTCCATTGCAGCGGGGCCGGCAGTATGCTCCGTGTACAAGAGTTCGGAAAAGCGCGCGGGACCGTTTTCAAGCCACAGGTGATTCCGGCTGGAAGGTGATGTCAGCATCCCCCACCATTGACGGGCAAGAGCGTTGACCAGAACATGCGAATTAACCGATGGCGTAATCGAGGAAGGCGAAAGGAAGATAACTCCGGGCGCAGCAAACTCGTTCACTGCCCCGGCCTCGGTCTCAACAATACTGAGATTGGCTTGAGGAGGGAGACCGTACTCGGAGGTGAGAAACGTCATGATCCTGCCGGTCTCTTCCCCGTACTTCTGGGCGCTCTCCGATTCTTTATCCCGGAAAAAAACCTGTGAATTGATTCCCTCGGATGACACGTGAACAGGGTCGCTCTTCACAATGGCAATGCTGCCTGGGAAGCTCTGTTTCTCGTAAACGAAGGAGTACAGAGCCTTGCCGCTTGCCGCTGGACTTTTCTTCAAATCACCACTTGCGATCACGCGGTATTCAGACGGCGTAGTGATGTTCAGCGTGGCAGCGAACCGATCGGTGCTGTATCCAGAAATGGGAAACCAACGCCCTGGATATAGAAGAAAACCATAATCCGGATGAAGCGCCGCGAAGCGAATGCCATAAACCGGACTATCCTCTTCACCAGTAAGCTTGCCTTCGTAGCTGATTGTTACTTCCGTGGGCTGGTTCCTTGGCAGAGGCGAGGTGAGCGAGATCGTCGTTGTAAAGTCCGAGTCGCTATGTGAAAAAGCGAGATCCGCTCCACGCGCGTCACTAACCTTTGAAACCTTCAACGCGTTATTCAGTTCAAAAACCAGAGTGCTGGTGTCATCCAGCGGCTTCAAGTTGATTTTTGCCTTGGCAGCGATTGATTGCGTGCGCGGGTTCACGTCCGCCGTAATCGTATATTGCTGGACGTCCAGCCGGGCGCGCTTCTCGGATGCTTGTCCGAAGAGAGTCGCCGCGGCGAACAGGGTGAGCAGGGTCGCTTGAATCGCGTGATTCGCGTAGCCGCGCGTCGTCATTACTTCATTCTCCTACTTCAGATCACGCGTCAACGGCGACCGTCGATTTAACCGGCCGGATCGAAGCGCAAATGGAAGCCGCCGCGCGTTCAAACGGGTCGCTGTCAACAGTAAGTGCCGCCCGCACAGATGCCAAACCGGCCCGCATCCGATCCGCTTTGGATTCATCGGCAAGCAGAGTGGCGGCTTCGGCGGCAATGGCTCCCGGAGTCATAGCGTTCTGAATTAGCTCCGGGACGACTTGTTGTTCCGCGATCAGATTAACCATGGACAGAAACGGAACTTTAACCAAGTGGCGGGCGGCATACCAGCTTATGGGCGAGACCTTATAAAAAGTGACCATGGGCGTGCCGAGAATAGCCGCCTCTACAGTCACCGTCCCGCTGGCCGCAAGGGCAACGTCGGAATGGCCGATGCAATCCCAGGTTTGATCCTCTAATACTTTGATGGAAAGCGATTGGATCGGTTCCCGAAATTTTGCCAAAACTTGCGCGCTCCCGAAGCCTTTCGGTGTGGCCAACAGCACGGATAAGGGAAACTTCCGCCCTAATTCTCTGACAGCCCCGAACAACGTCGGCAAATGACGGTGTACTTCTCCGATCCGGCTTCCTGGAAGAAGAACCACCAGGCGGCGATTGGCGGGCAGCGCGTTGCGGTCCAGAAACTCTTCGCGGGGAGTCGATCTGCGCACGACAGAGGTAAGTGGATGGCCGATGTAAACGGCGTCCACTCCGCGTTCGCGAAACCATCGCTCTTCGAACGGAAACAGACAAAAGAGTTTGTCCACCAGCTTGGGTAATGACTTAACGCGGCCGGGCCGCCAAGCCCAAAGCTGCGGCGCAACAAGGTAAAAGACCGGTACGTCAAGAGCCTTCAGCCGTCGTGCTACGCGCAAATGAAAATCGGGGCTATCGGTTAGCAGGGCGGCAGCGGGGCGATTCTGTTCCGCAGATTGCAGGAGGCGCCGATATTCCCCATAGATCCGGGGTAGGTGAAGCACAACCTCCGCCAGACCTACGACGGCCAAGCGGGATGCGTCCACAATTGGATTTACCCCCAGCGCCTGCAGCCTTGGCCCCGCACATCCATAGAAGCTTGTGCCAGGCAACATCCGGCGCAGATGACTAACTACACCGGAAGCGTAAAGATCCCCTGACGCCTCACCAGCCGATACCAGAAACTGCACTTCTGAAACCTCAAGTGTAACAACCAGACCAAGACGTGCAACCTCCGTAATGGTATGGCGAAGTAGCCCTAAAGGTTTGCCGAAGCACCCCCTTTGCTAGAATCGAGAGCGAAAAGCAGGATGTCCGTGCAACGAGAGTCAAGTCCTTCCGTAGTGGCTCAATCCGGTGTTGTCAAATCCGATTTTGCTCGACAGAGCGTCGGACAATTTGCGGAGCGTTTCCGCGGTGAAGTAATTCCTCTCAGCAACACCTTCGGATATTTTTGCGCTTCGGTGCCGATGAGCGAGGAACTGGTCAAAGAGTATCTCGAAGAGCCGGTGGCGGCGCTGCCCCATGCGGTGAGTGTGATGCTGCCCAAGATTTCGATCCTGCTGGTGCCGTATCTTGAACGATCTGGCAACACCAAACCATCGAAAGCCAAGCGACGCTCCCGGCCCGGCGCTGAAAAGCTTTCTGATTTTGTAGTGACGGAGCGACCCGCTGAGGGTCTTCAATCGTGGGCTTCGCAAATCAGCTTCGATGACGAAACGGTGCTCGTATTCGCGCTGCAAGAACAGGATGTTGCCGAGTATCACTACCGCTTTTACCGGCATCTGGCAGCACTGGTGGCACAGAACTGGTCCGAAGATGTGGCGTCTGCGTATATGTCGCTGCTTGGAGAGGAGCTTCGCGCCGACGTGCACGGCGAAGTGGACGATGATAGTTGGCAGGCGAAGCAAGCGCTTTTGCGCAAAGCCAATTTCAAACACACTGGCCCGTTATTTGCAGATTACGCCCGCCAGTCGTTCATCGATACGCTCACGTTATATCTGCACGGCATCTGTTGCGATATCGATGTCGAAACCGGTCCGCGGCAACTGCCAAGCCGCTATCTGCGAAAGCGTTTGAATTCATTGAAATCGCTTTATCCGGCACCTACGGGTTACGCGGTTTTTCCCGAGGACGCCGAACAACCAAGTAAGAATTAGTCGCCATTGGTTAGCGCCAGTAATCGACGGAGCACCCGAGCTGTACCTTCCTTACCTCGCAGGCCAAGTTCATTGGGAGGGCCCACACAAGCCGGACAACCCGTTTCGCAGGCGCAACACGACACCAAATCCAGCGCAGAACGAAACAACTGCTGCTGGCGCCGGAATAACGGATCGCTTTGTCCGATCCCGCCGGGATAGTTGTCGTAAAGGACGATCTCAGGAGCGAATGCCGCTGTTTTGTCCATTGAGTCATCCAGTACCGAGACCGCCAGATCGCGCGGATCGCTCAACAACAATACCGTCCCGGCGGTTTTCAGAACGTTTCCCGTTCCACGGACCGAGTCCTGAAGATCCACTGAGCTGTATCCTTCAAATCCGGCAAAAAATTCGGGAGCAAAATGCAGCCAGAACGCGGTAGTATGCATTTCTTGCTCAGGTAGGTTTAGTTTGCCTGCGCCGATGTTCTCTAGTGTGTAGAATTTGATTTTCTTGAAGCCAACCACTTGGCGCTTGACGCGTACCTCGCCATGAGCGGAACGAACGTTCGCACCTCCAAAAGACTCTTGCTGAAATTCCGTCAGTTCACTGATTTGCGTGTAAACGATCGCGTCGGTAAAGTAATCTGAGTCCACCTGGCGTACGAACGCTTTCCGCCCGTCATAATCCAGCTTCTCCACTTGATATTGACGCGCGTCATGCAGGTAAATCGCCTTCTCGTGCAATGTCGGCAGAGCCGCGGGAAAGTCAACTTCGCCAATGATCTTGTGGTCCGACGTGATATCTACCACCAGGAAGTTATCGCTCGTCACTGCGCGTAGACTGACCGTGTCTGCCGGATAGCTATCGCTCACCCAGTGCCAGCAATCGCCCGAATGATGCAAAACCTTCAGGTCCTCGCACAAGAAATTACACATCTCGCGCGTGTCATGCTTGCCGAACTGCTCGCCGTCCCGGATCGGCAGCTCGAACGCCGCGCATTTCAAGTGGCTCAATAGAATTTCAAGGTTGTCCGGATTCACGTGTGCTTCTTCCGGCGACTGCTCGAAAAAATATTCGGGATGCTCGACGACGTATTGATCGATCGGCGCACTCGATGCCACCATCACGGCGATTGATGGCGACTGCCTTCGTCCCGCCCTACCCGCGCGCTGCAAGGTCGATGCAATCGTTCCGGGATAGCCGGCCAGCACTACCGCATCCAGTGATCCGATATCAACGCCGAGTTCCAGAGCATTTGTCGAAACCACGGCACGGATGCGGCCGCCGCGCAACCCGTTTTCAATCTCACGCCGTTCTTTGGGAAGGTATCCTCCCCGATAGCCGCGAATTGCCTCATTCGAAAACGGCAGATGCGAGCACGAATCCTTTAAATAGGTTGTCAGAACCTCTGTCGCCAGACGATTATTCGCAAAGACAAGCGTTTGCTGCCGCTGCCGGATAAATTCGAGCGCAATCCGCCGCGATTCGTGCAGATAGCTGCGGCGGATTCCCAGCGCTCGGTTCACAACCGGCGGATTGTAAAAGACGAAGTACTTGTCCCCAGTCGGCGCTCCGCTGTCAGCCACAACGTGGAATGGTTCTGTCGTAAGGTTTTCGGCTAAATTTCCTGGATTAGCTATTGTGGCCGAACAGCAGATGAACTGCGGCCGCGATCCATAGAATTCACAGATTCTCCGTACCCGTCGCAAAATATTCGCCAAATGACTGCCATAAACTCCGCGATAGTAATGCAGCTCGTCGATAACGAAGTACTTCAGATTTTCGAAAAGCTTCACCCATTTCGTATGGTGCGGAAGAATCCCGGTGTGCAGCATATCAGGATTGGTCATCACGATGTTGGCTTTTTCCCGAATCGCGCGACGGGCATCCGGAGGCGTATCGCCATCGTAGGTATGACACGTGATCGCTACGCCCAACGCATCATTCAGCTGCTGCAGTTCCAGATGCTGGTCCTCAGCGAGTGCCTTGGTGGGAAAAAGGTAAAGAGCGCGCGTGGACGCATCCGCCAGGATTGAGTGAACGACCGGCAGGTTATAGCAGAGAGTTTTTCCGCTCGCCGTCGGCGTGACAACTACGACGTTTTCGCCCGCAAGCGAGCGTTGTACAGCCTCTGCCTGATGGCTATACAACTCTGCAATTCCACGCCGCTGAAGAGCAGGTGCGACCTGTGGATTGAGGCCCGGCGGAAACGGACCGAACTGCGCAGGACGAGCGGACTGATGCCGAACGGCGCGAACCGGCGAGCCGTCACTCTGTAGCATTTTGCGAAAGACTGCCGCCAATGTTTCAATCGCCGCCCCGGATTGAAGACTGGCCGTGTTTGAAACCGATTCACCGCTGCCGAAATCTTCTCTGCTGCCGAAATCAAGAGCCAGGTTCATGGATTCGCCTTTTGTTCTACCTTAGCTCAGTAGTCCAGAAGCAATTCGGAGCGACGGTTAATCCTGCGCGCCCCGCTCTGCTGTCGTATTTCAAATGAGCCAGCAAGAGGCTCGCAGTAATTAGACAGACAAAAACGTCAGTTATGCAAATTCTTCGAGACTACCCTTTGCAGTCGCAGCTAGACGTTTTTCGTTAACTGCTTCACGCCCTGAGCTGTTCCGATTACCACTTGCGATGTCATGCCGATGAACAGCCCATGTTCGACGACTCCAACGATGCTGTCCAACTCGCGCTCCAGATCGACGGCGGAAGCGATCGGCCGGAATGCACAATCGAGAATGTAGTTGCCGCCATCGGTGACGAACGGCTGCCCGTCGGCACGCAGGCGGAGTCCGGGATTGCCTTTAATGTTTGCCAGCAATCGGGCCGTGGCAGGCCAACCGAATTGAGCGATTTCGACCGGGACCTTGGCATGTGTCCCGAGTTGCGGAACGATCTTCGATTCGTCGACGATGATCAGGAGCCGCTTGCTGGCGTTCGCTACGATTTTTTCCCGGAGTTGATTGCCGCCGCCGCCTTTAATGAGATTGAGCGTGCCCGTTTCCACTTCGTCGGCTCCATCAATGGTGACGTCAAGCTGCTGGTATTCGGCGAGTGTCGATAGCGCGATCCCGAGACTTGTGGCTTGGGCCGCAGTCTGCTCGGACGTTGGGATGCCAATGATTCGAAGCCCTTGCTGTACTCGTTGGCCGATAGCAGCGACCGCCATCCTGGCTGTGCTTCCGGAACCAAGGCCAACAATCATCCCGTTTTCAAGTTGTGATGCAGCCGCAGTTGCTGCCAACTGCTTCAACTCGTCTTGTGTTGGAGGCGTACTCATGACGATTGTTGTTCGAGGATACGGCGGATATAGCTTAGATTCTGGCGAAGATCCTCATCGAAGCTCGCAGGCCGGGCATCCGTTTCCAGATTTGCCCAACCGGACCAGCCGATATCCCGAATGGCGTGGATGATGGGATTAAATTGAATACTGCCCTCGCCGAGCATGTGCGGGTTGTCTTTGAAGTGAAACTGACAGATGCGCTCTTTTCCTAACCAGCGGATTTCCTTCACGACATCAAAGCCCGCCTGGGTGGAGTTGCCGACGTCGTAATAGACCTTAACATTTTGGGAGCGCGACATGTCCATGATGCGGACGTTGTCTTCGGCAGAGATCGTGTCTTCAACGCCGAGGATGACGCCGGCCTTTTCGGCCTCCGGCGCAAGCTCGCGCAGGGCATCGCCGACGTGTCCGATCTCGGCATCGTTTTTCATCGCCCACCTCCCGAAGAATGGAACCAGCAGGACGGTTACCTTGAGATCGCGAGTAAGCCGGATGGCGTCGGACACCCATCTCAATGCCAGCGGGTCGCTCTTCAAACCGTTGTCATGCAGCCGATCGACGCAGGTCCCATCAATGGTTATGCCCTGCTGCTGCGCCAGGCCCAAGTAACGAGCGATGACGTCCGGATTGTCGGTTGGAAGCTTGCCGTCGACCAGCTTCCGGCCGAAGGAGATCTGCACACCGGCGAAGCCGAGAGCTTTAGCCTTAATAATGGACTGCGGGTTGGCGTCCAGGTTGAGGTTCCAGTCGGTTACGCCGATTTGGATGGGAATGGGTCCCGCAAAGGTGTGGCGGGGAAGACAGGCAAGTGCGGCTGCCGACCCCAGGAAGTCTCGTCGAGTGGGTCGTGCGTTTGTTGACATGGGAGCTAACGCGTGAACTTCGAACAGAATATCGTATTGGAGGTTGAAGATGAACCCCTCAGGAGACTTTGAAGCGATCAGCGAACGAAGTAATGGGCAGGTTATTTCAAATTTGGCGGTAGTTAGGTGTGTGACGAAACATGCTTAACCCAGGTTTGCTCCGGTTCCGGTCCGTGGCACTTTTCGCGAAAGGAGGCACCTCGCGACTGGCTTTCACCCCTGACCCGATCTAAGACATCGTCGTCCAGTGGGACAGTAGTTCGGATGCTCATGATGCGTCTACACTAGTATCACAAGCATCAGCCGCCGTGACTTAATAAGCCGAGGCAGTTTCCAGTTTGCCCGATTCGTGCACGCGTGCCGTGCCCGGAGGCAAGATGGAAGGATCGGCTCCAATGGTGCCGACCAGTTCGCCCAGGTAAGCGGGCGACGAGACGTGCGCAAGCTGCTGGCGCGCACCAGCCAATCGTTCGTTCGATAACGCTTCCGCGCCTACGTCCGTAGTCGGCTCTTCCAGCGCGCTTAGGTGGCGGCTCCAGAGTGCAATATCGATTGCCTGCTTGGCCAAAAGACGCTCCCGATACCATTCACTGCGAAGCATCGACTCGCGGGTGAACATGGAAGAGAGTTTCGGATCGCCGGGACGCATGCCATCGAATTCTCCGAAAGCCATGATATGGAGGAGTGCGCGGATGGGAGGGCAGGCGTCGCTTACACTGCCATCTTCAAAATAATTGAGCGCGACCTGGCGCTGTGCTTCGACGATGGCCTCGATACCAGCGGCAAAGACCACCATGTCCTGCAACTCGGGCCGAAGCATGTCTTCAGGAAACACGACGCTCGGCACTTCGAACATCCGAGCCAGAAAATGATCTACGAAAAGCGCGGTGATGCGATAGCCGAGGCGGCTGGCGAGGATCTTACGCCCTTCGTATTCGAAATCCTCCAGTTTTTCGAGGTAGCCGTTGTCTATCAGGAACTTGGGTTCCCGTTCGTGTACACGCATGCGGCACCATAATTCGGGTACCAGCATGCTGTTGTCATGATCGATGCGATATTTTGGGCCGATATGACCGGCGGCGGTCGTGAACCCGGCATAACCGGTGAGGATTGCCGATACAAGCGCGTTATTGATATCGATGACAGGCAGCAGGGCATTGAACGGGCCCTTGGTGAGCGCGCCTTCGCTACCGAAGCCGGTGGTGGATGGCGATTTACCGGTGAGACTGCAAATGAAATCCATAAAGAGTTCAGGCAAGTCCTGATAGTGAATCGCGTTGTATACGGCAAGCGGCGGAATGCCGAGTTGGGCGTCCGGAGGATTGTTACGGCGGCCACACAGCACCGCATTCACAGGAAAATGAACTGCACACTCAGCCGGAACTTCGCGCGCGAGCCGGGTTCCGATTTCAGCTAGATACGTGCCGCGTGGATTTTCGAGATCGGGCCGTCGCTGCAGATAGCGGGGATTTTTCGAAGGGCTGCCGTCGACGATGCGCGGATGCGCGGAAGAAACAGCAAATTCGTACTCGCCGTTGGCGACAAACTCGTTCAACAGCTTTTTCATCGGTTCGGTGAACTTGTCGAACTCGACGACGTTATCGAGGATGTCCTGAACGTCAGCGACGGTGAGCGGTTCAAAGTTAGAGATAAAGGTTCCGTCCTGCGCCAGATCGAGCTCCGCATCTTTGTCGAAGCCGCGGTGGATGGCATCATCGGGACGTTGAAAGAGCAGCAACTCGGTATTGGCAACGAGTTTCACGCTCTCATTTTGATAGTCCGCATCGAGATTATTCAACGTATGACTCGGCAGGACGACCGAGGCCGTGATGTCATCTTCCACCTGAACTTTATCGGCCGGGTTGAAATCCGGGCGCAGCTTGTAGATGCGCCACGCGCCGTTGGGATCGTAGCCCACCCGCAGATAGTTGGCAACAAGCGGTTGGTTATCAAACTTGAGCTCATTTCCCAGAATGCCGTTGATGCGCGAAACGCTGAAGCGCTGGCGCCAGTTTTCACCCCAATCGGCACGGTAATACCGCTTAACCGTCACAAGCAGTTGGCGTACGGTCGGCGAAAGCGTGGCGAGCCATTGATTGTGTTCGTCAGTGTATTCGGGGGATGGAGTCATCAGCTTGATAACGGAACCGAGCGAACGTTCGATGCTGAGCATCGGCCGTTCCGCGCGATCCGGCGACGGGGGCTTCTTGTAGATACTCGAGACATCGCGCTGCAGGATCTCGGCGACCTGGTCCATTTCTCGATCGAAGTCGCTGACGAAGACCGGGCCGCGCAGCATAATGCTGGCGATAGACTTTGAAATCTCGGACTTGCCGCCGCCCGAAACCGTGCACGGTTTATGGCAAAGCACCGGATCGGCCCGAGAGGCCACGAGACGCCAGGCGGACCCGCCGGTCTGCTTTTCCAGGCGGATTTTGGTGCCCCAGGGAAGCACATAGTTGACCCCGGCGCGCAGGACGAGCCGCTGCGCTAGGCCGTCTTTACCGACCCAACGGACAGAACCCTCGCGCACTAGAAATTCGGCGTTTTCCGGTACGTAGAAAATGTCCTGATATCGATTGTCAGTAGCGTAGCCCTCCGGATGAGTTGTGACGCGATCGCCCAACCACTCCAGTGCCTTTTCGAACTTCACTTGTTTGGTGAGGACGGTACGGCCGGCGTAAAACTCCTGCCCGAGCACATATGCGGGAAAAGCAATTGCACCGCCGGCATGCTCCTCTTCGCACAAACCGTAGAGGTTTGCAGCGAAACTGATCTGGGTTTTTACTTCCTTCTTGCAGTACCCGAAATAGTTGTCGGCAATGATGGTGACAATCACGCCGCGATGATCGCGGCAGGCGACTTTGAAAGCACCGCCGTTGTTATAGATTTCCTCCGGATCGCGCCAGCACATGCTTTCCCGGCGCTGGCGTTCGGTTGCCTGACTGTAGTGAGGCAATCCCAAAGCTTTCTTCTTCAGGCCGGTGATGTGGGGGGCAAGAATCACACATCCGCTGTGCCCGGTCCAATGAAAGGGGTCAAGAGCAGCGTCGTTTTCCGGCAGATAGGGATCGCCCCCGTTGCCGAAAATTCCTTCAACGAAATCGAGATTGCTTACGAGACTCGCCGGCGCGAAGAATCGCGTCTCCATGGTCTTGGCTGCATCAGTCCCGGTGCGTGGACAGACCAACGGACGCAGTAGCAGCGAAACCCAGAGGAGGGCCTGATCGCTTTGATCGGCAGTGAAGGGCAATGCGAGCACGTCACTCGGCGGCGAGACAGCGGCAGCAAGCAGGGCAGCGAATGTTTGTTTAGGGACGGCGATTTTGTCCGCGGGAACGGGGAATCCGCCTTCGACAATGTGGAAGATCCCTTGCGTAGTGCGGCGATCGCTTTTCGGGTTGTGCAGAACGCCTTGCGGGACCCGATAGGACTGAAGATACGGAGAAGCGATGCTGTCGGCAGTGGACGGAAGCGACATTACACGTGCAAGGCCCTTACGATCGAGCACGAATGTGTCATGTGGAAGGCGGGCGGCGCCCTGCGGAGCAACATCTCGCAAGTAATCGTCAAGAAACGAGCGGATACGAGCGTCGGCAGGACATAAACGGTATCCTAATAGCTGATCCTTCTGGTGATAGTTTCGCAGTAAAGGACCGGCAATTTCGAGCGCGCGCACGTCTCGCGTAGCCCGGCTGGTGGGTTGCCCGAGAGCCGCCAATTTCAAATTGATGTACCGGAACAGTTCGTCGTCAACAGCGACCGGACGGCGGTTACGAGCATGAGTTGCGGCTGCCACAAAAATCTCCTATGAATTTGCGCGTCAGGCTGAACGGAACTGAGTTCAGAAGGCGATAGCGGACTCGGCTTGCGCAGGGTTTTGCCTCAGTTTAGCAACGCAAACGAGTCTGTTTTTAAACAGTAAAGTTTTGTAATGACAGAAACGGCTAAATTGATTAGGTCGTCAGCAGTGCAGGAGGCGTCGTACCAGTACAGTAACGGACGAAAGGCCTCGAGAAGAACACATTTCCGGCGGCTTGCTACTGACATCTGAATCATGAAAGAGTTTTTACGGATGAATTTTTCCGGCGCGGGTATCGAGACTCGAAGGCGCAGAGGGTTGATCCTGGCACGCCAGTCACGCCGGGCGGCGATAGCCGCGACAATATTTCTGCAATACGTGTTTGCACAACCGCCGAGCCGCGTTTTCGTGCGAGTGGACGACGCACAAACCTATACGTTGAGAGGAAACACGCCTCCGCGCGCGAGAGCGGCTGAAGATCAAGGCGCAGTCACGAGTTCGTTTCCTGTGCAAGATATTACGCTGCGCTTGAAAAGATCGGCTGCGCAGCAGCAACAGCTGAATCAATTGTTGGCGGACCAACAGAACCCGAAGAGCCCCCGATACCACCAATGGTTGACGCCGGAGCAATTCGGCGCGCAATTCGGCACGAGCGATCAGGATCTTTCGAAGATCAAATCGTGGCTGCAGGCGAAGGGCTTCCGAGACATTCAAACGTCTCGTTCGAAGACATCCATTCATATGTGGGGCAATGCGAGTCAAGTGGAGTCCGCTTTCCATACGACGATTCATCTTTACCAGGCAAGCGACAAGCTACACTTTGCAAACGCGACCAACCCCGTTTTGCCGAACGCTTTGCAGGATGTTGTCGGTGCTATCTCCGGTCTAAACGATTTCCATCCGCGGCCGCGGGCTCGGCTTATGCGACGCGCCGGATCTGCTGTTCCCCATTTCACATCGAGCATCAGCGGTAATCACTATCTCGCGCCGGGCGATTTCGCGACCATTTACAATCTGGCGGCACTTTATAAGCAGGGTATCGACGGCGCGGGACAGAAGATTGCAGTGGCCGGACAAACGGACATCAATCTGACGCAGGTAGCAACCTTTCGAAGCAACTCGGGACTCAGCGCCAACGCTCCAACGGTGGTTCTGGGCGGGACGGCTGATCCGGGCGTGAGCGCCGATGACCAGCTAGAAGCATATTTAGATGTGGAATGGGCGGGGGCAGTGGCGCCGAATGCAAGCATTATCTATGTGAATTCGACAGATGTGTTCACGTCGATCGAATACGCGATCGATAATAATGTCGCGCGGGTGTTGAGCATTACCTACGGCCTCTGCGAAGAGCAGTTCGGCGATACGACATCGACCGAAGCAATGTTCCAACAGGCAAACGCGCAAGGCATGTCCGTTGTTGCCGCGTCCGGCGATGCGGGCGCAGCCGATTGTGACGGCGACAACAACACGATTCCGTCGACAGCGACGCTCGGGCTTTCGGTCGATTATCCGGCGAGCAGTCCGGAAGTAACGGGCGTAGGCGGCACTGCATTCAACGAAGGGAGTTCGGCGTCGAGTTACTGGTCGTCGACAAACAACAGCGATAACAGCTCGGCACTTTCGTATATCCCGGAGATGGTCTGGAACGACACCGCGGCACAAGTCGAGCTTTCGGCCGGAGGCGGAGGCGCCAGCAGCTGCATCACCACAGATACCTCCGGCAATTGCACCGGAGGATTTCCGAAGCCTTCCTGGCAAACGGGAAATAATGTGCCAAGCGACGGTGTCCGCGATGTTCCTGATGTCTCGTTAAATGCGTCGATTTCGCAGGATCAATTCCTGGTCTGCGCGAGCGACGGAACGGTCACTGTAAATGGACAATTGCAGCAGGAAGACTGCACTAATGGCTTCCGAGCGGCAGACACAACTGTAGACGTAGTTGGTGGCACATCAGCCGGATCGCCGAGTTTCGCCGGCGTCCTGGCGTTGATCAACCAGGCTTTTGGCGCGCAAGGGAACGCCAATCCGCGACTGTATTCGCTTGCGAGCACCTCAACCGACGCTTTCCATGACATCACCACCGGCGACAATATCGTTCCCTGCGCCGCGCCCACCGCGGCGAAACCGGATACAGGATGCCCGGCCGCAGGGGGGCAGATGGGATATTCAGCCGGCCCTGGGTATGATCTTGCCAGCGGAATCGGATCGCTCGATGGAGAGCATCTCGTCGATGAGTGGGCACAAGGATTCTTTTTGTCCGCTGCCACACCGTCCTCTGTGAGCGTTGCGGGGGGATCATCGGCAACCGCAACAGCCCAGCTTACATTTCTCGGTGGATTCTCAGGCGCCGTCACGCTTAGCTGCGCGGTATCGAGCGTACTCACGACCACGACGTGCTCCGTTCCCGGAAGCGTTAGCAGCACAAACTCGGTGACTGTAACGCTTTCCAATTCGGCAAGTTCCAGGGTCTTCCCGGCGTCGCCGGGTAACTCCTGGTGGGGAATAGGTACCTTGGCATATGCGCTTGCGGCTTTCTCCTTCCTTGCCTTCGCACTGCGAACGCAAACGACAGTACGCCCGCGACTCAGCATCGCTTTTGGGTGCGCTGCTTTCTTCGGCCTTATCTTGCTGACGGGCTGCGGAGGGGGATCGTCGAGCAGTACAACAACACCACCGTCCCCAGTTACAGGAACAGTTACTTTGACGGCGGCCAGTGGCAGTACCAGTCACTCAACGACGCTATCGGTAACGCAAGAGTAGGCGCGATTCGTATCGTTACAATCAAGGGATGTCCCCAGGAGGCGGTACCCACCACCTTGCTCAGATCAATGTTGCGCGGCTGGTTGCGCCCATTGACGATCCGCGGATTGCTGATTTCGTGGCACAGCTCGACGCGATTAACGCACTGGCAGAGCCGAGTGAGGGCTTTGTCTGGCGCTTGCAGTCGGAAGAAGGCAACGCTACGGAAAGTCCGTATCGTGACGACCCGTTTGTGATCGTCAACATGTCCGTCTGGAACTCAGTGGAGGCGCTCAAGGCATTTACTTATAAGTCTGGGCATCTCGCTGCGCTTCGCGATCGATCGAAATGGTTCGAGAAGATGGACAGCCCGCATTATTGTTTGTGGTGGATACCGGCAGGGCAAATTCCATCGGTTGCGCAAGCGGCGGAGCGGCTAGCCCACTACCAGAGATACGGCGCTAGCCCGTACTCATTCTGGTTTAATCAGCTTTATCCGGCAGAAGAGTTCGTCACCCGGTGAACTAAATCAGTACGGCGACCAGGTTCCGTCGCTTGTTTTCCGTTCCTGCTCTTCCCGTTTTTTCTTCTCTAACTCTTCCTTAGATTCGCCGCCTTTGAAATACAAATGGACGACGACGTCGTGGGTTGACGAATCGGCAGTGTAATCGGACGAGGTGTTGGCCAGGTGCTCGAATAGTTTGTCTTCTTCGATGCGTTTCAAAAAGAAGTCCGGGTAGTCCGGATTGAATGGTTTGCCGGGTTTTTCTCCCCACATCTTTTCAATTACAGGCTCGCTGACAAGATCGAGTCCTTTGATGTCCAGCTTGGCAAACGTGTAGATAGATCCCGGAACGACATTGTAAGTGACATTGACCGAGCGAGTAGCATCATCCGGCTTCATCTCGGTCGTTACGCTGGCATCCAGATAGCCGCGGCGCCGCAAGCGGTGCTGTATATCGATGCGAAAGTCGTCCACCTTCGATGCATCGTAAGGCTGGCCGGGCTTGAACGGAATTGCGGAGCGTACTTCATCCGGGTCCAAGCCGGTGCCGTGGAAGTGAACGGGGCCGAATTTGAAAGTAGGGCCTTCTTTGATCTGGATGCTGACGACCATACCGTGATCGGTCTTCGACGGCTCGCTTTGAATGCTGGGGAACGAAACTGCAACAAAACCGTGCGATGCGTAAACCTGCTTGATAGCACCGTCGCAGATCTGTTTCAGCCGGGCATCCGTCAGAGGCGCTCCGATTGCCACCTGGTTGATGGCGCGCAGGAGGGTGCCTGTATCAATAGCCTCGTTGCCGGATATCTTGACCTGCGAAATGGTCGGCGGCGGGATATCCGGCATAAAGACGATTGCCATTTGCTGGGTATCGTCGGTTTGCGGTAAAACCTTGATTTTGAGCGAAGGGTTGGTGCGGGCTACGTAGGCTTGCACGGCCTGCCGATAGCGGCCGAGCACGGCTTCGGTACCGGGAATTTGTTCTGAGTACAGCGGAACCGTTTCACGCAAATAGTCGCGCGCCTCGGTGGAGTTCACTGACAGCCGCTCGAAGCGCATCGGAAAGACCTGTTCGATCTCGGTCACCTCGAAAGTCAGATCATACGCGGGAGGATTGCCGCCAAAACGAAAACGATCTGCCACACTCGAGAAAAGCTGAAGATCCTGCAGTTGCTGACGTGCATTTTCTATATCAGCCGAATTGATCCTCTGGCCCGGGTGCAATCCGATTTGCTTCAGGATCTCTGCGGAGCTATAACGCTTATTTCCGGACACCTGGACGGACTTCAGGATGCCGGGCGGCGGTGGTGATTTCTTCGGCGTAGCGGGGGATTGGGCGAAAAGCGAAGTCGCGAAGCCCGCTAGCAACGCTGAGCAAAAAAGGAAACGCATACCTTTGACGGAATGCTCAAAACGGCATGGCAAGGCGTACCCCGCGCCAACTTGCAGGCTGGTGCGATGTCTTCCCGGCGCGCATCCGTGCCTTTGCACTCCTTCTTTCATGATACGTTCACCCGGCCACTTTCGTTTCTTGTGTTAGAGTTTCGGCGTGTGGTTCCTTGCGTCTCTTGCTCTGGCACTCTGCCTTTCCCTGCCGGACACTATGCGGGCCCAGGAACCTAATCCTGCAAACGACAGTTCGGTGGCGCATTTCGGTACGGTGGTCTTTTCTTCCGGATTTCAGGGCGACATCTATTACTTGCGTCACTGGACGTCGCACTTGCCGAATCTCGAGAAGATGAAGCCGAAAGGCACCATCTACACGCATATGCTGAACGTTCCACCGCAACATTTCGATGCGGGTTTTCCGGGCGTCGGACATCGGTTTGAATGGTTCGCCATCAACTATTCAACACGATTTTGGGTTTCAAAACCGGGCGCGTATCGTTTCTCGCTGCTTGCCGATGATGCCGCCGATCTTTACATTGACGACGCTCTAGTAATCGACAACGATGGACAGCATCCGCCGCACGAAAAAGAAGGGACGCTGCATCTGGAGACCGGTATTCATCGCATGCGGGTGCCCTATTATCAGGGTCCAAAATACGAGGTAGCTTTAGTGCTTATGGTGCAGGGGCCGGATGATCCGGCGCTCCACATTTTCAATACGGAGAATTTCACGCCACCGGTTGAAAACAGCGGGCAGTAGAACGAGAGAACCGCGCCGGAGTTCGGACGGTGAGTGCAATGTGGGGCGGGCGCCAGCCTGCGGCCGCCGCACAGACCGCCCTGCGCGTGACCAGACGTATTCACCAGCGGCGTCAGAAGCAAATGCACGTGATTCGGCATAATGACTCAGGCATGCAGGTCGTAGTTTCCCTTTGCCGCCGTATCCGATTAGGCAAGGGACTCGCCGGGCGGCCTGCGGCTGGGAATGTGCACTCAGGCGTAAGTGATCACTCGGAAGGCGGCCTGTGCGGCCGCCGCAGGCTCGCGCCCGCCCCACGAAGGACGCCCGTGAAATACACAAGCCTTGGGAAAATGTCCAATCTGGAGGGCAAATCATTTGGTCTGCCCTCCAGAAGACGTCTTGACTAAGAGTGTCCAGACTGCGGACTGGTCGGAGCAACGTTGGTTGTGTCGCCGCCCCACTCCTTATCCGCCTCGGCGTTCTTGCCGACGAGGCGAAGCGCTTCAGCCGTTACATGCTCCGATGTGAAGCCGAAATGCTTCATGATCTGGTCACCCGGTGCGGATGCACCAAAATGATTAATCGCGATGATGACGCCGTCTTCGGTAGCCCACTTGTGCCAACCGAACGGTGAGGCAGCTTCCACGCAAACACGTTTCTTATTTACTTTCGGCAACACGCTTTCGCGATAATTCTCAGGCTGCGACTCGAATAAATTCCAGCTCGGCATGCTCACCACGCGAGCCTTAACCCCGTAATCCTTCAACTTCACTGCAGCCTTGGCGCATAGGGAAACCTCCGAGCCGCTCGAGATCAGAATCACCTCGGGATTGCCGCCATCGGGTTCGTACAGAATGTACGCACCTTTGGATACATCCACGTCTTTGCCTTTGCTGCGGTCCAAGTGAGGCAGATTCTGGCGCGTAAAAGCGAAGAGCGTCGGCCCATTGTGTTCGATCGCGTATGCCCAGCACTCTGCAGTTTCGTTTGCATCTGCCGGACGCATTACATTTAATCCAGGGATTGCACGGAGCCCGGCGAGCTGTTCAATCGGTTCGTGGGTGGGGCCGTCTTCACCGACGCCAACGCTGTCATGCGTGAATACGTAGAAGACTTTCAGCTTGCTGAGAGCACCGAGCCGGACCGACGGCTTCATATAGTCGGAGAACACCAGGAAGGTTGCGCTATACGGCAGCACCGCGCCGTGCGCCGCCATCCCGTTGACAGCCGCACCCATGGCGTGTTCGCGCACACCAAACGCGACGTTGTGTCCGGCGTAACTCCATACACCGCCGACAGCACCTTGCTCTTTAGAGCTGCCTTCTCCTTCGGGTTGGAAGTCGCCCAGACCTTTTAAGGCAGTGTTAGTCGAGGGATTGAGATCGGCCGAACCGCCGACAAGATTGGGGATATGTTTGGCGAGAGCATTCAAGGCCTGTCCACCGGCAGCGCGCGTCGCTAGCGGCTTATCTTCCGGCTTCCACTTCGGCAGATCAGCTTTCCAGTTATCGGGAAGCTTCCCTCCAACAATGGACTCGAACTCAGCGGCTTCATTGGCGAATTCCTTCTTATACGCATCAAATTTCTTTTGCCAATCCGCCTGTTTTGCGGCGCCGCCGGCCCCTACTTTGCGGAAGAACTGAACCGTATCGTCCGGCAAAAAGAATTTTTCCAAAGATGGCCAACCCAACTTCTTTTTAGCCGCGACCAGTTCGTCTTCGCCGAGCGGATTTCCATGCGCTTCGAACGTATCCTGCTTCTTGGGACTTCCGAACCCGATATGCGTATGAACCAGCAGCAGCGATGGCCGCCTCGTCTCGGCCCTGGCTTCGTCGATCGCCTTCGAAACTGCCTGTACGTCATTTCCCTGCTCGACATGGCGGATGTGCCAGCCATAAGCTTCGAAGCGTTTGCCTACATCTTCGGTAAACGTCAGAGCAGTTTCTCCGGCGAGCGAGATGTAGTTGTGGTCATAAAGGAAGATCAGCTTGCCGAGTTGTAAGTGCCCGGCGAGAGAAGCCGCTTCCTGTGAGATGCCCTCCATCAGATCGCCATCGCCGCAAATTCCGTAGGTATAGTGATCGATGATGGCGTGGCCGGGCTTATTGTATTTAGCTGCGAGCCATGCTTCCGCAATGGCTAAGCCGACCGCGTTCCCAAAGCCTTGCCCGAGAGGGCCGGTCGCCACTTCGACGCCGACAGTATGGCCGCGCTCCGGATGACCCGGTGTTTTGCTACCCCATTGGCGAAATCGTTTCAACTCGTCCAACGGCAGATCGTAGCCGGTGAGATACAGCAGGCTGTAGAGCAACATCGAGCCGTGACCAGCCGACAGGACAAACCGATCGCGATCGATCCAGTTCGGATCCTTCGGATTAAATTTCAGATACTTCGTCCACAGCGTATAAGCCATGGCCGCCGCGCCCATCGGCATTCCGGGATGTCCGGAGTTTGCGTTTTGCACGGCGTCGGCGGAAAGAAACCGGATGGTGTTGATGGCCAGTTCTTCCAGCGTTTGCGTGTCCGTCGTTGGCAAAGTTTTTCCTATCTCCTCTTCGAGGATATCGTCGCGTCTGGCGGCGTTTAAGAGTTTCACTCATTAAAACGCCTCGTTCTATTTTCCGCTAAGCGGTCGTCACATCCAATGAAAAAGCGCCGGGCAAGAAATAACCCCACGTTATTCTTAAAGGAGAAAGTGATGGTTTTTCGCTCAGCTGGCCTCCTGCTGCTGGTGAGTTCAATTCTCCTTGCACAAAGCAGCGCAACTGTAACAGATCAATCATCCGACGCACCGGACGAAACACCGCCGCCCGCAGTTTGCCCGGCGGGTGGACCGATAGGTGCAATCCATCTCACAGTTCGGCCGCCACAGAGCACTGAGACGCCGCTCCCGGTGGATAAAATAGCGAATCTTTCCGAGGGAGATTCGATTTTGTATTCGCCGCTTATTCGCGGCCGTGAAGTACGGCACGGAGAAGTCGCACTCGTGCTTGTACCGGTAAAACACGATTCGGGCGATGCCATTCTGGTGACCGATCCAAAGCCAGCGGACAAACCGCAGGAGTGGAAGGTTGACCAGACTATGTCCATTGCAGCTTTCGTTTATGGACCGTCGGGGCTCAGCAAGAAGAAAGTAAAAAATTTCCTTTCGCAAGATGAGTTGTTGATCGCACAGCTTGCCGACTATGCCGAGAAGACATCGCAGACGGAAGCGCTGGTCGCAGCTTTGCAGGACGCCAATAGTTCAGCGGATAGCGTGAATGCGGCGTTGAACGGTTTCGCAGCACAATACGGCGTAACAGTTCCGATCGACCGGACTGCGCCCGTAGCAGTACAGGCACAGACATTGTTTACGACGATGAACCCGCAGTTGGCGACCTACGATCCGCTGGTTCCCTCGTCCAGCGCGCGCGTGGCGCAAACGGCGAGCTTGGCAGCAGCGGCCGCCAGTCTCTTTTTTGGTAATCCGATTGGTCTTGCCGCGGGCGGGACGGCGATGGTCCTCGATTTGCGATCAATTGCATTTCCCGGGACTCAGTTTCGATCGGCCTTCGCACAGCCCGAGCCCGTAAATCCACGGAGCTCCAAGAGCGAGGCCGGGCTGAATCTTTGCGGCCAGCGAACACCGGCTCCGCCACACACCAGAGTTGCTTATATCTGGGCAAATCGCATCCCCAATGCTGAAATTCCCAAACTGCAGATTGGTTCCGCACACTTCATCCTGGAAGGACAGAAGACACCGGTGCCGGTCGATTTGACGGAAAAGGATTGGAAGTACTTGGATCGAGCACGCGAGTGGAGCCTGGCGGATGAAAACGGCAAAGCAACAACAATTAAGGTTTTGAAGCTGGCAAACCAGAAATCGATCGAGATCGATTTAACGAAAGCGAAAGTTGCTCCCGGCGACTATCACTTGTCTGCTTACTGGGACTGGAAAAGATTCGACGCCAATGGCACCATTTCCGTGCGTCCGGAAAGCAATTTGAGAGACGCCAGGTTGGAGGCGTCCTCGCAAGATCGGCTGCTAGCACACAGCGGTAAGATCGCCGTTACTCTGGAAGACGCCGATTTTGAATTCACAAACAAGGTCGAAATCAAGAAATCAAACGACGAGTTTGCTAAGCCGGAGCCGGTTCCCTTTCTGCTCCCCAAAGGCTTGCGCCAAGGCCCGCAGCAACACATGGATATTCAGATCGACAGTGCGAACTTGGACCCCGGCAATTATCAGCTGCTTGTTTCGGACGCCACCGGCAAACCACAGTCGGTTCCGATCAAGGTCTTACCCAGCCCGCCGGAGATTTCCAATCTTCCGATTCTGGCGAACGAAGGCGCAACCTCTCAGCACTTCGTGTTGAAAGGTCAGCATCTCGGATTGCTGGCGCGATTGGAGGCGACAGGTGCGAAATTGACGCTCGACCCCGCATGGGGTAATGATACGGAGCGTGACCTGACAGTGCAGCTTACTTCTGGCGCAAAGCCGGGGAGCAGGTTTGCAGTCTCCGCATACGTGAAAGATCGCACCGAGCCGGTGATGCTGCCGGATGCGTTGAAAATTACCGGGCCTCTCCCGCTGATCGCAAGCTCCAGGCTGTCGTTGCCGGATAACTTTCCAATCTATCTGAATGCGAACGAATTCCCCGCCGGCAGCACGCTCACAGCAGTGCTCGACGTAAAAAATGTTGGACCACGGAGCTTGCTGCGAATCAGCTGCGAGGGCGACACTCAGGGTGAGACCGACATTGCGGTTGGCGAGCAGAGTGACAAGTGGAGCGTCCAGCAATTGTCGCCCGACCAACTTTTTCTGTCGTTTGATACCAGTAAGCTGCCGGCCGGCTGCCTGGTGCAGGCCGTGATCGATAACAGATCCGGCGGCCGTTCAGAGCCGTATGCTCTAGCACACCTGATCCGCTTTCCAAAAATCGAGCAGCTGGCACCAACCACAGAGGTAACGCAGGACGGGCGCCGAATTTATCAGTTGACCGGAAGCAATTTGGAAATGTTGGAGCGCGCCGGCTGGGATCAACTGAGTTCCTATGACGTTACCGGATTGCCGGCACCGATCGCAGGCGAGGGACAACGCCAAAGTTTGCGGATCAGTTTGCCTGATCCGCCTACCCCGGCGTCAAACCTGTATGTCTGGTTGCGCGGGGACCGGCTTGGGCGCGGCACGAATGTTACTATCACGCCGTTAACTCCCCCAAACGTGCCAGCAACCACGACGCCCACTGCAGCGCCGCAGGGGAAGCTTTAAACCCAATTCGCCCGGGTTTCGATCAAGCTGCGATGGGAGCCGCGGTCGATCCGGATGCGCGTTCGCGTTTTGCTTTGAAAAACATCCGGCCCTTGCGAATTGCAAGCTCCAACATAGTGAGGACAATAACAGCAGCCAGAAATGCCGGCCACAGCTCCGTCCGCCGATACGTCACCCGCCCGCTTGGCTCGAAAGCCGTCTCGGGTGCGGGGTCGTAACGGCCTCCGGTAACGGAAGCAATTTCGCGCAAAACCTGCTGGTTGACACCCTGATCTTTCAGTTCTTCTTCCATCCGATAAATGCCAATCTCCGGGAACAGGGCGGAATCCGTAAGCGTGCGGACACGAAAGAACCCCGATCGCCATCCAACGCGAAGGCGTCCATGATAAACGCCGGCCGCGACGCGGCGTATTGGAATCTCCTGCGCGAAATTTTGCGGCCCAAGAACATAGACCGCTGGAATCTGGTTGGGTTCCGGCACACCGTCAGAAAGACGATACGTGAAGATCAGATCGCCATTTGCGCTATCAAACTCGGCGGTACCAGCAGTGTCGCTCCGGTGAGACAAAAGGCCACGGGTGACATTGGTCCAGAATTTGTCGTAGCCGGGCCAGGAAACCCAGGCGTTGCTCCAGCGGCTTTTCGCATCAGACGCCCATACCGCGGAACGGCCGAGTCCGTACTGCCAACTCACATACAGCGGGTCCTGTTTTTCAGGGTTGATTGTCAATAGTGTGTCTGCTCCCGACTTGGCTTCGTATCGCGCGTAGCCTCTGAGCGCCGGTGCATGTTCCAAGTCCACGCCTTCGAAGATCTCCGCCTTTCGCTTCACGGTGGCGAGCAACTCCCGTTCGACCGCCGTCGATCCGGTATAGTCCTGGACGTCTTTGAGCAAAATCTGCTCAAGACCCTGGGGGTTGTTGAGGAAATAACTTTTTCCGCCGGAGGTGGAGGCAACCTTTTCGAGATAAGCACGATTGACGTCCTGGCCAAGCCCAACTGTAGAGATTGTCACCTGATGCAGTTGCGCTTCTCTTGCGAGTTCGATGCTGTCGCCTTCTTCGGAAATTCCATCGGTCAGCAGGACAATATGTTTGTAGGCGCTGTTCGTACGTTGCACTTTACGATAAGCCTCCGAGAGCGCCGGTGCGATTTGAGTTCCACCGTCAGGCGTTATTCCGGAAATGAGCCGCTTTATAAATGGCTTGTCCGTCGCTTTGCGCATGGGCACCGCCCATTGATAGGAGTTGTCGAAGATCAGGACGCCGATCGTATCTTTATCGCGCAGGTGATCGAGTACCCCAATCGCGGAGAGACGGGCCAATTCGATTTTGCGGCCTTCCATAGAAGAAGATTTGTCGATGATCAAAGCGACACAGATGCCCTCCGGATTTCGGGGCGGTGCGAGATCCGCTGGAAGGACGCGATCAAGCGCGTCCATTTGTTTTTGTTCTTTATAGACTTGATGTTCACCCCCCAATAGAAGGAGGCCGCCGCCGGCAGCGACGTATTGCTCGATCGCGTTTTTCTGCGGAATAGAAAATGTGTTGAGATCGATGTTGTTGAGAATGACAAGCTGCACGCCAGGCAGTCCTTTGTCGAGAAGCGACGCATCGCGCGTGACATCGAACTCAGCGCTGCTAAATGTGGCAAGGAGGTTTGCATCCATTCCGGGAGCATCCTGCGAAAGGTAGAGAAGGCGCGCCCGCTTGATGTGCACCACCTGATCGAAGCGCGCCTCGCCGCCAACGCCTGTTTTGATGGCGCCGGAAACGACCACGGGGCCGCTCGTTTTCATACGAACGTGCGCACGAATCACATTGCTGTTCGCGGCCAGGTCAATCGACTGACTTCCGAGCGATTTCCCATCCGCAGAGAAGTCCAGACTTCCGGTGGTTGCCGCTGGGGACTCAATCGTTAACGTGACGGGAATCTGCTCACCCTCGTACGCGGCCGCGGGCAACGCGACCGAGGAAATGGTCACATTCGTCAAAGATCGTCCTGCAAGCGGCACTACATCCACCGGGATATGCAGCCGTTGCAACTGAGCCATGGCACGCGCGACGCTGCCTTGGTTTTCATTTCCGTCGCTCAGCAGGAGAACGCGCGGCTGATAGCCGGCGGGAATGGAAGCCGTCGCTTCGGTAAGCGCGGCTTCCAGATCTGTACCCATGCCCGACGAATGCGAGATTTTGAGCAACTGCGCGCCTTCAGGCGTTTGAGACTGTTGTGGTTCGGCGGCGAACGGCACAACCGTGAGCAAATTGGAGCCGCGGTGCGCGGCGACTTGTTGGATAACTTGAGTGGCGCGAGCAAGATCGCGACCGCCAATGCTCGCCGAAGTGTCGACGAGCGCAACGGTTGCCACCTTTGTCTGAGGAAGCTGCACAACAGGACTGAACAAAGCGGCAACCAGCATAGCGGCGGCGGCTATTTTAAGCGCAATGCGCAAGAACCCCGGCCGGCGTGAAAACAGAGTCCACTCAATCGCCAGGAGAATCGCCGCGGCAATTGCCAGATAGCGCCAAAGGTCTACCGCACTTAAAGCGTTTGCGAGGTGTCCGGGAAGGCCAATTGCCGCTGTGGTCGCGTGCCAGTCCGTGGCCGCAACTTCGGGAAGAGAAATCGAGACAACCCTCTCTTTTTCTCTGGAAATAACACGCATTAAGGCAGGACGGTCCACATAAAACTCAAGCTTGTTGTGGCGCAGAGAAAACGGTAAATCGCGGGCGTGGTCGTCGACTACACGAAGGCTGGCGGCGTCCTCGCCTGGATCGAGCGTGAGGCTGACGACCCCGGCCTGTTCACAACGGATTTCGGATGATTCAAAAGAAGCGGGCGCCAGCCAGCTCAGCAAGTTTGCGATTAATAGCGGACTGCTGAGCTCATAACGCAGTTCGGGCGCGAGGACATCAAAGCCGGTTATGGCGAGCCGATTTCCCCCAACGTCTTTGGTTTGCGCAACCGCCACCGGGCCTTTGGCTGCGCTGGCCACCTCTATGCTGCCGGAAAAGGTCTGATACACGTGCGCCTCGTGGGGCCGAACATCGCGCGAATGGAGACCCCTTCCGAGTTCCGGATCACTCGTCCAGCTTTCAATCACTTGATCATTGACAGTGCTTTGCACCGACAGAGGAGAGTTATGGGAGGGCGGATCGATCCATAAGGTGGGGTGCGGCGGCCGTGATGCCGGAGCAAACTGATCGAGCAGAATGACTTCAGCGTCAACATCGGGACGATAATCGGCCGGAGAAAAGTACCGGACACTCAGCCGGGGGTTGGCATTGAGAAGAAGCTGCAGCATCCCGGCGCGCGACGTAAAAGCCGCGACCTGGATTGGCCCATTGCGGGGCAGTATCAGCGACGCACGGTCATCTGCCGCATAGCCGTCGGCGGGCGCCAGATTCATGTGTAATTCGCCAGCCGCGCTGGTTGTGAAAGCGTAATCGGCGTGCGCGTCCGCCTGGGCCGCAATAGCTAATGTCCGCGCGGCAAATTCAGTCGCCCCAAACCCGGCGTGCAAAACTACGCGGACGGGCGTTGTCCCGTAGTTGTGTACATTCAACGTGGCTTGCCAGGCGTTCGGCTCCGGGTCTCGTCGGACGACCAGTGAAGTGATACCGCGATTCTCATGCCGCGCATTGACCGGGAGAATTCTCAGATGCGGAACGGGCTGACTGGCGGAGTGATTGATGCGCTGCGGTCCGACATAGACAATTTCGCCTGGCTCGCCTTCAGGCCAGAGTTCCGCCCGTTTCGCAAATGCCAATGCCCGATCGATATTCAAAGCGGAATAGGACGACGCTGCTTCCAGCACACGCCGCTCCAACTCAGCGCGATCGGCGGTGAACGGAGTACGTGGCGCAACAAGACCACCGGCATAAACCAGCATGACGCGATCCCGCGCTCCGAGACGCAGAAGGTATTCTCGCGCCAGACGCTTTTCGTCGTCCAGAACGGTGCCATTTGCTGCATTCTGAGCGGACGCGGAAGACGTGTCGAGCAAGAGCACGTGATTTCGCAGAGGACGTTCGCGTTTACCCCATTCGAGTTGAGCAATGGCCAGGAGCAGCAGTGTGAGACTGACCAGCTGCAACAACAACGACCATGGATCCTGAACGTGGTAGCGGCTGCGACGGGTGGCCGGCGAGCCGTTTTGCGGCCAGAAGCGAAGCGTGGAGACGATAAGTTTCGGCCTGCTTCGATCAAGAAAGTACAGTGCGGTAATGAGGCCGGCGGCCACTCCCAGCAGCGCGAAAAACTCGCCGGCGCCTAAATTCAGGAAAAACATCTTGTATCAGGCTGGAACGGCCATCACGAGGTCGCCAAATAGAACTTCGTCGATGGGCGTTTGTACGGAGATGCCGGCGTAGCGGCCGCCATTGCGCAGAGCGAGGCGCTTCAATTGCTCCGCATGAGCGTCGAAGGCCTGGACATATTGCCGCCGGGCCCGCTGGTCGAAAAAAGCTTTGCGGTGCTCACCAGACTCGCTGTCGATCAAATCGATCTCCCCTTCGGCGGCGGGCTCGCGGTCAGTCGGAGTCCACAATTGAACAATCAGCAGCTCATGTCCAAAGTCCGCCAAATACTGCAGCGGCCGGAAGCAATCAGAGTCAGCAAGAAAATCCGACAGCACAATTGTGAACCCACGCTGCGAATACATGCTTAAGTACTGACGCGATAAGTCTCGAAAGTCCGTCCTGCCGGCGGGGACCAGCTCGCGGAGAAACGATTCGGCCGCGTGAAAACGATGACGGCCGCCGGTAGCAAAAAACGGCTGATGCGCGTGTTCCGCAAATGGTTGAAGAACGATGTTGTCCAGCCGCACGAGCCCGATATATATCAGCGCAGCAGTCAGCCGGCGGGCATAATCGAATTTTGTAACGCCACCGGGCAATGTACCCGCGGCCATGGAGGCGCTGACATCTAATAACAGACGAACCGGGACGCGAGGCTCGACTTGGAATGTTTTGAGAAAGAATCGCTCAAAACGCATGTACGCGCGCCAGTTCACGGCGCGGAGATCATCGCCGGTGTGGAAATTGCGATGGTCAAGAAACTCCTGGCCGGAGCCCGCGAAGCGTGATGCCTTACGGCCGCCGACGAGACCGTTGAACGACTTTTGCCAATGCAGGGTAAGCCGCTCGAGCCTTTCGAGGAAATGACGGTCGACGAGCGGTTCCGGCATAGAACGTATGCGGCTTCAAAACCGGCTCGAATCCATTTCCCCCAGCAGAGCCTCCATCAAAGTCTCCACTGTCTGGCCGTCGGCATGGGCATCGAAGTTGAGGATAATGCGATGGCGAAGCACCGCCGGGGCAACAGTGCGAAGATCCTCAATGCTAAGGTGCACGCGATTTTGCATCACCGCGAGAACGCGCCCGCACTCAATCAACGCCTGGGCGCCACGCGGGGAACTGCCGTAGCGCACGTATTTGTTGGCCAGCGGTGATGCCTTCGAACTGCCCGGCTGGGTAGACATGACGAGATCAATCGCGAACTCTCGCACGTGCGGCGCCACGATCACTTGCTTACAAAATGCTTTCAGGTCCGCGATCTGCTCGCCATCCATGATCTGTTCGACTTCCACATCGTCTTGCGAAGTCGTAAGCTCGACGATTTGCTCGAGCTCTTCCCGAGATGGATACGTAACTAACACCTTCATCAGAAAGCGGTCCAGCTGCGCTTCGGGCAGTGGATATGTTCCCTCCATTTCGATGGGGTTCTGGGTGGCCATCACCAGAAAGGGGGAGTCGAGCGGATAAGTGTGTGTGCCATTCGTGACCGTGCGCTCCTGCATCGCTTCGAGCAGGGCAGACTGCGTCTTGGGAGTCGCGCGATTAATCTCGTCAGCGAGAACAATGTTGGCGAAAACAGGTCCCTGCTGGAAGCGAAACGCTTTATGTCCGTGCTCATCGGTCTCGATCAGCATGCTTCCGACAATGTCGCCGGGCATCAGATCGGGTGTGAACTGAATTCGCGAATAGCGCAAGTGGAGGACGCGGGCGAGAGTGCGGACGAGAGTGGTTTTGCCAAGCCCCGGTACTCCTTCGAGCAATACATGACCGCCGGCCACCATGCAGACCAGAACGGACTCAATGACATTCCGCTGGCCAATGATGACTTTACCGATTTCTTCCCGAATTCGCGCGAGGTCGCCGGTGGCGCGATCCACTGCCATGAGATCGCTGGTGACAGTAGATGGCCGTCGATTCATTTGGTGAAGAGCTACCTAAACTACGACGGGAAAACCATGTTGGCCGGTTCCACGCCTCTGCGTTCACAATCCGCTAAGTAAAGTTTGCCATAGCTGTCCAGAAGATAGTTGGATGGAGAGAATCCTAGCAGGCGCGCGGTCGCATCAATCCAATCCGGCGGCCCCTCCAATTCCAGAAAATTGCCGATTGGCGTCTGGTCGAGGGTGACGACTCCGCGATGGTCCTCCAGGCGCTTGTATTCTGTCCGGAATTTCTCATAGCGGAAAACCGGTCCGTAACCGAGACGGTTCAAAATTTCGTGCATGGCCTGAAACGAGTCAATCCCAGTCTCGATCTCTTCCCGCATTTTGTGCGACGCATTTTTTTCCTGTCCTTTGAATGTGAGGACGTTGCGATCCGCCACCTGCCGGAGTCGAAGAATGTGGCCGGATGCGCGTAACGCCTGGTTTTGCGTATCGTAGAGCGTGTTGGCCTCGAACGAGCGTTGGACATGCGGATGGAAGCCGGCGGCGCGAATCCGATCGCCAATTGCGTCCAAATCGGTTACGGGAATTTTGACTTCGGTCTCGACCGGCCCCTGCATACTTTATTTTCCAACAGGGGCGGCGGCCTCTCCACAAGCGAAGCTTTCGGCAGCATCGACACTACCTTGACCCTTGTACTGGGCCACGATCGGAAACGCGCAGACCGGGCGAGTGCGGATAACGGGACTATTCAGGTCGCCGTCGCGAGCGCGCTTCACCGCCGTAATGCGTTCCGGGGAAAAGCCTTGTTCGACCCAACGCTCAATGAGCGACGAAACATTGTTCTCGGGGTCACCGGTCGAAAGCCCGTCCTGACCGAAGCTGTTGGGACCTGGCCCGCCGAAGCAGTGCTCTAAACCAGGGACCATGAACAACCTTACAAATTGCTTGGTTTTGTTCGAGCCCATTGTGGCAATTACACGCTGGTAGTAGTTGATGGAATTGGCAGGCGCAATGGCGGCATCACCCCAGCCGTGATACAGAATCAATTTGCCGCCGCGAGCCTGAAAGGCCGCGAGATTTGGATCGGTCGCGTTCAGAACTCGACCTAATTTCTCGTCGGCAATACCAGTGTCACGATCCACGTCGAAGCTGCGATAGTCCCAAGAAGTATTGGCAAAAACCATGTATTTGAAAAATTGTGTGCCGAAGGCGAACATCAGGCTTTCTCGTGGAGCGGGTCCTGTAATCCAGGCGCCCCAACCGCCGGCTTCGGCCTCGGTACCGGGAGCATATCCGGGAAATATCTGCGTCCCATCAGAACCTTTGCTGCTGGCGTACAGTATTTTTAACGTATTCAATTGATTCGGCGTGAGACAAGCGGCAGTTTCCGCACCCGCGCAGCGCAAAACTTCCGTATTCACATGACATTGAGAAGGGTCCTGGACAATGCCGTCCTTTACGCCATCCAGAGCATCGCATTGCGAGAGCGATGCTGCTTCAACTGCTGGCAACTTCGCGGCTGAAATATAACCGCTTCCCGCGAGATGCAGGTTATTCCACGCGGCGTTCGAAAGCAAATGGGTCCAATAGTTTGCTGGAGCGCCCGCTACGATGCCGTCATAATCTTCCGGATAGCGCTGCGCCTCTACCAATGCCTGGCGGCCGCCGTTCGAACAAGAAAGAAAGTAGGAATGTACGGGAGCTTGCGCGTAGTATGCGGTCACGATTGCTTTTGATGTGATAGCGGTCACGTGGATGGCTCGATAACCGAAATCGTTTATCTTCTCGGGATGTTCGAAGGCCCAACCCGCTTCTATGCCGATGCCCTGATGACCCGTATCAGTAGAACCGGCCGCATATCCATTCCGCACCGCCCATCCGAGTTCCTGATAGCTGATGGAACCAGCAAAGCCGCCGTTGCCAACGCCTCGAAACTTGCCGTTCCATTTCTCGGCTGGCATCCAGAGTTCAAACTGGATAAGCGAATCGTTAACGGGTTTGATTACCCCCGCGACACGGCAGAATGCTGGAAGATTCGAAACCGGATCGGCGCCCCGGGGAGGATTAAAACTGCCCGCCGGTATCGCTTCCGCAACCGAGACAGTAGCCAACTGTAGATGCAGCGTAGCAAGGCTTTGACACGGGCTTGCAGCACACGCAGGGAGACCACAGGCAAAAAGACAGCCAAGAAGAAAGCGCCGCTTGGAATCGTGAGTCGAGGACATGAAGAACCTAATCAGATCTAAGCTGACTATAATAAAGAGTCTCGATGTGCGCCCGTAGCTCAGTTGGATAGAGCGACTGACTTCGAATCAGTAGGCCGGGGGTTCGAGCCCCTCCGGGCGTACCATAAATCCTTTGATTTCAACACCGAGTCGGGGTTACTATCCTGTTCTGCATCCGGCACACAAAGGGTATGCCCACCAGTATGCCTAGGAGCAGCATGGTCAGACTCCAATCGTCTTCGTGTCTCCAGCAGCCGCGCATCTGAGTCTGCCTCGTTCAGGTGGATATACCTCATAGTCGTTTCGAGTGACTCATGGCCAGCCAATTTCTTGAGTGTGAAAGGGTCGAGGTACTTGGCCCAGCGAGTCAAGCAAGTATGCCGCAAATCGTATACCAAGAAACGGGCGACGCCGCTGGCCTTTACGGCACGAGCGTGCTGTTTCTTGATGCTGGACTGCCCGATGTAACCTGTCTTAGACCGCGCAGGAAAGATCCAACTGGACCGAGCTCCCGTGCGCCACATTTCGAGAACTGCGGCCACTCTCGGTGTTACAGCAATGCTTCGGCGAGCCGCTTTAGTCTTGCCGGTATGGATGACTATTCGTCCGTCTCGGTAATTGTCTTCCCAGCGAAGACGGTAAACCTCTTCTGGACGTAAGCCACAGTCCAGAATGATTGTGGCCACCGCCCTAACAAGCGGCTTACATTGAGCGAAGTACGCCTCTTCCTCCGCGCGTGTGAGAACTCTGTCTCTACAAACCTCTCCAGGCAAAGTAGCGATCCTTGGCGGCGGGGCGTTCGTATCACCCCATTCGCTCGCCAGATGCAACGCTCTTCGAAGAGTCGCTAGTTCTCTGTTGATGGTAGCGATTGACAGTCCGTCACACTGTCGCGTTCTGACGAATTCAGTGATAAGCCCCGCATTGACTGCATCGAGCTTAGATATCGCCAGCTTTGGGAAGCGCATCAGATGTGAGCGCATAGGCGACAAAACGCTACAGTCTTTGGCTCTTCCGCCTTATTCACAGCTATAAACGGGAGAAACGAGTTCTTCAGAAATTGAGCTAGGGTAGGAACAGGTTTACGATCTCTGATGCCAACCTCGCCCTTAGCAAGTTGCGTTTTTCGAGCGGCTTCCATCTGTTCCGCCACTCGTTTATTCGTCTGCTTCGTGCTCTCGCGGATCAGTTCCCCGCGCCATTTGAATTTGTACCACCAATGGCGACTCTTGTTTTGCTTATACACAGACATCGCTACGCTCCACAGTACAGGTCATCATCTGTCCGCCTACGTATGGCTCTGGCACGGTAGCGGGAGTTTGCGTGCTGATACGAGCACGGCTCTCCGCAAACCTTCGGACATCGTCAGAAGCGTAGCGCACTGCCCCGTTTAGCTTATGAAAGCGCGGGCCCGTTCCCTTGGTTCGCCATCTTCGCAGGGTTGCGACGCTAACGTCGAGGTTCTTTGCGACAATCTTTTCCTTCAATAGTTCCATAATCCACGAATCCTTTGGGTTGCGCTAGTACTGGATCGGTCCGGTCCAGATCAGCGGCTCGCTCTGTGTTATCGTCATCAGCCTGACGCAAGGGATAATTTCAACCTACCCCTTGCTTCAGCCTGTAAACGGTAGTTTTTGCTTCCGTTATTCTTGGGCGAAATCGCTCGTTACGCAGACCTTCAGCGGCTGGGCCTCCGGCGTCGCGTCCAATCACGGCTCATTTTTTTCGCTTTGGTTTTGGAATATTTTTTAGCGAGCCGTCTGAATCTCTCTCAATGACGCAGAGGAAACCATCCTTCTTGGCTACGTGCTGAAACTCTTTGCGCCCCAACGGCGTCCCGTTGACTTCAAAGACGATAGTTCCACGCCTTTCTAGTCTCTGCGTGCGCCCGTCAGCCCATTTGGCGGTGCGTGGGCCGTAGTTGGCTGTCGGCGGTGTACGATGCAGGGAGTGCTTGCTCGGTCGAGGCCCTACGTCCTTAAAGAAGTTCTGAAGCCCTTCCAACGTATACGACCAGTCTGGGTGTATGCGGATTCCTTTTCCGCCGTACCGATGATATTGCCGGTGCTCTGGGTCGGAAACTCGGCGATGCATGTCGCGGAACGCGACCCACTCAGGTCGCGATTTCCCGTTTAACTTGGTGAAACCACCCCAGTTCCGTTGCTTGGTGGCGATATCAGCCAATTCAGGAGGCAGTTCTGTACCGAGCGCGTTGGCAATCCTGTTGAGCGTAGGTAAGAATGCTGTGCGACCTTTAACGACTCCATCGATGGCCTTACGCGAGAGACCAGACATTGACACCAGGTCAAGGACAGTTACGTCTTTTCTCTGCATCTGTTCACGGACCCATGCCAAAGCCATCGTTCTCGCAGCCAGGATTCGGTCCTTGCGGTTATTTTGTGTAAGCATTTCATAAATAAAGTGCCGACTTGTGTTGCACAATCTCTTGCTACTTTCGTTGCACAACATAAATTCGTTAAAATCACATGAATCCGTTAGCGCACCTGCAACTGACAGCTAGCGGCTGCTGAGGAACACTGAAAACCGTCGCGACGGAGCCTACTAGTTGTGTCGTATGTGATATTCTATGCCAAGTAGATGATGTCACACACAACCAAATTTCCATCAGTTGTCGTGGAAGCATCCAGACAGCCCGTTGTGTGCTGTGTGGAGGGCGACTGCGTTCACTTTCGTCCGTACGATGATTCAGATGCGATCCCGGTCGAAGCGATGGCTGATGGCTGGAAGATCAGAGAAGCTTTTTTGGGCATTCGAGACGCCAAAGGAATCTATACGTTTCTCGACGAATTTGGGCGTTTCCAGCAACAAGCGCGCAACGGCCACTTATCGCTTGATACCGTGCAGCGATGGCAACGTGTCATAAGGTGGTTGCTGACCCATCCTATGCCTGAATGGGGATGGTTTACGGGCAGCGCTTCTGTCGCGCAGCACGGACGCTATGGTCCATTGATGCATTTTGGGCAGGATATCTATTACTGCACGGCGGCGGCGAACAATTTCAACGTTAGCTTCCGAATGAGCGGCTCCGTTTCAATGCTCCGCGTCTTGGCCCCAGACGTAATTACAGCCATGCTGGCGAGCGTTTACGTCGATGCATGGCAGGGCCTCCGGTACGGCATTTGCGGCCGGCAGGATTGCTTAACGCCATTTCTGATCAAGACCAAGCGCGAACGAAGCTATTGCACAAACTACTGTGCTCACCTTGAGGGAATGCGTAGAACGCGAGCCGAAGCAAAGGAGTTGAAGCGCAAATCGCAGGAACGCCGTGCGGTCGCACAGAAGAATCGTCGCAGAGTGTAGAAAGGTCTGTATCAACCCGCTGTTGAGCCGCAACCGCTGGTTTGAGTCTCATTCGAACTTCGTTCCTGCCGCGAAGGCCTGATTGACGGAACGAGCCAGGACGTCCTCCAAATGCACCGTGGGCCAAGAGCAAGTCTTGGCGATCATACCTTCGTGTACGCACTGTGCGATTTCTGGAACGGGATTTCCGAAGGCCAGAAGACGCTGGCACTGAGTGAGATCGCCTACCGGAAAGGAAGTCCGGGTACCGCTTTCAGGCTGGATGAGAATTCCATCTCGGATCGCCTGGAGCGATTGGATGCTGTCACCGGGGCCGTCTCGTTTATACGGAGACCGCCGGATTAAGGCAGGTTTATAAAAACGCCGACATCACGCTCGATGACCTCCTGCGCGATCATTACGCAGCCGCGGGCGAGCTGCTCGACCTGGAGGTTTTCGCCTGATGCTGCTTCGCGACCTTATTACTGTTGCCCCGCGTTACGCGCGGTCGGTGAACATCGAGCGTGACTCCCATTCCGCGTCGGCCCTGGACGGTTACATCGTCACCGCGACGGCACAGCGCACGCTTGCGCGCATTGCAGGCGCTTTAGGAAACGATGTCGGGCAGCACGCATGGACGATCACCGGCGCCTACGGTTCCGGTAAATCGGCATTCGCCCTTTTCGTCGCAAATCTGCTGGGTTTTCCCGGCAATGACTACGTGCGCAAGGCGCGCGCCATCCTGAAAGAGCAGCTTCCCGAGGCGCACAAGGAACTGTTCGAACGAAAGCATCGCGGGCGTGTAGATAAGGTAGGCTTCTGCTCGGTGCTTGTCGGCGGCTCGTCGGGACCCCTTCTTCCCGCGATAGCGCGCGCATTCAACCGTGATTTCGGCCCATACTTCACGGTCGGCAGGCCTCCCGTTCCACTGAAAGAGCTAGATTCCATCTGTCAGCAGCTAGACCGCAGCGAGGTGGTAGACCCGCATGATGTTGTGCGAATCGTCAGTCGACTGACGCTGATGCTTCAGGAGACAGGCCGCGCCCAGGGCGTGGTCCTCATTATCGACGAGCTTGGTAAATTCCTCGAATTTGCCGCCGCCGATCCCGAACGCGGCGACATCTTCATCCTCCAGCTTCTGGCGGAAGCGACGGGAAGCAGCGACACAAACCTCCTGCTGATTACCCTGCTGCATCAGGCATTCGAGCGCTACGCGTCGAACCTAGCAGCGGGCCAGCGGGCGGAGTGGGCGAAGATTCAGGGACGATTCGAGGATGTCGCCTTCAGGCACCGCCAGAAGAAGTTATCGACCTCCTTGCTGCCGCGATTCAGCAGTCCGGTGACGCGGGAGTCGTGAAGCGTCTGCGCTCGCAAGCCTTTCAGCAGGCGGAAGAGGCTTGGAAACTCGGGCTCGCGCCGCGAGGCGGAAGCAAGCGTGAATTCATTACGCAGATGCAGGCCTGCGCGCCGCTTCACCCGGCCACGGTGCTTGCGCTTGCGCGGCTTTGCAGGAAATTCGGTCAGAACCACCGTTCCCTGTTTTCTTTCCTCGTGGCGCGTGAGCCGTACGGGTTCGTGGAATTCCTCGATCAAGAGTTCACGGCAGCGAACATTCCCTGCTACGAACTCGCCAATCTCTACGACTACACGACGGCAAGCCTCGGCAGTGGACTGAATGTCGGTGATGCAGCTGCGCGCTGGGCCGAAGTCCAAAGCGCCCTTGATCGCGCATCGGATGCGAGTGAACCGGAGATCCGGCTCATCAAAAACGTGGGACTCTTAAGCGCTATCGGCGGGTATGGGGATCTGAAACCGAGCCTTGCGGTGCTGAGTTTCACGTCCTCCCTGCCATCGGCTCAGCTTTCAAAGGTTTGCGCCGCGCTAGTGAAGCGATCGATCGTTGTGGAGCGCCGGTATAACGACACGATTGGCCTTTGGGAGGGCAGTGACATCGACCTTGAAGCGCAGCTGCGCCTTGGGGCCCAAAGGATGACGGAGCGTGTGGGTGTAGCCCAGCTCCTGAACGATACTTGGCGTCCAAGGCCTATCATTGCGAAGCGGCACTCCTATCGAACCGGAACGCTCCGTTATTTTGAGGTGCGGTTTGCGGATGCTCCAAGTTTCGCGCGGTCCCTTTCGCCTTCCGCCGATGGCGATGGCATTCTCGTTTACTGCCTACCCGCCACAAAAGCCGAGGTGCGCGACCTGACTGCCCTGGCTATCGAATCTCAAATTCGCGAGCGCCGTGACGTTCTTATCGCGATTCCGAAGGAAAGCCAGCCGCTTCGTGACGCGGTAAGGCAACTTGAGTTGTTGCGGTTGGTTCAGAATAATACGCCGGAACTTCAGACGGATGCGGTCGGCCAACCTCGCGCACATCACCAACGCGGACATTGCCGAATCCACCAAGGCCGCACTTTACGGAGTCACCTCCGGAGTATTGAGAGAAGGCGATAAACAGATTCCGATCGTTGGACGTTTGCGAATGGAAGAGCGGGCACAGCTTTCAGATTTGCGCAGTTTATATGTTTTCTCCAGCCATAGTGCGACACCCGTTCCCCTTGAACAAGCCGCGACAATTACATGGGAACCGCAAAGGCCCAAAATCCGGCGCTTCGATCAGTACCGGACGGTGACCGTCCAGTGCTGGCCGGCAGTCGGGCACTTGCCTTCGGAAGTGATCTCGGCGGCAATGCCCCAGCTTCAGGCGCTCCAGAAGCAGCTTCCCACTGGATTCATTTTCCGTTATGCGGGCGAATACAAAGAGCAGGTCAGCGGCTTCCAGGATCTTACGACGGTGCTGGTCATCTGCGTCTTCTTGCTGTATCTGGCGCTGCTGGCGCAATTCAGACATGCGGTCAAGCCGCTCATCGTATTCGCGGCCATTCCCTACGGGGCTACCGGAGCCATCATTTCGCTCGCCATCATGGGGCAGCCATTCGGGTTTATGGCGTTTCTTGGAGTGATCAGTTTGATCGGGGTGATCGTGAGTCACATCATCGTTCTGTTTGAATTCATCGAGGAGCGAAGAGAAGAGGGCGAGGATCTGGAATGGCGCTGGCGGATGCTGGCATTCTGCGCTTGCGGCCGGTGATGATCACGGTCGCGGCCACTGTGATTGCGCTATTCCCCCTGGCGGCGCACGGTGGTCCACTCTGGGAGCCCCTTTGTTATGCGCAAATCGGAGGACTTACAATCGCTACTTTTGTGACGCTTGGGCTGGTTCCGGTTCTCTACTCGTTTGTTGTGCTCGACCTGAAGCTGATTCGGTGGAAGGACAACGAGAATACGTCCGTAGCGGGCGTTGAACCCGGCGCGTCCGTCCCTGACACCTCCGGTGTACTCGCATAATCAGATGAAGATCCAACTGGTTCTCCAATACGCGACATTGATCTCGATTCTGATTGCCGGCCTTGGCATAGTTGTCGCAGTCTGCATGAATCGCGCGCAAGTGCGAACGCAAATCTTCCTGGCATTGTCGGCTCAGTACGACCAGTTAGTGCATAGCTCTTCTTCTGGTGTCTGGCTGAGCATGTCGCCGGACACAGTTTTGCCCGAGCGCACGGATGATTTAACGATTTCCGCGCTACGGTTCTGCACGCTTGTTTCAATAACCTACTATCTCTATCGCGAAGGACGCATACCGCCGCGCATGTGGACACTCATGCTGCGCTCGGCCGAACGTCGCATGCGGAATCCCGTGTTTGTGCGGGAATGGGACCATCTCCGGCTCGAATTCGAATCGTTCCCGGAGTTCGTCACGCTCGTTAGTGCAGTACAGAATGGAACGCACAAACGAACAGGATGGAAGATCGGCCGGCGGCAGAGCGCTAGCTGAAAAAAGCCGATAAGTATGTTTCTCCGGGCTTGTTCTGCCACCGGTCTTCCTGACTCGGGTAGAAGGGCGTACGCAAGGCGCGCGAGAGCCGTGTAGCATAGGAACACCCGGGAGGTCTGGCTGAACTCCAATCGCCGTGTCCCACCTGTTTGGCTGATGGGTCTCTCCAATTTATCGGTGGGCCTCACCAGCGGCATCGCGTTCTTCGTCATTCCCCAAGCCTTGGCCGCACAGCACGTCTCGGAAGCAACAATCTCCGGAATCACCGCTGCAGCCATGTCTTCCAATTTCTGGCCGTTTGTGTTTGGTCCGATGCTCGATATATGGTTCAGCCGGCGCTTGTACGCGACCATCTTCGCCGCTCTGGCCTCAATTTTTGTCTTTGTTGCGATCATGAACCTGCATCACCCTGCCGTGCTTGGGGTATCGCTGGTTGTAGGGGTGGCCGCGGCCATGCTTTATACCACCGCGCTGTGCGGTTGGCTCTCAACGGTCTGTCGCCATGAGGACAAGGACAAGCTCAGCGCGTGGGTAAACATTGCGGTTATCTCCGGCGCTGGCGTTACGTCCGTTCTCGGAGGTGAGTTGATTCGTCATCTGACAGCTTGGTTCGCAGGTGGCCTTCTGGGCGCAGTAGTTTTTCTTCCCACAGTCATGTTCCTGTTCATTCCGTCGGCAGGCCCGGACAGACGCTTAGCCGGCGAAAGCTTTGGTCAGTTTGGCCGCGAAGTCTTAGCCCTGCTTCGCCGCCGCGAAGTGCTGATTGCGCTCCTGATCCTTCTTTCTCCTTGTAGCTCTTTTGCGCTGACGAATCTCCTGGGAGGTCTCGGCGGCGACTTCCACCGTCAGCGCGGATCGTGAGTCTGGCGGGCGGCCTAGGCGCTTTCTTTCCGGGAATCATAGGTTGCCTGCTCTTTCCGATCATTGCCAGGCGGCACTCGCTGCTCCTTATCTACCTGGCCGACGGCGTTCTGGGCAGTCTCTTTACCCTGAGTTTGCTCTTGCTACCCCGTAGGCCAATTACCTTTGCTGTCGCGCTTGTAGGTGAGTACCTGTTTCAGGCGATTGCCTTTTCAACCCAGGTTGGAATCATGTTTGAAACTATCGGAGAAAACAACCCGTTTGCCGCAACCACATACACCCTCCTATCAGCGGCAACCTATGTTCCTATTACTTACATGATGGTTGTCGACGGTCGGGGTTACTCGATTGGGGGAATCTCAGGAAGTCTCGAAATGGACGCCGCCGTCAGTATCGCTTCGTGCCTCCTCATTGGGTTTTTACTTTATCGGCTCAGCGGAGAGTCATTCCATTTGCGCGTTGCAGCGGTAGAGCGAGTCGATGCCCTCGCGCCACACGAGTGAAATACCCAATCATCAATTTCTTTACGTTTACAACGATCCGACAAGTAAAGTGAAGAGACTCGCCCCAACTTTTGGTGGGCCGGTGCAATGAACCCGTAGGCGTTCGGCACCCCTTGAGAAAGCTTGGTCGGTATGGAGGAGCACGAGTCTGTATGACGCTTGATCGACAGTTTGCTTTTTTGTTTCTTCTTTCGATTCCGATTGCCAGTATTTCCTGGACAATAACGCACGAGGAGATCTTCCGGGAGCCGCGCGAATGGTGCGTCCAAAAAAGCAAAGCGTGCGCCAGGTTGTATCAACGAAAACTATTTTATTTATTCACCTGTGAATATTGCTTCAGCCACTATGTAGCTGCGCTTTTCTTGGTGCTTACCCGGTTTACGCTTCTTTATGATGGTTGGCGCGGATACCTCATCGCCGAGTTTGGTCTGGTGTGGCTGGCCAACATACAGATGAGCATCTTTAACCGTCTACGGCTGGACATTAAACATGAAAAGATCGCTATCGCTAAAGACGAGACATAAACGCCTCGGCAAGATTGAGAAGATTGCGGCCCTGGCCGGCACAATTTAGTCATTCGAATGCTGCGAGTCGGACCACAGCATCCAGAAAGCCTAAAGCTTTCCAGTCTGGCGAGGGCTTGGTTGGCAAATTAGGCTAATAGCCAAGAAATTCGCTAATAGAAGCAAGGGGTTCAATGTGGTCGCAAAAAATCTTGAACATGGCTAACATGGGCACGGCCAGAAGCGCGCCAGGAAGTCCCCATATCCAGCCGAAAAAACTCAGGCCCAAAAAGATCACAACAGGATTGAGAGTTAGCCGACGGCCCATAATGTGCGGACTGACGAAAGTTCCCATTGTGATAGTCAAGGCCAGGAATGCAATGGGTACTAAGAGCGCATGGGTGAGTGAGGGAAAAGAAGCAATAGAGACGAGCGCAATTAGAATCGCCATGCTCACCGCGCCTACCGTCGGAATGAAGTTCAGAAGGCCGGCAATCGCGCCCCACAGAACTGGGTTCGGCAAACCAAAGCCCCAGAACAGCAAACCGCTGAAAACGCCGATCGCGGCGTTGATCATAGCGATAGTCGACAAGTATTTGGAGATATTGCCTTCTATTTCCCTGGCAATCTGCACTGCCTTCTTCTTGTCCGATAGGGTTGGTAGCACATGAACGAGCTTGCTTAAGAAAAGGTCGCCAGAGGCTAACAAAAAATATAAAAGCACCACCACCACGAGTAAGCTGAACACGAGCTTCGAAGTCCCGCTGAGCACATTGTCGAGCAAGCTGGCTTTTTTAAGCTCCACCTGTCGCGGCGCGTCTTTGGTCGCAACCGCTGTTGTGGTCAGCTTCTCCACTTGTTCGCTTGTATTTGAAACTTTCGCAAAATACTTTTTGAGTGGCTGAGCCTTTTCTTGTAGTTTCGCGCCGATTTCAGGAGCCTTCTCCAGCCATTCTGTCAGCGGGCCAGAGAGTTCAAAGGCGAGAAAACCTGCAAGAGTCAACATACCGGCGATTACGATCGCCGAACCCAACGCTTCCGGAACTCTCACTCGTTTCAAAGTACGCACGATCGGCGTTAACAAGAACATCAAAACAACCGCAAGCATGACCGGAAGGAAAAATTCCGGGCGAAATATAGCGTGTAAAAGCAAGCCAGGATGAACAAACCCGTAAGGGAGATGGAACGGATTCCTAGGGGACCCTCAAACACGCGGGCCATATCGGCCAGCGTCAGCTTGTGGGCAGAACTACTGTCAACCATCTGGGTAGATTCAGGCACATTCGAGGAGTTTATTGACATGAAGCAGTCGCTCCCGGGCAAGAGCTTATGATCAGCTCTAGCAAATTGCGCGGAGCTTTGCGCCCTCCAGTCACCAGATAGACGTAAATGGAGGCACTTTGCAACATGCTGTGACCGACAGTTTACTTTGTATGAAGCCCTCGAGAAGCTAAGTCCAGTACAGCAGTCGCGCTTCGGGTAACTCGTCCGATAGCGCCCGTTCAAACCAGGTACGCATTTCGGTCATCGCTGGTTTCGGATAGACGAACTTGGCAGAACCGAATTTCGTAATCTTCCGGCTTCGTGCTCCCTCGTTTAAATCCAACGTCGTCTTCGGATACCACTCCAGTTGCACAAGCTTTGATTTCAGGGTAAACCTATGCGTGATGGCCTCCACAGTCACATCCAAATGCGGAATACCATCCAGTGCGGCGCGAATTGATCTCAGCAGGTGGCGATATTCTTCGCGCCAGTTCTCGACCGGCATGATGGGCGCAATAGTCAAGCCGACCGGGTAGCCGGCGATGGCCATCTTTCGCAGGGCCGCCAAGCGAGCCGCCAGCGTCGCAGTGCCACCTTCGAAATCGCGGCTCACTTTACGAGCCGTCACCGAAAGTCGTACGCGCGTTTTACGCTTGTGGTCCAGATTCAGCAATTCGTCTACGGCGTCGAACTTGGTCGTCCATCGCAATTGCACCTGTGCATCCCAGCAACCGAAGAAGCGGATGCACTCAGCAAGCGAGCCCGTCAAATGCTCAATCCCGAGCGGGTCCGTGTAGCACGATACCTCAAACGTTGTGCCTTCAGCGCTGCGGGTTGCGGAGGCGGAAGTGATTCGGCCGTCGCCGGGGTACGGCGCTAGACCACCGAGGATTTCGTGAATGTTTGCATAAGCTCGTGTGACAGGCGCGCCGCTCAACGACCCAGCCAAATAGCAGTATTGACAGTGTGCCGGGCATCCCTGTGCAATGTGGAACTGCCAATCAGCACTGGGAGGAATGGGCTGGAGTTTGCGAGCGCTTTCGCTCGCCGTGACGATTGCGAGCGTGGTCTTCGCCTGGACGTAATCATCCGACCGGATTCCAAGACGATTGTTCTTCAGTTGAACTACGCGCGCCCCGAGCTGAGCGGCTCGCTCCACCATGGCCCGGCCATGCGCGTAATTCAGCGCTTCTGGCGTTACCAGAACCTGTCGCGGCGTCCAGAGCTTGGGCCGCAAAGGAGATAAAGCTGTGGCAGCCATTTCAGAAGGCGTAACGGATCTGGCACTCCGGCAAATGCCTGTTCAGCAGGGCGCGAAACTCATCCACCAACCCTGATTTGAGACCGCGCTTGTAACGGAGATTGCGGCCGCCCATCTGGCTATATTTGGTTTCCTGCAATTCGGGTTTCCACAACAGCTCTTCGCCCTTCGGGTGCCATCCCAAGTTGATCTGGTGCAGCTTTTCGTTATGTGTCAGAAAAATGATCTCTGCCCCAAGCTGCGCCTTCACTTCGGGTCTCAGCACTTGCGCAAGCTGATCGAACAGCTCGCGATAATCGGCCTGCCAGCCTTCGTAGTAAATCACCGGTGAGAAGTTAAGGTGCACTTCGTATCCGGCTTGATGGAAATCATTGATGCTGGCGATACGTTCTCCGATCGAGGAGGTACGCACATCGACTACCTTGGCCACGGACTGCGGCATTAGACTCAGACGAATACGCGTCTTTCGCTGGGGGTCATATGACAGTAAGTCGCGGTTGACGAACTTTGTCGCGAAGCTCGCCTTCGCCATCGGAAGCGTACGAAACAGCGCTACCAGATCGCGAACATTATCGGACACCATCGCGTCCACCGAACAGTCGCTGTTACACCCAATGTCGTAGACCCAAAACTTGGGATCGATCTGAGTGGGTTCTGTTTTCCAGCCCAACTTAGTCGCGTGCCGGCTTAAGTACGCGGAGATCTGTTCGATATTCACGAACACGGAGATTGGATTCGCATAGCCCTTCTGTCGCGGTACATAACAATACGAACACGACATCGCACATCCATTCGCATGCGAAGGCGCAATGAAATCCGATGAGCGGCTATTCGGCTCAGCGCGCAGCGACTTTTTGACGCCCAAAACAAGAACGTTCCGCTTGATTTTGTTCCAGTCCGCTACGTTGCCTTCAAGCCCGAACAAGCCGGGAATTTGCCAATGCGAGTCGACGAAGATCCGTTCTGCTCGAGGAAAGCGCGCGAGAATCTGCCGTCCCCTTGCGAACTGTTCGACAGCGGGCTCCAGGTAGATGGCCTGTGGGTCCAAAAGCCATTGAGGCGGAGCATCAAGCAGCGGCATGGGAGCAGGAACGATAGCGGCCGGAAGGTCGTGAGCAAGGATGTTCATGGTGGGCGTATTTATTCGATGCAGCAGGTATTGACGATGTGACGACTGCGCTCAACCAGTTTCGGCATCACTAAAAAGAAGCGGCAAATTTGAACCCGCAGTGCAAGCCTGAAGGGGCTGTTGGGGCCGAATCGCGAGAAGCATGATTCATGCCACAGGCTTCGACACACTCGTAATCTAGCGGAGTTCTACATGTGGGTTCCCGTGTTCTAACGCGCGGAGACACGCTTCGGTGATTCGGATGGATCTACGATTCAGGGCCGGCGAGCCACAATCTCCGCGACAGGGCGCTTGTGGGCCGGGTCGCGCGAGGCGCCCTCGTAGTTCCAGAGAATCTGCCAATCCTTAAAAAACGTCTGCAATTCACCGGGAGCCGCGCGCTTTTCGGTCCACTGCTCGCCGTCCTCGGCAATATGTGCAATTGCGATGATCACGCCGGCCGGCCGTACAGCCGCTTTCGCTTTCGCGAACAAGTCGCGCTGTAGATAATACGCGATCAACACGAGATCGAACGCATCCGGTGGCATCACGAATTCCGAGGCCGTCAAATCGCTTACGTATGTCTGTATTTTCAGACCACAAGCCGCTGCTCTTTGCTCAAGCAGCTGAATGGCTCGCGCGGATCCGTCGACAGCGGTTACGGTCCATCCACGCTCGGCCATATAGATCGCGTTACGGCCCGCTCCGGATGCCAAATCGATCCCGACGCCGGGAGCGAGCTTCTCAAGCGTCTCCACAAGCAGTATCGTCGGAGCGTTTTCGTTTCCGCGCTCGCCGGTCCGATACATCTCCTCCCATCCGGCGATATCCATTGACAATGTCCCCCAGAATAGAATCGCAGCTGAAGTGTTTTGGCCCGCCGCCGCGGATGAGTCTGCGCCAATTCGTCACGGATAGGGCAACGTACCGTCACCCAGGCAAGAAGAAGAACATAGCCGCGAGCATCAGGTACACGGCAATCAATTGAACGCCTTCAAACCAATTCGAATCGCCATCGCCAGCAATCTGGCCGGTGATGCCGATGGCCAGCACCAGCGCGGTGATCTCAATCGGTGTGAACAGCAGGTTCATCGGGCCGTGCCCCGTCCAGTGGCTCATGATCACCAGTGCCGGAGCCGCGAAAAGAGCGATTTGCGTGCTGCTTCCGAGCGTTATGCCCACGCTGAGGTCCATGCTGCCTGACAGCGCGCCTTTCACCGCCGATAAGCCCTCGGCGGCATTGCCCGCAACCGCCACGATGATGACGCCAACAAATACTTCACTCATGCCCAGCTGCTTTGCGGCGCTTTCGATCGAACCCGCGAGAATCTCACTCATCCAGCCGATTAAGCCTGATGTGATGAAGAGCATTGTCAGTGCCGCCCTTTTGCTCCATGACGGTTGCTGGTCGGATTCCTGACGCTCCGCCGCGAGAAGTCGAGTGTGTGTGCACAGCGAAAACACCAGGCTGAGCGCATACGTCAGGAGGAGGATCACCGAGAACTCGAAACTGAGGTCTGCTTCAACCGCAGATGTGGAACGCGCTCCGTAGTGATAAGCCGCGGGCAGGATAAGAGACAGTCCGGCAAGGGCCAGCATAGTGGCGCGGGTACGAGCAGCCAGAGCATTGAACTTCAATGTCTTCCGCTTTACGCCCGCGGCGATCATGCACACGCCGAGTGCGAGAAGAAGATTCGAGAGAATGGACCCCGTGATGGATGCTTTGACGACGCGGTCGAGGCCTTGCCGCAAAGCGAAGAAGCCGATCAGCAGTTCGCCGGCATTACCGAACGTTACGTTCAGCAATGCTCCGAGCGTTGGTCCGGTATGAACTGACAGGTGTTCCGTTGATTCACTCAAGAAGTGCGCGAGTGGAATGAGAGTGGCGGCCGACAGGAAGAAGATGACCGTAGGGTGATCTCTGAAGAAAAACTCCGCGACCACGGTGACGGGAAGTAAGATGAGCAAAAAAGAAATCTTGCTGTGCAGGATGTCGTTTATGGCTCGCTGCGGCCGGCGCTGATCGAGATCCACAGATGGAGTACCCAATGCTCTCTATTTTTACTATGGACGGCAGTTCTCCGTTGCGCTTCTCAAGCATCCAGCACGTGGGCGCCGGGCCAACAGCACTGTAACTTAACGCTCTTGCGCGGCCCGTGGTTTTGGCAGGCTCCGCTAGAGTCCACGCGAAGATTTAATGGCATCTAATGATGGTGATCGTCGTGATGCTCCTCGTGAGCATGATATTCATGCATATCGTGGCGCTCCATCTGTCGTCCGGAATAAGGCCGAATCGCATACGGTGCTACATAACCGCGCCGGTTCACCCAGCTACGCTCCCAGGGCCGTCCGGCAACCCGAATCGAATGGTCACGCCACCCGAACCCGACACCGCCCCAACCCCAAGGCGCAAACGAAACACCCAAGCTGACCGCTGACCCGAAACGGATTGCGCCGCCAACAAAGCCGGACCTTGGCCGGGCATACACGACATACGGATCGTAAATCGGGACGTAGTAAGCGCCCGGATTCACCGGAATGATTTCGACATTGTACGGCGTAACCGCCTCCACTCGTTCATACGGATTGCTTCTCAAATATCCGTAGTCGTACGCTTGCTGCCGCCTTCGCTGCACCGCATCCATCACCTCCGGCCGCTGCGCTAACACGGCGTTTCCAAGCGCTTGCGTCCAAGCCATATTACGCGCCATATAATCCAACACCTGCGGGAACGGAAGCAGTGCCTGGACGGAAGGGTCGAATGGCAATTGATCGTCCTGGATGGCCTGCGCTAGGGCAGCCCCCGTAAGATACCGGTGCTGGTTCGCCCAGGTGGCTGCATCCGGAATCTCGCTGTAATAGGTTGAGGCCGTCAAAACCTGCGCCAGCAGGGGATCGGAATACAGCGCAATCGGTGCCACAATCTGATCTAACTGCTGCGGCGCTAACACTGGCGCCGGCGCCGCGGGGTATTGCCCCGCAGGAGCAGGCGGATACGGTGCCTGTGACTGCTGCGGATATTGCGGCGGCGCAGTCTGCTGCTGTGGATACTGTGGCGGAGGATATTGCTGCTGCTGAGGATACTGAGGCTGCGGAGCAGTCGGATACGGCTGCTGATTCTCCTGCGCGCCAACGGCGCCGGCTGTCAGGAATACAGCCAGAACAATGCCCGCTGGACGAATTGATTTGCTCTTAATCATTTACGTCATCTCCGGCTTCTTGCGTTGAGAAGCTCACTCGTGTGACGTAAGCGCCGCCTCTTACGATACGGTCTGTTTTCTGGCGCAGGGCCAAAATGAAGAAGCGCGTATGCACATGATCAATCCACTGATCGCTCTTGGCGTGACGGGTTCCACTGCTACCACGGACGCAGTTTACGTCCTGTTTACGTCCGCGGTTTCGGCGCGCCGCCGGATATCGGCGGCGAACTGGAGTAGCCTCTGGTATCTTCTTTCGGCTTTCGCCGTCATCAGCTACACCGGCAATCCCGCGTATGTTGTGTTCGCGGCTCTGGGCTCATGGTTGGGAGCATTCTGTGCCGTCACCTGGTTGCGGCGAAGGGATCCGGCCCCTGCCGCAAGCGGCCCGGCGTCCGGCTTTAAACCGCTCTGAAGCGCAAAGCGCCCGCTCGTTGTGCGCGCATCCGTCAATCCCCTTCAAGGTGCAGGCTGATTCACATACGCCGCAATATCCTTCGCTGCCTTTGTCTCTACTCCGGGCTTTTGTAGAAAGCCGAGATCGCGAAACCAGTCAATAAAGCGAAACTGCCACGTACCAAAAGGCGTATCATTACGGTCCGTCAACCCGCCGCTCATGTGGCTGCCATCGCTCAACGCGTCTCCTGGATGCCGCCCGTTTCCATAAATATGCATTTCAATGTTCGGCACGCTGGCGGTCAACATGGCAGAAAAATACTCCATGGCCCAGATCGCGTGAACGCGATCGCCCGACCCGCCGCATACCACAAATGCCGGTGGCACATTGCGTGGAATGGGCGGCGGCGTACGATTCTTGGCAAAGGGCGAAGGACCTGGATAGATGATTCCCACGAAATCCGGACGGGATGAAATTCCCGCCAGCGGATCGGCCGCGTCACTGTTTTTCTTATCGAACTCGTCGAATCGCACAGCAGCGGCAGCCGCCAGTTCCGCGCCGGCCGAAAAGCCCATCACGCCGATCTTATTGGGATCGAGATTCCACTCTTTTGCATAAGCGCGGACCAGTCGAATCGATTGCAGCGCATCGTTTACTTCATCCACTTGCGGGTTATAGCCATCCCGCCGCAACCGGCTTCGCAGGATCACGGTGTTCACGCCATAGTTGTAAAAGAACGGCACGAAGTCGGCGCTCTCACTGCCGACATTTAGCGAGTTGTGTCCCCCGCCGGCAATCAGGATGACCGCCGCGCCGGTATTCAAACTTCGATCCACCGGATGCATCTCAATCGAAGGATTATGAATGTTGACAATGCTGTTGATCCGTCCCGGCACGGACTGGCTCATGTTGTACTGCTCCGCCTCATGCACGCGCTCTTTATTCAGATACGGCGAATTCGGCGGATAAAGAGGGACGACAACGCCTCCCGGCAGAATCGGCATCGGCGCATATGGCGCATCCGTTGATGGCCCGGGCTTCGGAACATCCAGCGGAGCCGGCAGTGCGGGTAACGCCGGATGACTTCCGGATGTACTTTGCGCGTTTATTGCGCTCACCAATGCGAGCGGCAGTACCACGACGGCTAGTGCCAAGTTGCGGAAATTGACATCTGGTCGAATTCCGAAACCGCTTGCTTGCGCGCGCGGCTCTGCACGGTCTTCCGAGCCGCGACCGCCAGGGAGCGGTATACACGAACTTTCGCAACTTGGTACTAGAACAAGCGGATGGAGTTTGATTTTCATAAGTACGCCCGGAAAAAAGGTTACTGAGACTTTTAGTCCCTCGATTTGCGCTTATTCCCCGAAGGTCCCGTTCTTCCCCCACCCTGCATGAACCAACCATTAAACCTGTATCGTTTTCGGGGAGCGGGCGTCATCACAGTGGGCTCGAAAGAAATGGGGAGAAAACAATGAGTAACAATAACAGGCTCAAAATAATTCCGGTTATGGCGCTTGCCATCGGCATTGGGTTAGCAGGCTGCAACAAAAATCCTGCTGAGGCAACTGCACAGACGCAGGACCAGGCGCAGGCCCAGACTCCCGCCACGGATCCAGCGCAGGCAAACTCCGCCGCGCCCAATCAATTGCCCGATGCCGGCTCTCCTGCCGCAGCACAACAGGCCCCAGCTCCGGCGCGACAAGTGACAGCGCCCGCGCAACAAGCGCAAGCAACTGCGCCGCAAACGACAGCGCCCATGCCGCAAGCGACAGCGCCCGCGCAACAACCTGCTCCTGTAGCCGAAACAGCGCAATCGCAGCCCGCTCCTCAAGCATCACCGTCCTATTCATCCGAACCATATCCGCCTTCATCCGAACCATATCCGTCTGAACCATACCCGCCAACTGAGCAGACTGCCCCGCCATCGAGTTACGACTCTGGATCTTACGACACCGCTGCTTATGAGCAGCCGGTCGAAGTCGATCAACCGCCTCCTCCGCTGCCGGACTACAGCCAGCCTCCATGTCCTGGCGACAACTATATGTGGACGCCCGGTTATTGGGCCCACGCCCGGGCAGGATACTATTGGGTCCCGGGCGCTTGGGTGTTAGCTCCTTACGTCGGCGCACTGTGGACACCTCCCTTTTGGGGTTTTTCGGGCCACCGCTATGTATGGCACCCGGGTTACTGGGGCCCGCATGTCGGCTACTACGGCGGGATCAACTACGGCCACGGATACGTAGGCCGCGGCTATGAAGGCGGTTACTGGCACCACGACGCGTTCGCGTATAACCGCAGCGTGACGAACGTGAATACCACAGTGGTTCGTAACGTCTACAACTATAAAGTTGTCAACATCACCAACACCCGAGTCAGTTACAACGGCCCTGGCGGCGTCCAAATGCGTCCGACGCCATCGGAAACAGCCGTGCTGCACGAGCGCCGGATGCCTCCGGTTCCAGCGCAAATCACTCATGTTCGGCAAGCGGCCACGAATCGGGAACAATTCGCCGCCGCGAACCACGGTCGTCCTCCCTTGGTTGCTGCAAACCATCCCCTCCCGACTGCCTACAAGGCGCCTGCTCCCCATCCAATTTCAGAACCGGTGCGGCAGCAGCCAGTGAACGCACACGCCGCGCCCGCGCCCACCCGCGAGCAGTTGACGCGTCCCAATGAACATCCGTCACCGAATACCGAGCCACACGCTCGCATGACGACGCCGCAACCGGAAGCACGGCCCTCACCAACGCCCGCCGCACGAAGCGCAGCGAGACCTGCTCCGGCACCCGCCCCGCATAGTGAAGCACGTCCGGCACCAGCACCCGCACCGCACAGCGAAGCAAGACCTGCACCAGCGCCTGCCCCGCGTACTGAGGCACGGCCCGCACCAGCGCCTGCTCCGCATAGTGAAGCACGGCCCACACCAGTGCCTGTCCCGCATAGTGAAGCACGGCCCGCACCAGCGCCTGCTCCGCATACTGAAGCACGGCCCGCACCAGCACCCGTTCCGCATACCGAAGCGAGACCTGCTCCAGCACCTGCCCCGCATAGCGAAGCGAGACCTGCGCCAGCGCCTGCTCCGCATACTGAAGCAAGACCCGCTTCAGCGCCCCATGTTGAAGAGCGGCCTGCTGCCGCAAATGATCCCCAACCAGTTCACCCGGAACCCACGCCGTCACCAGCACCGCATACAGAAGCAAGACCCGCTCCTCAGCCGCATGCATCGGAGCCAGCGCCGCATGCATCAGAGCAACACGCACCTGCCGCCCACGCCGAGGCTCGGACCGAACCAGCGCCGCATGCAGAGCAGCAGCATGCTCACGCCGAAGCGCAACCCGGCGCAAAGCCGGCTGCGAACCCCGCGCCGCAGCATGACGGCAAACACGCCAACCAGCCCCATTAATTTAAAGTTTTCAACTACTGCCGCGGGGCACGTCTCGTCCGGTCCATCGTTGAAGGACAGACCAATGCCGGCCTGATCATCTCGTTCCGTTGGATTCGAGCGCGGACCTCGATATGATACTTACCTCGAACCTCGAACGAAGGCTGCAATGCTCCCCCCGCACTCGGATCACAGCGAGACTATTCACTTTCAGCAGAACATCGCCCGCTTGGAGGCTCTCCTCGAAGCATCGCGACAGGTTCATGGAGCGCTTGAACTGGATGACGTTCTCCATTGCATTCTGGAGATCGCGGTCAAGGAGTTGGAGGGGGACGGTGCGTTTTTCACGGACAGCGAAGCGATTGCGAGCGCGCGGCAAAAATCTTACGGACACGTACCCGACTGGGCACACGGGGAGCACCCCGAGGAATGGGCGGCCTGCCCGAACATACGTCTGCTTGACAAGCGCGGGCAATTGCTGACACGGCTCGTCGTCTTGCGTCCCGGCAAGCCACTCAGTTTGGAAGAACAGGATTTCCTCGAGGGACTCGGGCTGCAATCGGCGGTCGCTGTCGAAAATGCGCGGCAACACAAGCGGCTGCTTGCATGGGAACGGGTGCAGCAGGACCTTGACGCCGCGCGCGTCATTCAGCGAAGCTTGCTGCCTCAAACCGTTCCCACGATCTCCGGGTATCACCTCGACTATCGCTGCAAGACTTGCTTTGAAGTTGGCGGAGACTACGTCGACATTCTTGCTTCACCTGACGGCCGCTACACGATGATCGTCGCGGATGTCGCCGGGAAGGGGCTCGCCTCCGCACTCATGAGCGCATCCTTTCGCGCAGCATTTCGAGCCATGGCGGTTTCCGGTCTGCCCATTGATGAATTGGCCGGGCGTATCAACGATCTGCACTACAGCGAGGGCCCGGAAGCACGGCTCCGTTATGTCACTGCCATCATTCTGCGGTTGGATGCGCGTCTGCACCAGGCTGAGGTCATAAATGCCGGCCACAACCCCGGATTTATCGTGCAGGAGAACGGCTGTCATTCCCTGCTTGCGGCGAGCGGCCCGCCCCTCGGCATGCTCCCCAATATGAGATACTCTGTCGAACGCTGCTCGCTGCCGCAGAATGCGAAGGTACTCTTCTATACCGATGGGCTGACGGAGGTTTTCCAGCGTGACGAGGAGTTCGGCATGCAACGCCTTTTGCAAGCATTCGTCGAGAGCACGGAGCGGGATTGCGGCGCACTGCTCGACTGCCTGTGGCGTCAATTGGGTGAGTTCGCCGGCAGCACGGAACAAAGCGACGATATGACCGCACTGGCGCTGCTTCGCCATGCGCCGAAAGACGCATGATGAGCAAGGCTCTTACAGATCGTGAACAGGCAGTTACCACCGAACTCAGGCTCCCTTCCCGTCTCGGCTATGAAAAGGTTGCGATGAGCACGGCCGCAAGCGTCGCCGGACTAATGGGCTTTACGGACGACCGTATCGAGGATCTAAAGACGGCCGTAGCCGAGGCTTGCATCAATGCCATCGAACATGGAAACCGCCTGGATGCCTCACAGACGGTTCTGGTGGTTCTTTCGATTGCTGAGAACACGCTCGAGGTGAAAGTGGTCGATCGTGGCCGCGGTGCGGTGAAATCTTCGGTTCGGGTGCCGGACATCGATCGCAAAATGCACGGTGAAGAGGATCTACGCGGGATGGGTATGTTTCTTATTCAATCGCTGGTCGATGAAGCGGAGTGGGTCAACGATAAGCGGGGCGGCAGCTATGCCCGGCTCGCCATTCATCTGGATAGGGAAAAGGAAGTAAGCGATGAACCCTCAGACCCAGACTAGAGCGAAGGTGGAGCACAATGGACCGCTCGCCATCTTGCGCTTCGAAGGAGATGTCACCAGCGCCAGCAAAGACGCGGTGCTGGGCACTTATCAGAAGCTGCCGCCCGAGACGAAAGAGATTTTGCTGGATTTCAGCAAAGTGCAGTACCTGAACAGCAGCGGCATCGCTCTGGTCATTCAACTGTTGATGGAAGCAAACAAATCCGGGCAGAAGGTTCAGACCTTCGGGCTCACGCCTCACTTCCAAAAAGTCTTCACGTTGTTGGGGCTGACGAAATACACCAGCCTGCATCCAACCGAATCGGCTGCAAAGGCAGCCTTCGGATAATCCTTCATTCAGCTGACGACGAGGAGGTAGCGGTCGTGTTGTCCACGCCGGTTTGGTTCATACCTGCGCTACTACTTCTGTCGACTCCAGCGGCGGGCCAAGCTGGTGCGGCGGCCCGGAACGAGATTCTGGTCCGTCCCCATATCCAGGATTGGCGCTGCCGTACCGGTGACGATCCGCGCTGGGCACAGTCGGATTTTGATGATCATGACTGGGCTCCTTGTTCATCGAGCTCACTGGCTCCGCTAGGCATCTCGTGGGCCCGCGTTCATGTGCGCCTGCCGGAAACACCTGTGCCCGTTAACTGGTCTGTGGGTACTCTCATGCCTCCCGCCAGTGTGCTTTATGCCAACGGAAAGGAGATCGCCTCCTGGGGGCGTTTGGGAGCTAAACCTCAGTACGTGATTCCACGGTACGGTGTGGTTTCCTCGCCGGCTTTTCAGCATCCGGGGTCCGGCGATGTGGTGTTCGCGATACGAATGCAGCACTCGGCCCTCTCAAGGGTCGTCACGGGATTCGTGCCGGATCTCGATCTGGAACTCGGGTCTGAGTCGCTGTTGCAGCAGCGGCAGGAATTCCACACACTTACCCAGTCTGCTGACTCGATGCGCCACGTCGTAGATGCATTACTTGCCCTGCTGTTGGGGGCTTATGTGCTGCGGCTCTGGTCGGCTGAGCGATCGCGGTGGGAGTATTTCTGGTTTGTCGTGGTCGCCCTGTTTTTTAATTTACGTGCGGCGGTTCACGTGATCCCGATCATCGTTCCAATGCACGTGAACTTGTCTTCTGCGCTGGAAACCGGTTTTGCTCCTGAAGTGCTGCTACCTCCTTTCTTTTGGACTCTGTTTCACCGACGTGTTCCGAAAACAGTGGCAATTTACACTGCATCGATCTTCACAGTTCGTCTGCTCGGACTCCTATGGGTGCCAGATGTTTACGTGCTGCCCTGGATCTGGTTGGCCACCATACCGTGCATGGTGCTCCCGCTGGTCGTCATCTTTCAGGAGCTTAGGCGGGGAAATCGCGAAGCGAGAGTCCTTGCGCTGCCCATGCTTTTCTACGGAGTGATTATCATTTGGGTCAACCTTTCTGTGGCTGCGGATGCGGCTGTCATCTCCGGTGGTTCAGCCATTCTTCGTTCCTTCATTCGCTACCCTCAATGGGAACTGGGCCCAGTTTCGTTGGGAGGAATCGAGATCGGTCAAACGATCTTTTTGATTACAACAGCAGTGGTGCTGGCGGATCGAGCGCGTCGAACCAACGTAGAGCAGGCGCGGCTGGCGGGGGAATTCGCCGCGGCACAACAGCTTCAGAAATTGCTGGTGCCACCACCGAGCATGATCGTCGGTCAGTACCAGATCGAGAGCGCCTACATTCCGTCTGAACAGGTCGGCGGCGATTTCTTTCAATTGATTCCCAATGAAGATGATGGCAGTCTGCTGATGATCGTCGGCGATGTCAGCGGCAAAGGCTTAAAGGCAGCCATGATGGTAAGCCTCATCGTCGGTGCAATGCAGCGTATTCGACGCGAAGGGGGGCGGCCGGTTTCGGTATTGAGTTCGTTGAACGAAGTGCTCTCGGGCCGCACCGAGGGCGGATTCGTCACTTGCTGTTGCGCTCGTTTCGATGCCGATGGCACGCTTACGATTGCCAATGCCGGGCACCTTGCTCCCTATCGCAACGGGACAGAAATTGCGACGCCGCCGGGTCTTCCGCTGGGCGTCGATGCCGATGCCCAATGGACGGAAATGTTTGTGGAACTCGAGCCGGGCGATCGTCTCCTCTGGATTTCCGACGGCGTGATCGAAGCCCGCAACGGGAAACGCGATCTGCTCGGGTTCGAGCGTGCCCAGGAACTCGCGGGCAGGTCGACTACCGAAATCGTGCGCGCCGCGCAGCAGTTTGGGCAGGAAGATGACATCACCGTCGTCTCCATTACTCGCCAGCCGGTAGCGGTGTATGTGGCTTAGCCTCATTCCGCTTGCGTTTCTTACAGCGCACGTGCCGTCGAACGCCGCCACGGGTCCCTGGAGTGCGGAGCTCAATGGTACTTGGCTGTGGCATACGGGCGACGACATGCAATGGGCTGCCCCAACGTTCGATGATTCCGCGTGGCCTGTACTGCCGGTTCCTGGTCCGTTACCACCGGATACACACTACTGGATTCGGATTCACGTTACATCAGGTCCGATGTCCGATCCGGGGCTTATGCTCGGTCCGATCGCCTATGCTTACGACGCCTATTGGGACGGCGAGCAGATCGGCAGCTTCGGCAATCTCGCGCGCGGGAGATGGTTTGTTCCGCGATGGCGCATCTTTCCTCTCCCGCGCCGTTCGGCAAGCCCCGGAGCCTATGTCATCGCAATTCGTGTGGGCCAAATCGGACTCGACTATGGAGGCCGCATTGGGCGCCTGGAGACCGTAGATAACAGTATTGGTGACATAGCCGCCCTAAAGAATGCGGAGTCGGCACTGCTGCGTGCAGATTTTCAGTCGCGGCTACTTCAACTGCTGGTCGATTTTGCTCTTCTGGTCGCCGGACTATATTTCTTACTGCTGCCTCCTTCGGTATCCCAAGGCGCCGCATTCCGCTGGCTGGGAGCAATGCTCCTGGCCCGCGCCCTGTGGGTCCTTTTCGAGTTTTATTCAAACGACGGACCTCTTGATGACTGGTTTCCTGTGTTGCTTCGTCTGTCCGCGATCACGACCGTCTGGTGGGTTAGCACGATCGAGTTTCCGTATGCTCTCTTCCGGCGTCGCGTGCCGTTCGCGCTGCGGTGTATCGAGCCGTTTTTCTTCCTCTTGTTCTTTTTGTTCCAATGGCAGTCGCCTGGTTCCTATTACTTAGTTCTCGCTGCTTGGGCCTTGCAGACTCTCGCGTCGATCATACCGGTTGCGGTAGCGGCGTCGGAGGCACGAAAACACACCGCCGGCGCCGCTGTCACTCTTCTACTTTTCGCAGCTTCGTGCGCCGCAACGCTGGATAACGTTATCTCGGGTCTCCTGACTTTGATTTTAGGTGTCACCTTGCCAACCTGGGTCTCTATTGGGCCCTTCCAGGTTTGGGTTTGGGACGCAGCCTTTCTTTTGTGGGTGCCGGCCATCACGATGCAGGTCCACAAAATGAATTTGCGTTTTCGCGACGAGCAGGAGCGATTACGTGGCGAGATGCAAGCGGCACGCCATGTGCAGGAACTGCTCGTTCCTGCTCAATCCCCCCACGTTCCGGGCTTCGAGGTTGACGCGAGCTATCGTCCCGCAACGGACGTAGGCGGGGATTTTTTTCAGCTCTTTCCTGCGTCTAACGATTCGCTTCTCGTAGTGATCGGGGATGTGAGCGGAAAGGGCATGAAGGCGGCTCTGCTTGTGTCCGTCATTGTCGGCGCTTTGCAGAATCGAAGATCGGATCAGCCTGGCCCGATCCTCGAAGAACTTAACCGCGTTCTGCTGGGCCGCAGCGAAGGCGGGTTCACGACCTGCTGTTGCGCTCGTTTCGATGCCGACGGCACGCTCACGATCGCGAATGCCGGTCACCTTGCACCCTATCGCAACGCCCAAGAGATCGCCGCTCCGCCCGGGCTTCCGCTGGGTGTCGAAATTGAGGGGCACTGGACGGAAATGTCGGTTGAGTTGGCGCCGGGCGATCGTGTGCTCTGGGTCTCCGATGGCGTGCTTGAAGCGCGCAACGGAAAACGCGATTTGCTGGGTTTTGAACGCGTGCAGGAACTCGCGGGCAGGTCGGCTTCCGAAATCGCCGGCGCGGCGCAGCAGTTTGGGCAGGAAGATGACATCACGGTAGTGTCCATTACGCGCCAGCCGGTCGCGGCATACGTGACGTAGCCCGCAGCAACCTGGAGTTTTTACCGTTTGGGCGTTTTTAAAGCCCGCGCAAATATCGTCCGTAAGTACCTGATTGCAAAAGAGATATAGACGCGGTGTTCAAACGCGCCGCGATGCCCTATAGACGGTAAAAACCCACCCAATTGCGATGCGATGATATCGTGTCCTTTCGGCACACATCACATGCGCAACGCCGGCATTCGCACCACTCGCGTTACCGAATGATGCGGCACGTTCTCTTATTTGCGGCCATTGCCGCCGCCCTGCAGGCCGAAACCGGTTACGACGCGTGGCTGCGATATCGGCCGATTCAAGAGGCCGCCGTCGTCGATTTGTATCGAACGCTGCCCGCTACTGTCGTCGCGTTAGATGGCTCGCCGGCGGTTCTTTCGGCGCAAGCTGAAGTCGTCCGCGCCGTAACCGGCATGCTCGGTCGCACTCTTCGTGTCTCAACCCAGGTCGTCGATGAAGACATGATTGTTCTTGGCACCTACCAGGAAATTGGCCGGTTGAACCTGACGCTTCCTTCCGGCAAAACGCCGGACAGCTATTACCTGACTACCGTCACGCGAAACAGTCATCGGCTCCTGATCGTGGCTGCCCCGAATGAACGCGGCGTGCTTTATGGCGCATTCGCGCTCCTGCGCAAGCTGATGCTGCACCAGATTGTGGACAAGCTCGATGAACAAAGCACTCCGTACGCACCCGTTCGTTGGATCAACCAATGGGACAACATCGACGGAACGATTGAGCGCGGATACGGCGGCCGCTCCATCTTCTATGAAAATGGCAACGTCGTGCCGGATCTCACGCGTGCCGCCGATTATGCGCGTCTGTTGGCATCGGTGGGAATCAACGGCTGCACCGTAAACAACGTCAACGCAAATCCGCGGCTGCTGTCGCCCGAATTTATTCTCCAACTGGCGCGCATCGCGGCCGCCTTTCGGCCCTGGGGTGTTCAGCTCTCCATCTCGGTCGATCTGGGAAGTCCGAAGGCTGTCGGTGGTCTCGACAGTTTCGATCCGCTCGATCCTCGCGTTGCCGCCTGGTGGAAGAACAAAGTCGACGAACTCTATCGTGCCATTCCGGATATGGGCGGATTCGTTTTGAAAGCCGATTCTGAAGGCCGCGTTGGACCGTCAACTTACGGACGCACGCATGCCGATGCCGCGAATGTTCTTGCTGCCGCGCTTGCCCCGCATGGCGGCATCGTTCTCTATCGCGGCTTCGTCTACAACCACCACATGGATTGGCGCGACTTGAAAAATGACCGTGCTCGCGCCGGCTGGGATAACTTTCACAGCCTGGACGGAAAGTTTGCTACCAATGCCGCCGTCCAGATCAAGTACGGTCCCATCGATTTTCAGGTCCGGGAGCCCGTTTCGCCGCTCATCGGCGCTCTTCACGATACGAACGAAACATTGGAGCTGCAAATCACACAGGAATACACCGGGCAGCAGCGTCACCTTTGTTATCTCGTCCCGATGTGGAAAGAGATTCTCGATTTCGACTTCCGCATCAACGGCCAGCACACGCCTGTCAAAGATATCGTTTCGGGCAAGCTATCCCATCGGCCGGTCGGCGGCTTTGTTGGAGTTGCCAATGTTGGCCGCGATGCGAATTGGCTGGGTTACGATTTGGCCCAAGCCAATCTCTATGGCTTTGCCCGTCTCGCCTGGGATCCCGATCTGTCGGCCGCGCAGATAACATCCGAGTGGACGCGCCAGACCTTCAACAACAACGCGTTGGTTGTCGATACCGTTGGGTCTCTCTTGCCTCGCTCGTGGAGCGTGTATGAAGGCTACACGGGTGTCCTCGGTCTGCAAACGCTCACCGACATTCTCCATAGTCACTACCAGCCGAACGTTGCTTCCGCGGAGCACAACGGCTGGGGACAGTGGATCCGCGCCGATGAGAAAGGTGTGGGCGTGGACCGTACCGTGGCCTCCGGGACCGGCTACATCGGCCAGTATCCGCCTGAAGTTGCCGCCCGCTATGAATCCATCGAAACGATCCCGGACAACCTGCTTCTCTTCATGCACCACGTGCCGTACACGTATCTGCTGCATTCGGGCGAAACGGTCATCCAATACATCTACGATTCTCATTACCAGGCGGCAGCGGAGGCACAGCAATTTCCCGCGCTCTGGCGAACATTAGAGGATAAAATCGACGCGCCGCGCTATCAGGCCATTCTCAGCAAGCTTGAGTATCAGGCGGGACACGCGATCGTCTGGCGCGACTCCATCTGCACCTGGTTCGCGAACGAATCGGGCATTCCGGATGCGAAAGGCCGTGTCGGGAATTACCGGAATCGTATCGAGGCCGAGTCCATGCAACTCGACGGCTACACCGTTGCCGCCATCACACCAACTGAAAACGCATCGCGCGGCAAAGCCGTGCTTTGCAATGAATCCCATTCCGAGTGCTCCGCCTCAACTTCTTTCAGCGGCAACCCTGGCTGGTACAACATCGATCTTGAATACTTTGATCTCAACAGCGGCTCGGCCCGCTTTCAGATCTTCGTCAACGATCAGCTGATCGATTCCTGGCTTGCCGATGTATGGCTGCCATCCGCCACGCCGAACGGCGATACGTCCGTGCGTAGAACCGTGAGAGGCGTCGCGCTACGTCCGAACGATCGAATTCGAATCGTCGGCACGCCGGACCGCGGAGACTCGGCCGGACTCGACTACATTTCTATCGAACCGGCTCTTCAATAGCGATGTGATGTTATTCGCTAATGCGTTGCTGCGGCGTCGGTGAGCATTTCAACTTCTTCGTCGGCTAATCCCATACGCTGTTTAAAATCGGCAATGGCAACCTGGACAGCAGCATCTTGCACCACCCGGCCTGCTTCGAGCAAAATCGCCCGGTCGCAGCTAGCCGCCACGTGGCCAAGCGCGTGGGAGACAAGCAGAATGGTTTTGTTGTGGCGGCGGAATGCATGCAGGCGTTCCATGCATTTCGCCTGAAATTTCATGTCGCCGACGGCCAGGATCTCGTCGATGATCAAGACGTCCGGGTCAACCTCTGTCGCAACCGCAAATGCCAGCCGCATGTACATTCCCGAGGAGTACTGCTTAACCGGGGTATCGATGAATTCGTGGATTTCGGCGAAGTCGATAATGCTCGACTGTTTTGCCAGCATCTCGGCTTTCGAATATCCCATCAGCAGTCCGTTCAGCACGATGTTTTCGCGGCCGGTTAACTCCGGGTGCATGCCGGCGCCTAACTCCAGAAGCGGCGCCACGGATCCGCGCACCATTACTTTTCCCGAGGTTGGCTTGAAGACGCCCGCCACCATCTTCAGCAGTGTGCTCTTTCCCGATCCGTTGCGCCCCAAAATAGCGACTGATTCACCGGGAAACATCTCGAAGGAAACATCTTTCACCGCGTCGAAATAACTGTATTCAACGTTTTGCCGAAGAAACCTCGTAAATAACTCACGGATGCTGTCAGGCCGTTCGTGCATCACGCGAAAACATTGAGAAAGTCCTTCGGCTTTGATCGCCGGCGTTCGGTTAGCCATTCAGTTAAACGTAAAAAACAAACTCATGCTGGTACTTTCGGAAAACCGCAAACCCGATGCCCAGCGCCAGAAATCCCGTAACGAACGATGCGGCGATGGATGCGAATGATGGCAGCATTCCATAGTACGTGTACATTCGGAAATCGCTCAGAGAAAACGTAAGCGGATTGAGCCAGAACATCCATCTGTATTTGATGGGAATCTGATCAATCGAATAGATGATCGGCGTTAGATAGAAAAGCGCCTGCAGAACGATTTGAATGATGTGCGAGACATCGCGGTAGTAGACATTCGCGGTGGCGAAAAAGAAGGTTGCGCCGAGCGTAAACAAAGTCAGGGCGGCCAATGGAATGGGGATGAAGATCCAGGTCCAGTAAAACGGGTGCCCCATCGCAAACGTCAACAGAACCAGCGGGATCAGCGATAACCCTAGATTGATGATGTTCGAAAGGACCGCCGACACCGGAAAGACTAATTTGGGGACTGCCACCTTCTTGATCAGTTCGGCATTTCCCACCATTGCCTCTACCGCGTACGACAGAGACTGCGAAAAGAAGATGAACAGCAGCATCGTGCTGAGCAGGAATAACGAGAAGTGCTTTACGTTCGTTGGCATGATGGTCGTGAAGACCACCGTCAGCACCAACATCAGCAGCGCCGGATTCAACAAAGCCCACATGAATCCAAGAACAGACCGCTTGTAGCGCACTTTCAATTCGCGAAGCGCCAGCGCCCAGATTAATTCTCGATACCGATACGTCTCGCGACAGAGTTCTTTCATAAGTAGAACGTTACAGCTATCGCTCCATTGTAACGATCACTCTATTTGACAATTGCATGACAAAGATCAGCTTCTTTTAGTTTCCAGCCTCGAACACGGCGAAACGTTGTTCCAGGTCTGCTTCCGCGCGTGCTTTCGCGCTCGTCTTCAGAAAGGCCTCGCACAGGCTGCTTCTGCTTGCTCGCGCGCAGACGGTGGCCGGCTCCCGATAAGCGATGTTCATCCAATAACTTGCGCCTGGCAGAAAGGAAAACTCGAGACTGTTGCGCACGATGCGTTTCAGATCGGCATAGGAAAGGCCGTAGGTCTCTACGGCGCGCCGATACTCCTCGGTCAGATGCGTTCGCCCCACGCCTTCGTCGTCAGTGGAAAGCGTAATCGGCACGCCGGCGTCGCGGTAGAGGAAGAACGGGTGATCTTTGCCCCGCACACCTAAGATTGTGTCGTTGCTTGTCAGGTTAACCTCTACATCGACGTGCTGCTGCTTCATAATCCGCAGCGTATCCGCCGAATCGAACTCATATCCGATGCTGACTGCGTGGCCGATGCGCTCGGCATGACCTAAGATCACTGCCTCGCGTATGTGGAATCGCAGGCCTTCCGGTGGCACCAGACCCAATGTAAGTTCTCCCGCATGTAAGGCAATGCGAACCTTGGGGTAGAGCCTTTTTGCATAATCCACCATCTGCATGTGCAGGTGGTAATCCCGCATCGAGTACAGATAATCTTCGGGCTGTACGAAATTGATTGCCACCACTCGCGGATCGGCTGCCGCCAGCATAAAACCTGCCAACGTCTGGGCGAACACCACTTCCTTTGGCATGTTCCGCAGCACTTGAAAAATGTAGTTCACCTTTACGCGGCAAGCGGCGGACCCAGGTTCCGTGTCGCAATGCAACAGGTGAATGCGATCGCGTTCGAGTCCGTCCACCCGCTGTTGCAGGGCCGGAATATCTTTCTCCAGCCCCAGGCCAATCAGTTTATTTTTGGCCGCCTCAAAATCTCCCGTAAAACCGGCCTCTTCTCCCAATTGAAAAACCCGGCTGCCGGCCGTCAGTGCCATCAGTTCCAAATAGGATTCGTTTTGCTGTGCCGCGCGCTCCACTACCTCCGCAACCGCTTCGCCTTCGCTGCGATGCGATACCGCGGCGAACTTATCGAACGTCGCAAAGAAATGATCGTGACCCGACTCCCTTCCTGGTACAAACGCGCGCATCGACAAGCTGTCGATCATCTTGTTGGCGAGGTCGACATTCGTTTCCGTCTGCGCTGCGCTCACCTGATCCGGTTTGCAGCGCCCGTTGTCCGATGCTGCCGGCGCGACATAACTTAAGGCTTGTGTATCGATGCACAAGCCCGCGGCAGCCGCTTGATGCAAGTAGCTCTCGGCGTACACTGCGCCCGAAAGATGACTGTGCAGATCCGCGCCTTTGGGCATCTTCAACAGGAACGCGTAGAGTGCAGCAGGATTGTTGCGAACTCGGTTCAGCTTCGCTTCGAGAACCCCGGCCGAGGGCGTCACCGCAGCCGGAGGAGCGCCCCGCAGAAGCACAAGCGATAAGCACAGCGTCGAAAACGTACGCAAAATCATAACAAGTTGTAAAATCCGTGCTACTCAGCCTATCGAACCCTGATTTCAGCGGTTTTGCGGAACTTCAAGCGCTTCGCTGCGTGCCATACTCAGAGTGACAATTGGGGGTTCCATGCGGTATCAGTGGGCCGTTCGACGCCTCAGCTTTCTTTTTGCGCTATTGGCGATTAGTTCCTATGAAGCGGGCGCGCAAAAATCTTCAGGGCCAGCCACCACTGCGCCGAGTCCGACGCGGCCTGTGGGTCCCACGAACCCGACGGTAACCCCAGGTTCGCCGTCGATCATTCCACCGCCCGGTTCTCCTACCAGGCCGCTATTCTTCGACGGCCGCGTCCAGTTCGACGACGGAACATCTCCGTCCATTGAAGTCCGGATAGAACGCGTTTGCGGCGGCACCCCTTACATGCAAGCGCACACCGATTCCAGAGGCAATTTTTCATTCCAATTGGGTATGAACAGTCAGGTGGATGCCGATGCCTCCGAAGCGTCCCCGCTGGCGCCGAACGGCGTACGCTCTTCCGGAAATCCGATGGGCATGAACCGGCTTTCGTCGACGAACAATATGTTTGGATGCGAGATCCGCGCTGTTTACCCGGGCTACCGGTCCGATGTATTCGCAGTTCCGCAAAACAATTACGACACCGAGGGCGTGCACGTCGGCACGCTGGTTCTGCATCGGCTCTCGGCGGTGCAGGGGACTACACTCAGCCTGACGACGGCGCTGGCTCCCAAGAAGGCGCAAAAAGACTACGAGAAGGGCTTATCGTTGGCCCGCAAGGGTGATTTTGAGGCGGCGGAAAAACACTTCGCTTCGGCTACCGAAGCGTATCCCAAATACGCAATCGCATGGTACGCCTTGGGTGAAGTCGCTCAGCGCGAGGGCAGAGCGGAAGCGGCGCGCCAGGCGTTCCAGAGTGCCATCGGCGCCGACAGCCGTTACGTCAGCCCTTACGATCAGCTGGCATACCTTTCCGGCCAGGAAGGCAAATGGCAGGAGACTGCAGATTACAGCCGGAAGGCTCTGGATCTGAATCCGGTTGAGTTTCCGTCTTCCTACTGGTACAACGCCCTCAGCAACTATCACCTGCAGCACATGGCGGAAGCGGAAAAAAGCGCGCGTGAATTGATCAAGCTGGATACTGGGCACCGGTTTCCTCAAGCCGAAAATATGCTCGGCAATATCTGTTTGCAGAAGGGCGATACAGTTCAGGCGAGTGAGCACTTGCGCGCATACCTGGCTCTCAACCCCAAAGCCCAGGATGCTGAATCAGTCCGGCATTTGTTAGACCGTCTTGACGCGGCGAATCGCGCTTCGGCGAAATGAACGGTTTACGCTGAAGGAATGGAGCCTTCCTTCGCTGCCAACCAGGCGGCCGATGCCAATCAGGCGGCACGCCGGCAATTACAGCAGGTTCGCAATACAGTACTGGCTCTGCACAAGGCTCTTCTCGACTCCGAGCGTACTGCCTACGAAATCACGCATGGCCCGGTAGGTTCCCCGGGCGCTTTTCTTCAATTGCTGATCAACGATCCGTGGTTCGCGTGGCTTCAACCCATGACCAATCTGATCGTGTTGATCGACGAAACTCTTGCCGCAAAAAACCCACTTGCGGAAACCTCCGTTCTCGAACAATTGCTTGCCGATACGCGAGCGCTACTCTCTCCCTCTACCGAGAGCAGCAACGGATTTTGGAAACGCTATTCCGGAGCCTTACAGCGCGACCCGGGCGTTGCTGTTCTTCATTCGCAAGTAACAGCCGAATTGCCTGCCAGATGACCCTACGAGGTTGATCCGGTTCTCAGAGGTTGTGCAACTCGGCCACATAGGCTTCCCACACAGGGCGCTGAAAGGCGATATCGGCGAACTTGCCGCGACGAGTGATCTCGATTAACCCGGCTGCTTCCAACTCCTTCAAATGGTGAGACAGTGTGGCGGCGGTAATCGGAAGTCCCATGCGGAGATCCGCGCAGGCCGTACATGGCTGAGCCGCGATGCGTTTCAGTATTTGAAAGCGGCGCGGATCGGCGAGCACGCGGGAGATGGCTCGCACGCCGCGGGTCGACAGGGAAGCGGATTTATCCAATTTCGTACGCGGGGCCACGGCTTATTCTCATACGAAGCGCGCCGCGAGTGATAATCATCGGGTGCCACGTCGTTTATTCCTTGCTCTCATGCTCGTGACGGCCGGAGTTTCGCAGACAGCGCCGCCTACCGCGCAGGACCTGATTCAACGAATTCAGGTGCAAACCGGACTCACCTGGAAACCGGATACCGTCGATACGTTCAAGGCCGGATCGCCCGGTACTCCGGTTACGTGCATCGCGGTCACCATGATGGCCACGCTCGACGTGCTGGAACGCGCGGCCGCCGCCAACTGCAACCTGATCATCACGCACGAACCGACGTTCTATAACCACCTGGACACCACGGCAGAGCTGGCGCAACGAAACGACCCGGTGCTGGCGCAGAAACAGCGCTTCATTCAAGAGCATCATCTGGTGGTTTGGCGCTTTCACGATTATTGGCACCAGCGCGCTCCCGACGGCATCCAGTTGGGGATGACCAAGGCGCTCGGGTGGGAGAGTCTACAGGACCCGGCCGACCCGCATCTGTTCCGGCATCCTTCGGTGACACTGAACCAGCTTGCGGTGGAACTCCAGCACAAGCTTGGGATCCGCATTGTGCGAGTGGTCGGCGATCCGGCGTTGCGCGTGAGCAAAGTGGCGATGCTGCCTGGAGCGGCAGATTCGCTCAGGCAGATGGCGCAGCTTGCCAGGCCTGATGTCGATGCGTTGGTTATTGGCGAAGCTCGCGAATGGGAAACGGTTGAATACGCCGCGGATGCGGTAACGGAACACAAAGCAAAAGGCTTGATTATTCTGGGCCACATCCCGTCGGAACAGGCAGGCATGGCGGAGTGCGCGCGCTGGCTCCAAACGTTCATTCATGACGTTCCCGTGCGGTTCATCGAGGCAGCCGAGCCGTTCTGGCCCCCAACTACGTAGCCCTACTGTGGCCAATGGGTCACACCGGAGTTTGCGGGTGAGTACCTTTTGTGGCGGAAAAGCCACAAGTGACTTGGGTGTAAGCTATTGAAAAATTTGCATCTATCAGCGATCGTGCGGCGTCAGTTGTTATGCTGAGAACTTCGCATGATCTGTGAGACTACGATCCTCCGCCCGTTAGATGTGACGGGTGTCGGGCTGCACCACGGGGCCCCCGTCCATCTCCGTATTGCTCCGGCGCCAGCGGCCACCGGAATCGTTTTTGTTCGCACGGATCTGGAAAATACCAAGATTCCGGCTAGCTGGGAATTTGTCGAGCGGGTCAGCTACGCTACCAGCCTGATGCACCCGCGGGGAATCTTCATTTCGACGACCGAACACGTGCTCAGCGTGCTGTACAGCATGGGCATCGATAACGCCTTTATCGAGCTAGACAACCTGGAAGTGCCCATTCTCGACGGCAGCGGTTCGCCGTTCGTCGATCTGATCCGCCGCGCCGGCATCAAACAGTATCGCCGGCCGCGCCGGTACCTGCAGATCACGCAGCCGGTCAGCGTGGAAGCAAACGGAAAACGCGTGTCGATTCTCCCGTCTAACCGCTTTCAGCTTCGCTGCCATAACTTCTTCGACCACCCGCTGGTGGGCCATCAAACCCTGGAACTCGACGTTACTCCCGAGAGCTACGCCCAAGAGATCGCTCCAGCGCGAACGTTCGGCTTTGAATACGAGTTGGACCAGATGCGCGAGATGGGACTGATCCGCGGCGCATCACTTGACAACGCCGTTTGCTTTACCAGACGAGGCGTGGCAAATCCCGGCGGGTTGCGATTTCCCGACGAGTGCTGCCGTCATAAGGCGCTCGACCTGATCGGTGATCTCGCTCTGATCGGTCGGCCCCTTCTCGGTTTGGTGGTGGCCGAAAAGGCTGGCCATGCGATGCATGCCGCGCTGGTAAACAAGATCATGTCGGACCCATCGCTGTATTCGGTTGTGACCGTCGAGCGTAATCGAGCTAGGGTCGTCGGCGCCGCGTAAACTTCCGCGGGCAGAATAAAGCAACCCTCATGAACGCAATTCTGTTCGGCGCCACCGGGATGGTGGGTCAGGGAGTCCTGCGCGAGTGCGTGCACGCTGCAGACGTGAAGACGGTGCTTTGCATCGGCCGCTCTCCTTCCGGATCGACACATGTGAAAGTCACGGATCTGGTGTTGCAAGATCTTACGGATTACTCGCAAGTGTCCGTCGATTTATCGGGCTTCGATGCGTGCTTTTTCTGCTTAGGAGTATCGTCGAGCGGTATGAAGGAGGCGGAGTATTCGCGTATCACCTACTCGATTACGATAGCGGCGGCGGAAACACTGGCCAGGGTAAACCCAGGCATGACGTTTATCTACGTATCGGGCCAAGGCACGGACAGCAGCGAACGAGGCAGAGTGATGTGGGCCCGCGTGAAAGGCAAGACTGAAAATGCATTGCTGCGGTTGCCATTTCACGCCTACATGCTAAGACCCGGCGTCATTGAGCCGCTGCACGGTATCCAGTCGAGAACGAAGTTGTACCGCGTCTTCTACAAAGTGTTGCGGCCGGCGCTTCCGCTGATGAAAGCGCTGTTTCCCAACTCCGTTACCACAACCGAGCAGATTGGGCGCGCCATGCTCGAAATCGCAAGACATGGCACTGATAAAAAGGTGCTCGAAACCAGAGATATCAATTTTCTGTAGGCCGAACGGTCAGAAAATAACCGAATACCTCGGCTCCGCCATTTGCAAATGACGCGTGCAGTGCTATATGATCTTTGGCCGGAGTCAAGAACACATGGCGCAATATCTTTTGCAGGTCTCTTATGCACCGGCGGCGTGGGCGGCACTTATTCGCAGTCCGCAAAACCGTGAGGAAGTAGTTAAAGCCGCAATTGAGAAGTTGGGCGGAAAGCTGGAGCGGATTTGGTTCGCCTTCGGCGAAGAGGACATTGTCGGCATCATGGAGATGCCAAACAACGTTGCCGCGGCGGCAATCTCGATGGCGTTCAGTGCAGGCGGCGCTTGCCGGCACGTCAAAACGACACCTCTCATGGGGGTTCCGGAAGCCCTCGAGGCAATGAAGCAAGCCGCACAGTGCGGCTACCAGGCGATTAAATAGAGCTGACGAGCGCGGTTTCCGAGGCGAAAGGCACGCAATTGCCCGCCCCAGTGTCAAAATGAATCTGCGATGAGCGTTCGTATTGACGCGCAGGACCCGCGTTACAGCTCGCTTCTGAAGGGACACAATCTGCGTTGGCCGGCTTCCCCGTCCGATGCCGTTCGCTTGATCGAGATCTGTGAGAACACGAGTGATGTGGTGTCCGCGCTGCAGCGCACCGTGGACGCGGGGCTAAGACCAACGGTTCGCAGCGGCGGTCATTGCTACGAGGATTTTGTCGCTAACAATCCGGACGGCGTCCTGCTGGATCTCAGTCTGCTGACATCCAGTCATATGCCCGGGGATCCAGGACGGTATCGCATCAGTACAGGCGAGCAACTGGGCGATGCGTACCTCAATCTTTTCAAGCGCCACGGTGTGACGATCCCCGCGGGCTCGTGTTACACGGTGGGTGCTGGAGGGCATATTACGGGCGGCGGCTATGGTCTTTTGTCAAGGCTCCATGGATTGACGGTGGATTGGTTGTCTGCCGTGGATATCGTAACGATCGATGTCAACGGCAAAGCGCAACTAGTGCGGGCAAGTAAAACAGAGCACGCCGATTTGTTTCGCGCGTGCCGGGGCGCGGGCGGAGGCAACTTCGGTGTGATCACGGCCTACTACTTCGATAGGCTTCCTGTTCCTCCGCAAGAAGTGATCAGCGGCGGGATTTCGTTTGATTGGGCCAGGATGACGGAAGCGCGGTTTGTGGATCTGGTGCTGAAGTTCGGCGACTATTGGGCGACACGCGGTACACAACAGGACACGTGGGGACTGTTTTCGATTTTGAACATGTCCCACGATTTCATCAATCTGTCCTTTCAATTCTGCAATCCGGACGGGAGCTGCCGTGACCTGTCGGTGCTGGACGAGTTCCTGGACCGGTTCGAAGGCTGTAACGGCTCACCCGAGCATCTCGCAATACAAGGCGATAAAGTCATATCGCGGAAGCCCTCTGCTTCCGAGGCGTGTCCGGGCCCACATGGCCTTACGCGGCGCGGATGGCTGGAAGCCACCATTGAAGAAGGTGGAGGGTCCGGGAGAGAACGGGCCAAATACAAATCCACTTATATGAAGCAGAACTTCACGGCCGCTGAAGCAAAGCGAATTTACAAGCATATGACCCGAACTGGGGAGAGAGCCGAGCTCAAGCACTCAATTCTGGCCATCGATTCGTTTGGCGGTGCGATCAACCGGCCAGCGATGGCTGCGGAAACGTCCTGCTTTCAAAGATCCTCCATAATGAAGCTACAGTTCATGTCGTTCTGGGAGGATCCCGCAGAGGACAATGGACGCCTGAGCTGGATGCGCGATTTCTATACGGATCTATACTCCGGGGAAGAAGTGCCGGCGCGTTATGCGGGAACGCCGTATCCGGGACAACGATATGAGGGCTGTTACATCAATTATCCGGACAGCGACATGCTTGCGTATTCGTTTTGGCCGCAGTTGTACTACGGCGAAGGCGATCTGTATCCGTTCCTGCAAGACGTGAAGCAGCGTTATGATCCGCATAATGTTTTTCATCATGCGATGTCGATAAGGCCGAAAGGATGAACCGGCGCACTTTTCTTGGAAGCATCGCCGCAGCGACGGCTTTGAGCACGGCACGGTCCAGCGCAATACGCAGTCGCCGGCGAACCTTTCATGTACTCCATCCAAGCGGAAGATTTCTGTTTGCCATAAACGACGTCGACAATTATCAGGGCCTTCCGACGGGTTTTGTGGAAGCATTTGCAATCGAACTGCGCAGCGGGCACTTGGCGCTGATCAACCGGCAGGCGCTGTCGTTGTCTTCGACGTTCCCGCGGCATTGCGCCGTTTCTCCCGACGGGAATCATATGGTGGTTGCAGCCTACGGCGGCGGCACCTACAATGTTCTTCCAATCCAGGCTGATGGGGCGCTGGGGCGCGTGAGCCAGATCATCAAGGAGATCGGACGCGGCGCGGATCCCGTCAAACAGGCATCGGCCCATCCTCACTCGGTCGTTTTTCATCCGTCGGGCAGATTTTTGATCAGTACGGATTTCGGCAGCGATCGAGTTAATGTGTTTCAATTCGAGAACGGGAAGATGATTCGTGTTCTGCAGAAGAGCGCCGCAGCCGGGAGCGGTCCGGCTCACATTGCGATGAGCGCAGATGGGTTCGCGCTTACCGTTTCGCATGAACTAAGGCCGCTTGTCACACGTTACTATTTTGATGATCGAACCGGAACAATAACGGAGTATTTCAATGGCTAACGCTTTCTTTGAATCGATTCTGGGGGCTCATTCGGTATTCAGCCGCCGCCGTCTGCTTCGACGAGGCAGTCTATTAGCGCTAGCCGGTGCTTCCTCGGACGCCATTGCGACACCTGCAAAAGAATCGGCTGCCGAGAGTACACATTCGGCGCTTTATCAGTCGATCGGTGTCCGTCCAATCATCAACGCGCGCGGGACGTTTACGATCCTGACCGGGTCGGAATCGCTGCCGGAGGTGAAGGACGCGATGCGGCAAGCGTCACAGAACTACGTGCAGATGGACGAGCTGATGAACGGCGTGAGTCGAAAGCTGGCGGAGTTGACCGGCGCGCCGTGGGGCATTGTGACGGCGGGATGCTGCGCCGCGTTGACCAACTTTACGGCCGCCGTGATTGCGGGCACCAATCCGGAGCGAATGCAGCGATTGCCGAACTTGACCGGCCTGAAAAACGAGGTGATAATCCCGGAATATTCGCGCAACGTTTACGATCATGCTGTTCGCATGTTGGGAGTGACGATCATCACCGTCAAGACCCCGGAAGAAATGCAGGCGGCGTTCAACGAGAAGACGGCGATGATCTATATCTTCGCTGGTCCGGGCGACGAAGGGCCGCTAGGCACGAAGGCGGTTTGCGATATGGCGCGCCCGCATGGCGTTCCGGTGATCGTAGACGCGGCTGCCGAGGGACTCACGATCCCGAATATTCACCTGGGACGCGGCGCTACCGCGGTTGCTTATAGCGGGGGCAAATGCATACGCGGGCCCCAGGCTGCCGGGTTGCTTCTTGGGGACAAAACGCTGCTGGAGGCAGCTTGGGCAAATAGCGCGCCGCACCATGCATTTGGACGATCCCTGAAAGTCGGCAAAGAGGAGATTATGGGCATGCTAGCCGCGGCTGAGGCATGGAAGACGCGCGACCACGAAGCCGAGTATCGTAGCTGGCACACACAGCTCGACTATATTTCCGGACAGGTTACGAAGATTAACGGCGTGACGACCCACGTCCATGAGCCGGAGGGTTTATCGAATCGCACGCCGAGTTTGCGGATCGAGTGGGAAGGCTCGCAGCTGGGCATCACAGGTCAGGAGTTGAGCCAGTTGTTGCTGGACACGGAGCCGCGTATCGCGCTGGGAGGATCGAGCGGAGCCCGGCCGGACAGAATGAAGAGCTCGATTACGGTTACGCCGTGGATGATGATGCCGGGCGAAGACAAGATTGTTGCGGAACGAATCTGCAGCGCGTTGAAAGCGCATCCGACGTATGAGGACCCAGCAGTTCCGCAGGGAGAGCTTGCGTCGATTGACGGTCAATGGAAGGCGACGCTCACGTTCTCGTTAGGGTCCGCTGAACACAAGCTGGTATTCGAACAGCACGGGAGTAAAGTAGTTGGCACTCATTACGGCGAGTACGGCTCGGGCGATTTGACCGGAAGCGTCACTGCCGACCAGGTGAAGTTCCGCAGTTCACAACAGATTGAAGGCCAGCGTTTATCCTATGAATTCTCCGGTACGGTTGAGGGCGACAGCATGAGCGGCACTCTGAATATGGGAGAGTACGGGATGTCCCAATGGTCGGCAAAGCGGCACCAATATAACGAAGGGAAACAAGGAAGCAGGGCTTAAGAAGAATATGGCGAAAGCAAACAGACGTAACTTCATAAGTAAGAGCGCGGCGGTAGTCGCGGCGGGTGCGGCAACGGGAGCGGTTGCCAGCGCCGATGAGACCCCTAAGGGAAAGAAGGTCTGGTGGAGCAATGGCCAAAAGCCCGAGAAACCAGCACTATTCAGTCCCGCTGTTTCTTACGGCAATCTCCTGTTTCTGTCGGGGATCGGCGCTCACTTCGAGGGAGACATCACCGCGCATACGAAGAAGGTACTCGACGACATCCAGGCAAAACTCGAGGCATGCGGCTCGTCGATGAATAAGGTCTTGAAGGCGAGCGTTTTTCTTGCGGACCTGAAAGACTATGACGCCATGAACAAGGTCTTCATGGGCCGCTTCGGTGATGAACCGCCTGTGCGGACTACTGTTTCGGTGGCGGGAGTGCCGGGGAAATCGCTGGTTGAGATCGACGTAATTGCCTACATTTAGTGGGCTGATCCGAGGCGCGCCCATCGCGAAACACAAGCCAAGTATTCTATGATTGCGTTTGAAAAGGAGGTGTCCCATGGCGGGTATTACGTTTCGAGAGGTGAAAATTACCAAGACGCCTGATCCGCCCACCTTCGCTACGGTCGCGGAGGAACGACTCCATCGTAAGCAGCGCCTGGCATCGGCCTTCCGGCTATTTGCAAAATTTGGCTTCAGCGAGGGTGTTGCCGGCCATATCACAGCTCGCGATCCGGAGTTGACGGATCATTTTTGGGTCAATCCTTTTGGCATGCACTTCGCGCATATCCGGGTTTCCGACCTGGTGCTTGTCAATGAGGCAGGCGAAGTGGTGGAAGGCGACCGTCCGGTGAATGAAGCTGCGTTCGCGATCCACTCGCGGGTGCATGCCGCAAGACCCGATGTGATTGCAGCGGCTCATGCACACTCGTTGTACGGGAAGACCTGGTCTTCGCTGGGCCGTCTGCTCGACCCATTGACGCAGGACGCGTGTGCGTTTTACCAGGATCACGGTCTCTTTGCGGATTACACGGGCATCGTTTACGACAGTTCCGAGGGCGACCGGATTGCGGAGGCTTTGGGTACGCACAAAGCGGTTATTCTGCAAAATCATGGCCTATTAACGGTAGGGAAAACTGTTGACGAAGCCGCTTGGTTCTTTATTACGATGGACCGCTCCTGTCAGTCGCAGTTGCTGGCAGAAACCGCGGGAAAGCCGGTGAAGATTTCACACGAGAGCGCGCTGATTGCTCAGAAACAGACAGGAGACCCGAGAGTGGGCTGGTTCCAATATCAACCGCTGTGGGATTTAATTACGCGTGAACAGCCCGATCTTTTTGATTAGAGCTCGCGGCTGAGTCTGACGCGAAGGCGAGCCCGCATCGATATACCGTTAGTGCTCTTGGCTGTGTGCCGGATTCAGCGCGTCCCAGCGGCTGTCTCCCACTTCTTTATAATCCGGCGGGAGCGATTTCCAGTCCGGGCGGCTGATTCCGTTCAAGTCATAGACGATTTTCCCGGCGAGTACGGTCATCTGGCATTCGAGCCGCTGATGACCGTTCATGCGCGCCCCATACATGTCGGTGAAGCCGAAGTTTCCCTGTTCGAGGCTCAGCACCGCGACATCTGCTGGTGCGCCGACGGAGAGATTTCCGAGCTCCGGGTGGTGAATCTCATGAGCGGGATTCCAGGTTGACCAGCGAATGACGTCATCGACCGACATGCCGAGCGCGAGAAACTTACCCATGATGTTGAGCATGTCTTTCATGCCGGCGTTCATGCTGCCGATGTGGAGGTCGCTCGAGATCGAATCCGGTAGAAAGCCTTGTTGCACGGCCGGCACAGCGATACGCCAGGCGAAACTGCCGCCGCCGTGGCCGACGTCAAAGATGACGCCGCGATTTCGACCGGCGATCATGCCCGGATTTACTTTCCCCGATGCTGTAAGTTCGTTCCGCAGCCCGGAGTAGCAGTGCGTATAGATGTCGCCGGGCCGTAGCTTCTGGGTCAGCAATACGTCGATGGGGCGCTCGGGTTTATTGGCGCCGAAATCGACCATGACGGGGATGTTGGCCAGCGTGCCGGCTTTCACCGCGTTCTCAACCGGCGTCCACTCGGGGCCGGCATAGTGCGCGGTTTTGATGCCAACAATGATCTGCGGATATTTTTTCGCGAGCGCCGCGGCCGGTGCCGGATCCATGTCCTGCAGATTGTTCTCGAACTTCGGTCCTCGCATCCCGGCGCCCACGATATTGATAAACGCCAGCACCCGCGTCTTTGAACGATCGATGATGTGTTCCTTGAAATCCTCGAAGTTTTTATACCCGGATGAACCGGCATCGGCAACAGTGGTTACACCAGTGCGCAGGGTAAAGTCATCTGGCCAGACGCTGTTATCACCCGCGTACGACCCTTTCTCGCCGGTGCTGGCGTACGCATGAACGTGAATATCGACCAGACCGGGTGTGACGTACAAACCTTTTACGTCGACGGTCTTCAGAGCTTTTGCGGGATCGATGTGCGGCTCGACCGCCGCAATTTTCCCGTCTTTGATGGCAACGTCGCGAATCGCGCTGAGATCATTTTTCGCGTCCACAACATGGCCGCCTTGGAGCAGGAGATCGTAATCTGCCTGGGCGAAGGCGGAGGAGCCGATTAGGCTGAGGGCGATAAGAAGCAGTTTGCCTGGTTGGATATATTTGCGCACGCGGGATGAGGAAGACCCAGACTATCACCGCCAGATCGATAAACCTGCGCAAACAGTGAACGCTATTTACGACAGGAACCTTAAGGAAGTTGGTTTCTTGAGCGCGCTCACGCCGGCGGCTCCGCGTTCTGGTTGGCCGCTTCCAGATATTAGACGTTAATGATGAAACTGTTCAGTGGTACCGGTTCGCCTTAACCCGGGTTGGGAGGCGAACCATGCGAGATGGCGCTGGATGTCGCGGATGAGCATATCGCCAAGGTCGTGGGTGAATCCGTTGCGAACGACGATGCGCTGCACGATCAAGTCGTCGCGATTGGCGGGCATGCGGTATGCGGGGACTTGCCAGCCGCGATCGCGCAACCGATCAGCCAAATCGTAGAGCGACCAGTTCATATTTTGGTCTTTGAGAGCCCAGGCGAATACGGGCAGGCTCCGCCCGTCGCTGAGCACACGAAAGGGTCCAAGGTCTTCAATCTTCTTCGCAAGACCCACGGCGACATCCTGACACACTTGATGAATAACGCGATAGCCGGACTTTCCCAGCCGGATCAGGTTGTAATACTGCGCGACGACCTGGCTTGCGGGGCGGGAGAAGTTGATGGCTAACGTTGGCATGGTCCCGCCGAGATAATCGACGTTGAAGATCAAATCGGGATGAAGATCTTTTGCTTCACGCCAGATGATCCAGCCGACGCCCGGATAAACCAAGCCATACTTGTGCCCGGATGCATTAATCGATTTGACGCGCGGCAATTTGAAATCCCAGCTAAGGTCCGGCTGCAGAAACGGCGCGACAAACGCACCACTGGCCCCATCGACGTGAATGGGAATATCGAGCCCGGTTCTTTCCTGCAAGCGATCCAGGGCATCGCTGAGCGCTTGTACATTCTCGTAGTCGCCAGTGAACGTGCTGCCCAGGATGGCGACGACGCCGATGGTGTTCTCATCGCAGGCGGCTGCGGCGCGCTCGGGATCGGTTACCCAGCTTTCACCCTGCAAGGGAACTGGGCGATCTTCCACATCGAAGTAGCGGGTGAATTTGTGCCAGCAGACTTGGGTGTTCGTGCCGGTTACCAGGTTGGGCCGATCCACCGGCAGCCCGAGTTGCTGCCGCCTTACACGCCATCCCCACTTCAGCCCCAAGCCGCCCAGCATGCACGCTTCGCTTGATCCGATCGTCGACGTGCCCAGCGTGTTCTCGGGTTCGGGTGAGTGCCACAGCTTTGCCAACATATGGACGCAGCGCATCTCGAGCTCCGCGGTTTGCGGATACTCGTCTTTGTCCACCATGTTCTTATCGAACGTCTCGGACATGAGCTTGTGAGCTTCGGGCTCCATCCAGGTGCCACAGAATGTAGCGAGATTGAACCGCGAGCTACCGTCAAGGATGAGTTCATCGTGGATCAGATGGTAGGCGGTGCTCGGCGGCATGCCTTCTTCCGGTACGGCGTGGCGGGGAACCGGCCCAAGAAGCCATTGGCGCGCATACATGGGGCGCGCCACTTTCAGGAAGTGATGGAGCGGGTGTTCCGGGGACTCGGTACTCATGGGTTACATGATACGGGCGAAATGGTCACGGCGGAGTGAAAATGTAGCGCCGGTGTCGAAAACTTAATTTTCGTTATCGCTGAAGCTTCAGGACGGATGGTTGACCGATGCTGACGATACGGCCCTTCAGGTCTGAATTGTCGAGAGTGAATTCGACGTTGCGCGATTCGCCCGCCTTTAGATGGAAACGATCGAATGCGCGGAGCTCCGGATTCGTGCCATCGTGGAGAGTGAGATAGACCTCAACCACCTCGTCGCCGTCACGGGAAGATTTATTTTGAACTTTGGCGTGCAATCGAGTGTTTTCACTGCCCGGCTCGAGCTTGGCGTTGGAGTAAACAAAACGCGAGTAGCTGAGGCCGTAACCAAACGGATAAATCGGCTTGCCGCTGAAGAACCGATACGTGCGGTTTTTCATCGAGTAATCCGTGAACGGCGGCAATTGATCCACCGAAGCGAAAAACGTGACGGGTAGCCGGCCGCTCGGATTGTTTTTGCCCGCGAGGGTCTCGGCCAGCGCGGTACCGGCTTCCTGGCCACCGTACCAGGTTTCAAGGATTGCCCGAGCGTTCTCCTGGGCTTCCGGAATGGCCAATGCGCTGCCGTTTACCAAAACGACGACGACGGGTTTACCTGTTTTGAAGAGTGCGTCGAGGAGATTGCGTTGTGGCTCAGGTAAGCGGATGTCGGTGCGATCGCCACCGGCGAAACCGGGAATTTTCAACGGCGACTCTTCGCCTTCGAGGCGTGAGTTCAACCCGACACACGCAATCGCAACGTCGGCGGATTTGACTAAATTGATTGCTTCTTCGAGCGCGGCGCTAGCAGGCGGCGTCCAGACGAGCTGCAACCCGCCGCCACCGCCGTGCTGCGTATATTCCACCCGAATCTGGTATGTTTTGCCGGCGACTAGCTGAATCGCAGTCGTCTTTGAGTACATCTGTTCGCCGGCTTGTTTCGCGTCGTTGGTCAAGAGCTGGCCGTCGATGTACAGCCGCGCTGCATCAACGCGCCCGCAACTGTGGCACTCGGGGCGGATGGCGCCAAGCTGGTACTCGCCGGAAGCTTTGGGATGCAGGTAGCCAGTCCAGCGAATCGCAAAGCGGTCGGGCGAGACGGCTTTCAGGATTGCGGGGTCCAGCGTCTCCCAACTGAAAAACACGCGGGGTTCGGTGCGGGACAACGCCACGCTACCGGTGAAATCTTCATTCGCGTAGTACTCGGCGCGTAAACCGTGTACGGCGGTTTGGGCTTCTGGTGTGAGAACGTTCTGAGGTACGAGAGCGCTCCAGCCGGCGACGTAGGAGCTTCCCAGCGCGAACTCGACCTTGGCTCGACTGCCGAACTGTTTTTCGATTCCGGTAAGAGGAGTTTCAATGTGCGAGGGAATTCCATTGTAGTTGCCGAGCATGGCGTCAGGATCGTCAGCAGCGGGACCGATGACTGCGATGCGACGCGGGGTTTTCTCTAGTGGTAAGAAGTTCTGATCGTTCTTCAGCAATACGATTGCCTCACGCGCGGCCTGTAGCGAAGTGCCCTGGTGTTCCGGCGATTGCACGACATCCAAGCCAAGCTTCGAAAACGGCACGTTTTCCGGCGGATCGAACATGCCGAGTTGGAAGCGGGCAGTAAACAAACGAATGACCGAGCGATTGATATCGTCTTCGGTGAGCAAACCTTTCTGGACAGCCGTAGTGAGCTGGTTGTAGCTCCGGCCGCAGTCAAGGTCGGTTCCCGCTTTCACGGCGAGGGCCGCGGCTTCCGCGAGCGTTTTGGTGTAGTGATGCCCGGTGTAGATATCGTCTACGGCATCGCAGTCGCTGACGACGTAACCTTTGAATTGCCACGCGTCGCGCAGAGTTTGTTGGAGCAGGAATTTATTGGCACAACCGGGAACGCCGTCAACAGCATTGTAGACGCACATGAACGAATCGACGTGCGCCTGTTCGACGGTCTGCCTGAAGGCGTAGAGATAGGTGTTGCTCAGCTCGTCTTCGGTGACTTGTACGTTGAAGCCGTGACGCAGAAGCTCCGGACCGCTGTGAACGGCGTAATGCTTGGAAGTGGCGATGGTTTTGTAGTAATGCGGATCGTCTCCCTGCATTCCCTTGATGAACTGGATGGCCATCTGGGCGGTAAGAAAGGGATCTTCGCCATAAGTCTCCTGGCCGCGCCCCCAGCGGGGATCGCGAAAGATGTTGATGTTGGGAGACCAAAAGGTCAGGCCGTAATACCGACTGTGATTGCCGTGGGCGATAGCGTCGTTGTATTTGGCACGGGCTTCGGTGGAGATGGTATCGGCGATGGTGTGCTCGAGATTTTTGTCCCAGGTGGCGGCCAATCCGATAGCTTGCGGGAACACGGTTGCCAGACCCGCGCGGGCAACGCCATGGAGCGCTTCGTTCCACCAGTCGTAGGCGGGAATATCCAGACGCGGAATCGCTGGCGCACTATTCTGCATCTGCGATACCTTTTCTTCCAGTGTCATACGCGAAACTAAGTCGGCGGCGCGCTCCTCCGCAGTGGCTGTAACGTCTTTGTATTTTTCCTGGGGTAGGGCGGGTGGCGCAGCGGATAGAAAAAGAAGCAGAACGATCGTCAAACGCATATATCGTTTTAGTCGTAGAAAGTGTATCTTACGGAGTCAGAGCTATGGCTTGCAATCCAGAGTTGTTGAAAGACGTTCCGCTGTTCGCGTTGCTGGACTCGGAAGAGCTGGCAGTGCTGGCGGGACAGGTGGAGATGAGGACCTTTGCCGCCCGGCAACGGATATACAAGATCGGAGATCCGCCAACGGGTGCATATGTCGTCATCTCCGGCGGGGTGGTGGTGAGCACCATAGACGAGGATCACCAGGAGGTGATTGTGGCTGAACCGGGCCCGGGCGAGTTCTTCGGGTTCGCTTCCATGATCGAAAAGACGCCGCACCAAACGGCCGCTATTGCTAAGGAGGACACGAGATGCATCGAGGTCGATCAGCACGACATTAGCGTGCTGCTGACGAAGAAGCCGCTGGCGGGCATCGACCTGCTGACCGTCTTAGGGCGGCAGATTCATGCGGCACAAGAGCTTGTGCGAATACGCGCGATGCGAAATCCGAACGAGGTCATTGAAGAAAAGATGACAATCGGGAACCGTATCTCGGATTCGCTGGCGCAATTTGGCGGCTCTTGGACGTTCATCATTTCCTTTCTGACTGCGCTGGTTGTGTACACCATCATCAACATCTCCTTGGGCAAAAATGCATGGGATCCGTATCCATTTATCCTGCTGAATCTGTTCCTTTCCATGCTCGCCGCGATCCAAGCGCCGGTGATTATGATGAGCCAGAACCGGCAGGATGCAAAAGACCGGCTGCGCGGTGAGTTGGATTTTGAAGTGAACCGGCGCTCGGAGTCGGAAATCCAGGGATTATCGCGTAAACTCCACCAAATATCCGAAAAAATTGAGGACTTGGAAGAGCTTCTTCGTGTCAAGCCATAGCCCTAAGATCGCATTCTTGATGATGTTGTTTGGAACCGCCGGCGCTGCGGTGTCCGCACCAGAAGCGGTGACGGTGCGCGCGTGGAAAGGGCAGTGGATCGCCGTTGCCGATACGCCGCCGCAAGGGTTTGGCGTTTACCATTTCCGCCGCGATTTCGAACTGGCATTGAAGCCGGAGCACTTTGTTGTCTATGTGTCCGCGGACAACCGGTACCAGCTTTTCGTTAACGGCGTCCGTGTAGCGGCAGGTCCGGCGCGCAGCGATTTAACTCGCTGGCGGTATGAAAGCGTGGACATCGCGCCGGAATTACGAGCCGGAAAGAATGCGCTGGCCGCGGTGGTGTGGAACGACGGGCCGGATCGTGCGATTGCGCAGATCAGCAGCCGCACGGGGTTTCTGCTGGATGCGCAAGATCCGGCGAACGCATTGGTTGCCACCAACCATGAGTGGAAGGGCATGCGCGATGCCGCATACACGCAGCTGCCGCGAGAGCATGTCCCGGGCTACTATGCTCTGTCGCCGAACGAGCGGGTGGACGCGAGTCAGTATCCGTGGGGTTGGGAGCAGACAGATTTCGACGATTCGCATTGGAGCGCGGCGCGGCAAATCAGCCGTGGGGCAGATCGCGATTCGCGCGATGCGCCGAATCAATGGATGCTGGTTGGGCGTGAGATTCCACAGGAAGAGCTGCAGCCTGAAAAGCCGCTCACGATACGAACTGCAGAGGGAATCGCTAAACCGGATCAGCCGTCCGGGATCACGATTCCGGCACATACGTCAGCCTCGATTCTGTTCGATCAGGGATATCTGACGACCGCATATCCGGAACTTACCGTAAGCGGCGGATCGCATGCGGAAGTGAACCTGCGGTATGCGGAGGCGCTGTATGACGTGGTGAACGGCACGCCAAGCAAAAGCAATCGGAACGAGATTGAAGGAAAGCAATTTATTGGGGTCTTCGATACGTTCATCGCCGACGGGGGCGCCAGTCGTTTGTACCGCCCGCTGTTCTGGCGAACGTACCGTTATTTGCGCCTAGAGATAAAGACTGCGGACGACGCCTTAACCGTGCATAGCATAGGGGGCGCATTCACTGGTTATCCATTCCAGAAGAAGGCAACCTTTGAGACCACGCCCGGTGAGGCAAACAACGAAATCCAACAGATGTTGACGATCGGATGGCGGACAGCTCGATTGTGCGCGCATGAGACGTACATGGATTGTCCGTATTACGAGCAGCTGCAATATGCGGGCGACGCCAGAATTCAGATGCTGGTCTCGGTTTATATGACTGGCGACACGCGGCTGATGAAGAATGGAATCGCACTGCTGAATTCATCGCGAACCGCGGAGGGCGCCACGTACAGCCGCGCTCCATCGCATCTGCAGCAGTATATTCCGCCGTTCTCGCTCTGGTGGATCGGAATGGTGCACGACTACTGGATGTATGCTGACGATCCTGCGTTCGTCCGCGAAATGCTGCCTGGCGTCCACGCAGTCTTGAGTTTTTTTGCGCGGTATCAAAAGCAAAACGGCTCGCTGGGAAGATTGCCGTGGTGGAATTTTGTGGACTGGGTGAAGGAATGGCCCACGGGCGAGCCGCCGGCCGATGCGGATGGAACATCAGCGGCAGCTTTGGATTTGCAACTGCTGCTGGCATATCGATGGGCGGCCGATCTGGATGCTGCGCTGGGAAGCGGCTCTCTAGCGGCTGAATACCGGACCGCGGGGGACCAGCTGGCGGCGACGATCCGCAAGACGGACTGGGATGATACTCGCGGATTGTTCGCAGATCAACCGTTGCATCGCACGTGGTCGCAACAGGTGAACACGCTGGCGGTGCTCGCGCATGTAACCCAGGGAACCGAAGCGCGCAAGGTAGTAGAACAGATTTTCAGCGACAAGGCGTTGGCGCAGTCGTCGATCTATTTTCGCGCGTATACAAATGCCGCGCTCCGCGAGGTCGGTTTGGGCAGTAAGTATTTAAGCGTTCTGGACCCATGGCGGCACATGATGTCGCAGGGACTGACGACTTGGGCGGAGTGGGATGGACCGGACGTACGCTCCGACTGCCATGCCTGGGGAGCAAGTCCAAACTTCGAACTCTTGCACACCGTGGCTGGGATAGATTCCGCTAGTCCGGGGTTCCACTCCGTTCGTATCGCACCCAATTTGGGGGAGCTGCCGGGAATTACGGCGCGCATGCCGCATCCCCAGGGCGAAATCAAAGTGGACCTGAAGATTGCAGGCGAAGCGCTAAAAGCTATCGTGGACCTTCCGGCCGGCACGACCGGCGTCTTGATTTGGCATGGAAAACAACGCGAACTTCACTCGGGTAAGAACGCGGTCGGTTTATGAGGTATTGCGCACGGCTTCTCCGCAAATTCGAAGAAGCCTTCCCGGGTGCGCTGAACCATCACAGGCTGTACGTGCGGCCGCGGTGAGCGCCAATCAGGATTTGGAAGATCCGATGTCCGATCAACTCATGTAACGACAGCAGCTCTTTGTTTGCCTGGAATACGGAATCGACATCCTTCGGATTCGCGCCGGCGCCACCCGCCTTTAAAGCATCAGTAGCTTCTTTGATAATCGGGTCGCTGATAACCTCACCAGCCATTTCCCAAAGGGTTATAAAACGATCAACGGCGGTGGGAACGCTGATAGAAAACACGCCGCGATTACTGGTCGTGCGCGGCGGCTTGAAATCGAGATTGAACGGCCCGTTGTAATCGTAGGTCCGCAGCAATACGAGAACGTTTAACCAGTCCAGCGGATTTACCAAGCCGACCGCGATATCGACGTCGTGCTTGAGCCGGTATCCATCGTTGATGTCGAAATGGAAGAGCTTGCCGCACAGCAGAGCGCGGGCAAGAGCAGCGCGCGGAGCTCCTCCCCACATCAACTCATGTAGATATTCCGGGTTTAAGCCGACCATATCGGGATGTTTGATCAGCCCCGAAAAGATGAGCGCTAGCATGGCATCCGAGGTAGGGAGGAGAATCTCGGCCTGGGGCTCAAACGGTTTCGCCTCCATGCAATGTTTAAGCGTCGGCCGGTTGTATTTCGCGGCGATCTCGATGTCTGCGTCACAGGCGGAGTTAATTCCTTCGGCGTACCAGCGAAGCGTCTGCGTTTCGTCAATTGCGCCCTGGACGTAATAGCCAAGCGAACCCGGCCAATAGACAGCGTATTGCGCGCCCAATTCATGACCAATCGCCACGGTGTTGCGCAAACGAAGCTTGGCGTACTCGCGCACATCGGCGGATTCGGCGGCTGGGCTGGCGGCAAAAACAGCATGGTGAAAGGTCTCGGTGGTGACCATCGAGCATTTGGAGCCGTTCTTAGCGAGACTGGCTTTGATGCGGGCAACGATTTCGTCCTGGCGCGGTGTAAAAAGATCGTTTGACGGGATGACGTCGGTGTCATGTGTGCACCAGTACGCCACGCCGATTTTGGCGTACCCCTCAATGGCGGTCTCAAGAGATACCGGAGTACGGGTTGGTGCATGGAATAGCGCATTGCCTTCGTATGCCACAGCCCATTGCGGCCCGGTGATGAAATAGCGGCGCCGCACATCGGGCGAATAGCTCCCGCCGCAGGCCTGGGTTAAACGATCGACCAAAGCGTTCTGCTTGTCTTGTGGTATAGCGTTCATAATTAGCTCCTGAATGCCGAAGATGATCGCCGAAGCTTTACAGTAAAGGGACGCTCGGCTTACCGCGAATTGAACCAAGATATTAACAAGTGCGTATAAAAAAGCGAGGAAAGTGGAATGTTCTGTGATGCGTGCGGTGCCAAGATGGAAGCAGGACAGAGGTTTTGTCCTTTTTGCGGAAGGATGCTGGTGGTTGCGGCGCCGGCCCAGCCGTTGCCTGCAACCGCGGGAGCAGTACCGCCGCCTAGCGGAGCAGCGTATCTGCCACCACCGCGAGTCGCTTCGAATATTAAGCTACTCGGCATCCTCTGGTTGATCCACGCCGGACTTCATCTTATTCCGGGTTTGATCCTGTTCACGGTGTTCGCCGGGGCGGCGACAGTCCTACCGCCGGACGTTCCGTTGTTCGTTCATTCGATTCTGGCATTCATCGGGTTAGCGCTGTGTGCGATTTCAGCCGTCGGTCTGGTGGCGGGCTGGGGTCTACTGACCTGGAAGAACTGGGCGCGGATTCTGACCATTGTTCTGGGCGTGCTCAATTTGATCAACTTCCCGTTCGGAACGGCATTGGGCATATACACGCTTTGGGTATTGTTACCGGCGGAATCGGAGAAAGAGTTTCAGCAGCACGCCGCAGTGATGGGCGGGGGAACGTTCTAGTCCGCCACCCCTTTGGGCTACTGAATAAACGCGCTGCTTTCGGCTTCCCGAAGCACAATCTTTAGCACGCGCACTTCCTGTTCGACTTCATCCAGCTTGCAGCGGCAATCCTCGCAAAGGAGAAGGTGCTCTTCTACTGCCTCGATAAGCCTGTCGTTGCGCTGATGGTTCATGGAGTAGTACTCAAGATCGTCCATCGTGGGATGAGTGTTCAGGAAGGGCTTCATTCTATGGGTTAGTCGACAAAAGCATGCTGCGGCTTTCTACGGAAAGTTCCGAGTGTTCTATGCCCGGTACACTGGCTGATTGAGCCACGCGATCATCAACTTACAGGCGATTACGGCGCTGGCGTTCTCGATCATTTTGCTGGTGCGTGCGGGGCCAGCGAGAGTTCTGCAACCAGCAGTTCGGTTCCCGTTGCTGGTTAGCCTTGTGGCAATCATCACCCTGCCGATGCTGCTGTTCTGGCGGACACTGACGCTGCCCTTTACCCATGACACATGCGGGCTGGTGTTCATGGCAGTGCATCAATCCGTCACTGACATCTTGCACCTGTTTGCGCCGCCCCCAATGCCGCCTGATTACTTTTTCCGTCCCTTGGCATACGGCGCTTTTTGGATGTACGCGAAATGGGCGCATCTGGAGCCAGTCCGTTGGAATGCATGGTGCCTGGGGATACACATAGGAAATTGCCTGCTGGTATATGCACTGGCGCGCCAGCTCGCGTTCGGATCATTCGGGGCGACAGTAGCTTCCTTGGTATTCGCCGTACATGGAACGCGCGCGGAGGCGGTGGCGTGGCCACCAGTACGCGTGGATCTGCTGGCAACCTTTTTTGTGCTGCTGACTTTACTGGCTGTGAACAAAATTGCTGAGGGTGGCTCGCGCTGGTGGTACCTCTGCATTGTTACTACCGCTAGCAGCGCATTGCTTAGTAAAGAGGCAGCGTATGGACTACCCTTGGTCGCTTGGGCGATGCTCTCCTGGCGGCCCAAAAATCAGCGACTTCCGGTCGTGGTTACGTTATTTGCGGTTTGTGCAATCTGTTTTCTGTACCGGTTGTGGGTGCTTGGAGGCATTGGCGGGTATGGCACAACGGAAGGGAAACCGGCGGCTCTTCACTTCAGCTTATTGCGGCTCATCAATGGGCTTTTCTATCGCGAATGGGCGTTCCTGTTCTTCCCAATTAACTGGTCAGAACGGCCCGAACCTGCGCTGTGGTGCGGACTCGTAGCCATGGCGGCGGTGCTGCTTGCAATAGCAATTTTTTGGCCGGTCGACGATCGCAAGGGCCTTCTGAGACTCCTCGTCATGACCGTAGCGGCGGCTCTCCCTGCATACCAACTCCTGTTCTTAAATACGGACCTGAATGGAGCGCGCGTGCTGTATCTGCCTGTCCTGGGAATCGCGCTGTTCTGGGGTGCGGTCATTCAAGCACAGAGGAAAATTCACCGGCAGATTGCAGTAGCGATTGGATTACTGTTTTTTCAGTCGGCCGCGCTCGCGCATAATCTTCGGATCTGGAGCGAAGGCTCGCTGCTGGCGCAAAGGGCATATCGCGAGATCAGCGTCCAACTGGCGAACGGCCAGGGGTTGATGGGAGTCGAAAACCTGCCCGCCACCTGGAAAGGTGTTTTCTTTTTAAAGAACTCCTTCCCGACATGTGTACTTTTGAATTCCGGTGGCACGCTCCACGCATTGCCGGATATCCGGGAGATTCCCGTCGGGGCTCCGCTGGACAGATTTGCGAGAGTTTATCGCTGGAACGACAAGTCGCTCCACTTCGATAAGTTGAAATAGCTGCCGCTGTCACTCCCAGCGCAGCGCCACCATCGGATCGATGCGGGTGGCGCGCGCGGCCGGAACAAATCCAGCGATGCTCGCGACCAGCAGGATCAACAGCGACGTGAAGCCGAGAGTGGTCGGATCGCTTAGCGGCGTGTGGTACAAAAGCGAACTGACGAAGCGGCCCAGAGCAAGCGTCAGAACGAGTCCGGCAATCGATCCGATGACCGTCAACGTAAGGGCTTCGCGGAAAATCATCCAAAGAACGCGCGTTCGTGCAGCCCCGAGCGCCATGCGAACGCCGATCTCCGAAGTTCTCCGTCCCACCGAATAGGCGATCATGCCGTAGAGGCCTACCGCCGTAGGACACATCCGACCATCGCGAATGACGATGCGAGGATGGCCATGAGCCGGTCTATAGCCAAGGCATTGTCGATCGATTGATCCAGCGTGATCTGGCCGTTCATATAGACGTCCTTGTTTGTTTTGCGGATCATCGCGCGGACAGCCGATGCAACCGTCGCGGCTGGCGCACTCGCACGAATCGCTAAATTCCAGACGCTTCCGGACATGAAAGCATTGCCGGGCAGTTCGCCTGCTTCGATCGCAGGAACGTACATCGTTTGCGGGGCGGGATCACGCATGCTTTGATACTTGGCGTCCCGGACAACCCCAACAATCCGAACATTGGTTGAATCCTCATCGCGCAGCACCTGGCCCACGGCCGATTGGCCCGGAAAGTAAAGCTTCGCAGCGGCCTGGCTGAGAATCCCGATCTTTTCTTTGCTGGTTGAATCGTGCGTGTCGAAGTCGCGCCCTTCTAACAGGGAAACGCCGACGGTGCGGAAGTATTGCGGAGCAACGTGGTGAATATAGAGCTGCCGTTGTTCGCGCGTCAAATTCGGATAGGCCTTCGGCGTCAGGTCGTGCCACTCAAAGCCGCCGCTGAGCGGCGCAACCGCGATAAGCGAAGCCGACTGAACGTAGGGAAGCGCACGTACTCCGGCGAGCAGCTCTTCATAAAAATTGGCGAGATCAGGCGCCTTCATTCCCGAGCGTTCCGAATCAAGTCCGATGAAGGCTAGATTTTTTCGGTCAATGCCGATGGCTTGACTGGTCAGAGTGGCAAAGCTTTTGACGAACAGGAAGGCAGCGGCCACAAGCGTCAGCGAAATCGCAACCTGCACGCACACCAAAGTTTTGCCCAGAAAAACACGCTCAAAGCTACGCCCGATTCGCGCGAGCTTCAAGGTGCCGTTTGCTTTCACCCGTGTACTTCGGATGGCCGGAAGCAGGCCGAAAAGTACTGAGACGATTGCGGCGATGCCACCTACGAAACCGACGAGCCGCAGGTCTGGTTTGATTTCGACGGCAGCGATAAAGTGCGCGCTCGCCCGGCTTACGGCGATCGCCAACGCCGCGCCGAGGATGGTGCCAATGCCCGAGAGCAGAAGGCTTTCCATCACGAGGTGGCGAACAATGCGTAGCCGGCTGGCCCCCAACGTCAGCCGCACAGAAAGGTCACGCTCGCGTTTCACCCCCCGCGCAAGCAGAAGATTCGCAATGTTCAAACAACCGATGAGGAGAACCGAGAAAGCTACGCATATGAGAACGTAGAGAGGTTTGTCGTATCGTTGAATCGCTTCACGGCTGCCTTGCGCAGCCGATGTAAGAGTGAATCTGGCTTCCGAGAATGGACTGCCGTTGACCCCATGTACGTCAATATTTTCGAGTACAGCGTGCGAGAGGGTCCGGACTTCGGCAGTCGCCTGGGCTTGGCTAACACCACCACGCAGCCGACCGAATATGCCGATCCACCAAATTCGCGTAGTATGCAGCATGTCCCACTGCGGATGCAGAACGGCATCGGCGTGGAACGGAATGACGATATCAACCGGAGTTGCGGTGGACATGCCTTGGAAGCTTGCAGGCAGAACGCCGACGACGGTAAACGGATGCCGGTCTAGCAGGATCCGGCGCCCGATTAAAGAATAGGAACGGCCATAGCGGCGACTCCAGAAGCCCTCGCTGACTACCGCCACGGCATCTGCGGTGGATGTATCGTCACTTGGTCCAAACAGGCGTCCGGTTTGCGGCCGTATGCCAAGCGTTCGAAATGCATCCCCCGATGCAACCCCGGCGGGAATGGTTTCGGCATCTACGCCCTGGCCCAGAGATAACGTGGTGCCATGCCAGGTAAACAAGCCTTGAAAACTTTTCGCCCGCTGCGTTAGCCCCTCAAACACAGGAAAACAGAAGGCTGGAATGTTTGTTCCATCGCTGAAGTCATGCGCCGACAACTGAACCAGGCGATTGGGATCCGGTGCCGAAAGTGGCCGCAGAACGAGGGCATCGATGAACGCGAAGATAGACGCATTGGCTGCAATGCCGAGCGTAAGGGTTAAAACAGTCGTCAAGCTGAAAAGCCAATCGCGGCGAAGCGTGCGCACCGCATACGTGAAGTCTTGACGCAGTTCATCCAGGAAGCGCAGATGCCATTCGGCGCGGCAGTCTTCCTGCAGCCGGTTGATGCTTCCGAATCGTTTCCGAGCCGCGTAGCGGGATTCTTCTTCGGTCATTCCAGAGGCGGCAAGTTTGCGCGCGCGAAGCTCCAGATGAAGACGCATTTCCTCGTCGAGCTCGTGGTATTGACGGCGGCCGCGAAATAACACGTTTAAGGTGCGCCAGATGTTTTGCATGTCATGCCTCGGCCGTTTTTAGAACTTCTCCCTTGAGAATCAGGTTGATTGCGGCTGAAATGCGGTGATAACGCTCAATTTCCGCGCGCAGACGGTTATAGCCGGCCTCGGTTGGTTGATAGTAACGGGCGCGGCGATTTTCCTCGGTACGGCCCCATTCGGCACGAACCAGCCCTTGAGCGAGGAGGCGCTGCAGGGCTGGATAGAGGGAACCCTCCTCTACCTCAAAGACTTCGCCCGAACGCTCAGCGATGAGTTCCGCGATTTCGAACCCGTGAAGCGGCCGGGTATTACGCAAGATCTGAAGAACCAGCATCTCCAGAGTGCCGGGTGGAATCGCTTCATGAGCGCACATTACATAGACAGTCTATGCCAGTCAGGTTTAGTTGGCAAGTATAGAGCCTCGGGTACGTCGTAAATTGGTTGGGTCATAAATAAGATGAATCGGGAACCCTGCGCCGATCATGCTCTACTAAAGGCTAAAGATATCTTTAGGGGAATCGCATTAGCCTGAAAGAAAGGATAAGGCGGCTCTCCATCCTCGTATGGAAACTAAATCTAAGATAGCGACCACCGCCAAAGTTGTCGTTGCAACCACCGTAGCGCTTTCATTCATCAGCTATTGGCGCGGTGCAGCTATTGTTTTGAGTGATTTAGCCTCCTCTATGTTTTATGCGGGAGGCATCGCGGAACTGGCGATCGGAAAATCGGCGGCGTGGTACGTGCTCGGCGTGATGATTTTCAGCTTTGCCGTGCGTTCTGTGTACATGGAAAGCTGCAGCATGTTTGTGCGCGGCGGGGTGTATGTCGTCGTACGCGACAGCATGGGACCGGTGGCGGCGAAGATTTCGGTATCGGCCCTGGTGTTCGACTACATTTTGACCGGGCCGATCAGTTGTGTAAGCGCCGGCCAGTATCTGGGGCGGCTGATTAACGAGATGTCGACGTTCGCTCACCAGACGTTTCGGGTGGACCCGAACACGTTTGCGGCGTTCTTTGGCGTCATTGTCACAATCTACTTCTGGCGCAGCAATATTCGCGGGATACACGAATCGAGTTCGCAGGCACTTCGAATTATGCAGATCACGACCGTTATGGTGGTGGCGCTTTTGATCTGGTGTCCTTTGACCATCCTGCTGCGCGGACACGCGAATTGGCCGCCATCGCCTGCGCCGCACAATCTGCATTTCACGGAAAGCTCACTCGGCTGGTTCAAGGGCACAAAGTGGCCAACAATTCCGATTATTGCGGTGATTATTGCTTTCGGCCACTCGCTGCTCTCGATGAGCGGTTTTGAGACATTGGCACAGGTTTATCGTGAGATCGCCTCGCCAAAGCTGAAGAATCTAAGACTCACCGGGAACATTGTCTGTTTCTACGCGATCCTGTCGACGGGCCTGGTTACGCTGTTTGCGACATTGATCATCCCGGACGATGTCCGCAAAACATATGTAGACGATCTGATCGGCGGATTAGCGATGAATCTTGCCGGGCCTCAGGTGCTGCGGCTTGCGTTTCATGTGTTCGTGGTGATTGTGGGTGTTCTGATTCTGTCGGGCGCGGTAAACACATCGATGATCGGTGCGAACGGCGTTTTGAATCGCGTAGCCGAAGACGGCGTTCTGCTGGATAATTTCCGCCGGCTACACAAGAAATTCGGCACGACGTACCAGATCATCAACTTCATTACACTGCTGCAGCTTTGTACGATTATTGCGAGCCGCGGGGATGTTTACCTGCTTGGTGAAGCGTATGCCTTTGGCGTGGTCTGGAGCTTCGCTTTGAAGGCGCTGGGGGTGCTGGCGCTGCGCTTTCAACGACACGACCAGGAATATAAATTCCCGTTGAATATTCGAATCAACAACGTTGAAATTCCGATTGGGCTCGCGGCAACAACAATGGTCCTGATGGCGACGGCCATCGTGAATCTTTTCTCGAAGCAATACGCGACCATGTACGGCGTCGGTTTCACGGTCGCGTTCTTCATCGTGTTTACGGTTTCCGAGCAGGTGAATCGCCGTAAGCACAAAGCACGACACGAACATGCGCTTGAGGAGTTCAATCTTGAACAACAACCGCAACTGGATGCAAAGCTTCTGCATGCGCGGCAGGGCTGCATTCTGGTGGCGGTCCGCAGCTCCAAAAACATGCAGCATCTGCGGCGGACTCTGCAGAAGACGGATCTACGGCGTAACGACATTGTGGTGATGACTGTGCGGCTGACCGCTCCAGACAGTGAGTACGCCCTGAAAGAAGAACAGGTTTTCGGCGGCGACGAACGCGAACTGTTCACGGCGGTTGTCACGATGGCGGAGAAGGAGGGCAAGCCGGTCGAGTTGCTGGTTGTGCCTGCATCCGATCCGTTCGAAGCTGTTGTACAAGCGGCACAACAATTGAAATGTTCGCGCCTGGTGACGGGCGTTTCCCCGAATATGCCGTCCGATGAGCTGGCGCGGCGAATTGGTTTGGCATGGGAAAGCCTGCCGGAGCCGCGGCATCCATTCTCACTGGAAGTGATTACACCTGGCCGCCCCTCTACGTTTGTCAATCTAGGGCCACATCCGCCGCGCCTGTGGCCAGAGGACGTGGAAAAGCTGCATTCGCTCTGGCTACGGCTGAGCGATGTCGTCGGATCTAAGCTGCATCATCGTGACGTGGTGGGATTAGCGCTCCGGCGGCTAGAGGACGAGTTCACCGGCCCGGAGCGCGAAGAAATTTTGAGGAGTCTGAACGACCACATGAACAAACACGTTTAGCCGGGGCGCGCGTTTAGCCTTCTTCGGCGCAGTGTTCGGTTTCGATCAAGCAGCGAAAGTCCATTTCGGCCGCACGCAGGATCTGTTCGGCATCATCCTGCGTTTCCGCAACGCTGAGCAAAATGTCCGCAATAACGTCGGAAGCGGCATCGAATTTGTTCGTGTCGGAGGACCGGGTCAGCTTTTTCAAGATTTCCGCGCCGCGTTTTCGTCTGTCTTCGAGGATTGCCATCAGTTTCATTTCGATGATAGCCGAACGAGGGCGAGAATCGAGAGGCTTCTGATCGTGCGCTCAATCGGTGAAGATCGCACTTGATTTTACTCGCGCTTTCGATGGTTTGCCGATTGCCTTTGGAGTTGGCGGCGGCCTCTGATGTCTACGCTGATGTCTGGGTGCAACGGCCTTTTCCTCACAGCCGAGAGAATGTGATGAAACCGTACAGCCCTCCAGGGAAATCTAACAGCAGTCCGATGAAAGATATCTCGAACCGTCTTCGCCGCAACCGGCTCTCTCTGCAACTGTTGTTCACTCTGATCGCGGCGGCGTCGCTTGACGGTATCAGCACGTTCTGGTTACTGATGCGATCCGGAGCGCCGAGAGCGTCGTTTGTGAGACGCGAACAGAACGCTGAGTGCCGCGCTGCGCGAGGTAAAAGAGCAGCAGCAGTTTCGTGTTCAGTCCGATCCGTCTTGGCGGTCGCGTTCGGCGGAATCGCAACACGCAGCCCTCTGCGGCATCAGCCAAGCCGTATTTCGCTTCTATCCGGGCGAATTGTTGGAGCGTCGGCTCGCGAATGGCCGGGTGCGCATGGAAGACTTGCGCTGGTGTTAGCGCAGGGCAATGTCGTCGACAGTAGCGATATTCTGCTGTTGCAAGAAAGCCAAGGCGAACACGACTCGGCAAAATGGACTCGCCTGGTACCACTGCAAAACGGATGGAAGGACAATCTTGAGACGTTGGAACGGACGCTGGTGAAGCGGGCCATCGAAACGGCGCAGGGCAACAAATCGAGAGCGGCCGAGATTCTGGGAATTCATCGGCGGCTGTTGTACGAGAAGATACGCCAATACGGGTTGGATCAGAAGCAAAACACTCTGGCATCGTAGATAGCCCGAACTCCGCAATACATGCAAAATTTGCTCGTCGAAAACTGGCACACGACTGCCACGTGGTTGATCTCGCTCGCTTCGATTGCGCTGGTAATGATCCGGCCCAAAGGATGGCCGGAAGCGATCTGGGCGGTTGCAGGCGCGGGCTTGCTGATCCTCATTCAATTGATCTCCCCGCAAAACGCCGCGAGCGCAGTCGGCAAAGGAACTGATGTCTATCTGTTTCTAACCGGAATGATGATGATCTCCGAGCTTGCCAGGCGAGCGAAAGTATTCGATTGGATAGCAGTACGTGCGGTGCGCGCTTCGAGAGGTTCAGCTTCGCGACTGTTTCTTCTCATCTTTGGGGTCGGAATCGTAGTGACTGTCTTGTTATCCAACGATGCGACCGCGGTTGTACTGACACCCGCCGTGCTGGCAGCGGTTCGGGCCGCCGATGCGGATCCGCTGCCCTATCTGTTGATTTGCGCGTTTATCGCAAACGCTGCCAGCTTCGTTCTCCCGATTTCAAATCCGGCCAACCTGGTTGTTTACGACGGAGCGATGCCGCCCCTGAAGGTTTGGCTTCTGACGTTCGGGCTTGCCTCGGCTGCTTCCATCGTTGTCACCTTCCTTGTACTGCGATTAATTGCTTCGAAACATCTGACTCGGGCGGTGAGAACGACTGTCGAAGACCAGCCCCTTCGACCCGAAGGAAAGCTAACGTTATTCGGAATCGGGTTTCTGGCGATCGTTCTGCTGATTGCGTCGGCGTTGAATCAAGATCTAGGCGCTCCCGCGTGTGCCGCCGGGTTGCTGGCGGTCGCGGCTGTTTCGTTTCGCGATCGCGCCACGTGGAGAGACATTGCGACCAGTGTCGCCTGGAGCGTTCTACCGCTCGTCGCGGGGCTTTTTGTGATAGTCGAGGCACTGAACGGCGTGGGAGCGCTGCATGATTTAGCACATGCTTTGAATTACCTGAAGCACTGGCCTCCTCGGATGGCGGCGCTGGGCTCCGGTTTTGGGATCGCGATCGTTTCGAACCTGATGAACAATCTTCCTAGTGGTCTGATTGCGGCTGCCGGGGTGCAGGCTTCCGGCGTGACCGGTCTCTTGCGCGACGCTGTGCTGGTCGGCGTCGATCTCGGGCCTAACCTTTCGGTCACTGGGTCGCTGGCGACCATTCTTTGGCTTATCGCCATTCGGCGGGAGGGTCTGAATGTTACGTTCTGGGACTTTCTAAAGTGGGGGGCGCTGGTGATGCCGCCGGCTCTATTGCTGGCGCTTCTGGCACTCGGCAGATCCAACGGGGGCTAACCTCCGATATGATTTGACGTGCGGTGAGGAATCGTATGAAGCCCTGGAGCTATTTGTTGTTCAGCCTTTTCGCAACCGGATTCTGCGGTTCCGGAGAGAGTGAAAAGCCGGTCGCGCTTTACAAGGGGCTGGGAAGCTGGCATCACACGATTTCTACTAAAAGTCCCGAGGCGCAAAAGTTCTTCGACCAAGGCCTTTCACTCGCATATGGCTTCAATCGCTATGAAGCGCTGCGATCGTTTCGTAGGGCCGCGGAACTGGATCCTTCCGCCGCGATGGCGTTTTGGGGAATGGCTATCGCGCAAGGTCCTTATATCAATATGGACGGCGACCCAAGCTTCAGTCAAAATGGGGCATGCGCCGCGGTCGACGCGGGTTCGAAACTGACGAACTCGCCGGAGAACGAGCGAGCCTATCTCAAAGCTGCGGCTTCGTGGTGTCCGGAATACAAACCGGACGCCTACATCGATGCGGCTCGGCAACTGGCAAAGGCGTATCCCGACGATCTGGATGCGCAGACGTTCTATGCGGATAGCCTTATGATCCGCAGCCGCTGGCATTGGTACGACGCAAAGGGCGTTCCCGCGGCCGGCGTTGACGAAGCAGAAACAGTATTACAAGACGTAATCCGGCGCTGGCCGCAGCATCCCGGAGCAAACCATCTCTATATTCATGCGGTAGAGTCGTCGCCATCGCCGGAACGCGCTATCGCAAGCGCGCAACGCTTGATGGGCTTGGTTCCAGCGGCGGGTCACATGGTTCACATGCCGGGTCACATCTGGCTGGTGCTGGGCGATTGGGAATTGGCCGCTACGGTGAATGAGCGGGCGGTCGCCGTGGACCGTGAGTACTTCGATAAGACGAAAGTAAGCGAAGGAAGCTACGAGCCGTACTACTGGCACAATATGCACTTTGTGATGTACGCGCGCAGCATGCAGGGCAAAAAGAAAGAAGCATTAGAAGCCGCTAAGCAGTTGGCCGCGGCGTCCGGTGAAATGGCCGCAGCGATGCCGGAAATGGCAGATGCATTTACCGGCGTGTCCATTTTTACTTATGTTCGTTTCGCCGACTGGCAATCGATTCTAAACAGCCCTCAGCCCGGTAACAAAATGACGGCGACCCAATCTGTTTATAGCTATGCCCGAACTCTTGCGCTAGCCGCACAAAGGGATAAAGCTGGTGCGGCAAAAGAGAAAGATCACTTCGAACAGATCAGAGCGGCCATTCCGGCTAATGCACCCTGGGGACAAAACACGGCACAGGACGTGATGCATGTTGCCTCGGAAGTACTAGCCGCGCGCTTATCCGCAACCCCGGACGATGCGATCGCACACTGGCGAACGGCGGTCGAGTTGCAAGATCGCCTCGGCTATGACGAGCCGCCGGCCTGGTATTACCCAATACGGGAGTCGCTCGGGGCATGCTTTTTGAAAGCCGGTAAAAACGACGAAGCGCTGGCGGTTTTTCGGGAAGGCGTGCGCCGCTCTCCGCGAAACGGTCGCATGTTGTTTGGTTTGTTGGAAACCCTCAAGGCGGAAGGAAAGGTCTCCGAAGCTGAGTCTGTGGAACGTGAATTTAAAGCGGCGTGGAGCGACGCGGACGTGCCGCTGAAAATAGAAGATCTTTAGATATCAGTGCTTTTCAAGTGAAGCGCTCATTGTTGGCTTGAGCAGTGCTAGTGCGGCAGGTTCAGTGATTTGCGGGACGCGGGAGAAAACATCGTCCTCGGCCGCGCCACTCGGCCGCTCTCAACCCGGCCGCTCACGAAACCGTCGAGTTTCGGTCAGATCAACGTTACGGGCCGCCATGAAGTCGCTCTCTCGTCGTACAGAATAGCGGGCGTTGGTCAGTTCCAATAATTCCGATCCAAATTCCTGCACTGCACAGCTTCCGCGAGATGTTTCGCCGCTACATTCGCCGCTTTGTCGAGATCGGCAACTGTGCGCGCCACGCGTAATAACCGATCATGCACGCGAGCGGAAAGGTTCATGCGGCGGACCGCCATTTCGAGCGTGCGTTCGCCGCTTTCATCCAGCGCGCAAAGCTCCCGCAGTTTGGATGGTGGGATTTGCGAGTTGTAGAAGCCCCGCGAACGTTGTAATTCGCGCGCCTGTTCCACGCGTTCGCGGATTTGCGCGGATGTGGCCCCATTTGCATTTCCCCGAAGCTCTTTGTAAGGAACTGCCGGGACTTCGATATGCAAGTCGATGCGGTCTAGCAAGGGGCCGCTCACCTTTGCTAAATAGCGCTGGATGATGCCCGGCGTACAGCGGCATTCGCGTGTGGGATCGCCGTAGAAACCGCATGGACACGGGTTCATCGCAGCTACCAGAAGAATTCGCGCCGGAAAGGTGAGCGTGCCGTTGCTGCGCGCCAGGCTGACGGAGCCTTCTTCCAATGGTTGGCGAAGCTGTTCCAGCACATTGCGCGGAAACTCCGGCAATTCGTCGAGAAACAGAACGCCGTGATGCGCGAGGCTCACCTCGCCGGGCCGCGGACTTCCGCTTCCACCGCCGATGAGTCCGGCATCGGAGATCGTATGATGCGGAGCGCGAAAGGGGCGATTCCGCAGAATACTAAATCCAAGCGGCAGGACTCCGGCAACGCCCTGGATTTGAGTGGCCTCCAAAGCTTCTTGAAACGTGAGCCGAGGCAGGATGCCGGCAAACCGCTTGGCAAGCATCGTCTTTCCGGAGCCAGGCGGTCCGATCATCAGCACATTGTGATTTCCGGCTGCGGCCACCTCCAACGCACGCTTTGCCATCGTCTGCCCGCGCACGTCACTGAAATCGGGATAGTCCTCGGAGGCTGCCGCATCGGCGATTTCACTAACTGCGGGCGTGAAGGATTCGGGTTGTTGCAAAAACTGAACCGCGTGCGCCAGGCTCTTCAATCCGTAGACGCGCACTCCCTTCGCGAGCGCAGCCTCAGCGGCGTTGCCCTCCGGCAGCAGGAGATTCCGCACCCCACGTTTCGCCGCACAAACCGCGATGGACAGAGCGCCGCGCACCGGCCGTAAACTGCCGTCGAGCGACAGTTCTCCGACCAGCATGCTCTCTTCTGTCGGCTCGACATGGCCCATTGCACCCAGAAGCGCCGCGGCCATGGGTAAATCGAAACCGGCTCCTTCTTTTCGGATGTTCGCCGGGGCCAGGTTGATGGTGACGGACTTACTCGGATACCCGAATCCGGAATTCACCAGGGCCGAACGAATGCGCTCGCGGCTTTCTCTGACGGCCGCGTCGGGCATTCCTACGGTTACAAAATCGCGCGCGGATCCTGAGGGATACATGTCAACCTCGACTTCGATCACGTGCGCATCAATTCCCTGGAGCGCAGCGCTCAAGGTGCGGAACAGGGCCATAAGAAAGCTAGTAGGCCCCGGGGAACTCGAATCTCAGGTTGGAATCGTTTATGCGCGGCGCCGCCCGTATCTACCGCCGCCTCCCATGAGCCCTAAGTCGATGACAACAGCCAGGAACAAGAAGATGAGCTGGGTTGCGCCGAGCGGCATATGTCGATTTTGAATGTAGGTATAGACGATCAGCGTCAGCGGAAGAAAGATAAATCCGAGTACCGGAACGATGATGCCGTGGTACACGCCCGTAAAAAAGTTCGTGAACAGCCACAACAAAATAATGGCGACGCGGGGAAAAGCGACGGCGAGAATTGCGAGCAGACAAGGCATAAGTGCGGAAAGTGGACGCGAATCCTCTCAAAAATGAGTCGCGGTGAATGGCAGATTACTGCCAGTACTGCCACTGCTTGGCTGCAATGATATACCAGCAGAGCGCAGCGTTGGTAACGGCGTGCGCCAAAATACAGTCGGCAATGGATTTGGTCCGGAGCATCCACCAGTTATAAAGAACACCGGTCAGGAGTCCCACGTCCCAATAAGGACCGTGTTCCGCCGCAAAGAGAATTGCAGTGAACCAGAACGCAAATGGGGCGTAAGTTCCCAGCTTCACTTCGCGGAACCGTTTGTCGATGAGCCAGCGCATCAGCCAGCCTCGCCAAAAGAGCTCTTCGACAACCGGGACGATCAGGACTGCGCGTGCGGTCCGCCAGCCGAGCACTGATGGACGGCTGAGGGCGTTGGGAGAAAGGGATGAATGAAGGTGGCCGACGATCGGGTTTGAAAAAAGCGGCAGCTCTCGGTATCCGCGGACGAGAAGATCGGGAAGAATCCATAAGACGAAAACGGCTATGCCAAGCGCGATACTAGCCCAGGGATTGCGCGGAGCAAGCGGTACTTCGCGCGGCCAGCAGATGATGCACGCGACCGCAAGAAGGACAAAGCGAAATACAGCTTCCCCCAGCGGCGGCAGGGGAACAAACGGCGCCAGCGTCAACAGAATCAGGAATAGGACGAACGGCGCGACGTAACGAACAGTTTCCGCTGTTTCGTTTTTACCACTGATTGCTGGCGGATTGCCTGGTGACCGGGTCACCCGATCTGGCTCACGAATGACTTGATACGCTCCTGCTGCGCTGGTGGCGCGGTCTTCAATGCTTTCTCCGCTTCATCGCGCGCGCCTTGTTTATCACCCTGCTTCAGCAGCGCCATAGCAAGATGAAAACGGAAGGTGGGGTTTTGCGGATACTGTTGAACGGCCTGACGAAAGATCTGCAGCGCCTCCGTGTTGAGATTGCGCTGATAGTACACGTAGCCCAATGTATCGGCTACATCGGGACTATTCGGGGCGCGTTTTTTCGCGTGCTCGGCGAGCGATTGCGCCTGTTCCAGGTTCGTCTTGTTATCGGCATTCAGAAATGCCAGATTGTTTAGCGCTACGGTATTGTCGGGATCTATTCCGAGCACGCGATTATAGCCGACGGCAGCGTCCTTGGTTCGCCCCAGGTGATCGAGCAGCATCGCCCGTTCCAGATGAGCTGCCTCGTTCTGGCTATCGGAACTGATTGCCTGGTCTAGGGAGGCAAGGGCGGAATCGGTCTGGCCCAGAGCAACCTGCAAAAGCCCGAGCCGGTACCACACCAGAGACGAGTTGGTGTTGCTTTTCAGGATGAGCTTGTAATTCCCGGCAGCAGCTTCCAGCAAAGCTTTGGCGCGCGGAACATCAGTACGAGCCAGCATTTGTCCGGCGGTGGCCTGGATGTTGGCGAGATCAAATCGCGCCGTCAGGTTAGCGGGATTCTTGTTGGCGAAGTCTTCCATTGAGCTGACCGCCAGATCCGTTTTCCCCTGCGCCAGATTCAGTTCCTGCAATGCCTCGAAGCCTCGATAATCGGGTGGGGTGGCTTTCCAGACGGCATCGAAGAGAGCGCCAGCTTTCGCGTAATCGCGCGTTCCCATATAAAGGCGCCCCAGCAACAGCCGCACTTGATTCGCGTCACGCGAAAAATTTCCTTCCTTGTCTAATTGCGCTGCAAAATTCTCCAGGTCCGGTTTGGCTTGATCGCTTTCCCCGAGTCCGATCAGCGCCTGATCACGAAGCAGGCGGGCTTCCGGATTGCTTGCATCCAGTTGCAGCACTTGTTGTGTCTGCTCGAGCGCCTGGGCGTGCTGCCCTTTCCCTTCATTGATGCGGGCAATAATCAAGCGAGCCGGGATGATGATTTCACGCCGCTGAGACTTGTTCTTCATTTCGGCCTGCAGCGCCTCATTGGCCTCACTTACGGCGGCATCGAAATGATTGGTCGACAGGTTCGCCTGGCTCAAATAAAGACGTAGCGTTGGGTTGCCGGGATCTTTCTGCACCAGATTTTTCAGTTCTGCCAAAGTTTTGCCGGCGTCTCCGCCAGCGCCGGTTAGCAGGAGCCGCGCGTAGAGCTCGTTGGTGACGGCGTCCTTTGGGTTAGCTGCCGCCAGGCTCTTGGCGAGATTCAGCGCCTGGTCGGTGTGGCCCTCAGCCACCTTGACTGCGACAAGCCGCTGCTGGTAGCGAAGCTTGGACTTGTCGTCGTCGTTTACGCCGGCTTCATATTGTTGTGTGGCCAAATCGAACTTGCGCGCGCGCATGTAGTAGTCGCCAACGATTTCGTGGGCGGCCGGAAACGCCTGCTTGTCGGCAAGAACCCGTTTGATGACGGCTTCCCCTTCGTCGAAACGATTCGTCTGGCGAAGAAAGTCCGCCAGTTGAACGATGGCGCCCGTATCTTTGGGATCGTTCCGGACGTGTTCCCGGAGAATTGCTTCCTGCGTTGCACGGTCGTTCGATTTACCGGCCAACGCATAGAGGAATAAGTAGCCGGCGCTCCAGGTCTTGTTGTGGTTAAGGGTTTCGCGAACGAGTTTTTGCGCTTCGTCCTGGCGGTTCAGCAGCAGAAGGCTTTCGGCGTACCATCCGATCACGTCCGGCGAGTAAGGCTTGATCTGGTTGGCTTTCGCAAAGGCCGCGACGGCGTCGTCCAACTTACGATCCGAGAACGCGATGAGTCCTTGCAGACGTAATCCGGTAAATGAGTTCGGATCCTGCTGGAGGATCTTCTTGGTCAGCTCACTCACTTCGGGCATGAGCTGTTTGAAACGAGCCGGATTGCTCATGTAGGCCGTCAGATAAACCTCGGCCAACTTGCTGGAAGCGTCAGTGTTCGAAGGTTTCAGGTCCACCGCACGGCGCAAAAACCGGGTTGCCTGTCCCGGCATCCCTTCGGCGAGAAGATTCAATCCGGCACGGTAGTAGGCTTCTGCGTTGGTTTTGTCCTTCGCGATTACCTTCTGGTACAGGATGTCGGCTTCTTTATATTTCTTGTTGTCGTGATACTTATTCGCCGTAGCCAGAAGCTTTTCCGGGCTGGGGCGGCACCCAGAGAGCAGAATGAGCGAACAAAAAGCGAGACTCGCGGCGATTAACTTCATACCATCTTGGATTTTAGCTGTAATGCTGAGGCTGTGGATACGCCCGGTCAATGACGGCGCATGACGACTCACTGTTATCATCGGCCATACATGCGAAGTTTATTAGGCGTCGCCGCCGTTTTTCTGTCGTTCATGGCGCCTCGGCTGCAGGCACTAGGGGCAGCTCAGACCAGCACAGCGCCGGTTCAGAAGGGCGCCTCGGCCGCCCAGAAAGGTTCAAGCGGAACCGCTAAAAAAGCGGCGACTCCGGCTTTACCGCCCGTGCCATTGCCGAGCGACCCGGGTCTATACGCAATCATCTATACCACCGAAGGCAACATCGTTTGCCGGTTATTCGAAAAGGAAGCGCCGAAGGCCGTGGCGAACTTCACCGGGCTGGCTACCGGAACAAGGGCGTGGACCGATCCGGCGACGGGCAAGCTTGTGCATCGACCCTTGTACTCCGGCACAATTTTTCATCGGGTGATCCCAGATTTTATGATTCAGGGCGGTGACCCATTGGCCGATGGAACCGGCTCGCCAGGGTATACCTTCCAGGATGAATTCGCAGGTGACCATCAGTTCGATCGTCCGGGGATATTGGCGATGGCGAATTCCGGACCAAATACTAATGGTTCGCAGTTTTTCATTACCGTGGCGCCGACGCCGTGGCTGAACCATAAACATACGATTTTCGGCGAGGTTGTCTCCGGTCAGGACGTTGCCGACGCTATCTCCAAGGTCCCGCGTAATGAGGAGAATGATAAGCCGAACACCCCGGTGCGGATTGTGCGCATCCTGATTCGGCGCGTGCCGGCGGCTGCGGCGAAACCGGCGGCTACTCCAGCGCCGGCGGAGCATTAAGCTGCCTGAAGCACCCGGCAAGAGCCTATAATGTGCGCATGCCTGTCACTCGCCGCCATCTGGTTGCCGCCTTTGCCGTGCTTCCGTTAGCCAAGATGCCGGCCGCCGCGCAGACTGCTCCGCCGATTGCAGACAAACTGCAGAAGGCATACGCCGAGGTGCAGGAGAGCGGAATGAAGCTGAGACAGATCGACGTGCCGATGGCTCTCGACCCGGCGTTTGTTTTTGAGCCTTAGGGCTATCCATATCGAAAGCAAGCATGGGGAAAACCAAGCTGGACGAATCGTCTCTTCCGTATGCCAGTATTCCTGACCTGAGCAATGCGCTGAAACAGCGGGAGATTTCATCGAAAGAATTAACCAAGTTTTTTCTGAAGCGGTTAAAAAAGTACGGCCGAGACTACAACTGCGTGGCTTGCCTGGTGGAGAAGCGGGCACACAGCGATGCAGGCGATGCCGACTTCGATTTCAAGCTTGACCGGGTACGCGGCGCGGGCGTTAAGGGAATTCCCTATGGAGCAAAGGACCTATTGGCTGTGGCGGACTACCCCACCACGTGGGGCGCGGCGCCGTTTGCGAAACAAAAATTCGATGAAGATGCGGCGGTTATCTCGAAGCTCGATGATAGCGGCGCCGTGTTGGTTGCAAAACTCTCGATGATTGAATTGGCGGGCGGCGGCGGTTACAGCTCCGCCTCCGCCTCGCTGCAGGGTCCATGCAAGAATCCGTGGAATCCGTCGTATTGGGCGGGAGGTTCTTCGAGCGGATCAGCCGCGGCAGTCGCTGCTGGATTGGTGCCGTTCGCTCTCGGTTCGGAGACTTCGGGCTCGATTATGACACCGGCAAGTTACTGCGGCGTCACCGGGCTTCGGCCCACGTACGGACTTGTTAGCCGGCGGGGAGCAATGGCACTTTCCTGGACGCTGGATAAGATCGGCGTACTTGCGCGATCGGCAGACGATTGCGGATTGGTTCTGCGCGAGATCGCCGGCGGCGACAGGGACGACCCGAGTTCGGCTCAAAAGAGCTTCCGCTACGCACCGAATTACTATCGTCGAATTGAAGATCTCCGCATCGGGTTTGCGGAGATCGATTGGTCTGAATGGCCTGACCAGCAGCTCCGTCCGGCGTATGCGACGGCGTTGGCTACGGTTAAGTCGCTAGGCTCCAAGATGGTCGAGACGAGGCTGCCCGACTTCCCGTATGGCCTGGTGATCGGAACCATCATCGACGCCGAAGGTGCCTCTGTATTCGAGCCGTTCATCCGCAATGGGGCGGTGAATCAGCTTGCGGATCAGGAACAGATTGCCGGGTTGAAAGCAGCGTTGAACTATCTTGCGACCGACTACCTGAAGGCGATGCGCATCCGGCGGCAGGTGATGAACGCGCTGCGCGATCTGCTGGTCGAGGTGGATGTATTAGTGGCGCCCACGCACTTCAGTCCACCGGATCGGGCGGATCAACCATTCGATGAGACAGAACCGGTCCGTCCACACGTGAAAGGTGTCGGCGCCGGGTTGGTACAAGCCAGCAATCTGGCGGGTTTGCCCGCAATCAGCATCCCGTGCGGCTTTGTGAATGGATTGCCGATAGGTATGCAGATTGTCGGGCAAAATTTCGATGAGAACGCGATATTAGCGATCGCGCGAGCCTTCCAGGCCCGCACCGATTTTCACAAGCGGCGTCCGCCGGTCGGCTAATCTTTAAAACCCTAAGGAAGATGTTTCGCGATGTCGGCCAGTTCGGCCAACAGAACCTTCGACGCGTCGGGACCGAGTACTTTTGACGCTCCCTCCACCTGCTTCTTATAGGCGGCAACGACCGTCTTGGCTTTTGTCGAATACTTCGTGATATCCGGCTGCTTTTTCGCTTTCTGAGCCTTTTCCAGGTTGTCTAATGTCGGCCCCAGATCGCTGTTAAACTTACACGGATATGGCGTCGGAACTTCCATATGGGCATTCTTCAAATCGGCCGCGTGGAGCTTTTGAAACGCAGATTCCGACGCCCCTTTCGCCGTTTGCCATTCAGATCGCAAACTCATCTACATACACCTCGATTACCAGTTCCTTTGTAGAACTGAGTAAAAGTGTAAGTGGATCGATTTGCCCCGTCAACGATTTTTTGGAAGAAGGATAAACCGATTCAACCTCTTTCCCAGAAAGGTGGAGGCTCAATTCCGAGCGCTCGCAGATAGACGTATCCCTGCCCGCGATGATGTGTTTCGTTATCGATCGCATACAGGATTGTTGCGACGTTCTCGTTCTCCCACATGCCAAATGCTTTTTCTACCAGCCGGAAGCGGCTTTGAGGAATTGTGGGCCAAATTTTGTTGATGGCTGCAGTTGCTTCGTCCCACAGGCGCAGCAATTCCGCTTTGCTTTTGGGCGCTTCCGGCATTTCCAGCGAGTTCCATTCTCCTGTGGCTACGCCATGAACGATGGGCTCGGCCATTTTCAGGAACTCAATGACAAATTCGCTAAACGGGCGCATGCCACCGAGTGAAAAGGTAAACAATTTATCCTCCGGAAAGGCCTCGATCACGCGCCGCGTGAGCCGGCGGTGACCCTGCCAGTGTTCCAGAAGTGTCTGCGGTGTAACTATTGCAGTTGTTTCAGCTGCTACTGTCGCTTCCATTTCAATTCTCCTTGGGGACGTGTTCTTCCGTCCACCAGTCCAGAGTACAGTTCATTCACGACAATCTCTGTCGTAATTCCATGGCAGGATCAAAACATGTACGATCCGATCATGCGCGTACTGACGGTGCTCGAGATCCTGCAGGCGCGCGAGCAGGTAAGCGGGAGTGAACTGGCCAGGCGGCTGGAAGTAAGTCCGCGAACTGTACAGCGTTATATCGCCAGGCTGCAGGACCTTTGTATTCCTGTAGAAGCTACGCGCGGCGTGGACGGCGCCTATCGGCTCAAGTCCGGATTCCGGCTGCCTCCACTCATGTTCACCGATGAAGAGGCTTTCGCAATCAGCCTTGGACTTCGCGCATTGCGGCATCTGGGTCTTTCCGCATTCGCACCAGCCGCCGAAGGCGCGTCGGCAAAACTAGGACGGCTGTTGCCTGCGCCGGTGAAGGAAAGCGTTCACACGGTAGAAGAAGTGATTGCCTTGGAGCCTGGTCCCTGGACCATCAGTACGCCGGCAGATTCGTTGATTCGCGTGGCGGTTGCGATTCGTGCGCGACGCCGCCTGAGCTTCGACTACAGGTCTCACGGCGAAGTTGCTTCGCACCGCGAGATTGAGCCGTATGGCGTTCTTCACCTGGACGGCCGCTGGTATGTAGTGGGCCGCTGTTTGCTGCGGCAGGCTCTGCGGACGTTTCGCCTGGACAGGATCTCTTCTCTTGAACAGAGTGAGGCGGCCTTTATCAAGCCGGATGGGTTCGATATCAAACAGTACCTGCAGCGAGCGCTTCCGTTTGTGCAGTCCGCCTACACTATTGAAGTGTGGATCGATATGCCGCACAGCAAGGCGGAAACTTACTTCGCGCCCTGGAGAGTTATCACGGGAGAGGAAGACGGCGGAACTATATTGACGTGTGGCCGCGACGACCTGCACATGTTTGCCGCGATGCTGCTGAGCTTTGGCTGCCGGGTTGTCGTGCGGCAGCCGGAGGAGCTTCGAAAGGTTTTTACTCAGCTGGCAAAGCTTGCCCGGCAAGCAGCCGAAACGCCCGGAGAAAGGACCCCCGAGAGCGTTCCGGCGGCTCTTATGGCATGACTGACCAGGCCAAGCCGTCGGGCTGCGGACCGGCATCGATGCGGCCGGTAATCTCCATCGTCTTCAGATCAACGACGGCGACATAATTACCGCCCGTGCAGGCGACAAATGCGCGTGATCCATCCGGCTGCATCTGGATGCCGGCAGCGCCGCCGTGAAGATCGATGCGCTTCATTTCCTGATGAGTGGAGGCATCGAGAATTACCAGGCCGGCGTTCCCGAGCGATGTGATGAGAACGTGCTTGCCGTCAGGAGTAAATTTCAAGCGGTTGGCGCCTGCCACATTGGCCTGCAGGGTGTCCATTACTTTCTTGGTTGCAATGTCAATGATGGATACCGTTCCGTCCTGAGCGTTCGCAGCCCATAATTCCTTGGCGTCGGGCGAAATATCAAATCCCTCGGCGCCTCGGCCGACTGGTACAACGGTTTCGTTCCAATCGCCGCCGGGAGGACCCCAGGAACCCCTTCGCGGAGGGGGCGGCGGTCCTCCAGCGCCAGGACCACCCGGGGGCGGCGGTCCAAATCCGGTTTGCATAGTCTTTTCAATGATGCTGACGGTTCCCGAACTTACGTTTGTGGTGAAGATCTGCTTCATGTCTTCGGAAACGATGATCATGTGCGTTCGATTCTGTCCGGTGCCGAGGATCCAATCGACGGCATGGCTCGCTGGATCGTAACTTGCGATGGCCTTTGCGCCCTCGGCCGTGAACCACGTTTTACCGCCGACAAAGGTCAACCCGTGAGGCCCGCGCAGGGGTCCGAGATTGATGGAAGGCAATGCCTTCTGGTTGATGAGGTCGATCACGTTAAGAGTGTTATAAGCACCGCCCCCATAGATGGAAACATACGCAATCTTTCCATCAGACGACGCGATCACTTCATGGGGGTCCGCGCCGACCGGCGCTTTCCCGACCACCTTGAGATTCGAAGGGTCGACAATGGCGAGGGTGTGATCGCCCTTCGATAAGACCAGAAGCGCTGTGCGTGGAGTGCTTTCGCACCAAGCAATGCTCAACGTCAGAAAGGCAAGAGATAAAACGAGGCGAGCTGCTCTCATGAGTTTGAGTGTACGCACGATGGCATGAGAGCGGCGCGCCTGTGACAAAATGTTCTACTGATCAGCATGGACAAGGCCGGAACCTATGCGGCTCGTCATCAAATTGAAACAACCAAATTCTAAAGGAATAAAATTGTGAACGAAGCCGAAAAACCTGAAGTACACGTCATCTCTGTTCCGGGACAGCGCAGCGGCGTGCAGATCCTGAAGATCTCCGGTCCCTTAACCATACGAGACTTCTTTGAGTTTCAGCAAATGGCGCGTGACAAAAACGCCGGTACTCTTGTCGTGGACTTCACTGATGTGCCGTACATCGATTCAGCGGCGCTCGGTTCTTTAGTCGGCATACACGTCTCTTGCGAAAAGGATAAGCGTAAATACGCGCTAGCAGGAATAAATAGCCGCATCAGGACCGTGCTCGAAGTCAGTCATGTGGATGAGTTTCTAATAACTTTTCCTACGGTGGCCGACGCCGAAGCGGCACTCGCGTAATTCGCTGTTACTCGTCGCGGAACACCTGGATGGGCTCAAATGCGGAGCTCGTACGGCTGGCAGCAGCGTCGCGAGCACTGCCATGACGAAGAAATCTGGCGAATGCGCTGGGAATACCGCAGCCGTGGACCGGCCCGAGTGCAACTATCATCAAGATAAGCACGTCCAGCGTGCCCTGGAGAAGGTCGGACTTACCGATTCCCATGTGGAAGTGCGATGTTAGGAACGGAGGCGATCGCGCTTTGAAGGAACCGCCACAAACCAGTATCGATCCCGGAGATGGCCTTACCCGTAGCCAGCAGCAGAAGATGCTGGCCGGAGAACTCTATGATTCGTTAGATCCCGAACTCGTTGCGGCTCGAAATCGGGCGCGCGATCTCTGTCAGTCTCTTAATGCCAGTCGGGAAGCTGAACTGGAACTCCGGCGGCAAATTCTGCTCAGTCTGTTTGGCAGGGGCGGCGATACAGCCTTGATACAGCCCCCGTTCTATTGTGATTACGGGTCGAACATCGAGCTTGGAGAACGCGTGTTCTTCAACTTCAATTGCATCGTGCTGGACGTCTGCCGAGTGCAGATTGGCGATTACACGCAGTTTGGCCCGGGGGTTCAACTTCTGACGCCGCTCCATCCAATGGACGCTGCCCTCCGTCGAAAGCAGGAATACGGTGCGCCGATCGAGATTGGTTCTGACGTTTGGGTAGGCGGAGGCGCACTCATTCTGCCTGGTGTGCGCATTGGATCGAAGACTGTTATCGGCGCCGGAAGCGTCGTCACGCGTGACATCCCGGGCGGAGTGATTGCCGTCGGCAATCCTTGCCGCGTCATCCGTGACATTCCGTCTTAAAATATTGACAAAGATCCTGCGGACGGTTTCGCAAACAGCTTGCCGGAGCACGGAAGTCCTGTAAACCATATGCAAAGGCCACGTCTCAAGAAATGCAAAATAGCATGGAGCTATCTCTTCTTGATCGCGCCGCCGAGCGAGCCCTTCGCCGACATCCCGTGAGCTTCGCCTGAAGCGTCGAAGCCGCGATCTTCGCCACGTCCTTTGTTGGTGTTGCCGAGATTGGCTTTTACCGTATTGTTTTTGCACTTATTGCATTTCCACCAGCCGCTGGAGTGAAAATGATCGGTCTTGATTTTGCACTTCGGACAATCCAGCTTGATCGTGCTCGGCATTCGAATTCGCCTCCGTCGATGAAGCTCAGCAATCCAGAGGCCATCCTCTTCGGGGGGCGACCTGGAGATTATCGCGTCCAGCGCGCTGCGAGCGTGTTGATCCTACGCACTGCTTCCATCAGGTTTTCGATGGAATTTGCATAGCTGAACCGCACATAATTCCTGCCGTGGATTCCAAAAGATTCGCCGCTGAGTGCCGCGACGCCGGCCTCGTCCAGCAGCAAATCCGCAAGATCGTGTGCGGGCAGACCCGTTCCTTCAATATTGGGAAAGGCGTAGAACGCTCCTCCTGGAAGAGCGCAGCGAAAGCCGGGGACCTGGTTGAGAGCGGCGCAAAAGGCGTCCCGGCGCGCACGAAACTCGCTCACCATTTGATTCACTTCGCTATCCGTATCGGTGAAGGCCGCCAGCGCCGCACGCTGAATAAAGGTCGTGCTGCAGGAGTTCGAATTGACCATCAGCTTGTTCACGGCGTCCACGAGCCACTCCGGCATTACTCCGTATCCCAACCGCCAGCCGGTCATCGCATACGTTTTGGAGAACCCGTCCAGGATGATCGTTTTTTCCAACATCCCCGGCACACTTGCAAACGAGAACGGTGCATCATCCGTGTAGAAGATACGGGCATAAATCTCGTCTGAGAGCACGATGAGATCCCGTTCCCGGACCAGTTCCGCGATAGCGCGGATGTCCTCTTCCGGGATCAATCCGCCGGTTGGATTTTGCGGCGAATTCAGGATCAGCATTTTCGTCCGGGCGGTGATATGAGTTTTCAAGTAATCGAGGTCGACCGAGAAGCCGCGCTTTTCGATCAGCGGAACCGGCACGGGAATTGCGTCCAAAAACTGAATCATGGAACGGTAAATCGGAAAACCCGGATCCGGATACAGGACCTCGTCGCCAGGTTCCAAGAGCGCCAGCATGGGGAAGAAAATGATCGGCTTGCCACCCGGGACGACGCAAATATGCTGCGGCCCGACGGCAATGCGGCGCGTGCGCGAAATGTAGGCCGCGATCGCCTGACGGAGTTCAGGCAGTCCCTGGGTCGGTCCGTAATGCGTATAGCCATCATCCAGAGCCTTCTTGGCCGCTTCGACGATAGCTTTCGGCGTGTCAAAGTCCGGCTCGCCGATTTCGAGATGGATGACGCTTCGTCCCGTTGCCTCGAGCGCGCGGGCGCGCACCAGCACGTCGAATGCAGACTCTACTCCGATGTTGGACATTCTCCTGGCAAGGCGCATTTCTCCATTTTGACAATCGGTATAACGGACCAGCGCAAAACGGGCGCGGCTGACATGCTGTTGCGCACGACGATCAAAACCGGCCCGTCGCTTACGCGCCGTTTGAGCGTTCAGAATCAGATTTTCCTGAACTAGCCGAACTCCTTGGGGCTCCACCTACTCATCAGGGGTGAAGAATATAACCTGCCCACCGATAAGGTTGCCGGGTCCCTTTCCCGCTCTTGCTTTTGGTGCGTGAGAACGTTATTCATCCCTGTAAGCTGATATGACTATTGGAAAGAAATTGATGTTGGGAAGCGGAAGCTTCCTCGCGCTCAGCCTGATCCTGAGCTGCTCCTCACTGTATACGACCGAATCGCTCGGAAACGAGTTGTCCAAAACGGCGTCCGTTACTTCCCGAGGCGTGGAACTGGCTGGTTCTACTGCCGCTCATGCGGCGAATATGCTCAGCGCGGAGCGTGGGCTGCTGCTGCGATTGGCGCTGGCAGACCAGGAGTTGGCGGGCAAGCTCCACGACAGCTTTGCGGCCAATGCGCAGAGTCTGAATGGAGACATGGCAAACCTGAAGAGCATCACCTCTACTGCCGAAGGCCAAGCCGCGAATGCCGCGATGGATTCGGCCGTTTCAGCATGGATGCCGGCCGATGCGGATATGTGGCAGCTCTGCAGCAAACAGGACTATCAGGGAGCGTTCAAAGTCTTCGACGAAAAAGTTACGCCGCAAGCGATGCATGTTCAGAAGGCGGCAAGCTCTATTTTGAACATCGAGCATTCCGCGCTGGAGAGGTCAAAGGAGCGCGGGGCGTCGCTGCCGGTGCGCAGCCGGTGGGTTGCGATCTGTCTCACGTTATTGGCTCTGTGCGTTGGCGTGTTGGTGATGGTTGTTTCGAAGAGCGTCACCACGACGCTGCGGCAGATGACCTACCGGATGGCGGATATGGCGCAAGAGGTAATCCAGGCTTCTGAGCAGATTTCGACGCTGAGCGAGCAGTTAGCGTCGGGATCGAGCGAGCAGGCCGCATCGCTTGAGGAAACATCGGCATCGAGCACTGAGATCAGTTCCATGACCCAGCGCAATGCGCAGCATGCGCAAGCCGCGGCGGGGATCGTATCCACTGTTGATTCTCAGATCAAGCAGGCGAACAAGACGCTCGAGAACATGATCTCGAGCATGCAGAACATCACTTCATCCAGCAAGAAAGTGGCACAGATTATCACGGTGATCGAGCAGATCGCTTCGCAAACGAATCTTCTAGCGCTGAATGCGGCGGTGGAAGCGGCACGTGCCGGAGAGGCCGGTCTGGGATTCGCGGTTGTCGCCGACGAAGTGCGCACGTTAGCCCAGCGCTGTTCGGAGGCGGCTCGCAATACGGGGGAGATGATCGCCGCGGCGGTGTCAAGTTCGAACGAAGGCAGCGCAAAACTGAACGATGTGGTTGCCGTCATCTTCCAGATCACAGATAGCGCAGGCAAGCTGCGCGAGATGGTTTCAAGCGTGAACGCCGCAAGCCAGGAGCAGGCACGCGGAATTGCCCAGATCTCCGAGGGCCTGTCGCGGATGGAGAAAGTCACACAGCAAACTGCCGCTAGCGCGAATGAAGGCAGCACGGCCAGCCGGCAAATGGATTCGCAGGCGCGGGCGCTTCAGCAAATTGTCGATGAACTGAAGCAGATCGTGGACGATTCGGCAGGCCAACAAGGCAGTTTGCGGTCTTCCAGCATGGAAGCGGCCTACGTCTAGGCAGCCGAGCGATACGCCGCCCTTCACTCGTCGATACTTACGCAAAAAACGAAAGGGGGCTCGGAAGAGCCCCCTTTGTCATGTCGATCGTGTTCGACCCTAGAGTTGTAACCAGTTAGTCCCCTTCATATCGGGGTACTTTCAGTGTACCGTAGCGTCCGTTTGGCCTGCATCATTGACGCGTATTGGCGAATGGCTCTATAGTCGAGAAACCTCCACAGTTTGCTACTCGATAACGAATGTCGAAAACGAAAGCAGAGTACCAAAAACTCCAGTTTTAGCTACCAGCGCTAACTAATGGGGAGGAACGTTGAGGTAATTGCCGTAGCCGACAATCAGCGTCGAACCCAGCAGCACGGCGAGTCCAATCACCAGCAACCGAATCGCAGTTTTCCCGGCGCCTTTCCATTCGTGCAATCCGAGGCCCCAAAGAGTGCTGAAAATGACGATGCTCGCCATGTGCAGGGTCCAACTCGAGAAGGTATAGGCACCCATCTTCGTTTCGCCCATGCTGTAGAAAAAGAATTGCAAATACCAGGTGACCCCGGCCAGCGCGCAAAGCAGGTAGTTTCTCACCAGCGGAACGCGAACGGTTTCACGCAAAGCTTCTGCAGGCGCGTGGACAAGAACGCCGGCTGTCGGGCCGGTTAACGCGGTCTCTTCAATCGGCTGCGGGCCGCCGGGATCGTGAAAGGCGGCGGCAGGTAATTCGGACGCGAGGTATTCGTGTCCGGTCTTATTCCGGATATTCAGATACACCGTCCAAACGAAATTGGTGGTGAATCCACCGAAGAGAACAACTACGAGAACGGGCAGGCCCTGCCAAAGAGGAGAGGTTCCCGCACGAATGGTGAGTGCCTTTAGCGGGTCCCCCGCGGCCAGCCCGTAAGCGAAGCAGGAACTCATAACGCCCGAAATCAGCGCCACGATGAATCCCTTCTTTAAATCGAACTCTTTGATGGCGGATTCCTCTGCGGGAATCGAGGCGGCGCGCTCCTTATAGACTCCCGCCAGTCCCGCAATGGCAATACCGGCCAGACAAAGCGCAATGCCCGCCAGAATCACTTTGCCGGGAGTGGTGCCGAGCACTTCGCTGACAAACGTGCCGCGAAAGATCGGCGGCATCAGCGTCCCGAATGCGGCGCACAAGCCCATGACGACCGCCATGCCTAACGACAACCCGAGATACCGCATGGTTAACCCGAAAGTCAGTCCGCCGATGCCCCAAAGCAGGCCGAAGAAGTAGCACCAGAACAGAGTGCTGTCCGCGGTTGCGCTCAGTACCGCCAGAAGATGGCTGGTTAGCAACAAGGCGAGCGCCCAGGGAGCGATAATCCAACTGAACACGCCGCCGACCAGCCAATAGGTCTCCCACGACCACCGTTTGACTCCGCGGTAAGGCACATAAAAGCTGCCCGACGCCAAACCGCCGAGCCAATGAAAGATGACGCCTACTATCGGGTTGGGATTCATCGTAGAAACGCTTCGCTCAATCCGCCATCAACCGGGATGATGTGGCCCGTGGTCTTCGCACTCTCGTCGCTTGCCAGCCAGACTATGGCTTTCGCGCAGTCCTGGGGTAAAATCGGCTTCCGCGTCAAGGTGCGTTGAGCGTAGAATTCCGCCAGCTTGGTTCGCAGATCTTCGGTCGATTCGGATTCCGAAAACTCAATGTTGTACTTCTTTAGCGATTGCATGACGCGATCGCGTGGAAACATGGTTGATCCTGCGACAACCGTTGCCGGTGCAATACCATTCACACGCACCAGCGGCGCGAGACCTATCGCTAGTTCGCGAATTAGATGATTCAAGGCGGTCTTGCTTACGTCGTACGCTTCACTGCCGGATTTGGGAACAACTGCGTTCGCGGAGCTTGTCAGAACGATGCTGGCGGCGAGCTTTTGGTCGCGAAAGATGGCGGCCGTTTCGCGGGTCAGAAAATAATTACCAGTCACATTCACCAGGAATGTCGTATTCCATTGCGCGTCGGTGAGTTGACCGCCGGGGCCTGCGCCGACGGGGAAAATCGCTGCCGTGTTTATGATTGCGTCGATGCCGCCGAACTGAAGAATAGTATGTTTTGCGGCGGCGGAGATGCTTTCAGCGGAAGCCAAGTTCAACGCCACGTGGGAAACAACTTCTGACGACGCGACAGCGGTCGCTTGTGCTGAAACCTCTTTTGCCGCGGCCTCATTCATATCGGCGACCACGATATGCGCGCCGCGTTTCGCGAGCAGCAGTGCTACTTCGCGTCCGATTCCGCTTCCGCCGCCAATGATGAGCACAATTTTGCGGCTGAACTCGGCCTCAGCAGGCATGCGCTGCAGCTTGGCCTCCTCGAGTGCCCAGTACTCAATGCGAAATGCTTCCGACCGCGGCAGCGCGACGTAATTCCGATATGTTGCAAAGTTTTCCGATAGCTCCGCGATGCGAGCCTGGGGGAGCCGCTGCGCCGGTGATCCTTCGTCTAAAGCATTCGCGCCGGCCATCACATGAATCGCGTTGATGAAGAACTCGGTCGTAATGCGCGCTTCCTTCTTGTTCTTGGCGAAACCGAACAAGCCGAGTCCCGGGATGATGACGACTGAAGGATTTGAATCTCGCAGCTTCGGGGATTCGGGAGCCGCGTTTGCCTGATAGTAGTCCGCGTATTCGCCGCGATACCGCACAGCCGTTTCTGCAATCCGCGATTTGAGCACCTCTGTGCTTTCTTCTGCCGGGTTCCAATCGATGAACATCGGACAGATGCGAGTTCTCAGGAAGTGATCGGGGCAACTGGTACCCAAGCTTCCCAGTTCCTTAGCCCACTTCGAACCGGCAAACTCCAAGGCGTCTTCATGATCGGTGAAATGGGCGATAACGCGCTTGTTCGAAGACAGGATGCCGCGCAGCGCAGGAAGTATCTCAGCGGCAATCGCCTGACGATCCGCCACCGGAGCGTGTTGCTGCCCGCCAAAAGGCGCGCCCGCGTTAGCGCGATGATTCTGGATCAACTCGCCCATTTCATCAATGGTGTGAATGCTGCTTAAATAGCACTCGCGCTGTGTGTTGCCCCAGGTAAACAAGCCGTGGCTGCCGAGCAGGACGCCGTCGCATCCCGGATTGTCCCTGACTGCTCTCTCCAGTTGAAGCGCCAACTCGAATCCCGGACGCTGCCACGGCAGCCAGACAATTCTTCGGTTAAACAGCTTGTTGAACTCCTGGAGCTTCTTCTCGCCGTTGGCGCTGGCCGCGATGGCGATCGCCCAATCGGGATGCAAATGGTCAACATGCGCGAAAGGAAGAAATGCGTGAAGCGGCGTGTCGATGGATGCGGCAACTTTGTTTTGACCGAAGGCGGAGAGCGGGTAGTAGTCTACCATCTCGTCTTCGTGTTGCTCGCCCCGATACAAAGCTTTTAAATCTTCCAGGCGGTCCAGGTAAAGCAAGGCAAATCCGGACTCTTTGATGGATCCGAGATCACCGCCGCTGCCCTTCACAGCCAGAACGCGTGCGGGCTTGCGGGTGAAAGGATCGCGCAGCTCCATTTTTGAGCTGGTGTTGCCGCCGCCGAAATTCGTGATGCGCAGATCCGCGCCCAACAGGTTTGAGCGATAGCGCAGCAGTGCCAGCGGATCGGCCGCAAGCGCGCTTGTTTTCTGCTCGTCCCAGAGATCCTTCAGATAAGTCGTCTTCTTTACTTCAAGCAACTTTCACCTCACAAAACTGCGTAAAACGTTCCGCTTCCCGATCCCATTGCGGCGTGTCGTAGGGTTCAAATACCTCGGTCCGATACGACGCATCAATCAATTTTCGGGCTTCGGCCAGAGAATTAACCACGCCGATGGCAAGCATCTGCATGGCAATGTTTCCCAACGCGGTTGCCTCCACCGGCCCCGCCAACACGCGGCAGCCCGTCGCGTCGGCCGTGAATTGATTTAACAGGTCGTTTTGCGATCCGCCGCCGATAATTCGAATCTGCTCAATTCGACTGCCCGTCAGCCGTTCGATTTCGCGGACTACGACTCGATACTTCAGTGCCAGGCTTTCGAGCACTGCGCGGGCATAGCCGCCTACGCTGGACGGTTTCGCCTGATCGGTATCGGCGCAGTAGCTGTCAATCGCTGCTACCATGTCGTCGGCACGAAGGAAGCGCTCATCATCTGGGTTGATCAAGTGCTGAAATCCACGCGCGCGCATCGCCATCCGGACCAGATCCCGGTATTCGTGAGCTGTACCGGCTGCCAACCACGATCTCCTGCAGCCTTGCAGAAGCCACAGCCCCATCACATTCTTCAAAAGCCGAGTGGTGCCGCATACTCCGCCTTCATTTGTGAAATTCAGACGTCGTGCTTCCGAGGTGACGACGGGCGCGTCGAGTTCGATTCCCAGAAGCGACCACGTTCCGGAGCTGAGAAACACCGTGTTGCCGCGGGCCGAAACAGCGGCTACGGCAGACGCGGTGTCATGTGCGCCCGGCGCGATCACGGGAGTCTTCGACAGACTTGGGGCCACGCGAGACAGTACGTTCCCGATCACTGTTCCTGGTTCCACAATCGGACCCGGAAGCCGAGCGGGCAGGCCGAGGTTTTCAAGCAGCGCAGTGGCCCACGATCTGGTGCGCGGATCGATCATTTGCGTTGTGCTCGCGTTGGTGAATTCGCAGACGGCGTTGCCGCTGAGCCAGAAATGGAAAAGATCCGGAATGGTAACCAGCCGGTCGGTCGCGTCCAGCAGCCGCGGGCTTGTGAGCTTCGCCGCATACAACTGGTAGAGCGTGTTGATCGGCATAAACTGTATGCCGGTAGCCGCGTAGACTTCGTCTGCAGGAACAACCCGAAAAACGGCATCCATCATCCCGGCCGTGCGGCCATCGCGATAGTGAAATGGATTTTCGAGCAGTTGTCCGTTCTCGCCTAGCAGCGCATAGTCGACACCCCACGTATCAACGGCTACTCCAGCGAGCGCTTTGTCGCGGCAGATTTGCAGCGCCTGCCGGATTTCCCACCAGAGCCGCGCCACATCCCAATGGAGACTGCCGCCGTATTCGACGGGTTCATTCGGGAAGCGGTGAATTTCCTCAAGTCCTAGAGTGCCGGAACGCACTCGCCCCAGGATGGCCCTGCCGCTTTCGGCGCCCAGATCGATGGCCAGGAAATTTTTCTCCATGCCGCCATCAGGCATAGGAGGACACTACCGCCATGTTTCGCTTTCCGCGCTCACGCGATATGCGCTCCAGATACCCGCTTTCGCGGAACGCTGTGATTGAGTCCGCCGGAAGACCCTTTGAGGCGCGCCATTCTCTGATCGCGGGACGGACATCGGTGGCAAACGCATCCTGTAGGATCCGTTCAGCCTTCACCAGGTCGGAACTGCGCTGCGCATCCAGCAGTTCTGCATGATTCACGAGCGAAGCCTTGGCGTATAACTGTTGCGCCATGTCGACGGTCTGCAGCAGCGCCTCGATTTTGCCTTTCAGATTGTGGCTCTGATCGACCATGTAAGCGATGTCCGCCCGCGTGCCGGTTTCCTGTTCGTATAAAAAGATCTCATGGAAAATGCGGAACACCTGATAGGGATCGATCGAACCGAGCGTCAGATCGTCATCCGCATACCGGCGGTCATTGAAATGGAATCCGCCGAGCATGTTTTCTGAGAGCAGCCAGGCGACGATTTGCTCGATGTTCTGAGCTTGGTAATGGTGGCCCGTATCGACCAGGACCTTTGCTTGGGGACCAGCTGCTCGCGCAAAGTGCATCGCCATGCCCCAATCGGCAATATCGGTGTGATAGAACGCCGGCTCAAAGGGCTTGTACTCGATCAGCAGACGCTGGTCCGGCCCGAGTTGTTGATGAATGTGCCGGAAGGCGTCTTCGAGCAACCTCTTGCGGCTTCTAATGCTTGCTGTACCCGGATAATTCGATCCATCCGCCATCCAAAATGACACATCCCGGCTGTTCAGCTCGCGCGCTATCCGGACGCTGTCGAGCGAGTGCTCGAGGGCCTGAAAGCGGACCGAGTCGTCCGCGTTCGTAAGCGAGCCGTGCTTGTAGATCTGGTCTTGAAACAGATTAGGGTTGATGGATCCCGGAGTTATTCCATACTGCGCGGAAAGCGCGCGGATTTCCGGGATGCTTTCTACCCCGTTCGGAAAATCCCAAAGTACATGCAGCGCTACTGCCGGGCATATTCCCGTGAGTGCCTGGACTTCACCGGCGTCCTGGAACTTCTCTTCGATGCTGGCAGCTGCGGCGGCCTGAATGAACTTTCCGAACCGGGTGCCGGTATTGGCGAAGCCCCAGGAGGGAATCTCTATCCGGAAACGATCAAGCGCCCCGAATACTGTATCCAGTTGCATAAATTGAGGGTAGTCCTCTTCAAGTTGCGGAAACTACTATTTGCTGCGCTCGTTCTGCATTGTAGAACGATGCCTAAGGTAGGCCGAGCCGGATACGCCCATTTATTGCCCATTTGTCGATTGCAAAATCTGTACAGGACCGAGGAGGCCCGACGGAAGCAGCGGCGAGTCGGCTTTATAGAATACGGGATTCGTGAACGTGAATTTCGTGGCGTTGGGTTGACGATCGCCAATCATTCGATTCACCCAGGAGTTGGCGACCGCGATCCGAAGCTCGTTGTCGCCAGCTTTCAACAGGCCTGTGACATCGACCCGATACGGGACCTTCCAGGCAATGCCCGCTGGCTTGCCGTTCACCGAAACCTCGGCCAGGTTGCGAACATCGCCGAGGTCAAGCCAAATGCGGGCGCCTTGCTTGAACCAGTCCGGCTGCGCCTGTATGGTTTTGGCGTAAGCGCCGATTCCCGAGAAGTACTTTACCCCATCATCGGAACTCTCGTTCCAAGCGGTAAGCTTTGGAAAATTGACCTGCGCGGGCGCACCGCGATTGGATTGAAATGATACTTGCCAGGGGCCTTCGACGCTGGTGAGTGTGCTTTCTACAGCTTTTGGAAGGGCGCGAGAGCTACTCGCGGCCGGTTTGCGAAATACAACTAAGATTGTTCCCCAAGGCTCCAGTCGAAGCGGTACAGTCGTCTTTCCTCCAGCGGTTTGGAATGACGCCGGTTCGATCAGGCCAGTATCGGCGTGCCACAACTCGGGTTCTTTGCTGGCTATACGAAAGGTTGCATTAATCGCTTCGGGACGATCGTGCCGATTATCCACGAAGTAGATGTCGCCCTCTGGGGAGTTTCGGTGCACGAACAGAAGTTCCGTATCCGGCTGCGGCTTCGTATACGTGAAGTCCGGCGGCACGTTCATTGCGTCCAGGACGTCGGCCAGATTCTTATCCCCATAGACCTTCCCTTTTAATGAGCCTTCGCCCATGCCGGAAGTCCAGAGTTGGTCTGCGATCCTCTGGAACTCGGCGGGATCGTCACAAAGACTGGGCGAAGCCGTTGGCTTGCGGCCCACCACCGTCGCACCTTGCGCGACCAGGTCCCGGATCTTGCGCAGGACGGGCAAGGACATGTGCTGGCTGTAGAGGTCGAGCGCAAGAACGCGATAACGCATTCCGCTGTGCGTTGCCAGCGCGCCGTCGGAGAAGCCCAGCTGATGGATAAGCGCATCCGCATTGACGTAATCGAAGTTATATCCGGACGGAACATCCGGTGCTTTGTGGGCGAAGAGCGCGGTCAGGTTCGAGTCTTCGCCATAGAAGTAGATGACATCGGCGGCGAACCGGCCCTGCTGCAGCATAAAGCTGTTGCGAGCGAGGTACGTCGTCCACGCCTTCGCCTGTTCCGCCCAGGTCTCGTTGCGGGTGAACCACTGTCCGAACGGCCCAAGGCTGAGACCCGGCGTCCGTCCATCTGTGAGGGGCTGATGGACGGACGTGTGAATCACAAAGCGGTTGAGGCCCATCGCCATTTCTTTGTCGGCAGTGGGCTTGAGGGTTGCGGGCGACCATGTCCAGGGGCCGAACATCGCGGTAAGAGACTCGGCGGCCACAAAATTCCGACCATAGATGTGAGCGACGGATGCGGATTCTCGAATATCGGCGTTGTAACCGTATTGTTCTGTATTGACGCCTGGAAGTTGAGTCCACATGGCGGCCATCGGTATATCATTACTGCGTTTCACCTCCATGCCGTCGCCGATGAATGCGCGGCCGGATTCATGAGACTCGCCATAGTGACCCATGCCGCGCTCCTTCAGCAGCTTTTCAATGAGATCGTAGTGGTATTCGGCCAGCATCTCACTGAGTGTGCGCCGAAAGTCCCACAGAAACTTATCACTTGCTTCGGAGCTTTCGACAACACGGCCTGCGAGCACTGGCATCCAGGCATGGAGATCGTAACCGCGGCGCTTAGCGAACTCCGCGAACATGTTTTCCGTCCAGTTTGCTGTACCAGCTTCCCAACTATCGTTGATAACGTACTGGAGCCCGCGCTTGCCTAGGAGTGGGCCGACGGTGTTCTTGTAGTTAGCAAGATACGTGGTCATGTAAGACCTAACGTGCTCCGGGCTGAGTTTATCCACTTCGGGCCCGGTCCCTTCCGGAGAGGCGGGATGATTGGTTACGCCTGTGAGTGAGTAGCCCATTCGCAAGACAATCCAACGGCCGGCGGGCGGCGACCAATCCACGCTCCCGTCAGAGCGCATTTTTGACGTCAGATCGAGGACATGGGCTTTTTGGACGACATTAGCCGGAGATACCGGCGGAGTGGGATAGATATACAGATCCGGCAGTGTCGCGAAGGCGGCTTTTTCCTCAAAGCGACTGACCCTTGCTCCGGGGTGGAGAACAAGCTCCGCGATCTGGTGATCGGTGGGCGGCGGCGGGATTTTCACTGGACCGAATATCGAGAGATCCAGACCACCGAAAGGATTGGCTGCCGGCGGTTGCATCGTGAAGCTGAGGCGGAAAAAACGGGCGGTCGTTTCCGGAAATGCCATGGTATTTTCGGCCGCGCCGTCTGAAGGAATGGTGACTACCTTTCGAAACGCCTGGCCGTCATCGCTTGCCTGCAGTTCGGGTCCTGGGGGCAACGTCGCTGGGTCGGCAAACGGGTTTTTCGCTCCACCGAGCACGAGGGTAACAGCACGTACCGTCTGTGGCTTCGCAAACTCAAATTGAATCCAAGCCTGCTGACCGACAGGAGCCATTGGCAACGCGTTTGTCTTAACTAGGTCGCCATCCCAGAGCATTGAAGAGTCGAGCGATCCACCGCTGGATGTGACCTTTGGTTGTAAGTCCGCGATCGATGTTTCGTTATCCGGCAGACGATAGCCAATCACCGCCGTATCGGCGTAAAACTGGGCGGGCGGCGGCATTGCCTGACCCAGCAAAGCTGAGATGAAATCGCTAATCGGGATGTTCTGGAAAGGCCCGCTGACGGCCGGTGGCTTTGCGAGTGTGCCCGTGAATGGCTGGCCGCCCTGCACAATTGTTTCGCTCCAAACGATCTTCTTCATTGCTTCTGACGGTTTGACCCAGGGACCGCCCGACTCGCTCCAGCCTGGCGACCCGGCGATGGCTTCTTCCAGCCCTAGCTGGTCGGCCAACTGAGTTGTGTACCGGAATGCATCTTTCCAATCCGGCGTCATGTACACGAGGCGCTTATCGACGAACTTGGGAGTGCCCATCGCGGCGTCAAAGTTTTGAAAGCCACCGATTCCAGCTCGCTTCATCCATTCCAAATCGAGCTTGATGCCGTCCTTGGTGATGTTGCCGTTCATCCAATGCCACCAGACGCGAGGCTTGGCGGAGTCAGGCGGATTTTTGAATCCCTCAGCCAACTGGTCGTTTGGCCGCTGCGCTGAAGCGAAGAGCGTGAAGCCCGCGAAAACAGCGAAGAGACGTCTTTGTAGGTCAGTCATTTTTCTTTGTGGGGCAGAGTCTAAGGCCCAGGGCTTGTGGATAGTTGCTCAACTCCTGTTGCCGGAGCCTTGCCGGATTAAGTTGAAGATCGATCTGCGCGAGGTGAGCGACAAGCCGCATCGAATCGCTTTCGATGAGCGTAGCCCGGCTCCTCATTTTGTGCAAAACACTTGTGCGGGGCGCAGTGTGTTCTGCATTGTAAAACGCTCACCTGCGGCCAGATGCCAAAAAGGGCGGTGGTTGTGTCGAACGTAGTTCTGCAATGCAGAACGGCGGCGGCATAATGAGCGTGTCCCAGACTTAGTTGAAGGATGAGGGCGGCGGTGGCGGCCCGGTTCGTTAGAATCGATTCGCCAAAAACAATCCTGGAAAGGACAACCACCGCCGTGAAGAAAACGTACCATATGGTGGACCGGGAGGCAGCG
>DATBDT010000007.1:0-43164 GCA_036269815.1 Bryobacteraceae bacterium
ACGCCCTTTGCGCTCACAATTTCCAAATCGCGCAAAACGGGCACCGAACGCCCTTTGCGCTCACAATTTCCAAATCGCGCAAAACGGGCACCGAACGCCCTTTGCGCTCACAATCCGACATCATAGCGCGACCGGCTGAAACTAGTTCTAGTAGGGTGGATCTAAGAGGTTGGGTTTCTCAGAACAGGAACGAATTGACCTGAAATACAGAGGTGAGTCGTGGAAACACAGTCCGTACCGAAAACTGAAGGCTTCCGGCCCAAACTGCTCCTGGGCGATGATCATCAATTAATCCTTGACGCGCTCGGCGCAATGATGCGAGCTGAGTACAATGTCCTGGCGGTGGATAGCAGTCAGGCATTTATCACCGCGGTCGAAACATTTCAGCCTGATGTCGCCATTTTGGACGTCAGCATGCCGGGTGCAGATGGATTTGTTACCGCCCGTAAAGTACTGGAACTACAGCCGGGGTTGCCAATCGTCTTTCTCTCGATGCACTCCGACACGAGCTATGTCGACCAGGCAACGCAGGTGGGGGCCAAGGCCTACCTGTCGAAACGGTTGCCCGCGCATGAGTTATTGGCCGCAGTCCGAACGGTTTTGGAGGGCGGCACGCTTCTCAGTGCCCAGCAAAGAGACACAGGGTCGGCGGGCAATGGCAAAAGCGATCTGACAAGCCGGCAGCGCGAGGTTCTTCGGCTAATCGCACTGGGGTCCAGCGCCAAAGATATAGCAAATCAACTCAATATTTCGGTTCGGACCGCCGAGTTTCACCGGGCGGCGATCATGCAACGCCTCGGGCTACACTCGACGGCGCAGATGACGAGATACGCGTTAGCGAACAACATTGCCTGACACCGGCGGTTGGCCTTTATATGCGGCTCGCTAATTAATGAAGAGACGGGGGGCGGGCTCCGACCGTTCCGGCCGGTGGGAGGCAAACAGCAGCGCGCGTGCCAATCCAGAATGATAATCAACCGTCAACGCAGAGAACGTCGCCAACGCTTCGACCCTGCTGGGGAAGCTACATTCTTCCCATTCGCCATCTAGCTCGACCTTAAGGATCCAGATCTCCACACAATACTCTCCGGCAAGACATCGAGGGAAGTAGCCGGCCTGCCAAGCCTTAAGCCGATTAGTCATTCCGTCGAAGATTGAAGCTGACTTTATTGTTAGAGTGGCTGAGTCTTTAAGATAGATCGCAAACTTTCAGATGGAAGAACGTGAGTTCTGAGGGTACTCGTTACCACGGAGTACTATCGAAAGCGGATTCCGCGCGTGCGGCTGATGAAGAATGATCATCGAAACCCCTATGTGCGCGTTCCGATCCAACTTGTCGAATACGAGGTGGCCTATTACTCGGACAAAGTTTCTAATCCCGCTTTTAGCGTTGCTGATTTGTCTCTCGGCCAGCGCATCCGGGACGACTGTGCAACTCGATGCCGGGAGCGAAAAGATGATGAAATCTCCCGACGTCGCCTTTGCGTTGCAGTCGGCCCAGTGCAGCCAGGCGGGAGTACGGCTTGGGCAACTTGCGGTGCAGAAGGCGACTTCACCCGGCGTAAAAGCATTAGGGCAGCAAATGATCGATGATCATTCGAAAGCCTTCGAGAAGCTTAAACTGGTTGCGGCAGACGAGAATTTGGCGTTGCCGGAGTCCCTCAATGCCAAAGATCAAGCAGCGTATAGCAAGCTGCTGACGGAATCGGGGGACAAATTCGACCGCGATTATGTCAAAGCGATCGCGAACAATCGCAAGGAGCAAATTAAGGATTGCCGGAAGGAGATGAAAAAGGGCAAGGATCCGGCGATAAAAGAATTCGCGGAGGGGACCCTCGCCACGCTGCAGATCAATTCACAGAAAATCGAGGCAATTCATTCCGGTGCATAAAGTAAACTCCTGCACCGTCCGCATGATTATCGCCGGGTTCTCTGTCAAGGCCGATTTTGAAGCGAGGAATGAAAATCCCAGCCCCGCTGCTCCCGGCCGATTTGGGCCAGTATGGCCGTCACGATGAAAACAGTCGTGGCAGTGGCGGCCATGGCTGTGGCGTAGGAAATGTTTTCGGCGATTCGGGATTCGATCCAGGAGACCGGGCCCGCCAGTAAAACACCACATTGGTAAGCGAAACCGGGAAGAAAACCTCGCACGTCATTGGGCGACAACTCGCTGAGATGTGCCGGGATAACGCCCCAAGACCCTTGGACAAAGAATTGAATCAGGAAGGCACCAGTGACCAGCAAGCCGGCGCTGGGTGAGTATGCCCATAGCGGCACGACACAAAGTGCACCAACCAGTGCCAGAACAATAGCACGGCGGCGCCCTATTTTGTCGGAAAGAAAGCCGATGAGCACGCCTCCGGAAATCGCTCCGACCATCGATATCGCGGAGATGAGGGACCTTTGCTCTGTTCCGAAGTGCCAGAAGCGCTGCAGGAACGTGGGGTAGAGATCCTGCGTGCCGTGGGAACAGAGATTCATCCCGGTCATCAATAGCGTGATGTAGAGAAATAGCTTCCAATTGCGACCGACGGCAGCGCCGAGTTGGCTCCAGCTTTCCTGTTTCGATTTCTTCCAGACTTCCGACTCCGGCACGCGGAAACGAATAAATAAAGCAAGAAGCGCCGGTATGCCGCCGAGGAAGAACAAAGGGCGCCAGCCCCATCGGTCAAACAAAAACCAGAAACAAAGAGCGGCCAGCAGGTTGCCGAAAGAGTAACCCTGCTGCAGGACACCTGATAAGACCCCGCGCCATTTCGGTGGAACCTGTTCCATGGCGAGTGACGCTCCCACGCCCCATTCGCCTCCCATCCCGATGCCGAAAAGAGCGCGCAGCACCAGGAAACTGGTGAAGGTAGGCGCAAAGCCGGTTGCGACTTCGACGATGGAGTAAAAGATCAGATCGACGATAAGCGGCAGACGCCGGCCATAACGGTCCGCCAGCAATCCAAAGAGGAACGCGCCGACGGGACGAAACGCAAGCGTCAGGGTTAGAGAAAGAGCGACTGCTCTATCACTCTTATGGAACTCCTTTCCGATTGCGGTCAGACAAAAGACAACCAGAAAGAAGTCGAAGGCGTCCAGGGTCCAGCCGAGGAATCCGGCGACGAGCGCCGGCCATGCATTTGGGCGATTTGTCATTGTTAATCGGCTTGGCCGCCAGCGGCTGCGTTGGGCTCCCAAAGGCTTTCTGTTCGATTGGTGATGAGGTTTACCCAACGGCTCCAGACAAAAAAAGCATCGCTCAGACGGTTCAAATAGCGGATTGTTTCCGGCGGAATGCTGCTCACGGCAGCCAGACCCACGAGGAGACGTTCGGCGCGCCGGCAGACGGTGCGGCAAATATGAAGTTCTGCTTCGAGACGGCTTCCGCCTGGAAGCACAAATGAGCGCAGCGAGGGGAGAATGGCGTTTGCGGTGTCGATCGAGCGCTCTAATTCCTGAACATCGGCCGGAGTGATGGTGGGCTGTCTTGGATGTACATCTTCGGGCAGGGTGGCGAGGATCGAACCTAAGTTGAACAGCTCGTGTTGCACTCGTTTTAACGTTCTTGCGAAAGGCCGCAGAGACTCGAACTTCGTCGCCAGGTCTTCGGCCGTGACACGGGCGGCACCTATAAACGAGTTCAATTCATCGACGGTTCCATAGCAGTTAATGCGGAGATCGTCTTTGGCAACGAGCTGGCCGCCAACCAGGCGCGTTTGGCCGCCGTCCCCGGCGCGGGTGTAGATGCGGTTGAGGTGAATGGATGGCGCGTCGAATTGATTAGGCATGGAAATCGAAGTCCCTTGCTCACGTTCAGGGTTCTGAAAAGGCTGCGTTCTATAATCTTGAACAAGTGTAGCTATGCCGGCGCCCATTCGTGTGCTCGTCGCCAAACCTGGCCTCGACGGACATGATCGCGGCGCTAAAGTGATCGCACGGGCGTTGCGTGATGCGGGCATGGAGGTCATTTATACCGGTCTGCGTCAAACACCGGAGATGATAGTCAATGCAGCCCTGCAGGAAGACGTGCAAGTCATCGGATTGTCCATTCTTTCCGGTGCTCATAACGTCATCGTGTCAAGGCTAATGGGGCTGTTGCGGGAGAAGGAAATGACAGACGTTCTGGTGATCGTCGGGGGAATCATCCCGGATGAAGACGCAGAACGGCTAAAGGAACAAGGGGTCGCCCAAGTATTTCAACCTGGGTCATCTCTCGAAGCAATTGTCGGGTTTATTCGCAGTTCGGTAAAGCAAGTAGCCTGATTCGGGCTTGGATTTTGGATAATGATCCGCTTTGCTGCAATGGAACCCTTGAGAAGGCACGACCGACAGAAAAGGAATTTAATGCAAGACAGACTGAACATCGCCGTGTTCGTCGATTACGACAATATTGAGATTGGCGTAAAGTCGACGCTTCGGCGGGAATTCGATGTGTCGCTGGCGCTGAACGCGCTGAAGGAGCGCGGCGACATAGTGGCGAAGTTCGCGTATGCGAACTGGGGACGTCAGGAAGGCGCCACACGCCAGATGGCCGAAAATGCGGTGCAGATGGTACAGCGGATACCATCGCCGCGCGGCGACAAGAACGGTGCCGATATTAATTTGGCGTTGGACGCGCTCGAAATGGCATTTACGCATGCGCATGTGAATGCTTTCGCTGTGGTGAGCGGCGACAGCGACTTCATTCCGCTGGTAAACAAGCTGAAAGAGTACGGTAAAACCGTATTCGTGCTTGGCGGGAAGGCTTTTACGAGCACGATTCTGCAGCAGAACTGCCATGAATTTGTAAGTTACGAATCGCTGCTGGAAGATGGAGACCGGATTGTCGCGATTCCTATGCCGGACCGGCGCGATCGCCCGGAACGCCAGGACCGGCAAGATCGGCCGGAGCGTCAGGACCGGAAGGACAAGAAAGACAGAGGTCCGCGGCCGGCGCCATTGGATCTGGCGCAAGCGGTGCCGTTGGTGGAACGGGCGCTCCAGGTATTGGAACGCCGGGCGGTGCAGCCGCAACTCGGTTTGCTGAAGAGCACGATGTTGCAGCTTGATCCGGCGTTCAGCGAACGTGCCTATGGAGCGGGTAGCTTCTCCGATTTCGTAGATAAGTTAAAGAAGGCCGACTATATCAACGTAAGTGGGTCGGGCGGCCGTTATATCATCGAGCGCCGAGGCGGCGGGTACGGCCCTGAGAAGGTGTCGCCCAAGCCGGAAGAAGCGCTGCCGCTTCTTCGCGATGTTCTGGAGACGCATCGGATGGAGTTGGAGAATGGGGCCACGGCAGATGAACTCGAGCAGTGGATGCAATCCGAGCATCCCGATTTCAATCTGGCCAAGTTCGGGTTTCAACAATTTACTGAATTTCTGAACTATGCGCAGGATAAGACGGTCGTGCGGACAGAACCTGACGAGGAACGCGGCCTGATTGTGAGTCTTGGGGCCGAATTTTATCCACCTGCGCTTCCGGAGGCAGTTCCGGAACCTGCGGTAGAAGAAGACGAAGATGAGCCGCAGCCCATCGTTGAGGGCCAGCCGACGATCTTCGAACCGAATCCGCCACCTCCAAAACCGAAGAAAGTCGCAACCCGGAAGCGGCCGGCGGCTGGCGCCAGTGCAACTCGACGTCCGCGCAAGCGCAAGACCGAGTAGTAGACGCGTCGCACATTTCGGGAGGGGATTCTCAACATGAGGCGTAAGTCATCTGGCGAATCGCGCACAACGGCCCCCGAACGGCCTGTGCGCTCGCTTTCGCGGCGTGCGTTTGGACAAACGCTGGGCACAGCGGCGATTGGAGCATCGACAGTACTGAGCGGCGAAGCTGCGGCACGATCAGCCGCGCAGTCAAGCGGTAGTTCGGACCGTTATTATCAGTTCCCGAGCGGCTTCCTGTGGGGCTGTGCGACGGCGGCATATCAAGTCGAGGGGGCCGCGGAAGCGGATGGACGAGGCCCGTCGATTTGGGACACGTTTTCGCATAAACCCGGCAAAGTAAAGCTGAATCAAAACGGGGACGTTTCGGACGACGACTATCACCGATACAAAGAAGACGTCCATCTGCTGACGGATCTCGGTGCCAAATGCTATCGGTTTTCCGTTTCGTGGCCGCGCGTCTTCCCGCAAGGCACAGGAACTCCGAATGCACGCGGCATTGCATTCTATGACCGATTAGTAGATGAATTGCTTGCCCACGGCATTGAGCCGTTTTGCACGCTTTTTCATTGGGACCTGCCGCAGGTATTGCAAGACCGTTTCGGCGGCTGGGAGTCGCGCGAGACATCGAAGGCGTTTGGAGACTACGCCGGGTATGTCGCGCAAAAATTATCGGACCGTGTGCATCATTTCTTTACGATGAACGAGTTCTCGTCGTTTATCGATCTGGGTTATCGTGACGGGAGATTTGCACCGGGGTTGCGGCTTGGGCCCGCCGCGCTGAATAATGCCCGGCATAACGCTGTGTTGGCGCACGGACTTGCGGTGCAAGCGATTCGCGCACAAGGAAAGCCGGGAACGAAAGTCGGGTTGGCAGAAAACCCGCAGGTCTGCGTTCCCGTAATCGAGACGGAAGCGCACATTAAGGCGAGTGAGAAGGCAATGCGTCTTGTGAACGCGCCTTATTTAACTGTCATTCTGGAGGGCCGCTATCCGGAAGAGTATCTGCGGCGCGAAGGGAATGGGGCACCGAAGTTTACGCCGGAGGACCTGAAAGCGATTGGCAGTCCGCTCGACTTTGTAGGTGTGAACGTTTACACGCCAACCTATGTGCGTGCCGCTGAAACCGAGCCCGGGTTTGCGGTGGTTCCGCATCCAAGCTCTTCTCCACATATGGCTTCGGACTGGCTCTTTGTCGGGCCGGAAGCGCTGTATTGGGGGCCGCGGCACATTCACAAGATCTGGAACGTTCCGGAGTTGTACATCACGGAAAACGGCACTTCATCATCGGACAAGCCTGCGCCGGATGGTCACATCTACGACACCGATCGCGTCATGTACCTGCGCAATTACCTGATCAATCTGCATCGCGGGGTTCGAGAAGGAGTGCCGGTCCGGGGTTATTTTGTATGGAGTCTGATGGACAACTTCGAATGGGCCGACGGGTACACTCTGCGATTTGGCATCTACTACGTTGACTACAAGACGCAAAAGCGAATTCCGAAATTAAGCGCATCGTTTTACCGCGAAACGATTGCGGAGAACGCGGTTCTTTAACTGGCCCGATGAAGCTGCTGCGCGGCATCGGGATTATTTTCCTGTCGCTCTGCAGCCCCTTCTTTCTTGCCGTTGCCGGCATTGCGCTGGCGCTGTCGGACCTGGCGTTTTTAATCTTTGGGAAACGCCTCCCGATTTCCAATGGTGCGGCTCGAAAACCGGGCGGCGCGTCCGTTGTCATTCCCAATTGGAACGGACGGGACCTGCTCGAAAAATTTCTGCCTTCGGTGGTGAAGGCGCTTGAGACGAATCCGGAAAACGAAATTATCGTTGTCGACAATGCATCGACGGATGGCAGCGTCGAGTTTTTGCGCGAGTATTTCCCGGCTGTGCGAGTTCTTGCACTTGCGGAGAATCTGGGATTCGGCGGCGGCTCGAATGCGGGGTTTCGCGAAGCACGGAACGACGTTGTTGTCCTGCTGAACAACGACATGCGGGTCGAGGCGGATTTTCTGCCGCGACTCTTGGAGCCATTCGAAGATCCTTTGGTGTTTTCGGTGTCATGCCAGATTTTCTTCTCTGATCCAAACAAGATTCGCGAGGAAACGGGCTTGACGGAGACGTGGTGGCAAAGCGGCCGACTGCGCGTGCGCCACAGAATCGACCCGGAAGTGGATCGCGCCTTCCCATGCGCCTACCCGGGCGGGGGGTCGAGCGCCTTTGATCGCAGGAAGTTCCTGGAACTCGGCGGATTCGACGATCTATTTCATCCCTTCTACTTCGAAGACACGGATTTGGGAATGCAGGCGTGGAAGCGCGGCTGGAAAGTCTTATATGAACCGCGAAGCATTGTTTATCACGAGCATCGAGGCACGATCGGACGCAAGTTTTCGCCGCAGCATGTTCACGGCGTGGTGAAAAAGAATCTTGTTCTCTACACCTGGAAAAACATTCACGACTGGCGAATGCTGGCAACACACTTCCCGGAATGCGCGGTAATGGCACTGTTTTCGCCACTGGCTCGGCGTGCAGAGGCCCGCGCTCTACCGCTTGGAGTGAGCAAAGCCTTCCTTGAGTTATGGCAGGCCGTGAAAGCCCGCTGGCGCGCCAAGCAGCTTGCAGTGCTGCCGCAGCGGGAAACGTTCCTGCGGCAGAAGGGCGGCTACTTTCGGGATCGTTTCGAAGCTGCGTCAGCCGACGCGAACGAACGCCTCCAGATCGTCTTTCTTTCGCCTTATCCGATCGAGCCGCCCACGCACGGTGGGGCAGTTTTCATGAAGGAGACGCTGACGGCCTTACGTTCCCTCGCGGATGTCCATCTGGTCTCGTTTTTGGACAACAGCATGCAATTGCCCCAGCAGGCGCCACTCAAAACGATTTGTGCGTCGACGTCGTTTGTTGTGCGCAAACACTCAACCCCTTACGATCTGTCCGATCCGAGGCCGCGGGTTATTCGTGAATTTGCGGATGCCGAGTTCGATTGGGCGTTGCACCGAGCTCTCTATTTGAGGCGAGCCCATGTTCTGCAAATTGAATACACGATGCTTGCGCAGTATGCCGGAGATTACCGGCACATTCCGTGTTTTCTTTTTGAGCACGACATCTCCTTCCAATCGCTAGGCCGGCGGATTGCGACGAGTGGTTTCCGTCCCCCCGCGCTGGTAGCGTATCTCCAACTGCTCAGATACGAGCTTCGGTCGTTGCGACGTTTCGCGCGGATCCAGGTCTGCAGCCGTGAAAATGGGCAGTATCTATTACAATTTCTTCCAGAACTGGCGGGACGAATCGATTCTGATCTGCGGGCAGTAATCGATGCCGGACGATATCCCTTTACCGTTACTGGACGCGTTCCGGATACGCTGCTGTTTGCGGGCAGCTTCAATCACTTGCCGAACGTGCAAGGGCTCGTTTGGTTTATCGAACAAGTTTTTCCCGTAGTGCTCGCACGAAGGCCCGGTGTGCGTTTGATCATTGCGGGCTCCGGCAATATCAAGCGCCTGGGCGCACGCGCAAATCACCCGAATATCGAAGTGAAAGGTTTCGTTCCTGAAATCCAGGATTTGCTGAACGCCGCCGCCGTGTTGGTTTGTCCTGTTCTGAGCGGCTCCGGAGTGCGGGTGAAGTTGTTGGAGGCCTTTGCCGCCGGGATACCGGTGGTTTCTACCCGCCTTGGTGCCGAAGGTCTCTGCACCTCCTCCGGATATCCATGCGAAGTCGCGGATGAGCCGAAACAGTTCGCGGCGGCCGTTATCAAGTTGCTGGAGGATCCATCGGGAGCCGCACAGTTGGCACTTCAGGCGCGTCAGTTCGTGGAAGGCGAACGCAATGTGCACGCTGCGACAGCAAAACTGGAGGCAACCTACCGGCACGAATTGCTAAGAAGAGTTAAGCCTGCCGCTTCGTTCTAGGCCCGAGGCTACTGGCTATCCAGTACTCATTAACATAACCCTGTTAGCCTGTTAGGTGAGTATGTCCACAGTCTCAGCCGTTATTCCCAGCTGGAATCGCTCGGATTTGCTGGAGCAAATCATACCCACCTTGCGCAAGCAAAGCCGTCCACCGGATGAAATCATCGTTGTCGATAACGGCAGTACGGATAGTACGACGGATATTGCGAGGCGTCTTGGTGCGCGAGTCATTCACCTGGACTTCAATCATGGATTTGCAGGCGCGGTCAACGAAGGAATCCGGCATGCGTCCGGAGAATGGATCGTACTGGCCAACAACGACGTGGAATTCCGGCCGGAGTGGCTGGAAAAGCTGCTTAATGCGGTGACGGAGCAGAAGGCATTGTTCGCAACCGGTAAGTTGCTGCAGACGTCCGACGAAAATCGAATCGACGGTACCTGGGACATGGTTTCGCGCGCAGCTTATGCGTGGCGCGGCGGCTATGGAAGATTGGATGGTGCGCTCTGGTCGCAACGGCGGCGCATCTTGCTGGCGCCTATGACGGCCGCTCTATTTCACCGAAGCGTCTTCGATCGTCTCGGCCACCTCGACGCCCGGTTCGAGGCATATTACGAAGACGTGGACTTCGGCATCCGATGTGTTTTGGCCGGGATTGAAGGCGTATACGAACCGGAGGCGGTGGCGAGTCATAAGGGAAAGAGCACGCTCGGGAAAAACGGCGAACGGATAATGTACCTGACGGCGCGGAATCAGGTCCTGCTGCTGGCGAAACACTACTCGACGAAAACATTGCGGCGTTATGCCTGGCCGATATTGGTCGGGCAGATCCTTTCCGTCTTCGCCGGGGCGAGGCACGGTCATTTCCTGTCCGCTCTCCGCGGGAAGTGGGAAGGCCTGCGTAGTTGGCCCGCATTCCGGCGCGGGCTGAACGAGGACGATGCACTGTTCGAAGATACGATCGAAGTGGCCCTGGAGCAAAGTGAACGCGAGATCCGGGAGTATCAAAGGGCCATTGGATTTGATCCGTATTGGCGCATTTACTTCAGCTTGGTACGACCGGGATGATCCGTTGAGGAGCCCGCGCAAAACGAGCGCGGTATCAAGCGCGCCCTTCGCGCTCTTGAGAAACGCACAAAGCGCCGATAACTCAATCGAGACGGCCATGTGCGCGCCCTCTGTGCTCCGAGTGTGCTGACGAACGGTTGCGGCGAAACGCCGCCGGTTGCCATCACGATCGTCACGTACAACAGTGCGCGTTACATCGCGCGATGTCTCGAGCATGTATTCGCACAAAATTATCCCAACTTTGAAGTCATTCTGATCGATAACGCTTCGTGCGATGAAAGCGGCTCCGTTCTGCAGCAATATGCAGATCGGGCCAAGGTCATTTGCAACAGTAAGAATCGAGGTTTCGCCGGCGGACAAAACCAGGCGATTGATCTGTCCAACTCGGATTGGGTTCTGACGCTGAATCCCGATGTGCGTCTGACGCCGAATTTTCTGAGCGAAGCGGTAAAGGCCGCCGCCGAGGACCCACGGGTCGGAATGGTCAGCGGAAAGCTTCTGGCGCTTGGTGAAGATTTTGAAATTCCCCCCCAACCCGAGTTCGATTCGACCGGCATTTTCTTTACGCCGAATTTGCGCCATTTTGATCGGGGCAGCAAGCAGAGGAATCAGGGCCAATACGAAAAGGACGAATACGTCTTCGGGGTTACGGGAGCGGCGGCGCTCTACCGGCGCGCAATGATCGAGGACGTAAAGTGTGACGGCGAATTTTTCGATAGCGATTTTTTCGCTTATCGCGAAGACGCGGATGTCGCCTGGAGAGCGCAGTGGCTCGGCTGGCGGTGTCGATATACGCCTCGCGCGGTTGCTTATCACGTACGCAGCGTTTTGCCGGCGAACCGGCGTTCAGTTGCTTCCGACGTGAATATGCATTCGGTCAAAAACCGCTTTCTGATGCGAATCAAAAACGGCACATGGATGCTGTACCGGCGACATGGAGTTGCGATCACCGCACGTGATCTTGTGGTGGTGGCCGGCTGTTTTCTGTATGAGCTAAGGTCGCTCCGGGCATTTTGGCTGTTATTGCGATGTTTACCCGCAGCGCGGCGGAAACGTCATGAAATCATGAGCCGGCGACGTTCCAGCGAAGCCTACATCGTAAGCTGGTTTTCGTACGATCCCGTGAGCTTTCCCGTTTCCCGTATCGCGGCTGAAGACGAGCTGAGATAAGCAACGGGTGAATGCTCATACTTTTGTTTGAGGAAATTATCGCGTAAAACGGCCACGGTATAAGGCGCACCATGTGACGGACAGCGGCATTGCTGTTCTGATTGCGTCGATCCGTGCCTTTGCGACTAGCTGATTGATGCGTATTGCTTTGCTGGGTACCCGCGGAATCCCGGCTAATTACGGCGGGTTCGAGACGTTTGCGGAGGAACTATCGATGCGGCTGGCAGAGCGGGGTCACGAAGTGACGGTCTACTGCCGCGGCGCGGGTCAGCCCTGCTATCGCGGAGTACGCTTGCGTCATTTGCCGACCATTCGTCACAAGTATTTCGATACTGTGGCGCACACGGCCTTATCTACATTGGATTTGACATTCCGGCGCTTCGACGTTGTGCTCTATTGCAATGCCGCCAATGCGATTTTCACGTTCTGGCCCCGGTGGCTCGGGATGCCGACAGCGTTGAACGTAGATGGACTCGAGCGAAACCGAAAAAAATGGAACAGCATCGGAAAAGCCTATTACCGCCTCTCGGAGTGGTTGGCCACCTGGTGCCCCACGGCGGTTGTTACCGATGCTGAGAATATCTACCAATACTATTTGGCGCGCTACCACAAGGAATCCACGTTCATTGCTTACGGGGCGAGTGTCGGAAAAGTGCCGGGTAGGGCAACGCTCGAAACTCTTGGTCTTGAGCCCGGACGATATTTTCTTTATGTCAGCCGATTGGAGCCGGAGAACAATGCGCTGATGGTCCGCGAAGCATTCGAACATGTAAAAACCGATTTGAAGCTCGTGATTGTGGGCGACGCGCCCTATGCCGCGGATTATATTCGAAGGGTTAGAAAAACAAACGATTCCCGGGTGATTATTCCAGGATCGATTTATGGCGCCGGTTACGAGGAACTTCAATCCTATTGTTACGCGTATGTGCACGCCACCGAAGTGGGCGGAACGCATCCGGCGCTGATTGAGGCGATGGGCCGGGGAGCTTTGGTCCTTTATCTGGAAACGCCAGAGAATCGGGAGGTAGCGGCCGAGGCTGGAGTGCCCTTTCACCACGATCTGCAGGAGAAATTGCAATGGGCAGCCGGGCTATCCGCGGCGGACCTGGATGACTGGGGGAGAAAGGCGACCGCACGAGCTCAGAGGCTTTATAGTTGGAATGCAGTCACTGACGCATACGAGAGACTATTTCGGGAGATCTGATGGCAGCGGTTACCGGGAATGCGGCTATGGCGGATATAAAGGCACTGCCCAAAGGATTGCCGTATCGCTGCTGGGTAGAAGTGTCCCGCGGGCAGATCGCTGCCAATTTCCGCGCGATTCGAAACGTAGTTGGACCCGGGGTGGACATCATGCCGGTAGTAAAGGCCGATGCCTACCGGCATGGAGCAACCGAGGTCTCTAGAACGCTCGAGGAGCAAGGTGCGCGATGGTTGGCAGTCAGCAACACGGATGAAGGAGTTGCACTCAGGGATGCGGGGATCCAGACGCGGATTCTCGTGATGGCGGATTTCTTGCGGTTCACGCGCGAGGCAATGATTGCCTATGGCCTCACTCCGGTGCTGCATAGTCTGCAGGAAATTGCCGAGCTGGATGAACTCGCAAAGCAACGCGGAACTCGTTTACGCTACCACCTGAAATTGGATTCTGGAATGGGACGGCTAGGAGTTCGGGACGATGCCGTTGAAATTGTAAATGCAATCCACGCTTCGGCGAATCTGGAACTGGAAGGGTTGATGACACATTTCGCTTCGGCCGGCAATTATCAGGCGAAGCAAACTGACGAGCAGATCGCCTGGTTTGATTGGGTAATGGATGGCCTGGCGACGGCCGGCATTCGCCCCGCCATTGTTCACATGTCGAGCACGATTCCGATTGCCTACGGGCGGCGCGCGGCTTGGCGCAGCATGGTCCGGCCCGGCCATAGCATCTACGGTTATGTTTCTCCGGCTCGGGGTCATGCTCCGGCGAAGCTGTTGGATGTGAAGCCGGCACTCTCCTGGCGCGCGACCATTCTCTCGGTGAAGGAAATTCCGGCCGGGGCATCGATTGGCTACGGAGCTACGTTTCGCGCGCCGGAGCCGATGCGAGTGGCAGTCCTGGCGGCAGGTTATGCGGACGGCATCCCTCACCGGCTGGGAAATACCGGAAGTGTAATCGTGCACGGGAAATTTGCGCCGATTGTCGGCGCAGTATCGATGGACCTAACTACGATTGACGTAACCCGCTCGCCGGAGACACAGATCGGAGATGCTGCAACTCTGCTGGGACGGGAGGGCGACCTCAGCATCGATGCGCAGCAGATCGCCAGGCTGGCGCGGACCATTTCCTACAGCGTTCTCTGCGGTATTCACGCTCGGGTCAAACGGATTTATATTTGAGCCTAAATGAATCGCGCACAACGCCTGCAGCCGGCTGTGCGCTTCAGGTTGAGTCGCGCACTACGATCAAACCGTTAATACAGCGAAATGTTAGATTCAATCTAGATGTTCTTGAAATCAGGAACATTCAGCGGGCTACTTCCGTCTTCCTTTCCACGCGGAGAAATCGATCATTTTGAAGAAGAAATGGAAAATCGTACTGATCATCGTCTTGATCGTTGTCATCGCGGGGGCAGTGTTCGCCAGCGTCAAGATAAGTCAGCGTGGGATAGTTACCGTTCAGACGTCGAAAGTGGCACGCGTCGATTTGACGGCGATCGTGACCGCGTCGGGCGAGATTAAACCGAGGAACTACATCAACATCGGAGCGAACGCAGGACCGGCGCCCATCACCGAGATTCTGGTGAAGGAAGGCGATCACGTACACAAAGGCCAAGTGCTGGCGCGACTGGCGAATGTACAGCCATCGGCTGACCTGAACGCCCAAAGCGCGGCTTTGAATTCGTCGCTGGCGGATTCTTCAGCGAGCGAAGCCAATCTGAAATCGTCCGACGATAACATTGCGGTCGCCCAGGCACAGGTTGAACATGACCGGGCGGATTTAGCGCAGAAGGATGTGGACTTCAAACGTGCCCGAGAGTTGTTCGATTCGAAGCTGATCTCCAGCCAGGACTATGAAGCTAAGAAATCTACACTTGACCTCGCGAAAGCTGTTCTTGCCTCCTCAGAGCAAAAAGTGAGCCAGGCGCGATCAGCGCGCGCGCAAGCCGCCGCGCAACTTTCATCCTCGCAAAAGAAAGTCACCCAGGCGCAAGCGATGGTGTCGCGATCACGCGATATTTTGTCTCAGTTCGATGCCATCGCCCCACTTGATGGGGTAGTAACGAACCTGCCGGTGCGGGTCGGCGAAACGGTTGTCCCAGGGATTCAGAACTCGGCATCGTCGACAATCATGACGATTGCAGACATGTCCATTATCACGGCCGAAGTACATGTGGACGAAACCGACATTGTCAGCGTAAAACTGAACCAGTCCGCGGACGTCACCATTGATGCCATCCCGAATCGCACGTTTAAGGGGAAGGTGATTGAGATCGGCGATACCGCCATCGTGCGCTCAACCGGGGTTGCGGCGTCCCAGAGTCAAACGTCAAGCCAGGAGGCGAAGGATTTCAAGGTCGTGATCGCGCTGGACATCCCGGAGGATTTAGTCAGGCCCGGTTTGTCCTGCACGGCAAAAATCGTAACGGCAACGCGGAAGGATGCGGTGGCAATTCCGATACAAGCGCTAACGGTGCGTCAGAATGGCCAGTTACGTCCGCAGAAACCGGGTCAGCAACCCGCCCCTGTAGTGCAGCAGGATGACAAGCAGGAAATTCAAGGGGTATTTGTGGTGAATGCCGATAAGGCAGTGTTCCGGAAGGTCGATACTGGCATCACCGGAACAACCGACATCGAGGTGGTGAGTGGATTGCAGCCTGGAGATCAGATTGTTACCGGCACTTACGAGGTGATTCGCACCCTGAAAAACGAAGCCAAAGTAAAAGTGGATAATTCCAAAGCCGGCGCGCCAGTTGGCGTTTCCGGATGATGTTGAGGGAAACCGTCGCCTTGACGCGCCACGTCCTCCCAGTTTGAACAGCATGCCGACACTCACCTCCGCCATCGAAACCATGACGCCCGAGCAGCGTCAGCAACGAGGCGAGCAGCTCAAACAGGACGGGATTGTCATCAAGACTTACGACCTGTGGAAGACCTACATTATGGGCGACCAGGAGATTCATGCCGTCTCCGGAGTCGACATTGAAATCAGGCGCGGCGAATATGTGGCCATCATGGGGCCTTCCGGATCCGGCAAGTCGACGTTGATGAATCTGATTGGCTGTCTGGATACGCCGACGAAGGGGCTTTATTACCTGAACGGTAAGCTCGCGAGCGACATGGAAGACGACGAACTCGCCCGCATTCGCAATAAAGAGATAGGATTTGTCTTCCAAACCTTCAATTTGCTGGCGCGGGCTTCCGCACTGCACAATGTCGAGCTACCGCTGATTTATGCCGGTGTTTCAACGTCCGAACGGCTGGAACGCGCGAAAGAAACTTTGCGGGCGGTCGACCTGGAACCGCGCATGCATCATAAGCCAAACGAATTGTCAGGTGGCCAACGGCAGCGCGTGGCAATTGCTCGCGCGCTCGTCAACCGTCCGTCCATTTTGCTTGCGGACGAGCCGACCGGCGCTCTGGATACCAACACCGGCAATGAGATTATGGGGCTGTTCGAGAGATTACATCGCCAGGGAAATACTATCGTTCTGGTAACGCATGAAACCGATATTGCCCTTCATGCTCACCGCGTTATCTACATTCGCGACGGCAAAGTCGAACGTGATGAAGCGGTTAGCCGGTGATTCGCGCTTGCTGGCGTATCATGAGAGCGGATTTCCGGATTTTTCGCACTACTAAGGTGTGGGATGGCCCGGCCGCGTTTAGCTGGAGTTATCTCCTGCAGTTCTTTTTTGGTGATATCTTTGGTTTCTAAACTGTTATCTGTGTAACTGCGAGCAGGATGCCACCTCTACCAGCAAATTCCGTTTTCGGACAATCGGGACATCTTGCAGCCGAACACGAGACGGCGCCCGACGGCGACGGGCCTGTCCGTATTCTCATGGCGGAGGACAACGCAATTAATCAGCGCGTTGGCCGGCTGATTCTACAGCGCGCGGGCTTCAACATCGACGTTGTGGCCGATGGAAGCGAGGCGGTAGAAGCGCACCGCACGCGGCCATACGACGTGATCCTGATGGACTGCCAAATGCCCATCATGGATGGATTCGAGGCGAGCCGCGCAATCCGGCAGATGGACGAACCGCAGCCCATTATAGTGGCGGTGACCGCAAACGCGTTGGTAGGTGAGCGCGAAAAGTGCCTTGCGGCGGGAATGAACGATTACCTTTCGAAACCCTTCCAAGCCGATCAATTAGTGGCTCTTGTGAAACGATGGTGCGCCACGGTGCGCCGCTAATAGCCACTATAGCTAGTCAACCCGGATGCTTTGCATAAGCCGCATCTGTAGGGCATTTGCCAAAATGGATCGAGAATGCCTCGAATTCGACTTGACGGCGGCCCGCAAGTTTGAGAGTAGGACTGCTTGGCACGGGCGCTATTGCCGACAAACATGCCCAGGCTTACCGCAGCCTTAAATTTGAGTTAGTTGCCTGTTCCAATAAAACCGCAGCAAAGGGCGAGGCGTTCGCATCCCGCTGGGGCGCAAAGTTCATTGCCGATTATCGCGAGCTTTGCCGCTACCCCGGTCTCGACTATATCGATGTTTGCACCTTTCCCGATTTTCATTTGGCTCCAGTAATCGCTTGCTGCGAAGCCGGAAAATCGGTGCTGCTTCAGAAGCCCATTGCCACGAATCTTTCGGACGCGAAAGCGATGCTCGATGCCGCCGCTAACGCCAGGATTACGCTAAGCGTGGTCAGCCAACATCGTTTTGATGATTCCATTTTGTTCCTGAAGCGTGCGCTCGATGCCGGCAGGCTTGGCCGACTGCTGCAGGCGGACGCCTATGTGAAGTGGTTCCGGAGTGATGAATACTATGCGCGGCCCATCAAAGGGAGCTGGCAAACGGAAGGCGGCGGAGCGCTCATTAACCAGGCGATTCATCAGGTGGACTTGCTGCTTCATTTGGCGGGACCAATTGCGGACGTGCAAGGCGCCTGGCAATTAGGAGCGCGTCATCGAATTGAATCGGAAGATGTCGTCAATGCTTTACTCGGGTATCGTAGTGGGGCCACGGGAGTGATTCAAGCAGCCACCGCGTTCTGGCCCGGGTACTCAGAACGCTTGGAATTTCACGGAACAAAAGGGACAGCCGTCATCACCGGAGATCGCCTAACCGCCTGGGATGTACTTGGGAACGAGTCCGAGAATCGGAACGATCCGCCACCGGTATCCGGAAGTGTCGCCTCGGGCTCCTCCGATCCTATGGCAATCGGCTTAGCGTCGTTTGAACGCCAATTCACGGATTTCGCAGAAGCCATTCAGAGCAAACGGCAACCACTGACGAGCGGATTGGATGGATATCGAGCGCTCGAGGTGGTAAGCGCGATCTACCAGGCATGTCGGGAGCGTCGCCTCGTACAATTGACGTCTTAGCGGAGACCTTCCCATGATGGCGAACTTATAGATGAAATATCGTTTGCGGGTACCCGCATCCAGCGCCAATTTGGGCCCGGGTTTTGATGCTCTGGGATTGGCGCTCGATATTAATCTGACTTGCACGTTTGAGAAGGCCGGGAGTCTGAAGATCTCTGCCAGCGGTGTGGACGCGGAGGGCATTCCCGAAGACGAATCAAATTTGATTTGGCAAACTGCTCAGCGGGTTGCCCGGGATGTGGGGCGGCAACTTCCGCCGGTCCGTCTACATATCACGAACGAAATACCCCTTGGTAAAGGTCTGGGCTCCAGCGCGGCTGCGCTGACCGCGGGAGTTGTAATTGCGAATGAACTATTGAATTTGCGCTGGTCGCGCCATCAGATTCTGCAGGAAGCAGCAACGATAGAAGGTCACCCCGACAACGTTGCAGCTTGTGTTCTGGGCGCTGTAGTTGCGACGTCAATGGAACCCGATGGACAGACCCATGCCGTTCGCGTGGAATTACCTGCCAACTACGGAGTCGCGGCGGTGGTCCCGAATTTCCCCCTTGCCACCGCAAAGGCGCGGTCCGTACTGCCTGACGCCTACTCAAGAGAAGATGCGGTCTTCAACATCCAGCACTCGGCGCTGCTGATTGCAGCTCTTTGCACCGGGAGTACGGAGTCGTTCTCAGCCGCGCTGCAGGATCGCATGCATCAGCCGTACCGGGCGCGCTTAATCCCCGGGTTTCATGAGATGCTGGCGCTGCGGCAACCAGGGCTGCTGGGTTGCGCGCTCAGCGGAGCGGGTCCGTCCGTTCTCGTCTTTTACGAACGTGGCTCAGAACATGTAACGCGAGGCTTCGAAGATCTCTTCGCGCGTGGCGGGAGCACAGCTAAAACGTATTTCGCGGAAATTCAGAGAAGCGGATTTGTGCTGGAACCACTCTGATAAGGTGAACGATTCCCGCAATGGTTCGAGAACCAAGACTATAATCTTAGTTGGAGAGTGGGCGTGGGCGTTGTTACCAAAGCACCATTCTTCATTATGCTGCCTTCACTAAACGAATCGCAGCCCCTCTACGTCGAGGGCGGCTCCGAATCTGCATTGACGCCTTGGGTAACGCTTTCCCCGGCGTTTCGACGAGCAGCACAAGAAACACCGGACCCCGATCGGGTCGAGCGCTACTTCGTCGAGTTACACTCCCGACATCCCGAGCTGACGGACCAATTCGAACAAGATCCTGAGCGGTTACGTTGGTTAGCGCTTGTTTTTCTGCTAAGCCATTTTTTATCTAAGGAAGTCATTGACCGTCCGGAGCTGTTGTTTCAGATCTCGGATATTCATTCCGCGCTTTCTTGTGAAACCTATAAGCAGAGGTTACGAGGGACAATCCCCGCCGGACAAAAGCAGCTCAGCTTGGCGCGGTTTCGCCGCAAGGAATTGCTGCGGATACTGCTGCGCGACGGTTTGGGGCTCGCTTCGCTGGCGAGCATCACTGAAGAAATCTCTAACCTTGCCGATGCCGTCCTGGATGAAGCGGTGCGGCAGGTGATTCCGGAACTCGAAAACCGGCACGGCAGGCCACTGGTCATAACACAGGCCGGGGTCGGGCCTGCAGCGTTTACCGTTCTCGCGCTGGGTAAGCTGGGCGGCCGCGAACTGAATTACAGTTCTGATATCGATCTGATGTTTCTATACAGCGGAAACGGTGAAACCGCTGGTCCAGACGTAATCACGAACAAGGAGTTTTTCAAAAAGCTCGGAAACCAGATCACTAATTTGCTGTCTACCTATACTCCGGCGGGTGTTTGTTATCGGGTGGATTTGCGCCTGCGCCCGGAAGGCCGTCTCGGTGAAGTTTGCACGTCGCTCGCCGGCGCGAAGGAGTATTACGCCAAACGCGCGCGCGATTGGGAATTGCAAATGTTGATCAAAGCGCGCGTCGCTGCCGGAGACGGGCCGCTTGGGGAGGAGTTGTTGAACTTTGTCGAGCCCTTCATTTATTCGACGACCCTCGATTTTTCCACTATTGAAGCGATGTCTGCGACACGGGAACGGCTGGGAGAAAAGCTCGCGCGCAAACGCCTGAAGTCGAATGAGCTGGATGTTAAGCTTGCGCGTGGCGGGATCCGCGACATCGAATTTCTAGCGCAGTGTCTTCAGCGTTTACATGGAGCGCGCGATTCTTCCGTTCGCCAAACGGGTACGCTGTACGCTTTGTCGAGTCTCCTGGATAGCGACCTCTTGTCTCGAACAGAGCATACGCAGCTGACTGAGGCTTATACGATGCTGCGCAACTTGGAGCATCGACTTCAATTTGAAGAAGACCGGCAGACCCACATTTTGCCAACCGACTTCGTGCGGCTGGAACAAATTGCCAGGCGCATGCCGGGCCCGGACGGCTTACCGGCAAAGAAGGTGATGAACGCCAGTCAGCTGCTGGCTGTGCTCAACCAGCATCTGGAAAATGTGCAGGTGATTTACGAGCGTATCGTGCATGCCCAGCGGCCCCTTTATTACACGCCTCTGAGCGATGGGATTGTCGGACAGCTTGTGCCTTCTGAAGTTCGAGACGCCTCGCAGCCGAGCGCAGCGCCGGCCGCAGTAAATTGCTATGATCGGCCGCCGGCACGTATGCGGGATGCGGAAAAGTTTGCTGGGTTTCTCGGCGTGGTGGCGCATACCGGTCAAGGCGCGGTTCTGGACAACAACCCCCCTGTCCGCGACTATCTGGCGAGGATCTTCGATCTAAGTCCATTTCTCTCCGAACGGCTGACATGCAATCCCGAACTTATACAACAAGTCGGACGGGTTGTAACAAATCCTGGAGCCCGGCCGGTCTTCGAGGGTATGGCAGCGCCGTTGAGCGATACCGACGGACTGCGGCGTTTTTACGGGCGCGAAATGTTTCGCATCCTTGTTGCCAGTGCGTGCGTGCCGGAGCCGATATTTCATACGCTCGATCGACTGTCCGGGCTTACGGAGTTTCTGATCGCGCGCGCTTATCGGATTGCCCTGGAACAAGCATTGGCGCATGCCCGCAAGCGAGCAAATCCGGCGAAGCCCTTTTCCGATCCACAAAATCAGATGATGGTGGTGGCATTAGGCCGTCTGGGAATGCGTGAATTCGACGTTGGCTCGGATGCCGACCTGCTCTTTATTCTTCCGGATTCGGAAGCCGTACGCCAGGCGTTTTGGACGCGCGTCGCCGAACGCATGATCGAAATTCTATCCAGCTACCTGGGCGGAGGTCCGGCCGTTTCGCTCGATACCCGTTTGCGTCCCAACGGCCGCGAGGGTCTGCTTGTCCAGACGGAATCCACCTACGTCGATTACTTTGCGAATAAGGCAGAGGCGTGGGAAGGCATCGCCTATATGAAGGCACGGGCGGTGGCCGGAGATTTGGAGCGCGCGACCACCTTCTTAATTCATTTGCAGCAGGTCGATTGGCGGCGTTATGGACAAAGCGGCCGGTCGCGAGAGATGCTGCGGCAAATGCGCCTAAAGCTGGAGAAAGAGCAAGGCTCGGCTGAACCGCTGAAAGCCGGCAGAGGCGGATACTACGATGCCGACTTCATCCTGATGTACTTACGGCTGAAGGGTGCCGGAATGTTTTTCAAGAGCCTGAACACTCCTCAACGTATTGAGGTGGTTGAAAAGATGGGCCATCTCGACCGCACGGACGCAGAGTTCCTGATGCGCGCTACGAAGTTCTTTCGCGCCATCGATCATGCAACGCGTCTGGTATCCGGTACAGCCGAAGAGCGGCTTCCGGAAAAGCCTGAGAAACGCCAGATGGTTGCGGAACTTGTTCAGCTCTGGACCGACGAGCGCCCGACGGGCAAAACCATTAGCAGTGAGTTGCAGGCGCTACAGCAGCAAATGCGTAGCCTGTTCGATACGTTTTTTACGTAACGACTCTTTTCAAAAAAGTTCTTGTCCCCAGTGCGAACGTGGCAATTACGGACACGCCCAGCATGAGAAGTATCCACGCAAGGCTCAGTGTCGGGAAGTTGCGGCCGCCCATTGGCGGAACCATGGCGTAGCGAAGCCCTTCTGAGGCGTATGTGAGCGGATTGAACAACGTCAATACCTGAAACCAGCGGATATTACGCAACGCGCCCCACGGATAATACGTGCAGCCGGTGAACAGCAGCGGCGTGAAGATCAGGGTGAACATCAGGCTGATCTGGTCAGGCTTTATCACAGTTCCCATCAATAGACCGATGGTTGATCCGACGCATCCGGTCAGCACGACCATTCCGATCAACACCGGAATCCGGTCGGCACGAACCGCAAAGCCGTTCCCCAGAATGATCCAGCCGAGCGGGAAGATAACTGAGCTAGCGATGACTCCGCGCATTGCGCCGAAAATCACCTTCTCGAGCGCCACCCACCAGACCGGTAACGGCGAGAGCAGGCGATCGTCTATCTCGCGTGCAAAGCCGAGATCCAAGACCAGCGGCAAAGTCACACCTTGCATAGCCGCAATCATGCCGGTGAGCGCCACGATCCCTGGCAGCATCAATGGGGCAAAGTTGTGCGCAGCCAATCCGATGCCCGGCAGAACCTTCCCAAAAATGAATAGGAAAAACAGCGGCTGCATCAAAGCCTGCAACAGAAAGGGTATAAATTCGCGGCCGGTTACTCTTAAGTCGCGCCGCAGAATCGCCAAAAACGCGTTCAAAGCCAAAGCTGTACGGCCGTGTGTGTGCTCTGTATATATCCGGCCATTGACGATGGCAGCTGGACCAATGTTGCTCATCAGCGGAGATGCCTCCCAGTCAGAAAGATAAATACTTCTTCGAGCGACGGCTGTTTCACGCTCAAATCACGAACCTGAGCCCCTGCCGTCAGCAGAGCCTGTGCCGCGGGACCTATCAGCGTATTCGCCGCTGGGCTATACAACCGAAAGCTGAACGCGCCCGCGTCAGATGCAACGGCTGCAGCCGTATCCTCCGATACCGCGTCGATCTTTGTCACACCGGGCAGGCTGCTTAGGGCTGCCCTCACCTTTTCCGGCACTCCGCCATTGCTCCTGGCCGTGTAAGCACGGATTTCCAGAACCGATCCACCCGGAATTAACTTCTTCAGTTCCGACGGAGTATCATTCACCAGAATTTTGCCGTGATCCATCACCGCAATGCGGCGGCAAAGTTTATCCGCTTCGTCCATGTCGTGAGTCGTCAGCAGAATTGTCAGGCCGCGAGAGTTCATCTCACGGATGCGCTCCCAGAGAAATAGTCTGGATTGGGGGTCGAGATTGTTCGTTGGTTCATCCAGAAACAGCACATCTGGTTCGTGCATCAGTGCGCGCGCAATCATCAGACGTTGTGCCATGCCGCCCGAATAACGATTTACTTTCTCGTTCTTTCGGTCGCCCAGGCCGAGTTCGTTTAATAGCTGATCTGCCAGAGCTTCCCGCGTTTTTCGAGGGACGCCGTGGTACGCAGCATGAAACGTTAAGATCTCACGAACCTTCAGACTGCGATCCAGGTTGCTCTGTTGCGGCACCACGGCTATGCGCTGCTTCACGCTGATTGGATCGTCCGCGACATTCACGGACATAATGGCTGCAGCCCCCTGAGTTGGAACGATCGCGGTAGTCAGAATCCCGATTGTTGTCGTCTTTCCGGCACCGTTGGGACCCAACAGGCCGAAAATCTCTCCTTTGGATACGTCGAAAGACACCCCATCTACGGCGTTAACCTTGGCCTTCTGATAACGCTTAATCAATCCGCGCACGCTGATCGCCGGAGCATCCGAGTCCGATGCTCTATCAAGGGACTGGCGCACGACAGACTCGCGTACGGCATCTTGTGCGCTATTCGAGTTTTCGCTCATTAACCTTGTCTTGTACTTTAGCGGGTGCCGGTTCCGACATTTTCGATGAAAATCGATTCTGAAAGACGCCAGTCGTTCAACATGCGGCGCGCGTAGCCCTTCCCCAGCCCTGACTTACTTTGTGGGCGACACGGGCGGGGCTGGGGCTACCGGTGGTGAAGCGGCGACGTCCGAAAGGTGATCGAAATTAATAATCGCGTTGAACACCAGCGCGTAGCTGCCAATGGTTTCCCCGCGATAGACAGGATTATTCGCGAACAGCAACACATTGCCGTTGCCAAGATGCGCATCGACAACCGCGGCACGCTCCGCGATCGGCTCGGCACTTTCCAGCAAGCCGGATAACAGAAGTCCCTTTGAGTCGCCGAAACGGATGATCACGTTCGGACGGTCTTTTTCGGGTATGACGTATGGATTGTTTCTTGCCTGCTCTTCGTTCAGTGGAGTTGGCTGCCACGGCTTCGGCGAGGGAAGCATTGCCGGCTCGTGCACGCCGCGATCCAGCGGTATATCTTCGTCTTCCGGTCCGCCGCGCCCGGTTACCCGTTTGTACTCCTTGGCAGTTGGAAGATTGCGATGAACCACCAGATTACCTACGTTGAATGCCATCCCGTCCGCACTATAAACACCAAAATCGGATGAGTAGCCAAACCCAACCGGGTGATTGCGGTCGACAACTACTGCGTTTAAAACGGATCCAACAACGTTTTCACTCTTGCGAGGAGCAAGAAAAACACCCGGCGTCAAGCCCGACTCGATCGCAAACTGGGCAGTATCCTCTGCGGTGATTAATAGACCGCCTTGGTCGATAAATTTTCTCAAATGTGAAACCCCGTCCTGTCCGAGTCCGGGGCGCATATCGTCTGTCTGATCCAGCTTTCCTATGTTCGGAGTAATGGATGTTTGCTTCCATGGCAACGGGTTGCCATACAGCGGGAGGCCATTGACAATCTGCGCCGTCGCGGAGTCCGACGGCGCAAAGATAATCACGTCAAACCTGGATCGAAGATCCGGTTCCGCGCAGACGCTTTGGGTATTGATATACGAGTACGGCACGTGAAGCGAGTCGAACGCCAGACGCCACCAGCCTTCCGTCTGCGTATAAATCCAGGTGTGCATAAAGGCGATACGCGGGGCGGCAGCGCTGTGAGTTGGTCCCTTCGGCAACGCGTCGAGCGGCGATGCCGTTAAGTCGAGAGATGTCAGGGCATTCTTAAGCTCTCCGGAATCAGCATTCTGAATTAGAAGAGAACCCGCTGCAAAACGGCGGCCGGCGTTATCGAAACTCTGCTCGGCAACTAGAAATTTGGCGGATTTCAACGCATAGATGAGCGACGCCAAAGTAACCTGTCCGGTGTTGTTCACCACATAGAGAGAAGCAGCTTTGGAAGTATCGAGAGCGGCCGGCGCAAGGTCCGTAACCCTGCTCATCTTCGCTTGAAGAATGCTGGCGTCGGTGACGCGGGCTACTTTCGCATTAAACAAATCCCCGAATGACCATCCCGTGTCATCGTAGGGGTGTTTCTGCGGATCTTCGGGCGACCAGAATTGCCGGTCGAGCAAAGCGTCGGCGGCTCGGGAATACGGCTGATCCATGCGCACGACATAGCTGCCTGCCGGAATAGTTTGTGTGCGAGCCTTCTGTTCAGGCTTTTTATCTGCCTCCGTCTTCGCTTCCTTGGGTTCGTCCGGCTTAGGCGAATGCGTTGCCGGAATAGCAACCGTGATCTGCTGATCGAGCCGGGATACTTCGACGTGCTGCCGGAAAAGAACCTTCAAAAGTTGTAACTGACGATTCAAAAATGCATCATCGGCAGATAATACGTAGGCTGCCGGGCCGCCCTGTTTCGGCTTCTCAACGGAGCGTTTGCTCTTGATGTAAAAGTTAGTCAGGAAATGTTCTGCATTGTGCGAAAAGTACGACAGTGTCGTAAGTAAAGCTGTTTGCTCATAGTTATTGTTATCGCGCTGTGACCATATAACGGTCGGATAAGGCGGATTGGGACGGAACCAAGTCCTTGAATACTCGTCCGGCGTAAGAATACGCTTCTGGGTGTCCGCACCTGCATTGCCGAATGTTTCATAAAGACGGCTGATGCCGTTGTGCATGCTCGCGAGAAACATCAGATAACCAGGGCTCCACGTATCGAAGTCCCCATGCGTGAAAACTCCCGGCATCCCGAAGTTCTGCATCTGCGCCACATTGTTCCAGCCGAGCATCGCCCACTCATCGGCGAGCAAGGGATCGATCCACGCGTTATACGGTCCATCACCTACGGTGTTGTCATAAAGAAACGGCACAGATTCGTGTAAATCGTGCAGCGCCTGGGCATGCCAGTCGAGATAGGTATCGAGTACGTTGCGCGTGAGATTGAGCGTCATGGCCATGGCGTCGCGATTATTGTCGTGAGCGACATAGTGGCCCCAGTACAGGAGCCGCGGCCAATTCTCAGCCGGATGCGCCTTGTGCCAACGGTAAATATCCACCATACGATCGCGGCCATCCACCTCCACTATGGGTGTAATCAGGACGACCATATGCGACCGGATGAATTGGATATACGGGCTCTCGTCAACTGCAAGCCGATACGCGAGTTCCATGAGGGCAGTAGGAGCACCGGTCTCCGGAGAATGGATCGTTCCGGTGATGTAGTAAACCGGGAACGACTGCCCGATAAGCTTTCGAGCAGCATTGTCATCAAGCGAGATCGAGCGCGGATCTGCCAGTTTCGCCAGCCGCTGATCGTTCGCTTTCACTTGCGACAGAAGCGACTCGTCTGCAACCGCTGCGGCGATCATTTCGCGTCCTTCTTCTGAGTGGCCAATCGTGAAGACTTTCACACGAGGTGAAGTTGAGGCTAATAGGCGAAAGTATCGATAGACGTCTTCCGCATAGGGAAGCATGTCCGGCGCACCCGCGACATCGCCCAAAATCTTGGCAGGTGTGGGTACGATTGCGGAAGCCGGAAGGTAATTGGTCAATGGCGAGTTGAATTCCGGCGCCGTGGTGTATTTGGAAATTTGCTTGGAGTACCAATCGTCAATGCGCTGGTTTGGCACACGTCCGATGGGCTCATTGAGAATCGTCTGTGTATAAGCGTTGGCCGCCAGCAAAGAAAGTGCGGCGACGAGGCGAACGGGAACGCGGGATCGAACTTGCACTCTTAGTTAGGTTAGCCGGGTTAGCGCGAGAATGACTTCCGCCGCTATTTCACTTGAATTGCCGCCGGCGACGGATGTTTGTAGGTAACGATCCACTCGGACCCGGGCGCCTGGACAGCGCATGATGTGGCTGCCGGAACAAAAAACGCCTTTCCTGCCTGGGCTGGCTGGCCGTCCACTGTGCCCTCCCCCTTCAAGCACGTCAAAATCGAATAGTGGGGCTGGCCGTCTTGGATCTGGATGGACTTCTTCGGTTTCAGACGTTCGATCCGGAAGTAGTCGCTCTTCGCCAGTTCGTCCCGGCCGTCTGCCAACGGTATCGGAGCGGCGGCGTCATCATGCGGCCTGAGATGCGCGACGTTCATGCCATGCTCAACATGCAGTTCGCGCTGACGGCCGTAATCGTACAGCCGGTAGGTGATGTCGGAGTTCTGCTGAATCTCGCAGATCGTCAGCCCCGCCCCAATAGCGTGAACGGTACCGGCGGGGACGAAGATTAAATCGCCCGCCGCTACTCTGCGCCAGTCCAAAAGATTCTCAATTTCACCCGACGCAATTGAGTCCTTAAATCGCTGGGGGGTGAGTTGTTCCCGAAACCCGGCGGCGATTTCTCCCGGCGGCTGAGCGTCCAGAACGTACCAGGCTTCCGTCTTGCCGGGACTGGCATGATGCGTCCTTGCGTACTGATCGCCGGGATGTACCTGTACCGAAAGCCGTTCGCTGGTAAAGAGAAGCTTTACCAGAATGGGACAAATACCCGGGTGCGCAGGGTCGGCGCCGGTGCCGAGAAATTCCGGGTTCTCAGCCAGCACCTCGCCCAATTGCTTTCCTAAAAAAGTTGGATTGTCTCTAAAGGAAAACCATACCTCGCCGATAGAAGCATTGTCGGGACGGTTCGATGGGCGGGGATGATCAGGAAACAAAGGCGCGAGAGAGGTTTTCCCCCAAACGCGCTCGCGAAAGATCGGCAGCAATTCGAAAGGTTTGTTCAAGCTGATTTACCTGGATTGTGGCGCGCTATACGGACAATCCCAAAAGTAGCAGTTTCGAAGTGTTTCTGAAACTGCCCCAGACGAAGTGAAGATCTGAAGAACAAGGATGGTTGAAAATGCTTATAGCAGCAGCAGTCGTTATGGTTTTGGCTCTGGCAGCCTTGGCTTTTGTCGGAGTTACGGATGCTCGTTTGGGTGTCGAGCGCCTGGAGCGTGAACTGGATGCCGCGAACGGAACGACTGACCTGCCCTTTTCGATGGCAGGTGAAGTGGACGGCCTCGAGGCGGCGCGTTTTAGTGCATCTCTTCTTTGCCTAAGTAAAGCTCAGCAAGAAGCGGGGCATAATTCTCCAGCACCCGTGAACGACGAATCTTCATCGTTGGTGTCAGTTCGCCCCGTTCAATCGAAAAGTCGTGCTGCAGTATCCTGAACCGCCGGATCCGTTCGAAGTCGGCTAACTGTTGGTTCACGCGTCCCACCGCCTCCTGTACCGCTTTTTCGACCGGCACATCGAGCGACTGCGCCTGAGCCGTGTTCACCGTCAGAAGCGCCGTTACATACGGCTTCTTATCCCCTATCAGTAGGATCTGGTTAATCACGGGTTCCACTTTGAACAAGTTCTCTACGCGCGACGGGTAGATCTTTTTGCCATTCGAAGAAACGATCAGCTCTTTCTTCCGGCCAGTAATGTACCAGTAGCCGTCTGCATCACTCTCCGCAATGTCCCCGGTCGAAAACCATCCGTCTTCTGTCATCACGGAACGTGTGGCTGCCGGATCTTTGTAGTAACCCTCAAACAGACACGGCGTGCGAACCTGCAGTTCGCCGTCATCCGCCGTACGCAATTCCACTCCGGGCAGCGCTTTGCCTATGCTTCCCGGCCTGGCATGCCCCAGAGGATTCAAGCAAAGCACGCCGGCTTCGGTTAGCCCATAGCCTTCAAACAAGGGCATTCCGATTCCGGAGTAGAACTCCGCGAGCTCGCGGCCTAACGGAGCAGCCCCGGAAGCCGCGATCCGGATCCGGCCACCGAGCCGCTCCCGGATTTTCCTGTAGACGAGTCGATCTGCCATCTTCAGCGCTGCGGCCATATGCAGAGGAACGCGCTTGCCGGCTTCGCGGAGCCGCGTCGCTGCAATCCCCAGTTTCAGCGCCGCCCGAAAGATCTTCTGCTTCGTCTTCCCATACCTTTTCCCCTCATTTTGTATGGTGGCGTACATTCTCTCCCAAACGCGCGGCGGTGCGAGAAACATGGTCGGTCGAATTGTCCGAAGTTCGTTCGGTAATTTGTTAAGGCTTTCCGAAAACCACACCGGCGTGCCCATGCGCATCGGTACGATTTCGAGCACGATGCGTTGCGCGATGTGTGCAGAAGGAAGGAAGACGAGTGTTGAATCTTGGGGGGTGATTGGCAGGACGATCGGAGCCATATCAGCGTTCGCTAAAACTGCCGCGTGGCTCGTGAGGCTCATCTTCGGCTCGCCGGTGGCTCCGGAGGTCAGGTACAGAATGGCCGGGTCGGACGGCGAGATTGTCTCCTGAATTTGCTTAAATTCCTCAGGATTTTCGGCCAAAGCCTGCTGTCCCAACGCCTGAACGTCAGCCAAACCCCGCGTCCCCTCCACTGGCGACCCCGTCATGACGATCACTTCGGAAGGAAATGCCCCGCCGCTGGTTCGAATCGCATCCGCCAGTTCCTGCCACAGCTTCGCGTCTTCAATGAATAGAAAGCGGGGCTGAATCGAGGTGATATTCCGGGCGAGCTCGGACACAGGATACGCGGTGTAGAGCGCTCCCGCCACACCGCCGGCTCCCATAATTCCGAGATCGACGATGTAAAACTCGGCGCGGGTTTCGCTGAGAATGCCGGCAATCTCACCATTCTTCAAGCCAAGCCGGCGTAGGCCGAGGGCAATTTCCCTGGAGGCTTCTAGCCATTCGTTCCAGCTGTAAGTCCGGTGGCCGCCGCCCGCCTTCGAACCGGATGGTTGATGGAGGGCTCCGGCATTGCCGCAAACGCGGGCAGTTTCTTCCAGAAGCGTGAATACATTACGGCCGGACACAGCCGAATTCTAGCAGCGGCCACCCACGGACCCGGACGCATTCGAGATGCGACAATCAGGGCGTGCTGACTGGCCAAGACTCCTCGCGCCCGGTTTCCAATTCTGAGGCCAATATGATGGGCCGCCGCCGGCCGCTTGCCTACCGGGAAGAAGCGTTTCTCGAAAGTCCGGATTCCCGCCCATTGCGCATTCTTTCCGAGTACCTTTGGCCACTCGCGCATTTTCAGGAAGAGAAAATTCAGGATACGGTGGCGTTTTTCGGCTCCGCGCGCATTGAGGAGCAAGGGCCCCTGAGCCGATTCTACGGAGAGGCGCGGCAACTGGCGCGGCTAGTCACGGAGTGGGCGGGTTCACTTTCTGCGCCGAATGGCCCAAGGCGCTTTGTGGTGTGTTCCGGAGGGGGACCGGGCATTATGGAAGCCGCCAATCGCGGCGCCAGCGAGGCCGGTGGTAAAACGATCGGCCTGAATATCGGTTTGCCTTTTGAACAACGCCCGAACCCGTATATCACGCCGGAACTCAGTTTTGAATTTCATTACTTCTTCATGCGGAAGTTCTGGTTTGCATACTTGGCCAAAGCTTTGGTAGTGTTTCCCGGCGGGTTCGGAACGCTCGATGAATTATGTGAGATCCTCACCCTGGCGCAAACTCAAAAGCTCGAAAGCAAAATTTTGATTGTCCTTTACGGATCAGAATTTTGGAACGAAGTGTTAAATTTCGACGCTTTCGTCAAGCACGGTGTGATTTCTCCCTCGGATTTGGACTTGTTTCGATTTGCCGATACTCCCGCGGAAGCGTTGCGGATCCTGGAACAAGACCTGACGCGCTACTATCTGGAGCCCGAGCGCGGGTTGGCCGCCCAGGTGGAGGAAACGCCGGATATCGCTCGATCACGGACGTCGTAATTGTTGTTCGGCGCGGAAATCATCAATCCAGAACGGAGAGTGGGAAGGTGCTCAGGACGATAATAAAGGGAAGCACGCCATGACTGTTACTGTGGAAATCCCGGATCGCATTGCCGAGATGCTCGCTGCGCAGAGGGGCGATCTCTCTCGCGCCGTGCTTGAGGCTGTAGCACTTGAAGGCTATCGCCGCGATCTGTTGACCGAAGCCGCTCTGCGGAGATTGCTCGGCTTCGATACACGCATGGAAGTACACGCATTTCTGAAGCAGCACCATGTTTACCTGAACTACGGGACCCAAGAGGCGAAGCATGATATCGCGGAGTCTCGCTACTATGCGGAGCTAAAGCAAGATCGTCCACTCAGCTTGCGCTCAGAATGATTGTCATCGCCGATACCAGTCCTTTGAGTTATCTCATTACGATCGGCGAGTTGGAAGTTCTACCAAGGCTTTACCAGACGGTTATAGTCCCGTTGATGGTGTGCGATGAACTGAAACGGCCTGGAGCGCCGGTGGAAGTGCGCCAATGGATCAACCGGCCTCCTGATTGGTTAGATATCCGGACTCCCCTGCTACCGGCCGATCCTGAACTCATAGAAGCGGATCTCGATGAAGGTGAACGCGACGCAATTCTTTTGGCGCAGGAACTAGGAGCGGACGAACTGATCATCGACGACATGAGCGGCAGGAAGGAAGCGCAGCGTCGCAACCTACACTTCATTGGCACGCTCGGCGTTCTGCGAACAGCCGCCAGTGCTGGGCTGCTTGATTTTAGAGCCGCTATTGAACGTCTTCGTGAAACGAATTTCTATGTCAGGCAGGCTGTCATAGATCAATTCATGAAAGACTTTGGGGTTTAAATCCACGACGCGCGGCTGATCATCAAATAAGTAAGTTGGCACCGGGTTATACACTGAGACGGAATGCGTTTCGTCACATTTGAGCTTCAAGGAAAAGCACGGCCCGGTATCGTCACCGGAGCCGATGTTGTTGACCTGTCGGAAGAAGGATTCGGTTCGCTGCTGGAAATCATCGAAGGCGTTGTCGAGCGGCGTGCCGATGCGTCGAAGTTTCTGCGTTCGACGCGCAGCCACAAATTGAGTGCTATCCGGCTGCTTGCTCCTATTCCCATACCGAGAAAGTTCATCTGTGTGGGCTTAAACTATCTCGACCACGCTAAGGAGAGCGGTGCTGAAATCCCGAATGTTCCCACCATCTTCAACAAATTTGCGACAACGGTCATTGGGCCCGGGCAGCCTATCGTGCTGCCGAAAGTTTCGAATTCTCCCGACTATGAAGGCGAATTCGCAGTAATCATCGGAAAAGGCGGCCGTTACATCAAAGCAGACAACTGGCGCGAGCATGTGTTTGGCTATACGGTTGTCAACGATGTGAGTGCGCGCGACTTTCAACGTGCGACGACCCAGTGGCTGATGGGAAAAACCTTTGACACATTTGGCCCGATGGGGCCCTGGATTGTTACCGCCGATGAGATCGCGGATCCGCACGCATTGGACATTCGCACCGAGATCAACGGAGAGGTTCTTCAGAATTCGAACACGCGCGAGTTGATTTTCAAGGTGCCGCAGTTGCTCGAGTTCTTATCGCAAGTGTTCACACTTCAGCCTGGTGACGTTATTTCGACCGGAACGCCGGCGGGTGTCGGTTTTTCACATAATCCGCCGCGATGGCTGAAACCAGGCGATGACGTGGTGATTACGATTGCCGGTATAGGCGAACTGCGAAATCCAGTCGTAGCGGAGAGCTAACGGTTCGTTCCAGATCGTTAGACGATCTTTTCAGCAATCGACTTTCCCTGAACGAATTGGAGCAAATAGTCCGGGCCGCCGGCCTTTGAGTCGGTGCCCGACATGTTGAAGCCGCCAAACGGGTGAGCTCCAACCATAGCCCCAGTGCATTTTCGATTGATGTACAAATTGCCCACAAAGAACTCGCGCTTTGCTTTTTCGATCTTTTCGCGGTCCAACGTGTAGACCGCGCCCGTGAGTCCGTACTCAGTCGCATTTGCGAGTTCGAGCGCATGATCAAAGTCACGCGATTTGCTGACGGCTAGCACCGGGCCAAAAATCTCTTCCTGGAAAATGCGGGCACTGGGCTCCACGTCGGCAAAGACTGTCGGCTGTATGAAATAACCATCACCGTCCGCCGGCTTACCACCGGTGACAAGCCGGCCTTCGGAGTTGCCGATTTCGATGTAGTCGAGAATCTTTTTACGCGCACGCGTGTTGATAACCGGGCCCATGTAGTTTTGAACATCTTCAGCCGGCCCAATGGTCAAAGTTTCGGCCTTCGCCTTCAGCTTTTCGAGAAACTCGTCGTAGATTGCTTCGTCGACTATGGCTCGCGAGCAGGCGGAACATTTCTGGCCTTGGAAACTGAACGCGGCCTGGGCCACGCCCAGAACCGCCTCATCAAGATCGCAATTCTTGTCGATAACGGTGGCATCTTTGCCGCCCATCTCAGCCACAATGCGCTTCATCCAGGGTTGCCCGGCGGGGGTGTGGGCGGCGCGCTCATTAATCAGCAGGCCAACCGCCTTGGATCCGGTGAAGCTGACGAAACGCACCTTCGGATGTTGCACCAGGCGTTCTCCAACGTTCGTTCCACTGCCCGTCAGGAAGGCGAAGCTTTCGGCGGGGAAACCCGCATCGAGAAGAACCTCCACGAATTTCGCGGCAATCGTGGGTGTGTCGCTCGAAGGTTTTAGAACGACGGTGTTGCCGGTCACCAAAGCCGCAATCGTCATGCCAGCTACGATCGCTAACGGAAAATTCCACGGCGGAATGATGGCGCCTACGCCGAGCGGCAAATAAACCAGTTGATCGCGTTCACCCGGCAACTGCACCAGCGGATCGGGACGCTCCAGCTTCAGCGCCAGCCGCGCATAATACTCACAAAAATCGATTGCTTCGGAAACATCCGCTTCGGCCTCAGCCCAGCTTTTGCCAGACTCGTAGACTAGCCACGCGTTAAATTCATTCTTGCGATCCCGGATGATGGAAGCAACACGCAAAGTTAAGTTCACGCGTTCTTCCATCGGCCGCGCCGACCAGTGGGGGAAGTAAGCGAAGAGGCCCTGGACTGCATCATCGGCATCTTGAATCGACGCTTCCTGGTGAATTCCGATGACTTCCGATGGCCTGGACGGATTTACTGATTCAAATGTGTTCGCTTCCGCCGCAGCGGCACCCCGGTATTTGCCGGTAACGAACAGCTTGTACTCTTTGCAGAACTGCGCGCGAACCTGCTTAAGAGCCGTGCGCATTTTGGCGGCGTTTTCCGGCCGATTGAAATCGGTGTAGGGTTCATTGCGGAAAGGCGCGAGCTGCGTCACATCCACTGCGGCCGCTGACATATGTGTAGTGCCCTTCAGATGACCGAATCGATTTTTTTCTCAGCGATACGGCGTCCCTTTTCGAAAAGGTCGGCCGCCTCCTCGGCAAGTTCGCGGCCGCGTTCATAGAGTTCCCGGCCTTTTTCCACGATGTCTTGGCTGGACTCGCCCAGTTTTTTGCTGCTCTTCTGAGCCTGCTTCAAGAGCTTCCGCCTTGTTTCGTCGCCGGAATCAGGCGCCAGTAGCAGTGCGACAGCCGCACCCAATAGGGCGCCTCCTACGAACCACGCAATGACATTACTATTGTTTTGGGCCAAACCATTCGCCTCCGCTTCCATTCTAGTCTCGGCGGAGGATTGCCCGATTAGCGGAACGAACCGACTTGCACGCTATCTCCATCTGTTCGAAAGCTGAGTAGTCCGTGTTGATCTGTTCGAAGGACAGTTGTGTGTAGGCCGGCAAGGCGATCCAGCACATCCTGATTCGGATGATGGAACTGATTCCGATAGCCATCCGAGATAAAAGCGAATTGGGGCGCGATTTGATCCAAAAACGCCTGAGACGACGAGGTGTGACTGCCGTGGTGACCGACTTTCAGCAGTGTCACCGGACCAAGTTCTCTGCTGGCAATCAGGTCGCGTTCCACCGGCCTTTCGGCGTCGCCGGTCAGCAGAACGCTCCGTTTGCCAAATGTAATTTCGAATACCAGCGAGTCGTCGTTCTTCGCTGAATCGGCGGACACGTAATCGGGAGATGGCGCCAGCACATGAATTCTCGCCGCTCCGATAAACCGGTCTGGGCTGCCGCGATGCAAATACTCGACGGGAACGCGAGCGTCCTTCGCATGCTGAGCGAGTTCGCGCCATTCCTTTGTGGGCGGTTCTACGCCCGTCCAGAAGGAGCGAGGATGGAAGTTATCCAGGACCGCACCCATTCCCGCCATGTGGTCCGAATGGCCGTGTGTGAGCGCGACGTAGTCGAGGTGCTGTATGCGGCGCGTCCACAAATACGGAGAAACGACGTCTTCGCCAACATCCATTTGCGGTTTGCGAATCATACGTTCCATCCCGGGTACTCCACCAGCATCCACAAGCATTGTTTGGCCGTTCGGGAAAACAATCAAAAGGCTATCTCCCTGTCCCACATCGATGGCCGTCACTTCCAGCTCTCCCGGCTCGACTAGAGCCTTCCACGGCTGCGCACAAATCAGAACGAATACAGCGAGAGCAATGGCAAAGGCTGGCCATATCAAAGGACGAATCTGCCGCGTGACAAACCCGAGCACCACCAGCGATGCAACAAACGCCAATGCGATTCCAAGCGGAACCGCGGCAATGCGCCACGAGGGCTCCCATTGCAGATGCCAAAGCGTAGCCGCTTCCGCCCAATGCAGCAGCAGCGCGGTCAACCCTGCAATCCAACGCCAGCCGGTCAGAATGGCGGCGAACCCCGTTGGCACAACGATGGCCAATAGTGGAACAACGATAATGTTGGCCGAAAGTCCGGTTACGGAAAGACGGTGAAAGTAACTGACCATTGGCAAAGCCAGAGCAAACTGCACGCAAGCCGAGATAAGCGTCATCTCCGCACAGAAGATGAATGCCTTAACGGCAAGAACAATGACCTGCTGCGCGCGTTTCAGCGGCACGCCACTCCAAACTTGAAGCGTCTGTGCAAGCAGGCGGAACTCGACCCGCCAGGTAGCGGCTTTTGGTTCTACCAATGGGTCGTACCGGACCTGGTCGAAGCGTTTGATCGAGTTCCGAAGCGGATGAACGTAACGCTCGAGCAGCGGAATGGCGAAGCCCGCAATCGCCGCTGCCGACAGGAACGACAGTTGAAAGGCAGGGTCAAAAAGCTGCTCCGGAGCAACCGCTAAATAGATGATGCCGACTCCGGCGAGCAAATTGAGAATGCGTGTCCGGCGAAAGAAAAAGCTCGCAATCACGAACAGCGTGAATCCACCAGCCGCTCGAATTACAGGAGCATTCCCACCCGAAAGAAACGCATAGAGCCAGCTGACTACGGTTGCGACGCAAAGGGCCGGCATGCGTGGAAGCTGGATCAGATTGAGGATCAGCAGAACGGACGCGGACAAGACCCAGATGTGAAGGCCCGAGATGACCAGAGCGTGATACGTTCCGGTAGTGCGAAACGCGTTTGTCCAGCGCCTTTCGGTACCGCTGGTCTCGCCCAAAAGAGTTGCCTGCAGCAGGCCGAGCGTGTGCTGGTCATTTGGATAGAGCGTTCGAAGCCTTTCGAGCGCCCATCCGCGAACGTCGTAAAGCCAGCCAACGACCGTATTCCCGCAACGGCCTGGAAGCGTTCCGATATCCGCGGGGTTTGCGACCGAGCCGGTCCAATAGATGTGCTGATTCGCCAGATAGCCCGCGTAATCAAAAGAATCCGGATTCTGAGAATTGTGCGGAGTTCGAACGGTCGCGCGAACCTCAACTCGTTGGCCATATTCAAGGCGAAGCTGCTGGTCGCCCTTCAGGACGACAGATAAGCGAATTGCAGATCGGCGGCCGAGCGCAACCGTGGTCTGTTCCCGTCCTGGTGAGAAGACAGGCGGCTTAACAACGCAGCCGTCCAGGATCACCATGTCACCGTCCGCAGCATCGAGGTGAGGCGGCGGTCCGGGTCTGTGAGCAATTTGCGTGGCAACGCCGGCCAATGCAAAAAATCCGCAAATGACCGTGAGCCGAAGTTTTCTCAGGAGCCCAAAGGCGGCGGATGCGCGCCCCGAGACAATGAAGAAACTCGCTATTTCTTCGCGGGGCGTGCTTGAACGCGCCGCCGTTTTGGGCGAGTTCCTCAATAGCCCAGAAGGGAAAACAATTGTCAGAATCCCCACGGCCGCCGCAAGTGCCGCCGGGATTATTAGCTGACCGAATTCAAACGGGACGAGCTTTGCCAGCAAGATGCCGGCCGCCAAGGCAAGAGCAGGCAGAAGCAGCGGTTCGCGTCGCACAGAAAAGGTAGTGGCCGGACCGGGGCGCTCTCTCATCCAGCGGTTTTCAAAATCTCGGCTTGACAGCTATGGGCTACTTACCGGATACTGAAGAAAATTTAATCGGTTTTAATGGTTCCTGAGTGCGATGTGCGCTCCTGGCTGTCCGGTTTGCATGCCAATCTGGCATCGGCTTGCGTCTGCAATTTCTCCTCCAACCCAAACTAAAGGCTGGCCGGGATATACGGTCAGCCGGTTTTTTACAACACCCTTAAAACACGTTAATTGTGCTGCACTTCACTTCCGGTACCGGACTGCCGTCCCATGTGAAGGAAAATCGATCGTGCTTGCGGACGTTGCTTACCGCCGGCGGCCGGAAACACGCGATGCATGTGCCGCCCAAGCGGCGGACGCTCGGGTATACGATTCCTAAGGCCATCGCAGTTAAGAGCTCTTCCGCAAGTCGCTGTGATGTGACATAGCTGACCGGATCCAGGCAATCTACAAAATCAGCCGAACTCCGGATATCGTGAAATTGCCCGCTGAAATCTGCCAGATAGTCGTTGTAGTAGACGGTATCGTTAAACCGGTTGATCTCGGCGTATTCCTGCGTCTTGTGAAAGATGATTTCTGCCTGGGACGTTTCGAGCTCAAAGCCGGCATACCATGCGCCGCGATCTGAGCTGTTGAAGCGCGACCCCAGTGGATGGGCGTGAATGAAAGACGCGTTGATAATGCGGGAGTTCGGGACGCCGAAAACCAATTCATGGCTGCCAATACCGGGCAAGCGATTGCTTTCGGCCCAAGTGCTTTCGTTAGTAGCGCGATCCAGATCAGCCAAATCTTTGAGATGCTGTTCGTTTTCCGCAATCCGCGCCAGAACGGTCTCTCCCGTCGAGGTGTATTGCGATGGGATCAATCGATGAGTGTCGGTCTGACGGAGGGAGGTAACAGGCGGAACCTTCATGCTCCGCTGCGTCTCGCATCGAGTAGGCGCCGGACCACCTGCATGGCCGGAATGCCGCCCTGCTTCATATAAGAGAGAGGTGTCTCTCCGCCGAAGATCCGGTTTGTGTTCGGCAGGCTAACCCATTCGTCCGCGAGTTTTTCTCCATACACACTATGAAGAGCCTTAAAAATTCCGACGAGATAAGAGATCCGGGTCAAGACATCGATGCTGAGTGTGCGATCAGGCTGTTTTTTCCAGGCGTAATACGGACCGTTCGATAAGCCGCCGAGAAGCGCGCGCGCATCTTCGTCTCGGATCTTCCAGCGGTCCGCAATGTTGAAGAAGCCTTTTAGTGCGGATGGACTCAGACGTTCCCGCTCGGCCTTGGACTCGAGGCGTTGGGAAGGCTCAAGGCCGTAGCTTGTTACTGGAGGGTGAAGCTGAAGCAACAGGATATTCTCCTAATCAGGAGTATATCGAATCCGTTCCAGGAGAACAAGTCGGCGAAGTATCCATACGGGGGTAGACCTAGGACTACGGTGGCTACTCCTGATCGTATCCGTTGACACTTGAGGCAGATTCCGCATACACTTAAAAAGTTTGGCGAGTTGATTCTTCGGCCTCCGTGCTACCGTGCTCATTTTGGGCATCCGGCCGGAAGTCGGGCCCCGCTGTTGGACCAATAAGCTGACTCGGATTATTCCGGCAGTGACGTTGTTTTCTGGCATGGGCCGTTTACCCGAAGTAGTTACCCTCGCGTTGGGGCTGGTGAAGACGCTATATCAGCCTCCTGGCAGTGACCAAAGCAGCCGGACGTGATTCTCGTTCGTGCCTGCATCGGAAGCCCGAATTGGGATCCAAAGTATTTTTCGCGTTTTGACGTCGCGGTCATATGGCTGCGCTCGGAGCGCAATTTAAGAAGTAGCAGCAGTTCTAGAGAGGACATCAAGCGCGTGCGGACCTTGGGACCCGTTGTGCGCGGTTAAGAAAACATGCCCACCTTTAATCAGCTTGTGCGCAAAGGTCGTAAGCCGACCCGGTACAAGACGGCAAGTCCTGCACTACAGGCCTGCCCACAGCGTCGCGGCGTCTGTACGCGCGTTTACACTACTACTCCGAAGAAGCCGAACTCGGCATTGCGGAAAGTGGCGCGTGTCCGGCTGACGAACGGAATCGAGGTTACAACCTATATTCCCGGTGTTGGCCACAACCTTCAGGAGCACTCGATTGTTCTGATCCGTGGGGGCCGTGTAAAGGATCTGCCGGGCGTTCGCTACCACGTGGTCCGCGGCACGCTGGATACCGCAGGGGTGGCCAATCGCAAGCAAGGCCGTTCTAAGTATGGCGCTAAGCGTCCGAAGGGTGGGGCCGCGGCGGCCGCACCGGCTAAAGGCAAGAAGTAGGCAGGAGGAGTAGCAGCAACTTATGCCAAGACGTAGACGTCCGGAGCCGAGAGAAGTTCTTCCTGATCCGCTATACAACTCCACGCTGGTTGAGAAGTTCGTCAACTCGATGATGTGGGACGGCAAGAAGACTACCGCCCAGCAGATTTTTTATGGCGCTATGGACACCCTTCGGGACCGTTCCGGAGATGACCCTCTAAAACTATTCAAAAAGGCTGTTGAGAACGTGAAGCCGGTGCTCGAAGTAAAGACCCGGCGTGTTGGCGGCGCCAACTATCAGGTGCCGATTGAAGTTCCGCAGAATCGCCGGACCAGCCTGGCTTTGCGCTGGCTGATCGGCAATGCCCGTTCCCGCCCCGACAAGAGCATGGCGGAGAAGCTGGCGAATGAGTTAAACGATGCCGCCAATATGCGTGGCGGCGCGGTGAAGAAGAAGGACGACGTGCATCGCATGGCGGAGGCCAATAAGGCGTTTGCACACTATCGCTGGTAATTGTTTTTTTGAATTGAGCTGAATTATGGCCCGCACTGTACCGTTAGAAAAAATGCGCAATATCGGCATCATGGCGCACATCGATGCCGGTAAAACCACCACGACCGAACGCATCCTGTACTACACGGGTCGTACGCACAAGATCGGTGAAGTGCATGAAGGTACCGCCACCATGGATTGGATGGCGCAGGAGCAGGAGCGTGGAATCACCATTACCTCCGCCGCTACCACCTGTCAGTGGAACGACATCACAATCAACATCATCGACACGCCTGGCCACGTCGACTTCACGGCTGAAGTAGAACGAAGTCTGCGCGTTCTCGATGGCGCATGCGCCGTGTTTGATGCGGTAGCCGGCGTACAGCCGCAGTCGGAAACAGTTTGGCGCCAGGCTGACAAGTATGGTGTGCCCCGCATCTGTTTCATCAACAAAATGGATCGTGTCGGCGCCGATTTCTATCGGTCGGTCGAGACTATTGTCGATCGTCTGAACGCACGTCCGGTACCGATACAGCTCCCGGTGGGCGCTGAGGATCAGTTCAAGGGAGTCGTCGATCTCGTCAGGATGAACGCTCGTATCTGGCGCGATGAAACTTTGGGCGCCAAGTACGACGATGTGGATATTCCCGCCGATCTCGTAGAGAAAGCCAAGGAATACCGCGACCACCTGATTGAAGCGGTTTCTGAAACCGACGACGTACTCATGGAGAAGTACATCAACGGCGAAGCAATTACCGAAAAAGAGTTGGTCAGCGGAATCCGCAAGGCCACCATTGCGCAGAAGATCTTTCCCGTGATCTGCGGATCTTCGTTCAAGAACAAGGGCGTGCAGAACCTGCTCGATTCGGTCTGTGCTTACTTGCCTTCTCCGTTGGATATTCCTCCGGTGCAGGGGCATAATATCGACCATCCGGATCAGGTGGTTGAGCGGCCCGCTAGCGATGATGCACCGTTTTCCGCACTCGTGTTTAAGATCATGACGGATCCGTTTGTCGGACAGTTGTGCTTTATCCGCGTGTACTCGGGCAAACTGAATGCGGGCGAGTCGATCTATAACGTCAGCAAAGGCAAGCGCGAGCGTGTAGGCCGTCTGGTCAAAATGCACGCCAACAAGCGTGAAGAGATTCAGGAAGTACTGGCGGGTGATATCTGCGCGGCCGTTGGCTTAAAGCAAGTGGTCACCGGCGATACGATTTGCGACGAAAAGCAGCCCGTTATTCTCGAATCGATTATATTTCCAGCGCCTGTCATTCAGCTCGCGATCGAGCCGAAGACCAAAGCCGACCAGGAAAAGCTGGGCGTTGCGATTCACAAACTGGCGACAGAAGACCCGACCTTGCATGTCGCGACCGATCCCGAGACCGGGCAGACTATTCTTTCCGGCATGGGTGAACTGCACCTTGAGATCATCGTCGATCGCATGCAGCGCGAATTCAATGTGGGCGCGAATGTGGGCAAACCGCAGGTTGCGTATCGCGAGACCATCCGGCAGAAAGCCGAATACGATTACACCCATAAGAAGCAGACCGGTGGCAGCGGCCAGTATGCACGTGTAAAGCTGCGTGTCGAACCGGATCCGGAAAAAGATTTCGAGTTTGAAAACGAAGTCACTGGCGGTAACATTCCAAAGGAATTTATCCCCGCCATCGAGAAGGGCGTAGTGGAAGCGCTTGAAGGCGGAATTCTCGCCGGCTACCCCTTGAACAACATCAAGGTGACGGTGTTCGATGGCGCGTACCACGAAGTCGACTCGTCGGAGATGGCGTTCAAAATCTGCAGTTCTATCTGTTTTAAAGAAGCAGCTAGTAAGGCTAAACCGGTGTTGTTAGAGCCGGTAATGCGAGTTGAAGTCACCGTTCCCGAAGAGTATATGGGTTCGGTGAATGGAGATTTGATCTCCCGGCGTGGCCGGTTGGAAGGTACGGAAATTGCCGGCGGCACGCACATCATCAAGGCGATGGTGCCGCTTTCGGAAATGTTTGGTTATGCGACCGAGTTGCGTTCGCGCACGCAAGGCCGCGGTAGTTTCACCATGCACTTCGGTCAGTACGAAGAAGTGCCAAGAAATCTTGCTGAAGAAATTATCAACCGCAACAAAGGCGGAGTAGCAACCAGGTAGTGGCTAGTCTGGCAGCGCTCTATTAAAGCGCCGCCGGTCGAGGAGAAGAGGGAATCCATGGCGAAAGAGAAATTTGACCGCAGCAAGCCGCACGTAAATATCGGAACGATCGGGCACATCGATCACGGGAAGACGACGTTGACGGCGGCGATTACGAAGACGCTGTCGAAGCACAATCCGAAGAACAAGTTCCGGAGTTTCGATTCGATCGACAATGCGCCGGAAGAGAAAGCGCGCGGCATCACGATCGCGGTGGCGCACGTGGAATACGAAACGGCAAACCGGCACTATGCGCACGTGGATTGCCCCGGCCACGCTGATTACATCAAGAACATGATCACCGGCGCGGCGCAGATGGACGGCGCGATTCTGGTGGTGGCGGCGACCGACGGTCCCATGCCGCAGACGCGCGAGCATATCTTGCTGGCCCGCCAGGTGGGTGTGCCGTACATCGTGGTGGCTTTGAACAAGGTCGACATGGTGGACGATCCGGAGTTGCTCGAACTGGTGGAGCTCGAAGTACGGGAGCTGCTGTCGAGCTATCAATTTCCGGGCAACGATTTGCCGGTGGTGCGGGTGAGCGCGCTCGGTGCGTTGAACGGCGAAGAGAAGTGGGAGAAGACGGTGGA
>DATBDT010000015.1:0-32531 GCA_036269815.1 Bryobacteraceae bacterium
GCTCTTCTTTTTTTTGGAGTTCTGCCCGTATCGCCCGAAAAACTCGAATCAGACGCATGTCGGTTGCAAGACAATTCCGTCGAATATCCGACGATCAATCTACCTCCCTTCGCCAATTGCTTAATGCTGAGCGACCGCGTCGAATCGATCTGCTCCATTGGATCCGGAAACCTTCCTCTCAACGAGCAGACCCGTGGCGCCACAACTCGATTGAGCGCTTCTCACTGATGAGACGACGCCCGACCATCTTCGCTTGGGGAAGCTCCATTTTTAATAAGCGCAATGACTTGTTGCGGAGAAAGCGAACGATCAAGAGCGAATACCTTAGCACTAAGGTTCCATCGGATTCGGAGTTCTCAATCTCACCGGAGCCGACTTTACGGACAAGTGGAAAAGATAATCTGGGAGGCCGCTGGGCCGGCGAAGGCTCGGGCTCCTCGCTCGTCCTCAGGATTCGAGGCCGAGAATCGGTGCGTCCAGCGCTTTGGCAGCGCGCACCGGATCAAAAGTTCCCTGAGGAATGTGATCTTGCCGTCCAAAGCACGCAGGAACACCACATAATCCTGGCGATACACCTGGCCCGTAGACTTAATGAGCCCCTCCCCCTTAACTTCGGCGACTGCACCCTGCGGATCGGCTAAGGCATACACCTTGAGGTCGAAGAAGCGGAAGTTCTCCACAGCACCGACGAACCATGTTGCGTGACGGACCGCTTCCTCTCGCCCCGACAGTTGCGCCGGATGTCGAAGCGACGGCGCATAAGCGAGTTCCCACAAAATGTTGTCAGCGATCAGGGTCTGCCATCGCGCATTGTCATCGACGAGCGTCTGGATGTGTTGCTGCAGTAGGTCGGAAGCGATAGTCATTTCATTGTTTACTCGTTGCTGGACGAGTGGCAGTCCATGATACTTCTTGTTGGCCATCCGGCTGGATCACGGGTGAAGCTGCATCGGATTCGCAATAGCGAATGCGGCATCAAGACGCCGCCTGGCATTGATGCCGGAAGCCACGCCGTTGAATAGATCGGCCACATGGCCGTATCACACCGGTGCCACCGACATGCGGCGCACCCTATTCAATCAGCGCCATGCCGACGTTACTCTCATGTGAGGCTCGTTAGTTGTTCGAGTCCGGTACTGCGCTGATCGAGTCGGCGTCCTTAGAGCCGGACCCGGGGCCCGCGTTAATTTGACTCGGGTCCGCTATTCGCTAGACGCACTCACCGCTGCGTTTCGGTAGTTCGCCGACAGGCCGCCGACTTTATGGACAAGTGGATCGAGGGGGCGGAATGCGTTTCTCGTTCACTAACGACGTGTTCTGTCCGGATAGCGTCATTCAGGAGTTACTCGGAAACATTGCTCCGAGAATTCGTCGTCCTTGGCCACTGCCGCCGGATGAGCGCTATGTGCTGTGCCCTCCAGAATGGTGCAGCTATCATCTGTCTACCTGCCGCTGTTTACTTTCCACGCTCGTTATGGCGATATAGCGCGGCAGACAATCAACGTGGCGTGAGGCAACCCTCGAACCGCAGGGTGGGCTGGCCACTTGGTACTGATGCGGGCACAAGCTGGCACAGGTTGTGCCTGCGAGCGCGCGGATCTAAAAGCCCCTGTTTCACGAAGGCCACTAAGTTCTCGAATTCCTCCTCCGAGAGGTGGATCGAGTTCTCCAGCAGCGGATCGAGCCGTGCAAGCACCGGTTCGATGGGGCCGAGCCGGTACTGAAGGTCACGACTCACGCCGGCTGTAACAGGATTGTAGGCGCGCGCGTAAACAGGCGCATTCAGGTGAAAACTCATCGCATCTTCCAGCTTCGTGAACGCGCCGTTGTGGAAGAAGGCGGGTTGCAATGCCGCGTTCCGCAATGGTGAGGTTCGGAATTTGTAGCGGTCGGCGCTGCTACCGGTGATCTGTTCCAGGCCGAAGTCCTCGTCCTCGCCTGGGCCATCGAAGATGACATTCCCTTCGCCCACGCCGAAAAACGGTGCAATTTGCGGTACACCCGCCACGTGCATTTGGAAGTCGCTGAACATTTCGTTGGACTTCCCCGAAACGGCATGGCAGGAGACACACCGTGCCTTTCCAAAGAACAGCAGCGCTCCCTTTTTTTCAGCAGCAGTCAGGGCATCGGACTCGCCGCGTGCGAATCGGTCAATGGGAGCATTGGCAAAGACCAGCGTGAACTCAAATTCGGCAATGGCTCGTGCAAACATCGTGAAATCGATTCCTCCCCCATCCGCAACCGACGGAAATAACGCGCCGAAGAGCATCCGGTACGCCGAACTTCCGTTTAGCCGTCCGAGCACAGCTTGACGAATCGGTTCATTCCGAAACCCGGAGACGTCCGGCGGAGGTACCGTTTCACCCTGACCATCATCAAAGATGTCAAAACGTGGCGCGATCGTTCCGGCTGTACCGGTAAACCCGGCGACCTCTACCAGCTCTGTCGGCGGAATGTGAGCTTGTGCGATTAACAGATGCACGATAACGGGATCACGGGCAGGAAACTTGGTGCTTCCTTCCGGCGGCGGAAAGAGGAAGCCGAGCGAGTTGTCGAACGGATCTCCCGAAGGTGCCGAGAAGCGCCCGTTCCACATCAAACTTGGGTAAAAAGCGGTGTTGACCGCCATCGGAGTTCGCCTTTGATTCCGCGGCCCTTTTCGGTGCGGTCCCACTAGATGATTATTCTGAATGCCGATGGCGACAGACTGCGTGTCGCCCATGCCGTTGGTCGGCGAGTGGCATCCGCCACAGGTGTTGTCATCATGCAGTCCGCCCAAAACATCGAACCAGAGCAGCCGCCCCAAGTCCGCTAATTCCGGATTGAGAGGACGGTGCAATCGCTGTTCGAGCGTGGATTCCACCCGACCCGCAAATCCAGCCTCGTGCAACGCGTCCAGCAAGCGTTGGTCCAAGTGATGGGACCGATCCTCGTGATGCGACCGGTCCCCCGCCCAGCTCAGGAGAGAGCAGAGGACCATAGAACTCAATATGACTCGGACCCGAGACGATGTTATCCTCTTGCCCTCGAACATCCTGGCGCTCCTCACAGCGGATCGCAACCGAATTGCCCTGCCAATTGCTCGTGCGTGTGGACGATGTACTTGTTGTCTAAAAGAAACGGGAAAAAATCGGGAGGGGGGTCCTTCTCAATAGGGGGGATCTGTAATCGCCACACAAAGTGTAGGTGGGAACTGGCGACCACGCCTTCGCCGGGAGTCTGCAGCACGAATTGGTCAATCATGTCCACAGAGTCGGCATTGACATTGCCCGGCACAACCTGCAGAAAGCCCGGATTGTCGCCCGAGGGAGGTGCCCGATTGGGTCTGGGTCTCCTCCCATCGTTGGTAGGAGCCGTATACTCATTACGCTGGCGATACACATAATTGTTGCCGTCCGTTGCCGTTCCTATGACGGTCTCGGTCCACGCCATTTTCCAAACGCCGAGATCTAATCGTTCCGCCTCGAAGGTAATACGTTCGAAGCCGGAACCAGCGACATTGTGGACATCGGAGGGGATCATCGAGCAGGTACCTCCGGGTTTTTGATTATCCGGACCAGGAGGGCCAGTTGTGAGGTGCCAGTTTTGATCATGGACAAGCGGACCCTCATAAAGAACAGTGACTATGCTGTGTTTTTCGTTTCGCCCTGAAGCTTGGACATTGTCCGAGTCAGCGGCCAGCCCAATCGCTGGCAGCGCAGCGAGCAATGCCGCGGCCGATGCGAGCCGATGCAGATGGGAATTCAGTGTCAATGGGAATACCTCCGGAACACAGATATAGCGCCAGAGTCCGTTCTGACAATCTCAAAATTTGTTAGATTTTCTTTGTTAGCGGAGTGCAGGGAGGTTCACCATGCGGTACGAGTTCGGTCCGTTCCGGCTGGACACCCAAACTCTCGTTCTGTTCCGCGGCGAAGAACTCATCTACATAACGCCAAAGGCACTCCAGACTTTACGCGTGCTCGTTGAAAATTCCGGGCGGGTAGTCGGAAAAGACGAGCTCTTAACGTCTATATGGGCTGACGTGAGCGTGGAAGAAGCGAATCTGACTCAGAATATCTTCGCCCTGCGCAGAATTTTGGGTGAGAGGCCGCGGGATCATCGCTTCATCGTCACCGTTCCCGGAAAAGGCTACCGGTTTGTAGCAGAGGTGAGACCGTGGGAACGCTGCCCGCCGCCGAACGAGCCTTCCGTGTCGAACGTCACGCCAGAAGCGAAACTGCTGCCGGGGCGTCTGACTCACCGGACATACGTCTTGCTCTTCGCAATGGTGGTAGCTGTGGGTGCTACGCTGCTTTCACTCCAGCGTAAGCAGGATCGGCCCCCCGATTATTCAGCCGTACCGCTGACGAGTTATGTCGGCTCTGTCCTGTGTCCGTCGTTTGCTCCCGAAGGCGAGCGCGTTGCGTTTAGTTGGGACGGCGAAAAACAGAACAACTTCGACATCTATGTGAAGCGAATCGGAGTGAGTTCGCCCTTGCGGCTCACCACGAATTCCAGGCCAGACGTAAGTCCTTCCTGGTCACCCGATGGGCGGACGATTGCCTTTGTCCGCTTGTCTTCCCACGAGAAAGCAGACCTATTACTGATTCCTTCCGCTACGAATGGTCCCGAGCGGCGAATTGCGGAAATGACCGCCCCTAACCAATTATCCCAGGGCGCGCGATTTTTGTCCTGGGCACCAAATGGCAAATGGCTCCTTGTGTCGGATGGGTCCTTGGCCAACGTTGGTGCGACGGTCGGGCTGTCTTTGGTTTCGGTCGAAACAGGAGAAAAGCGCCGGTTAACACAGCCACCCCCGTGGAACGACGATCTCAGTCCATCGATGTCGCCCGATATGAAGCATCTGGTATTCGCCCGTTATAGCGGGGCCGTGAGTGATCTTTATGCCCTCGATCTCTCAAAAAAGCTCCAGCCCGCAGGCGAACCGAAACGACTGACCTTCTATCATCAGCTGACGACTAGCCCTGTGTGGATGCGGGATGGCCGGTCCCTGCTCTTTACGCGCTATTCGTCACGCGGCAGCCCCAGCCTGTGGCGCATGACCTTTGCCGCGCCGGGTCGTCCGGAACCGGTACCCATCTCGGCCGACAACGCAAGTTGGCTGGCTCTCTCCCCGAAAGGAGATTCGCTGGTGTTCACGCGCGAAACGGTAAATGCCAGTCTCTGGGCGGTTGAAACGGCAGGCTTCCCATTATGGGTGAGCCGGAACCGGATCAACAAGCCCTGGATCACTTCTAGCCGGGAGGACCTGACGCCCCAGTTCTCGCCAGATGGCCAACAGATCGCATTTCAGTCGACGCGTTCTGGCTGGGGCGAAATCTGGATCGCCGCCCGCGACGGCTCCCGCCCCCGCCAGTTGACAAACTTCAAGGCAGCGGTGGCCGGGTTTCCGCACTGGTCGCCGGACGGCACGAAAGTCGTCTTCCACTTGCGCCAGCAAAGTGAAGCCACGATTTTCGTCCAGGATGTCCAAGGTGGTCGCCCCAAGTGTCTCACTGTGGCCCCTGGTAACGATTATTCGCCGACGTGGTCTCACGACGGGAAATGGATTTACTTTTGCTCGGAGCGCCTCGGAGGCGACCAGATCTGGCGAATACCGGCAGAAGGAGGACCCGCGAAGCAGATCACAACACATGGCGGATGGTCGCCGGCGGAATCTGCCGATCAAAAATACCTCTTCTACACCAAATCGAAGCACAATGGCATCTGGCGGATTTCATTGTCGGGCGGAGAGGAACAGCAAGTGGTGTCAAACGTCGCCGCCTTAGGGTCCGCTTACGCTCTCGGCAAGCACGGAATTTACTTCATCGCCCTGCCCGGCGGTGGTCTGGGACAACATTTGGCTTTTCTCAACTTTGCGACGGGACAGGTAACATCGTTGGCTAACATCCCCCGCCCGCTATTTCTGGGGCTCACCGTCTCTCCCGATGAACGGATCCTACTGTACAGTCAAATGGACTACGTCAACAGCGATCTCATGCTGGTGGAACACTTTCATTGACGGGAAAGTTCTGTCTTTTGATTTGACCAGCAATGCGATCACTGTGTTTGGCTAGCGAATGATGGGATTCGCTGTTACTCATAACTCCAGGTTTGTCAATCCTGAAATTGGCGAGCTGCGACCGTGTTCAAGTTGACGGAAAACGCGCATTCCGCCGATGTGCGGGACGCAGCATTCAATCGGCGCAATGCTGATTAACGGTCCAAGTGAAACCGGCCTACATGCGACCGTTTTCGGGAGCGATTTTCCATTATGTGAGGGCTTTGTTCATGGATCTTTACTGCGGAATTGGATCTGATTACTCGCGTTTAGCGCGGAGCAAATAAAGTGCAGACGCGCTCACTGCCTACGGCCGCTTGTGACGAGGCGCTCCTTGGAATCGCTAAGCAGGCGCTGGGTCCAATCGACCGATCCGCGGTCGCCATCATGTGACGGCAGAGACTTACCGAAATCTACTTAGACTGGATGCGCGGCTCGGAGTCCACTAGCGTCTGAATGCCGGAGACTCGTTTGATCAACCGAAGAGCTGAAGAGGCATTTAGCGGCTCGCGCAGTGGCATTGCTGGTTGGATGACGAGCAGGCCGGAAGTTGGCTGACTGAGTCGGTACCAATGTTCCGGTTTTACCATCTTATAAATTAGCGGTGGGCGCATCCGGGCCAACAACAGGGGCGTCGTTTTCCGTCCTTGAGGCTTGAACAGCCCCACTCGATCCGGCGGCTTCTCGTTTCTGCTTTTTTAGCTGACTCAATCCAACATATCCATTCATTGCGTGCGAGCGGCGTAATATCCTCCCAGACTGTTAACACTTGCTGGTCGGATGTAAGTGCTTTCTTTAGATCGGCGGGCAGTTCGTGTACCACACCGCTGGAAATTTTTTTTCGCGACATAGATACGAGTCCTGACGCTCAGGTTAACTCGGGGCTAGTTTATCCGTGCGGGATTATGACGGACGAGTGGATGTTGAACCGCAGCGGCGATCTTGCAGGCTCGACTATCTGTTTGCCGACTCTACGGAGAAACTGGAATTGTTTCGGTTAACGCTGCGCGGTTACACAAGATCCATCGAGAATCGAGCCACACATTTAAGGCAGATCGTCGCCGAAGCTTTCGCCTGGGGAACGAAATCGCTTACCATTATCTGCAAGATGCGCCGCAGCTGCTACGTGAACAGATCTGAAGGCATGAATGGGAGCAAATATGCATTCTGAGAGCAACAATTCGACACCTGCATCCCTGACCCTCACAGAAGTCGAGAGCGACCAGCGCTGGCGTACTGCGTTCGAAAACTCAGCAATCGGCATCGCGCTGCTCGACCTGAACGGCCGCTTTGTCACCGTGAACTCTAGCTATCAAAGGATGCTGGGTTACACGGAAGAAGAGTTCCTGGCGATGTCGTGTTTAGAAATCACATTCGAGGAAGACCGGGCGAGCAGTCAGAAATCGTTCTCGGAACTGCTGGAAGGAAAGCGTCGCCACATCCAGGTCGAGAAACGTCTTTTGCGGAAAGGTAACACCCCCATTTGGATTCGTCTGAGTGAGTCTCTGGTTCCAGGTACAGCAGGAGCGGCGCCGTTTCTACTTGCCGTGGTCGAAGACATAACCGAGCAGAAGCACGCGCAGGCCTGTATACAGCGGAGTGAACTGCTGTACAAAGAGGTACTTAACAACATTCCGGAATGCGTTTTTGCTCTTGACGTCACCTCGGATTCGCGCTTCAGGCTCGCATGGTTCAACCTGGCTGAGGAGAGGGTGGTAGGCCGCCTAAGCGAAGAGGTAGTGGGCAGATTCATTGAAGATGTGCTCGCGGCAGAAGTGGCTGAAAAGGTGATTCGGCATTACCGCCGCTGCCTGGATAGCGGAGCGCTTACCGAATATGAGGAGGAGCTTGATTTTCCTGCAGGACGACGATGTTTTCACACCAGCCTCATCCCGGTGCGAAACGCTGAAGGCCAAATCTACCGCATCGTGGGATGTTGCACAGATCTCACCGAGATGAGACGTGCGCAGGAGGAGGCCCTCACCCGTCAAAAGCTGGAAAGTCTAGGTGTTCTAGCCGGCGGCATAGCCCACGATTTTAACAACCTCTTGGGGAGCATCCTTACAAATGCGGAACTCGCTGAAACGCAATTAGCTGAAGGCCACTCGGCGGTTGAGGAGCTCCAGACAATCAAGACTGTAGCACTCCGGAGTGCCGAAATCGTTCGAGAGTTGATCGTGTACGCAGGACAGGACCAGGCAGATTTGGAGCGAACAGACGTGTCCGGGCTCGTGGAAGAAATGTTGCAGCTCTTAAAGGTTTCCATCTCGAAACGTGCCACGTTGAAGACAGATCTCGGGACGCAACTTCCGGCGGTGCTTGCTAATCCCGCACAAGTTCGACAGATCGTGATGAACCTGATTGTCAACGCATCAGAATCACTGGGAGAGAAGGAGGGAGTGATCAGTGTCACCACCTCGGTTGAATCTCGAGGCGAAGAGCAGGTGCGCGGTGGCGACGTACAATTGCCCTCTGGCGAGTACGTCCGGCTGCAAGTCTCTGACACCGGCTGTGGCATATCGGACCCAGCCAGGGCAAGAATGTTTGATCCATTTTTCACGACGAAATTTGCTGGCCGGGGGCTGGGTCTCGCTGTCGTACAGGGGATTGTCCGCGCCCGTGGCGGCGCCATCGATGTTGCGAGCACACCCGGCCAAGGCACGACGTTTACGATTCTCCTGCCCTCCGCCAGTGAGTCATCCGGACAACCTGCTAGCGCAGCCATTCCAGCTTTGGGCGGTCAACACGCTCCGACTATCGGAACCGTGCTCTTTGTCGAAGACGAAGAGTCACTCCGTTTTGCTGTGTCTAAGATGCTACGTAAAACGGGCTTTTCAGTCATTGAAGCCGCTGACGGACGCCGCGCATTCGAGCTCCTCGAAAGCGATCTCAAGATTGACGTACTTTTCCTCGACATGACCGTTCCTGGAACTCCTTCCAGTGCAGTGATCGATAAGGCCATGCGCACTCGGCCGGAGATAACAATCCTTCTAACGAGCGCCTATCACCAGGAAACCGTCATGAAGGGCATCCAGTCACCCCAAATCCGGGCCTTTCTTCGCAAACCCTTTCGGCTAGACGAACTGGTGCCCTTGCTCAAGAACGGTTTGGCTTCAAAGCCGGTAGATGCGCGTTTGGCCTGGACCCAGACAGAAAGCTGAGGGCCGGACGAGAAGTCAGCTCAAAAGCGGACGCATCTCGCCATCTTGCCGCTGAAGGCACTCCGCCCCAACCCCCGGAATTTTCCGCTTTTCGGCCAGCATATTATGGCGACGCTTGTGGCGGATTCGCAACTTTCCGCGCAGTGAGGTCCGATACAATCCTCACGTGCGTAAAGTGTTCTTGCTTAGCTGCCTCTTCGCTGCCTCCGCTTTCTCGCAAACCGCAACCTACGGCAGTTTCACGAACTCCGACGACGTTGGCGCGCCTTCCATCAAGGGCTCGGCCGACTTTGACGCCACTACCGGCCAGTACAAGATCACCGGATCCGGCAGTGACATCTGGGGCAAAGCAGATCAGTTTCACTACGTTTGGCGGCAGATGTCCGGAAACTTCGCGGTCACGGCTACCGCCACGTTCCTCACTGAGGGCATTGGCCACCGCAAAGCAGTCATCATGCTTCGCAAGAGCCTCGACACCGATTCCCCCTTTGTCCAGCTCGCTATCCATGGCGACGGCACGCCCTCCGTCCAGTTCCGCAATACCAAAGCCGACAACGTCAATACTGTCGATTTCCCCATCGAAGGACCCGGCACCTGGAAGCTAAAGCTCGTTCGCGATGGCGCCAACATCGCGGTCTGGATCGCAAAGGATGGCGCTCCGCTCAAGGAACTGGGAACCACCATGAACCAGTTGGGAAGCCCCATCCTGGTTGGCCTCGGAGTCAGTTCGCATACCGACAAGGCGGTTAACACTGTGTTGTTCTCGAATGTGTCTGTGGACCAGTTGCCTGCATCCGATGCGACACACCCGGCTCTGGGCATCTTCACCAATTCCGCCGATATCGGTTCCCCTGCCATCAAAGGCTCTGTTGAGTTTGCCAACGGAGAATACCGCGTGACCGGCTCCGGCGCTAACATCTGGGGCAAGCAGGATCAGTTTCGATACGTCTGGCGAGAGATGTCCGGTAACTTCGCTGCCACTGCCACCATGCGCATCCTGGGCGAAGGCGTCGAGCACCGCAAGGGCGGCATCATGATCCGCCAGTCGCTCGATCCCGATTCTGCGTTTGCCGACGTGATGATTCACGGCAGCGGAATGGCCGCCCTGCAGTGGCGCAGTACGCAAGCCGAAAACGTCAATACCTTCGATCTGCCTGTTGAGGGCCCCGGCACTTACAAAATAAAGCTGGTCCGCACCGGCGTCAAAATGTACATGTACTTTGGCAAGGGCGACGCCGAACCCGTCAAGATCGCAAACACGGAAGTGACCTTCCAAAACCCGGTGCTGGTCGGGCTTGCCGTCTGCGCACATCAGCCCGATGCAACGGCAACCGTGCTCTTTTCGTATGTCTCGGTCGAAGAACAACCCACTTCGGCGCCTTAAGCCCGGTAACGCTCGAATCCGTTCACGAACGAAGCACGTTACTGCGAGCGCCTTCGAGATTCGCCGCCCATCAACAATCTCCGCCCTCGGTAGAATCTCGATGAAGATACTCGGCACCACCCTCCACGGGAATTCCTGCCCGGTAGTCGTCAGGTATAGATCTATCCTTGAAACCTCCGCTTGGACGGCATAAGGAGGATCGAGGGCGATCATCTGACCGCGCTTCGCGAGCAGCGCTTGCAACTCGGAGAAGGGCATTCCGGGTTCGACGATGGTTAAGTCTTCGGGCTTATAACGGAGCACGCGGCGCGGCGGGTGGTGGGAAGCTTACGTCGGCGCGGCGGACGGGACCGGTCATCAGGTGTTTGCTGTTATTGCCGGCAAGGGTGCTGCTTCTCTCGCCGCGCGCCGCGTCATTCAGCGCGAAGGCCATCTTCTGCCGACGTGGGCGTGAGATTGAGCATGTCTTTCTATTTTCTACTGCGGCAACGGAGACGGCGTGGTGTTGCGTGTCTACGCATGTCAGCGGAGAGCCGGCTGCTGCAGAAGATGTCGCGTTTCGGCGCCTCGGATGTAAGTGCTTTCTTTAAATCGGGCAGTTCGTGTACCACACCGCTAGAATCTTCTTTCGCGACATAGATACGAGTTCCTGACGCTCAGGTTAACTCGGGCTAGTTTATCCGTGCGGGATTATGACGGACGATGTGGATGTTGGACGGCAGCGGCGATCTTGCCGGGCTCGACTATCGTTTGCCGACTCTACAGACAAGTGGAATTGTTTCGGTAAAGGCTGCGCCGCAAGCCGGATTATCCGTCGGATCAGGCCGGCTTCCGATTTGCCCGTGGCGATCCGTTTGGCCTGTGGAGAAGTTATCGCAATTGCCGTTATAATCAGATGATCTAGGGGTCCACGGAAATTCTATGATGCTTACATGGTGCTCGCACGAGGTGTCCAGCAATCTTCACAATGGGTGGTTGTTGGTAAAAAAGGACGAGGGTAGATTTGCTCTATGCCCAGGATTCGGGGCCACGACGTCTCTGCTATATAATCAGATAGCCTATGGGAGCAGATAAAACGAAAGCTGATCTTCTGCCCGGTACGCTGGACATGCTGGTCCTCAAGATATTGCTGCGAGGCCATCTGCATGGCTATGCCATCGCACAGCTCATCCAGCAACTATCCCATGACCTCCTGCGAGTTGAAGAGGGTTCGCTCTACCCGGCTCTGCAGCGTCTCGAACTGAATGGCTGGATCGAAGGCGAGTGGGGCTTGTCGGCTAATAACCGGCGCGCTCGTTTCTACAAACTCACTCCCGACGGCCGTAAACACTTGACCGAGGAGTCCGCTCGCTACCGTCAAGTTACGGGAGCGGTAGCTCGCATCATGGGCTTCGCCTAACGGAGTGCCATGAACGCCATCCTCAACTTGAAGCGTTATCGAAGGCGTCTGCAGTATTGGCTCGATCACAGCAAGAGGCAGCGCCTGTTGCGTGAAGAGATGGAATTCCACATCGAATCGATGACGCAAGACTTCGCAGCCCAAGGCATGCCAGAAGAGGAGGCACGTTTCGCAGCCCGAAGGAGGTTTGGCAATATGACACGAACATCGGAAGACGCCCGTTTCACCTGGATCGCGCATTGGATAAGTGATCTAGCTCAAGACTTACGCTACGCATTCCGTGGCATGCGCCGTAACACCGGATTTGCGACATTTACAATCCTTATCGCTGGTCTTGGTATCGGCGCCAGTTCCACGGTATTCAGTGTGGTCAACGCGCTCCTACTCCGCCCGCTTCCCTTTCGTGATCCGGGACGCTTGGTGTGGATGAGCAACGGTAACGAAGTCACCAGTACGCAAACCGAACACTATTCGGACCTGCGTGCCTTGAACCTATCATTCTCCGATATGGCCGCATTCGCCGATTGGGGCGTGGGGGACAGGCAACTAACTGGATCCGGTGAACCTGATCGTCTTACGAGCGTTTCCGTCACTGCGAATTTCTTTACAGTGCTGGGAGTTCAGCCTGCAATAGGAAGATGGTTCACCGCAGGGGAGTGCCGGGAAAAGTATTCCGCTCCACCGGCCATGCTGCTGAGCTACAACTTCTGGCAGCGGCGATTTGCCTTAGATCCCAGCATCGTGGGCCGGAAGCTGATATTGGACAACCAGCCGGTCATGGTGGTGGGTGTGCTGCCGAAAGCGTTCGACTTCGGCAGTATCTTTATCCCCGGCACACAAATGGACATCTTCGTTCCCTGGCCTCTACTGGACCCAACCAAGCCGCAAGGAAACACGATGCGGATCGTCGGCCGCCTGAAGTCAGGAGTCACGATCCAATCTGCACAAGCAGAGCTAAGTATCCTGGCAAAGCAACTCGAGAGGCAGCATCCGGAGCGAAACGGTGTCTCGCCACGACTGGTCGCGCTGGCACAACACGTCAGCGGAGCAGTGCGGCCGGCGTTGTTTGTGTTGGCCTGTGCAGTCGGTGTCGTGATGCTGATTGTCTGCGCCAACCTTTCAAACTTGCAATTGGCAAGGCTGAGCGCACGTGAGAAAGAAATGGCGATGCGAACGGCATTAGGAGCCGGACGTTTTCGACTGCTCCGTCAGATGATCACAGAGAGCGTAGCGCTGTCCTTTTGTGGGGCTGTGCTGGGTATTATCTTCGCTGTGGCAGGCGCGCGAGAGATTGCACACGTTAACACATTCAATCTTCCGCTTCTGGCAACCGTCCAGATCGACGGACGCGGCTTGGGTTTCACTCTGCTGGCAGCGGTGGCTACGGGCGTACTATTTGGTCTGCTGCCGGCCTTGCAGGCCTCCTCCTCATCGGTTCGCGAAGGTCTTGAAGATGCCAGTCGTGGTTCAACTGGTGGCAAGCAGCATGCTTGGATCCGTGACGGCCTGGTGATTTGCGAAATCGCATTTGCCTGCACACTATTAATTGGCGCAGGGCTGCTCCTGCGAAGCTTCGTGCGTGTTCTGGACGTGAAGCTTGGGTTTCAACCGGAGCGTGCCGCTGCTCTGAGGATTGACCCAAGCTTTCACATTTCGACTTTGCAGCAGCAGAACTCTTTCATAGACGACGCACTGCGCCGTGTACGGTCAGTTCCCGGCATTATGGCGGCTGGAATATCGGACGTCCTGCCTCTTCGGGACGACCGGTCGTGGTCAGTCTCTGTGAAAGGCCATTTCTATGAGAAGAACCGCCATCCGGAGCCATACATCCGTGTCGTCACGGACGGATATTTCAAGGCAGCGGGCATTCCATTGCGAGCGGGGAGGCTGCTTGCAGAGGGTGATCGCGACGCGAGTACTCCCGTAGCGGTGGTCAACGAAACCATGGCACGAGCCGCTTTTCCCGGCCAAAATCCGTTAGGGCAAACGATCACAACCTATCGAAGAGACAAAGTTCTGGGCGTGGTGGTTGGCGTCGTTGCTGATGTCCGTCATAGTGCTTTAGAAGAAGCAAGCGGGCCGGAGATGTATTTGGCGATGCGTCAGACCGGGGATTATGCAGCGATGCAGCTTGTAGTGCGAACTGTGCTTCCTCCGGATGGTTTGGCGGACGGGATTCGAACTGCTCTCCGCCCGATCGATCCCAATCTGCCGGTGCGTGATTTCCAAACCTTTCAAGAGCTGGTCGACAAAGCGATTTCACCGCGCCGCGCTCTGCTCTTGCTCTTAGGCGGATTCGCAGTCTTTGCACTGTTTCTAGCTTCCTTGGGGATCTACGCCGTGATCTCCTATTCGGTCAGTCAACGAGTGCAGGAGATTGGAATTCGAATGGCCCTGGGAGCATCCTCAGGAGACCTTCAAAGCCGTATCGTGCTCCGAACGCTAAGTTTGGCTGGTTTTGGTCTGGTTTTAGGATTGGCTGCCTCGCGGGCGCTCTCAAGAGGCTTGGGAAGTTTGTTGTTCGGAGTGACCGCCGGCGATCCGGCGACATTCGCCGGAATTGCACTGGTGCTCACTGCTGTCGCGGCTCTGGCCGGGTACATTCCCGCTCGGAGAGCATCCCGTATTGATCCGATGACTGCCTTACGATCAAATTGATTGCAAACCTTGATGCGGGGTTGCACGTGTCCAGGCGGTACGGCGCAGCGATGAATGTCTTTGCTGTTATTGCCGCGGTGAGGGTGAGCATGTTTTCCATTTTTTTACTACGGCCACGGAGACGGCGTGGTGTTGCCGGGCGACGTATGTCCGCGCAAGCGGCTGCTCCGTCATGAGCAGGCCGGAAGTTCGTCTTCACTCAATATTGATTCGCGATGAATGAGTATCTAAGTCCACGAGCGCACCACCGCCATCGAGTTGTTCTTTTAGATGATGATTTTCCGCAATCTGAGGAACACCGGCCGAGACCGGGCCGGATACTCTGCCGGAAACCGACTGTGCATCAATTGAGTAACCACCGCGACTGGCCAACTCGACACGAATGGAACCGGAGTCAGTGAGAGCACGGATCGGTGCTGGTCTGGCTTGGCCGATTTGTATTGCCCCGGACCTCGTTTCGGCATGAACGGACCCGGTCAATTGGAATGCGTCGATGTTCCCGGACGTATTACGAGCCGTGACTGCTCCTTCTGCGTTATCAATGCGAATGCTCCCGGAATGCGTCACGGAACGAACGTCCCCGGAGACTTCGCTAATCTCCGTCCGACCCGAAGTCGTTTGCGTGTCGACTGAGCCGTGAATATTTACGATCTGGATGCCGCCGGACTCGTTACGCGCAGAAACAGAGCTACCGGTGCTGTGAATGATAATGCCTCCTGAATGGCTGACAACACTTACGTCTGCCGCAATGTTGCCGATTTCTGTTTTGCCAGATGAGGTCTCCGTATCAGCTGGTCCATTCAGCCCGGCTATGCGGATGCCACCTGAAATCGTATGCGCGTGAACCCGGGTCCCGCGAGGCGTTTGAATTTCGAGGCGCATGCTGACTCCGCGTAACACCGCCGGATCGTTCAGGTACCCGATGCGGATGCAATTGCCTACCTGTTCGATGGGAGGGTTCCGTTCCAGAGCGTGTATGTTGGCCTCTGCCAAATCCAGATCAAACCTGCCATAGAGCGGATTCAGGACGGCATGCACGTGTACGGCGGTGTCAGGACCAGAAGTAATAATGATTCCTCCCGGATCACTCCTGACGTCGAGTTGCAGTGGCCCGGAAACCGTCAGGGTGCGATCAAAACTACCTGGTTCCGAAGCCAGGGCAAGGCACGTTCCGAACAGGAGTGCAGCTGATATTTTGAGTGTCACTTTCATTGCTAAAATCCTTCCGTGTCAATCGATTTTGAATCAGTTTTCATCAGGAGATAGGGCCAGTACGTATCGACTGTAATCAACGTTCAACTGCGATCTGCCAGCGAAGAACCCCTTAGAAGTCGTTCAGCTTTGGCTCGAATGAGAGCCATCAATAAGCGTATATTCGCGTTCGATCCTGCGTCAGTTCCAAACCACTCGATTGCAATGGCGACGGAGTGACGCAGTAGTGTTCGCCCTCAAATTCAGAAGGAACTAAACGAAGGGGGGTGAGGTGTTGGCCGCTTGACAAAGCGATCGAAGAATGCCGGAAAGAGGAATAGGAATGATGGGAGCTGTGATCGGCTTACCAATGGTCAGTAGCTGAAGGGGCGCGGCAAATCTTTGAGGCAAAATGGCTGGAGACGGAACCGCTCCGGGACTCAGATGGCTGCCGGCCTGAACCGAGATAGCAGAGGTCTTGGGACTCAGTTCGGGACAGTCTGGAATATTGTCGAGGACGGAGGTTAGGAATACAGCGCAGACTACAACTGACAGCCACCGCGCTTGTTTGAAAGCAGTTTCCAAGGCCTGATTTCACTTTACCGCGTCCCCGGTGAAGGACAGCCGAGTTCAAGCCAGAACAGACCTACGAAAGCCTCCTCGCAGACTCACGATACGGCTTGTGTTTTCGGTTAATGCAAAGGAATAGCCCCGAGGTTAGTTAGTAGAGCGGTGCTCGTCTACCATGCGTCGTCTTGTAAAACTCGGAAAAAAAAGGAGCGTATTGATTTGATGAAGCTTTCTCCCTTAAGGACCAGACGACAGCTTGGGCTGTGAACCAGCTGAAGGCTTGGAAGAGGTGTTTCAGTGGCAAAATGGGGCGCTGAGAACTGAGGCGATTCTTTACGGCGCTTGCAACGGATATTGTTGAAGAGCGAGGGCTGACAATGGAGATCTGTGACATCAGATTCACGACAGATCAATACCGCCGTACAACGCGGGATTCGATCTTCGCTCTTGGGTGTGGCCATCAACCTGGCATTAGCAATCGCAAAATGCACGGCCGGCCTCGTTGGTCACTCGTTTGCGCTTGTTGCTGACGGAATTGAATCTCTAAGTGACGTAGTGAGTTCTTCTGTTGTCGCGCTCGGCCTTTGGTTTGCGATCAAGCCACCGGACGAAAACCATCCGTACGGGCATGGAAAGGCAGAGCCGATTGCAGCAGTCGTGGTAAGTTTGGCGTTGGTTGCCGCCGGCATTTCCATTGCCGTCCAAAGCATCTCTGAAATCAGAACTCCGCATCGGCTTCCTGCGGCTTATACACTCGCGGTGCTAATCGCGGTAGTAGCGATCAAGGTGCTCCTTTCCCGCTACGTGAAGGGGGTCGGCACGGAAATTGAGAGCACCGCAGTAAAAGCGGACGCCTGGCATCATTTGAGCGACGCCATCACTTCCGGGCTCGCTTTCATCGGAATCACGATCGGTCTAATGACAAAAAATCCAACGGCTGACGATTGGGCGGCGCTGTGCGCTTCCCCGATCATTCTTTTTAACGGGTTCAGGCAAATGCGATCGCCGATAGCGGAACTGCTGGACACAACCCCCGCTGTAAACATGGAAGACGCGGTACGGCAGGTAGCGAAAGCCGTTCCTGGAGTGGCTGGTTTGGAAAAGTACTTCGTTCGGAAAGTAGGTTTCAACTACTACATCGATCTTCACGTTTTGGTGGACGGTCGGATTTCAGTCACAGATGGTCATCGCATTGCCCATGACGTGGAAAATACAATTTTGGCTGCACAGCCAAAAATTGCCAAAGTTTTGGTCCACATTGAACCCACTGCAGAAACCTATTGAGGAACTCGCCCAAAACGGCGGCGCTTTCAAGCACGCTCCGCGAAGAAATAGCGGCTTCGTTCATTGTCTCGGGGCGCGCATCCGCCGCCTTTGGGCTCCCAGGAGTAGCCCCACGATTGCGCAAACCGGGTTGCGCTTGAGAAAGTCTTCCACCGGCCAACAGAACCGCGCGCGTCGAGTTCTTGTGCACGTCTAACCTACAGCAGCGTGGATGAAATAGCTCCATCGGTTACCTCCATCCCGCAGCGTTGAGACACAGAATATTCAGATTCTCCTTCGCGTGCTCAACCGCAAGAGCAGAGGGAACCAGTCGCTGTTCCCGGCAGTGTCCAGACAAGCACAGTTCTCGCGCAGCTGCCGGTCTGGTCGTGAAGGCAGAAAATTACGTCTGGTCAACAAAAGGGCGGCCTATGCGACCGCCGCAGGCTTGCGCCTGCCCCACAACGTCAGCCCAATGCTCATTGGTTTTTGAATACCGAAAATGTCCCAAATCCCGGGCAGGGCGGCCTGTGCGACCGCCGCAGGCTCGCGCCTGCCCCACAATGTCAGCCGAAGGGTTAAGGCCGCGCCACGCCCAGATCGCCGCCGGGAACCTCTGCCGGTCGACGGGAAATCTGCCGCTGCCGCGAAAATGCCCTACGCAGCCTATCCAGGTAAAGATAGACAACCGGTGTTGTGTAGAGCGTTAGAATCTGACTCAGAATAAGCCCGCCAACGATCGTAATGCCGAGCGGACGTCTCAATTCGGAGCCCGTCCCCGTACCAAGCGCGAGCGGTAGGCCGCCCAGGAGCGCCGCCATTGTCGTCATCAGAATCGGCCGGAAGCGCAACAGACATGCTTTATAGATCGCCTGTTTTGCAGAGACACCCTCTTTTCGCTCTGTTTCGAGAGCGAAGTCGATCATCAGAATGGCATTTTTCTTGACGATGCCGATCAGCAAAATGATGCCTATCATCGCAATCACCGTCAGATCGGTACCGCAAAGCAGTAATGCGAGCAACGCTCCCACCCCCGCTGACGGAAGTGTCGAAAGGATTGTCAGCGGATGCACAAAACTTTCGTACAAAATGCCGAGCACGATGTAGACCGCGACCAATGCTGCCGCGATCAAAAGCGGCTGCGACTTCAAAGACTTTTGGAAGGCCTGCGCCGTTCCCGCAAATGCGCCATGCACGTTGCCCGGCATTCCAATCTCGTCTTCCGCGCGTTGCACCGCCGCAACCGCATCGCTGAGCGCGTATCCCGGCGCAAGTGCAAACGAAATTGTGATCGAGGGGAACGGTCCCTGATGATTCACAGTCAGAGAATTCAGCCTTGTCTTCACGCTGGTAAATGTGGACAACGGAACAGCGGTTCCTCCCGCGCCTCGCACGTAGAGTGACTGGAGCGCAGCGGGGCTTCTTTGGAATTCAGGAAGCAGCTCGAGAACCACATGGTACTGATTGATGCCTGTGTACATCGTCGAAACCTGACGCTGTCCAAATGCGCTATATAGGGTCGTATCGATGTCTTGCGGAGTAACGCCCAGGCGCGAAGCCGTTGCCCGGTCAATCACCACTTCGCTCTCCAGGCCATGAATCTGTTGATCGCTGTTTGCGTCGAGAACCTGGGGCAGCGTTTTCAGCTTCGCGAGAAGCTTCGGCGCCCATTCGTTGAGGTCGTTTAGTTTCTCGGCCTGCAGCGTGTACTGATATTGTGAATTGCTGCCGCGCCCGCCGACGCGAAGGTCCTGCGCCGCGCGCATGTAAAGGGTCGCGCCCGGTATGTGCGACAACTTCGGGCGCAGGCGGTCGATCACCTCATCAGCCGACAGCTTCCTTTCTCCAAGCGGCTTCAACTGGCACCAGACACTCGCGACGTTCAGCGTTCCGCCCCCCGTGAAGCCGTTCACGTCGTCGATCGCCGGATCCTTTTGCACGATCGCCATCATCTGATGAAGCTTCTCCCGCATGGCAATAAAAGAGATATCCTGATCGGCCACCAGAGACGCTCCGATACGTCCCGTGTCCTGTTGCGGGAAGAAGCCCTTCGGCACCACGACATAGAGATAGATATTAATCGCCACCGTTAGCAGTAGAATCAGCAACGTCATCGCCGGATGGCGCAGTGTGATTGCTAACGTTTTTCCGTAGGCATGCTGTAAGGCGGTGAAGGCGCGCTCATTCGCGCGATAGAGCCAGCTATGGTTCCGGTTTCGCTGCGAATGTAATAGCTTGGCACACATCATCGGAGTGGTCGTCAGTGACACGAGCAGGGAGACAGCAATCGAGACTGCCAGTGTGACGGCGAACTCGCGGAACAAACGCCCCACGATCCCGCCCATCAGCAGGATTGGAATAAAAACCGCCACAAGAGAGGTGCTCATCGAGAGCACGGTGAATCCAATTTCGCGTGCCCCGCGTAAGGCGGCTTCCTTCGGTGACAGGCCCGCTTCCAGGTAGCGCGTGATGTTCTCGATCACCACAATGGCGTCGTCGACGACGAACCCTGTCGCCACCGTCAGCGCCATCAGCGAAAGATTGTTCAGCGTATAACCGAGCAAGTACATGACGCCGAACGTCGCCAGAATCGAGACGGGCACGGAAATTCCGGGGATAATCGTCGCCCAGAAGTTGCGCAGGAAAACAAAGACCACCAGGATAACGAGTGAGATCGAGATCACCAGGGTTGCTTCCACGTCGTGAACGGACGCACGAATTGTCTGCGTTCTGTCCTGTGTGACGTGCAGGTCGACAGCGGGCGGAAGTGAAGCTCGCAACTGCGGCAGCACGGCGCGGACGTGATCGACTGTGTTGATGATATTTGCGCCGGGTTGGCGCGAGATGGCCATGATGATGGACGGATGACCGTTATCCAACCCGTCTACGCGCGTATTCTCCACCGAATCGATCACGTTGCCGAGGTCGCGCATCCGCACCGCCCCGCCGTTCTGATACTTCACGATGAGTGGCGCGTATTCAGCGGCCTTGAATAGCTGGTCCGTCGCGTTCAGATTCCACCGGAACTTGTCCGCGCTTAAAATGCCCTTCGCTTGATGGGCATTGGCGCTGGATAAAACCGCGGCGACATCGGTAAGCCCGATATTCAATTTGTTCAGCACGTCGGGATTCACCTGAACGCGCACCGCCGGCCGCGAACTTCCCCATACCTCCACTTGGCCGACGCCTTCGATCTGCGCGACCTTCTGCGCCAGGATCGAGTCCGCAAGGTCGTACAACTGCGGACGATCATAAATTTTCGAAGTCATTCCCAGCATCAGTACAGGTGCGTCGGCCGGATTCGATTTCCAGTAGCCCGGATTGCTCGGCATATCTGCCGGAAGCTGCCCGCGCGCTGCATTGATCGCGGCCTGCACATCGCGCCCGGCCGCGTCGATGTTGCGATCCAGGTCGAACTGCAGTGAGATGCCGGTGCTGCTCAGCTGGCTGGAAGAGGTCATCTCCGTGACGCCGGCAATTCGGCCGAACTGCCGTTCTAACGGAGTTGCCACCGCGCTGGCCATGGTCTCCGGGCTTGCCCCGGGAAGACTCGCATGCACTTGTATGGTTGGATAATCGACTTCCGGCAGCGGCGCCACGCCAAGAAGACGAAACGCCAGAACGCCCGATAACGCCAACGCTATCGTAAGCAGGGTGGTGGCGACCGGCCGCTTGATGAACGGAGCCGAGAGATTCATCAGTATGCCTTTTCAGGCGCACCGATCATGGTCTGCCGCGCCCGCGTTGCCGGCTTTCGAGCGCTCAAACGTTTCGCCAGCCGATCAAAGAACAGATAGACCACCGGTGTCGTGTAAAGCGTCAGTACCTGGCTCACGATCAGACCGCCGATGATTGTAATGCCAAGCGGACGCCGCAGCTCCGAACCGACTCCAGTGCCCAGCGCCAGCGGCAGGCCGCCAAATAACGCCGCCATCGTGGTCATCATAATTGGCCGAAAACGGAGCAGGCAGGCCTGGTAGATGGCCTCGATCGGTCTCTTGCCTTCTTCGCGTTCGGCGTCAAGAGCGAAGTCAATCATCATGATCGCGTTCTTCTTCACAATGCCGATCAACAGAATGACCCCGATCAGGGCGACAATATTGAAATCTTCGTGACAGATGAAGAGAGCGAGAATCGCGCCTACTCCCGCCGAGGGCAAGGTAGACAGAATCGTGATCGGATGAATGTAGCTTTCGTATAGCACTCCAAGCACGATGTAAACGACAACTAAGGCCGCCAGAATCAGCCAGACCTCGTTTGCTAAAGAGTTTTGGAATGCGGCGGCTGTTCCCTGGAAACTGGAGTGCACGCTGACCGGTAACCCGATTTCCAGTTCTGCGGCGTTGATCGCTTTAACCGCGCGCCCCAGTGAGACGCCTTCCGGAAGGTTAAACGAAATGGTGACCACCGGAAATTGGCCCTGATGATTTACCGTCAGCGGCGTTGAGCCCTGCTCGAAGTGGGCGAACGCGCTTAATGGCACCGCCGGACCGTTTGCCGAATGAACGTAAATGCCTCTCAGATCGCTTGGATGATCCCGGAATTCGGGCGCTACTTCGAGGACAACGTGATACTGGTTCAACTGCGTGAACATCGTCGAGACCAGGCGCTGTCCGAACGCGTCGTAGAGCGTGTCGTCAATCTGCTGCATCCCGATGCCAAGCCGCGATGCGGTATCGCGATCGATCACAAGCGTTATCTCAAGTCCGCCGTTCTGCTGGTCATCGGCAACATCCCGCAGTTCCGGAACGGTGCGTAGTTTCCCCACCAGTCGAGTCGTCCATGTGTTCAGCTCGGTTGGATTCACGTCCTCAAGCGTGTACTGGTATTGCGTTCGGCTCACGCGATCTTCTACCGTAAGGTCCTGCACCGGTTGAAGGTAGAGCGTGACTCCCGGAACGCCGGCTACTTGCGGCGCTAGCCGTCTGACAACCTGCTCAGCGGTCAGCCCGCGCACCGCCAGCGGCTTCAAGTTGATCTGGATGCGTCCGCTGTTCAGCGTCGTGTTGACGCCGTCGATTCCAATGAACGACGACAGGCTTTCCACTGCCGCGTCCTTTAATATGACGCCCGCCAACGCCTGCTGCCGAGCACTCATCTCATGGAACGAAATAGTCTGCGGCGCCTGCGAAATGCCTAGAATGACGCCGGTATCCTGAACCGGAAAGAACCCTTTCGGAACTACGGCGAAGAGAAGCCCGGTGACGACGATAGTGGCGACCATCACCCCCAGCGTCAACGTCTGGTGGCGCAGCACCCATCTCAGCGTAACCGCGTAACGGCTGATGACCCAATTAAAGGCGCTCTCCGATTTGCGGTACAGTGCGCCATGTTCCGACGCTTCTTTGTGCCGCAAAATCTTCGCGCACATCATCGGCGTTAGCGTTAACGACACGACCGCCGAAACCAGAATCGTCGCCGCCAGCGTAATCGCAAATTCGCGGAACAGCCGGCCCACGATGTCACCCATGAACAGCAGTGGAATCAGCACCGCGATTAACGATACTGTCAGAGACACGATTGTGAATCCGATTTGCGCGGAGCCCTTCAGAGCCGCCCGCAGCGGCGTCTCGCCCTCTTCCAGATAGCGCGAAATATTCTCGATCATTACGATGGCGTCATCGACGACGAAGCCGGTTGAAATCGTCAGCGCCATCAAGGTCAGGTTGTTCAGGCTGTATCCGAGCAGATACATAATGCCGAAGGTACCCACAATCGAAAGCGGCACCGCGACACTCGGAATAATCGTGGCGGCCAGGTTGCGGAGGAAGAGAAAGATCACCATCACGACCAGCCCAACCGTCAGCATCAGCTCAAACTGAACGTCTTCGACTGAAGCGCGGATAGTCGTGGTGCGGTCGGTCAAAACGGCCACATCCACCGCCGCCGGAAGTCCACTGCGAAGCTGCGGCAGAAGCGCTTTGATCCGATCTACAACCTGAATAATATTTGCGCCCGGCTGGCGTTGAATGTTCACGATGACGGCGGGAGTCATGTTTTTCCAGGCGGCCTGGTGAATGTCCTCTGCGCCATCCACCACCGTGGCAACGTCCTCGAGCCGGATCGGCGCGCCGTTTTTGTATGCAAGAATCACCGGTTTATACCCGGCGCTGGTCAAAATCTGATCGTTCGCGCCGATCGTATACGCCTGGTGCAGACCGTCGAAATTTCCTTTGGCGGAATTTTGGTTTGTCTGATTCAGCGCGGTGCGAACGTCTTCGAGGCTAAGTCCATAAGCGGCAAGCGCGTTGGGGTTTGCGCGAATGCGAACCGCCGGTCTTTCCCCGCCGCTGAGGGTAACCAATCCAACCCCGGGAAGCTGCGAAATCTTTTGTGCCAGGTTAGTCTCGGCCAGATCTTCGATACGCGTCAACGGGACCGTACGGGAGGTCAGAGCCAGCGTGACGATCGGCGCATCCGCCGGATTCACCTTGCTGTAAATCGGCGGGTTCGGCAGGTCCGCTGGCAGATAAGTGCCCGCCGCGTTAATGGACGCCTGAACCTGCTGCTCCGCGATGTCGATGTTCAAATCCAGGTCGAACTGCAGCGTGATGATCGAGCTGCCATAGGAGCTGGTAGAGGTCATCTGCTTCAGTCCGGGGACTTGGCCGAACGTTCGCTCGAGCGGCGCCGTGACCGAAGACGTCATCACTTCCGGGCTCGCGCCAGGATAAAACGTGACGCACTGAATTGTCGGGTAGTCGACTTCGGGCAGTGCAGAGACGGGAAGTTGCCGGTACGCAAGTCCGCCCGCAATCAGAATTCCGGCCATCAACAAAGACGTTGCGACCGGACGCAGAATGAAAGGTCGTGATGGACTCATTTTGCCGAAGGATGCATCACCGTGACTTTCATACCGTCGGTGAGCTTTTCGGCGCCATCCACGACGACTCTGTCGCCGGGCTGTAATCCATCCTCAATCGAGACATCCTCTCCTTCACTCATACCGACCTTCAACGCCCGTGTGATGACTGTGTCGTCCGGTTGAACGAGGTAGGTGAAAGTGCCGCTCGGCCCGCGCTGAATCGCAACAGCGGGAACAATCGTCACGTTCCGTTCGGTATCCAGCCACAAACGGGCGTTCACAAATTGGTTGGGAAACAGCGCCAGATTTTCATTCGGAAACACTGCCTTCAAACGGGAAGTGCCCGTCGTAGGGTCGATTTGGTTGTCCACGGTCAGCAGCGTACCTTCAGCCAGCAACTGCTTCTGGTCGCGAGCGTAAGCCTGCACGCGCAGCTTGGCGCCTCCCTGCAGTTTTCGCAGAACGGACGGAAGCTGATCTTCGGGAACGGTAAATAGCACCGATATCGGTTGGATCTGGGCGATGATGGCGATTCCATTTACATCCGCGGTGTGAACCATGTTGCCGGAATCGACTTGGCGCAAACCGATTCGGCCACTGATGGGCGCCGTTATCTTTGTATAAGACAGATTCAGTTTTGCAGCATCGATTGCTGCCTGCGCAGCGGCAATTCCGGCTTCGTCGCCCGTGATCATTCCTCGGGTTTGGTCGGCCAGCGCCAATTGCGTATCCAACTGCTGCTTGGCGATGATCTGATCTTTAAAAAGTTCCTGATCACGCCGATAATTCACCTCCGCGTCGCGCAGGGCAGCCTGGTCTTTTGCCAAAGTGCCCCGGGCCTGCGCCAGCGCCCCCTCGGCTTGCGCAAGTGCCACCTCAAATGGCCGTGGATCGAGCGTAGCCAGCAATGAACCCGCGTGGACGAACTCACCCTCTTTGAACGACACACTTACTAATTGGCCATCCACTCGGGGCCTTACCGTTACGGTATTCGAAGCCGTGACAGTGCCTAAGCCGTCCAGGTATACCGGCATGCTGCCGGACCGCGCGGCCGCCGCCACCACTGCGACGGAAGGTGCATGCAGCGCCGCCTTGGCGCTTCGCCCCTCGGCCTGCTTAGAATTCTCGAAGTTATAAAGCCGGTAGCAGCCGTACCCGATCGCCCCTAAGATGATTAGCCACACCCACCAGTAACTTTTCGAGTGGGAGTGGGCGTCTAGATCCAGATTTGGAAACTGCTGGTGCTCTTCCGGCAAATCAAGCGTTTCTAAAGCGTGGCCATGACTGTCATCGCTTTCCGTACCCCGGTTCGAAAGTCTCTGACTCATGTTGCTACCTCTTATTGTCTCCTCTCGGAGCGCTATAAGACTTGATGGAAAGCGGGCGTTTCGGTTACGTTCCGGTCTTTATGGTATAACGTACCGTTGCACACCTCTCCAGACAAACTCCTTTCTTTAGCTCCGATCGACTTGGTCGTCATCGGGCTTTACTTCGTTGTCGTTCTGGGAATCGGGCTCTATCTCCGGCGCTATACCACCACCGGCGAGGATTTTTTCCTCGCTGGGCGGGACATGAGTTCCTGGGTGGCTGGATTGAGCTTCGTCGCTGCAAACCTTGGTTCGCTGGAACTGATGGGATGGGCCGGTTCCGCCTATCAGTACGGGATTCTGGCGGCGCACTGGTATTGGATTGGCGCTATTCCGGCGATGCTGTTCCTCGCCCTCGTAATGATGCCTTTCTACTACATATCGAGAACGCACTCCGTTCCGGGATACCTGCAATTGAGGTTCGGCGAACCCTCGCGGGCTCTGTCCGCTGTCACGTTCGGCTTCATGACGGTGCTCATGAGCGGCATCAATATGTACTCCATGGCGCTGGTGATGAAAATCATCCTGGGATGGGACATCGGCTTCAGCATCTGGATTTCTTCTCTGACCGTCGCGGCCTATGTGTTTCTGGGAGGGCTGCTGTCGGCGATCTTCAATGAAGTGTTGCAGTTCTTCCTGATCTGGTTGGGCGCCGTAGTCGTCTCGATTCTCGGCTTGGTCGAAACCGGCGGCTGGGACGGCATGGTCAGGCGAATTGCCACCAACTTCCCAGGCAAAGACTACACACATATGTGGCAGGGGCTGGGATCGTTCACATCTAATCCGATGGGCATCCATTGGATCGGTATCGTCTTCGGACTCGGCTTTGTCATTTCGTTCGGTTACTGGACCACGGACTTTTTGGTAGTCCAGCGCGTCCTCTCGGCCAGGGACTTGCGCAGCGCCAAAATGGCTCCCATCATCGGGTCCTACTTCAAGATGGCCGTCCCGTTTATCGTCATCCTCCCGGGCCTGCTTGGGCTTGCTGTCCTTCCCGAGCACCTGGTAGGCGAAACGCTCGCCACCCCGGGAAGCGGTTTGCATACGTACAACGAGGTCCTACCGCTGATGCTGGCCCGATACTGCGGTCCCGGCCTCCTTGGCTTGGGCATTACGGCGCTGGTTGCCGGTTTTATGTCGGGTATGGCCGGAAATGTCAGCGCCTTTGCCACCGTCTGGACTTACGATATTTACCGTCCGTTCATGAAGAAGAACGCTACCGATGCGCACTACGTTGCGGTCGGGCGCTGGTGCACAATCGTTGGCGTCCTGGTCAGCATCGGGGCTGCGTATCTCGTGATGCAATTTGCCAGCATCATGGATTACGTGCAGGCCTTGTTCAGCTTCTTCATCGCGCCTTTGTTCGGCACCGTGATTCTGGGCATGTTATGGAAGCGCGCGACTCCTCAAGGTGGGTTTTGGGGTCTTCTCATAGGGACGGTTTCCTCCGTAGCGATGTGGGCCTGGGTGAAAGCGGATCCAACCGCCCTTCGCTATATCGCCCTGTCGCCGTTTGCGAAAGATATGGCGGAGAACATGTATCGCGCTCTGTGGTCGTGGTTGATTTGTGTGGCGGTCACGGTCATCGTCAGCTTACTCACCACACCGAAACCTGATAGCGAGTTGGTCGGTCTGGTGTACGGCGCGACGGAAATTCCATCGGAGGGCAAGCTAGCCTGGTATCAGCGCACCGTTATCTGGGCTGCGCTGGCCTTCGTGCTTCTCATCACCCTGAACGTGATTTTTTGGTAGGAGAAAAACTTTGCACGGCCACGGCTCTTTTTCGATCTGGTTTTTCATCGGCCTCCTGCTGACGGCATACGGCGTGCTCATCACCGGGTCGGGGGTTTACTACTACAACACGCCGTTTCCCAACGTTCAGCTCACGAACCTCCATGCTCCGCTGTGGTGGGGAGCATTTCTTCTCGTCGTTGGCCTCTTCTATCTCATACGGTTTTATCCGCGAAAACGCTGATCGCCGCTACTAGATCGGCTGCGTGTCCGGGATGGTGGGAAACGTCACGACGGAGCCCCAGAATTCGAAACAGATTCGAATAAAGCGCATAAACGGCTCCAGATCGTCGGGCTTTCGAATGTAGCAGCTGGCATGGAGTTCGTACGCTTCTCGAACCTCTTTCGGATTGTCGGAACCGGAGACGACAATAACCGGAATCGCCTTCAATACTGGATCTCGCTTGATCTCGCCCAAAATCTGCAGCCCCGGCTTCTTTGGCAGGTGCAGATCCAGGCAGATCACATTCGGAAGCGGTCGTTCTGAATACTTGCCGGTTCTCCGTAGAAAAGCTAATGCTTCATCGCCGTCGGGAAGAGAAACGATTGGAGATGTATGACCGGCGTCCCTAAATGCCTCCAAGGTAAGGCGAGCCATTGCCGGATCGTTCTCTACAATGAGTATTTCGAGATTGGGCATCGTTTCCTATGTTACGTTGCCGGGGCAATGGGGTTGAAGATTTCCGATAAGTCAGTCCGTACGCCAGAGTTCCGCAGAAATAAGCCCGGTCCGGCTGGTAGTTTTGGATAAAAGCTGAAGCCCGGCACCTTCCAAGACTTTGGCGTAGTTGGGAAGGCGTCGTGTCGCTAAACCCGTGGTAAGGCCGAAGAAGCAGTACATGGTCGTAAGCCATACCCTCGCGTGCCACGCCCGCCACCCTGCTGCCGGCTGCTGAAATTCCGAAATAACCCAGAACGCTTTCGCACGGCAAGCCGGGAGAATTCGCTTCACCAATTCCTCTACGGAGATAGTGGAAAAGCAATCGAAAAAGAAGTTCGCCACCACCAAGTCATACCGGTTGGGAGGAAGTGAGTATCGAAACGCATCGCTGTGTGCCAGCTGTATTCGGCGAGGATTCGCGATGCCCCGCCTTTGGGCTCGCTGCCGTGCTTCCCGCAGCATCCCCAAACTGGAGTCGACGGAATCGAGCTGAATCGCCGGATTGGCCGCGGCCAACTCGCACAGAAAACGGCCGTCGCCATCTCCCAGCAAAAGCGCGTTAGAACAGTGCTGAACCGCCGGAAGATAGCGAAAACGGCACCGTTCTAAAGCTCGGCCAAAGGCAATATATTCAAACCAGCGATACGGCCGGGCAATGCGGTCGCACTGCATCAGCGGAACGGTAGGCCTGCCGCGCTGCAGACTAAGAACAGCACAGGACTGAAGAGCGGCACATCCGCCACCATTCGCAACAGATCGATCGGCAGCCTACCGCGAAACGAATCGATGCATAGAAAAGCAGCGGCGCTTATCAAAATAGCCGCGAATAGCAATCTGGCGTCAGAAAAAATCAAAAGACATCCCGCTGCGCCCGCGATGAACCACAAGCAAGAGCGTAGGTGATGCGCCAGCCATAACGTTGCCGCCGGTGGTGCCTGTCCCAGTGTCGAATGGCTCCTCCATTCCCAAACCTCGATCGCGACGCAGTTCAAGCAGCAGAGCCCGGCCAACAGGAGTGCCGGCAGCACCAGCATTCGGGGACGTCCGGCGCGGCACCACGGCGCCAGACAGGAGCCCGCCGCAAACAAGATTCCGACCAGAACTTCTTTCGGAAACCATAGTTTTGCCGAGTCGGGAAGCAGATGCACCCCTACAAAATAGAGCGCAACGATGCCGACCAGCAGCAGCCCTCTTTCGAGCACGAGTGGACGTAGATAGGCGATGACAGCAGCCAGCGCACCGGTTGCGGCCATGACGACCCCAAAAATCCGTTTGCAATAACGTCGATGAAACGCATGCCGTTTCGTCAGCCAGAGAGATGGCCGGCCAGTCACATCCAAAAGACGGTCCGTCGCGTAGATCACCCAAACCGAGACTGCCAACGCGATCATTGCGGCAGCACTAAGTGGGATATGAAAGCAATGCGCGAACAGAATTTGCCACAACACTGCGATGGTCGGCGCATCCAGATTCCAAAGGTGAAATGTGGAAAGCGATCGGGAAGTGAACGAGGATGGCGATGAAGACGATGAATACAATGTGCTGCTGACTTGAGCGTAGCAAGCTGGCAAAAGCCCAAACAGCGCGTTCGACTACGCGACTGCTTTGGGTGAGTTGCTCACCGCGCCTGGGGCGATGCTGCAGCCGCAATGTAAAATAAAGGAGTTGGAGTGCGGGAGTAACTCAATGGTAGAGTCACAGCCTTCCAAGCTGTTGGTTGCGAGTTCGATTCTCGTCTCCCGCTCCATGTTTTCAACAACTTGCAAGAACTTAAACTTCACACCTTTACTCCGTTTACTCCGTTTTCGTTTTTGAGCCCGTTTTGGACTGCCTTTTCCCGGAAGCCACGACTTCGAAGTCATCGTCTTTTTGAGCGTCGATGACCGCTGATTCGAGCTTCGTTACGGCCTCGATTTTCTGATCGAGGTCGCTAATAGCGTAGACGCTGAGGCTGACGCCTAGCCCATGCCCACGCTGGTCTGCTGATACTTTGTCGTCCACTTTCGCCTTCCGCGAAAGGCTTGCGTTCGTCCGCCGCAACACCTGGAAATTTACCCAACCCAACCCGAGTTGCTCCAGGCGTGGTCGAATCTTTCGTTTCCAATGATTGTTGGGCTGAAGAGGCGTAACGCCGCTTTCTGAACTGAACAGATAAGCGGTTTGCCCCTCCTGACCAAGAAAGGTTCTCCAGAGGTTCAGGTCGGCGATCGTTCCCGGTGCAAGGCCGACGGTTCGAGAGGTGTTCTTGCCTTTTCGACCTTTGGGTGTGTCGATGTTGGTGCTGCCATAGAGCCGTTGGTCGATAACAACGGAACTTTCTCGAATCTTCCCAAATTGAATGGCAAAGATTTCGCCCGGCCTCATGCCATCAAAAACGGCCATTCGAAAGACCAGCCGCTCGCGAACATCCAGAACACGGAGAGCTGATAGGACCTCATCCTTCGACATGGCACGTCGGGTCGGCGCTGCTTTACAAGCCGGTATGAACAGCGCTTCCGCCGGGTTGAAGTCCACAATTCCGTCACTCGCCGCCATCTTGAAGATCGCGTTGAGATGCCAGCGAAGATGCCCAACGATGCTTGAGGAAAGGCTCACCGCCTTCTGGTTCAGGAATCGCTGCATGTCATTCCTGCCGATCGCGGAAAACAGCTGATTTCCAAATGCAGGGATGAGATATCGAACGATGTCCGGCTCGGAGGTGCTTCTGGTGGACGCTTTCCATTTCTGACGATACGCCGGGAGGAATACATCCTGTACATATTGTCGGAAAGTGAATACTTCCGATTGGTGGGCGCCCACGCCTTCGTTGACAGGCTGAAGAATTTGCGCAAGCATCGCGTGCGCTTGACCCTTGGAGATTTCTGAACAGTGGCCGAGAACTTTGGATCGTTTGATCCCTTGCTCCCGCCATTGTGCAACCCATACTTTGCGCGGGCCATGCTTTCGGGGCATGACGCTTCCTTTTTGAAATCGTTTTCGACGCATGAATTCTCTTTCTTGCGCCAAGGACAAAGCATTCTGACATATCTGCATGCTAGCTTGCTTTGTTCCTTTCCATCCACAGATTGAGCCACTGGCGACGGATAATTTTTCGTCTGCCGATTGCCAAATGGGTGAGGGGCGGCATTCCTGGCACTTTGCCCCGCAAAGCATTCTGAACGTGCGTCTTTGAACATCGCAACAGTCTTGCGACGTCCTTGATCGTCAGGTTCTCGTTCAGGTCTTCCATGCCGCGCTCAAACTGTAAGGTGTGGCGAACGGCCTTCGTGACAGCGGGAGCGAAATTTCTTTTTTTCAATGCTGCCGACGCGTGCGCCCTTCAGGCCGTAGAAGCGCAGCTGTGCGGCTTGGTCGGGGAATTATTCCCCAAGTTTCCGTACAACAGGTTTGGATTTCAGGAAAGTTATAATAATTTGTCTTCTAAAAGCGATTTATCGATGGATTTGTTGACGTCTCGTCGTTTATGATTTCCAGATAGGGCCTTTGGGGTTCTACCGGTAACGGTGGTGCCGAGGCAACATCAGTCAAGTTTTTGAGGCTGTTAGGAAATGCCAGTTTTTACCGTCCCTCTCGATTACAACGAAACCGTTGATCGATTAACGGTCCCGATCTGTGTAAGCGATGTGGACAACCGAGGTAATCCTGTCCACTTCGAGTGGATTGAGCGCGGTGTAGCGCCCGTCGCCGATAAGTTAGTTGGATTGGCTGGGAGGCTACTCCACGATAAGTGGCGGGCGTCAGAAATAACGGAGCCGATAGTGCATCAACTCTCCCATGACTTTGGCCTGAACCTTGGCGTCGAGCCGAGCGCCCGTGTGCTGAGCGAGGCAAGGTGGTACGCAGAAGATTTACGCGCGGGCGGGCGTCTAGCGCGTCGCAAAACCGACGTTGAGTTGTTTGCGCATACTCTTGAATCTTTGGAAGATCAAGTCGATTTCGCGAAGTCCTTGATGGCAAAGGATCTGCTTGACCGGCTTGTATGTCAAGTGCAAGTAAGTAAAAAACCATTTCTGGTAAAGAATGTTTCAGCATAGAATCGGGTATGGCGATGGGAAGCCGGGAGCAGCGGCAACGGCAAGAGGAATTGTGGGTTGCCACGGCGGCATTGGCGCGTCCGGCGAGCCACCCGTTCTATGACCGGCTGAACCGATTACTGGACGAATGCCAGTTTGACGAATTTGTAGAGAGCCTAAGTAAGCCGTTCTATGCCAAGACGCTTGGTCGGCCGGGCTTGGCGC
>DATBDT010000017.1:0-2530 GCA_036269815.1 Bryobacteraceae bacterium
CGGCGTCGCGCAATCGGGCCTTGCGTAATGCCCCACTTAGCCGCGAACAGCCACAAGCCGTACGCAAAGTGCCACGACGCGCACACAATCCCAACCACGTAGAACACGAACGCCCAAGGATGCCCAATTAATTCGTTCTGCACTTTGCCAAACGCCGACGCCGGATACGTCAGCAGGTGCACGCCACTGAAACGCAAGTGCCAGGTGTGCCAAACCATGTAGAAAAGTGCGATTGCGCCCGTCCAGCGTTGGGCCGAGTACATCCAGTTTCCGATCCACGGATATTCAGTGACATTGCTGTCGCCGCGATACCAGATGTAAAACCCATACAGCGAGTGAAACAAAATCGGCAGCCAGATCCCGAACAACTCCAATCCGACAACAAAGGGAAAGCTGCTCAGGAAGGCGACCTGCTTGGTATAAGCGCCGGGCCCTTTTGTGGCAAATGCATTCGAAACAAAATGCTCAATCAGAAATAGTCCGATGGGAATGATTCCGCTCAACGAGTGCAGGCGACGTAGCAGGAACGAATGTCCTTGCCCCGCCCGCAAAGGAGCCACGCCGCCTTTAATTGCTGGAGTTGCCGTGCTCGGTGACGATGCCAGGATACTTCCTTATGAGACCGAAGATGACCAACGAACTAATTATTATGTTGGGCGGAGAGAAGGGAAGTCAAACGCCCGTCGATGAAATTCATTGGTTCGGTGCGGTCCTTACCTCATCCAGCACCATGCTGCGGTACATGTGATCCGCGATTTTCTTTTGGTCAGGTGTCATAGGGCCATTTTCGCTCAATCCTATCGCCGCCAACGATCGCCGATATATCTCCAGCCGTTCTTCGTGAGTGAGAGTTTTCGCCTGCTCCCGATCCAACAGCTTCAAACCGTTTTGCTGAATTCGGGCGTCGTCCTCGGCCTTCTGCTTGGACTCCCGCTCGATGCGAGCGCTATCTTCTGCATTCAGTTGCCGCAAAGTATCCTGCATCGCGGACGCTTTCGCGCGCGACTCTTGGCTACATCCTTCAAATCCGGCCATTAGAGACAGCGTGTCCTCAGCGCTCAGAAAATCAATCTGATGTCTCACGGCCGCATCGTGCACCGCTGGAATCGCCGGATCGCATTGGGCCGCCAGAGCGAACTGGGCACCGATAAACACATCATTTGCCCGAGAGGCGAGGGTAATTAGTGCCGGGATGTCGTCAGCAGAAAGTCTCTTCGAAAGCTTGACCATCGATCGTGAGTTGTAACCCATGCCGTGGGCGCCGAGGTGTCTGGCGCTCAAAATAATTGATCGGATCTCCGCATGCGACTTGGCGGCATGAGCAGAAGCGGACGCAAGCGCCATGAGAGCGATCAAGAGTTTCGATTTCATACACGAATTCTAGAGTTGTGATTCACGGGCAGCAACGTTACCGGGATCACCCCTCGGTGAGCGCTCTCATCCACTCCAGGAAGTCTCTGAAAGCTGCTCCCCTGTGGCTGTATAGCGCTTTTTCTTCTGCAGTCAGCTCAGCAAGTGTCTTCTGAATTGATGGAAAAAAGAAGAGAGGATCATAACCGAAGCCATTATGGCCTTGAGGCTGTTCAAGAATAATCCCTTCGACTTTGCCTTCGAATACTGCCAGCGTTCTGCCATCGCGAGCCGCTGCAATCCAGCAGACGAACCTTCCCGTTCGCTTTTCCGCCGGCATGCGCTTAATTTCGCGGATCAGTTTGGCATTGTTGGCGTCGTCGCTGGTGTTGGACTCAGCCGCATGCGGCTCGTCCGCGGCGTAGCGTGCCGAATGTACTCCAGGAGCTCCGCCCAGTGCGTCAACTTCCAGTCCTGAGTCATCGGCAATGACAATCTCACCCGGCACGGACAAGCTGTAGGCTTCAGCCTTCTTTCGCGCGTTGGCTTCGAAAGTCGAGCCGTCTTCGATCACCGGCGGGAGAGAAGAGAAATTCGGGATCACCTCAATTGCAATGCCATACTGCGCAGCCGCTCCCGTAAAGTCGCGCAGTTTTCCGGCATTCGATGTGGCGACGAGTACTCGTTTCATAAAGCAGCTGTCAGCGGTCAGCAATCAGCCTTCTGTTACGCCGGAAGCTCTTCTGCTCTTAAGCCACAAACCCATGATTGTGGTTAGCGCCAGCGCCGAAATCAATGCTCCTACTCTCCTGTCCCAGCCTTCTACAAATCTGATCTCGACCCGATTCTCTCCCGCCCTGATCGGAACGATCATCAGCCCGGTATGCTCCGTGCTCTGCGTCCGTACAACCCCGCCGTTTACTTCCACTTTCCACGATGGGTAGTTAAAAAGGCGGAACGTCAGGCTTCCCGGAGCGCTCGCATCGGCGACGATCGTTCTTCGCTCCGCTTGCCATTTCTCGATTCGGATCTTCGCAGCCCCGCTTCCCTGGTATGCCGCTTGCGGCGCATTCTGATCGACATCGTAAGAGTCCGCACCAACGGGAACGTACTCGTCGGTTCCGTCGTTGCCGATGCCTTCTCTCTGATTGTCGACCATTTCCTGCAGGTCGGGCGCCTT
>DATBDT010000018.1:0-2596 GCA_036269815.1 Bryobacteraceae bacterium
CGCCTTGATCCCGCGATTAATCAGCGGAGAACTGATTGGACACTCCTGCACCGGCAGCAATTCATGCGACCGCATCTTGAAGTACCCGGCCTGAAACGGCGTGGTCTGCACCTGCAATCGCGACCGGTTGCGGTAATTCCATGGAAGAGAAGCATGCACCTGGATCTCGGTTGATAATTCGAGCTTGGCCGTGCGGCGCAAAGTCTCTCGCAGAATCTCGCGTTTGCTCTCCAGCTGGTGCTCGTAGGCTGCATGCTGATAATGGCAACCTCCGCACGTTCCGAAATATGGACAGGGAGGCACCACCCGCTCCGGCGACGCCTCGATCACCTTTTCCGCTTGCGCCCGGACGAATCCAGCCTTCTGCTCAATAATGGAAGCTTCGACTTTTTCTCCAGCCAGAACGAAAGGAAGAAAGGCGGTCTTACCCCGCCCGCTCTCGTCTGCGGGCAAATGCGCGAGACCGTCCCCGCCATAGACGAGTTTTTCGATGGTGAGCAGCAAAATTGATTCTAAGCTATAGAAGCTCGACCGGAGGCGATCCTAACTTCGCTGCAGCACCACGACTTCATAGGGCTTCAATTCCAGTTCGCGCCCAACACTCTTTTTGGCGAGCACGGACGCAAACGTACCCGGAAGCGTGACCTTCTGCGCCTCATTGGAATGATTGAGCGCGAACACCCATTCCCTTCCGCCTGTCCGGCGCCGAGTGATCTCCACCGCCTTGGGTGTGATGAACTCGGACGTGCTGCCGGCCATCTCCACAAAGCGGCGAATCACGCGGCTGAGACTCGTGCCATCCAAATCCGCCCCGATGTAAACGGCTTTGCCCGAGCCGAACGTATTCATGGTGATCGCCGCTCCCTCGTACGGCCCGGCATATTTCGCCAAAACCGTTGCCGACTGCGGAACCAGCAAATCTGCCCACAACCCGCATTGGCCTTCGGGTCCCGCGAGTTGCTGCTCGAATGTAACGCCGACCTTTTCCGTATAAATCGGAACGTAATCCTTCAGCGTCACGCCCATAACGTCGCGCAACAAACCCGGAAGCGGCATATTCACAATCTGGCTGCTTTCGTCTTTGGCGCCGAGGCGAAACCCCGCCACAAACATCCCCCCGTTGCGAACATAGTTCCTGATATTTTCCGCCTGCCTTGCGCTCACCACGTACTGCACGGGCGCAAACACAGCTTTGTACTTTGAGAGGTCCTCATCGAGATGAATCAAATCGGTCCCAGTGTTGGCTCCGGTGACGGCCCCGTACCATTCCACCAACTGATCGCGGTAGGTCAATTTCGGATGTCCCGGCTGAATCTGCAGTGCCCAGTCGCAGTCCTGGTCAAAGCTCAACGCGGTTTCCGCCACGTAGCTCGATTCCAGCGCTTCTCGCCCCAGGACTTTCATGTCGGCTACCGTGCGAATGATCTCATCGAATCCCGGGCTCTTTGAACGGTCGTGATTCAGCAGCCCGTGCCAATACTCTTCCGCTCCGAAGCGCGCCGTATCCCAGCGGAAATAGTTCACTCCCATCGCGCCGTGCGCGATAGCCTGAAAGGCCCACAACCTCAATTGCCCGGGACGCGGTTGCGGACCGAACGACGGCTGCCCCGCCTTCCCCGACTGCTCTTCCATGATCAAAAACGGCCTGCCGCCTTTCACTGATCGCATGGAGTCGTGACTGATCGCCGACGAACGCCCAACCCTCTCCGGCGTAACCTCGCCTTCCATAAACATCGCGGCGAAGCCGGGATAGTTGTCATTGCTGACGAAATCCAGATCCCGGAAGAGTTCCCGCAAGTTCAGGGTGTCAAACGGCGCACCAACGCTGTTCGTAGTAATGAAATGCTGCGGACACTCCTTGCGCAGCATGACTAGTTGTTCGCCCGCGAACGAAGCGTTGGCATGGGACTGGTAGCGGTCGTAGTCCAATGCCAGCCCGGGATTCGGCGGCCCGTTTGACGGCAACGGAACGGGGATCTGGCTCCAATCCGTGTAGATCTGGCTCCAGAATGCTGTGCCCCATTTCTGGTTCAGGCTGTCGAGCGCTCCATATTTTTGCTTCGCCCAGTCCTGAAAGCCTTCGCGGCAATACTTGCAGTAACAGCGGCCAAACTGCTGCAGCGTAAATTCGTTGTCGATCTGCCAGCCGATGACGCCCGCACTCTCCGCGAAATTCCTCGCCATCTCTGTGGCAATGGTCAGAGACAATTTTCGATACGTCTTGTTCGTAGGACATGTGAAACGCCGCCCCCCGGGATGAACTGTCATTCCCTCGCTGTTCACCATCAAAATCTCGGGATACTTCTCACTAAGCCAGGGCGGAGGCGCGGCCGACGGCGTACCCAGAATGACCGCGATGTTGTGCTTATGCAGAATCTCAACCGAGCGCTTCAGCCATGCGAAATCGAACTTGCCTTCCGAGGGCTCCATCAGCGACCAGGCAAACTCCGCGACGCGCACATTCGTCAGCCCGGCTTCAGAAATCATCCGAGCATCTTCTTCCCACAAATTCTCAGGAGTCTGGTCAGGATAGTAGTCCACGCCCAGAAGCAGAGGACGCTCCGTCGAGTTTGCCGGCGCAAGAATCGGACGCAGT
>DATBDT010000050.1:0-14503 GCA_036269815.1 Bryobacteraceae bacterium
CAAAAGCGGATGCACAGCAAAACACCAGAAGATTGGATGCGACATACGGTCGAGCTTGCGGTCGACAACGTACGCGAAGGGGGCGGCGGGCCGTTCGCCGCAATCGTGGTGAGGGATGACGAGATCGTTGGTACGGGCGTCAATTCCGTTACAGCAAGCAACGATCCTACAGCGCATGCCGAAATCGTGGCCATCCGTGCCGCATGCCAGGCGCTGCATTCGTTTCAGCTGACCGGCTGCGATCTATATACGAGCTGCGAGCCATGTCCAATGTGTCTGGGAGCCATCTACTGGGCACGCCCTACGCGCTTCTATTTCTCCGCTACGCGAAGAGATGCGGCGCTCGGCGGGTTTGACGACGAGTTGATTTACGAAGAGTTGCTGTTGCCTCCGGAGAAACGTGTCATTCCGGGGTATTGCGTCCTGAATGAAATGGCGCAGCGTGCGTTCGCTGAATGGAATGCACGGGCTGAAAAACTGCTGTATTAGCCTGCTGTCCGGATGGGGTTTTTACCGTCTATAAGGGGCCTGAACGCCGTCTTCAATCTTCCAAAATAAGTCGCCTAGAGTCAAATACTTACGGCTGTATTTACGGTTCGTAAATTTTGGCCGCGCGGTAAAAACCCGATGCGAGGAGGCGGAGCGCTTCGGCCAAAGTACGAACTCCGTCGGCGATGTGTTCGGGCGCGGCGTATTCGTCGGGACGATGACTCACGCCGCCGCGACAGGGGATGAACAGCATTCCCACAGGCGCTATCCGCGACATGAATAGCGAATCGTGATAGGCGCGGCTGATCATTTTAGTTTGGGGGAGACCGAGGGCAGCAGCGGCTTGTTCCAAGGCAGCCACCACACGCTCATCGCAATATGCGGGCGGGTCGGCGTTCACGATGGCTATTTCGATTTGTAGCCGGCGTTCGCTGGCGATGCGCTTGGCTGCGTCCGAAATTATTCGGACAACGGAATCCCGACGCTCGCCCTCGATGTCGCGCACATCGACCTCTAAGGTCACGCGGCTTGGAATGCTGTTGACCGCGTTGGGAAATACGTGGCAGCATCCGGTGGTGGCCACGGTATCCGGCGCGCCGGTTGACAATGCAGCTTTCTCGATGGCTAGTGCGATCTCGGAAGCACCGATGAACGCGTCGCGGCGGTGCGGCATGAGAACGGCGCCGGCGTGACCTCCCTCGCCATGAATTTCGAGGCGCAGGCTGGCGGGAGCTGCGAGGGCAGTGACGATGCCGAGCGCTGTACCTGAACTCTCTAGGAGCGGTCCCTGTTCAATATGAAGCTCGATGAAAGCGGAGTAGTGGTCCGGCGAAAGGCGCACCTCCTGCAACGGGCCCTGGAAGCCCGCCCGGTTACGCAACTCGCGGAGCGATTGCCCTTCGGCGTCAACTAAGTTGTCGGCAACGGCGGGGTCCAGAGTACCGGACAAGAGACGGCTGCCGAGACAGCCGATGCCGAAACGTGTCGGCTCTTCGGAGGTGAAGAGTAAGAGATCGATCGATCGCTCCGGCTGGAAACGGCTCCGTTGCAAGAGACGAATGGCTTCTAAACCGCCAAGCACTCCGACGGTGCCGTCGTAACGGCCGGAATTGGGAATCGCATCGATGTGCGAACCTGTGCCGACTGCACCGGCCTGAGGATTTGTTCCGTGCCATCGCGCAAACATGTTTCCGACGGCATCTTCGCGTATGGCAAGGCCGGCATTCCGGCACAACTGCTTTAGGCAGGCACGCGCATGCATGTCCTCTTGCGAGAAGACTACGCGCGTTACGGCAGGAGGAGATGCGGTTGAGAAGGCGGCTAATTGCTCCAATTCCGCGACAACGCTCATAGGGCGAGGGGATGGCGGTTCCAGTCCTTGTAGATGATGTACTTCGCGGGAGTTTTTCCGATGGCGCCGAACCATTGCGGGCAGTAGGCGCGCATCCAGATGAAATCACCGGCTTGCACGGGATACCAACGATCCCCGAGACGATAAATTCCGCCACCTTCCAGCATGAGCAGAGCGTGTTCCATGACGTGAATCTCGACCATGCTGAGGGAAGCGCCCGGAGCATAGGTCATGGTGTTTACCGCAAAGTCGAACTCAGGACTATCCGGAAGCAAGGCGCGTACCTGAAGATCGGGATCGCCGCCGAGTGGTTGGGATTCGACGGCGCTCTCGTTTTCGACGAAGCTTGCAGGCGGGTTGAGCCCTTCACGCGGGACGTAGTTTTTTTCGATGACAAACAGGCGCGACGGTTCTTCGGCGGAAAGCTGGTGATCGTTGTTCCGGGAGGCGAATGCGTAGCTGCCGATAGATAGCGGCGTCGAACCGTTTTCGTTTTGGAGCGCGAGCTTTCCTGCGAGGACATAGAGAAAGCGCTGGCACGGCGATGAGCCGAGCGTGCCTCCGGGTTGCAGTTCGGCGGTGTACGCGGTAAAGCGTGCGCCGAGCGCCGGGCTGGCATGGACAATGGCAGCCGCACCCGCCATTCCCGGCAACATCGTTCTAACGAAGGTATCCGGTGTCTGTAACAAATGATCCAGCGCGAATACACTTCGCGTATGACCAAGCGAGTTCACTGCTTGAGCGCCAGCTCTTTCAGAAAAGTAATCCCCGCACGGATGGCCTGCTCGACATCTCCGACCAAAACTGTTTCGTCCGGATGGTGGCTGATGCCACCGGGAGTGCGTAAGAAGATCATCGCAGACGGAACAACTTCCGCCAGAATCATCGCATCGTGGCCGGCGCCGCTGATTATCGTCTTAGATTCTTGGCCGGCTGCGGCAATGGCGCGCTCCGCTGCGGCCGTCAGTTCCGCATCCATGGCTACCGCAGATTGTTCCAGATCTTCGTGACAGGAAAATCGGAGTCCGCGTTTTTCGCTGATTGTCCTGGCGGAGGCAAGCAGAGTTTCGGTGGCGGTGGTTCGTTCGACATCCGAAGCATGACGTATATCCAGGCTGGCGCGGACTTCGCCCGGTACGACGTTGGATGCTCCAGGAGCAACTTGCAAGCGGCCGACAGTTGCCACAAGCCCGGGATATGCGCGGGCAAAATTTTCCACCGCGACGATCCATTCCGCCGCACCGGCCAGCGCATCACGGCGCATCTCCATCGGCGTTGTGCCGGCGTGATTGGCGCTCCCGGCGAACACAATGGTTCTTCTGCTTTGACCGGCAATCGCCTTTACTGCCGCTAACGACAAGCCCAAGCTTTCCAAAACCGGGCCTTGTTCGATGTGAAATTCGAGATAGGCGAAGGTGTTTTCGTCAAGCTTGGCGGCACTGATCTCATTCGGGTCTAACCCGAAGGAGCGGATCGCCGCTTCCAGGGTGACGCCGTTGGCGTCGCGGAGCGCGAGCAACTGAGAATCCGGTGTGCCGGCCAAAGCCCGGCTGCCCAGGAAGGGCACACGGAACCGGACGCCCTCTTCTTCAGAAAAGGCGATTACTTCGATATCGAACGGCAGTTCAAGAGTGCGGGAGGCCTCGACAAGGGCCAGACCCAGCATTACGCCTAACACTCCGTCGTACGCGCCGGCATTCGGCACCGTGTCGATGTGCGAACCGATCAACAGTCGCGGGCGGATTGCATTCGAAGGCGTGGGTTCACTTGAAGGAAAACCCCGCAGATTGCCCATGGCGTCCACGCTGCTTCGCAAGCCGAGCGATTCCATCCAGCCTGCGATCAGCCGATGGCAATCGCGGATGGCAGGCGAGAGAAAGGTGCGAGTCAGCATGCCGGGCGTTTCGGTGAGCTGTGCTAATTCGGCGCAGCGCGCGATGACTCGCAGCGCTAGTGTTTGGAAATCCACTTCGATCTTCGCGCTGACAAGACGTTTAATCGCCAATGATTTTGATCAGCACCCGTTTACGGCGGCGGCCGTCAAATTCGCCGTAAAAAATCTGCTCCCATGGTCCCAGGTCCAATTTTCCATTGGTAATTGCAACCACCACTTCCCGGCCCATAATCTGCCGTTTTAAGTGAGCATCGGCGTTGTCTTCACCGGTTCGATTATGCAGATACTGTGAAACGGGCTCGTGCGGCGCCAATGCTTCCAGCCATTTCTCATAGTCGCTGAGCAGGCCGGATTCGTCATCGTTGATGAAAACAGAGGCTGTAATGTGTATCGCGTTGGCTAATGCCAACCCTTCGCGAACGCCGCTTTCGTGCACCGATTTCTCCACGTCCGAGGTAATGTTTACAAATCCCCGCCGCTTCGGAAGTTCAAACCATAGTTCCTTGCGATAGCTCTTCATAGCCGTTGCCTCTCGTTTTAACAGAATTACCTGAAGCTGCAAAAAGCTGCCGGACACTCGACGATTTATTTGGCTCGATCTACACTATGGTAAATATGCCCGAATGTCCCCAATGTAGCGGACAGATGCGGCGCAGAAAACGGTCCTGGTGGGAAAAGTGCCGCTACTATGCCGCCTACCAATGTTCTGCGTGTGGATTTGGGTTCGCGCTGCCGCATGCCGCTTTCGTCACTTTATCGGCGCGGTGTCCTGAATGCCACGGGAAAATTCTGCTCTGCCGCCGTACGCGGGATCATATCGATCGAATGAATCACAATCCTCTGCGGTTCATTCTGCGGCTACTTGGGGCGAAGCTCTATCATTGTGAGCTTTGTCGGCTTCAATTTTATGATTTGAGGCGAAAGAGCAATCCGGTTCGGCCCATTGAGATATAGGAGGCGGCCTTGCGGCCGCCGCAGGCTTGCGCCTGCCCCACAATCTAAAAGCCCAATTAGCTCATTTGGTTTTTGAGTATTGGCCATTGCTTGAAAATTGGAATATTCAAGCTGCTGATGTTGGCTCGGGGGGAGCGTATTATTTTTACAGGTTAGTCAGAAGGCGAGGCGTAACATCCATTGGAACTCGCGCGGGGTCCCGCTTCCCACAGGTGTTGTGTTGATCGTGCTTTGGATTACGCCGAGCTGCGTGGGCACGGTGAAGTCACCTGCAGGCTGTCCCAGCTGCGTTCGGTTGAAGATGTTGAACACTTCGCAGCGGAACTGCAGAGATGACCGTTCCGTGATCAGAAGCTGTTTCGTTAAGCCTACGTCCAGCTGATATAAGTCCGGCCCTCTGGCAATATCGCGCCCGGCGTTTCCGAACGTTCCTGGAGCAGGGACCGCAAATGCCGCGGGGTTAATCCACTGCGACGCTGTGGCGCCGCCCGGTGGCGTTAGCGACACACCCGGGACCAAGTCGGGACGCTGATTCACGTTATATCCATACGGAACTGTGCTGACTGGCCGGCTCAGCGTCACGTTCACGGGCAGGCCGCTTCGCGCCGTTCCAATGCCGGTTAGCGACCAGTGCCCCAGGATTGAGCTCCAGACGCCCGACTGTGATAGCAGCCGCTTTCCGGCTCCGAAGGGCAATTCATAAACCGAGTTGGCGGTAAAGAATTGGCGGATGTCCTGCGCACTGGAAGCGCGCTCACAGGCACGACAGTAGGGATCCTGCGAGGAAATGATATCTGCCTCCCCACCGCCCAAAGAACCGTCGTTTATGGCGTGGGACCACATGTAGTTCGTACCCAAAATCCATCCGGACCGAAGGTGTCTTTGCGCGGACAGAATCAAGGCATGAAAGGTGCTGTTGCTGTCGTTGGTGCGATATTCTACTTGTCCAAATTCCGGATATGGCCGCAAGCCAGTTGCCGTGTCGAGAATATTTGAGTATGTGATTGTCTGCAGGTCGGTGCCTTTATTGCCGGTGTACGACACGCTGCCGGTGATGTTGAGGGGCAGCTCCTGCTGAATCGTTATTCCCCACTGTGAACTGTATTCATCTTTGCGGTTTCGATTCTGGGCGCGTGGCGACAAGATACCAGGCGCGCTCACCAGATATGGATAGATGGGATAGCTTAGTCCGACAATCTGGCGGGCCGACAACGAATAGCTCGGCTGGTCGTTCGAAGCAGGCAGGTTTTGGTCTTCTAATTGTCCATCACCGTGGTAGATTCCGAATCCGGCGCGCACGACAGTTTTGCCGTTGGACGCGGCCGGAGCCCAAGCCAAAGCGACTCGGGGATCGATGTCAGTTGTGCGCGGCTTCGAGAACTGAGCACCGGGTGCGCAATAGCCGCCGCAGGTGTTGAAATCGAATGGCACGGCGCGTCCGTCCGTCTCCGCGAAGACATTGAAGAATTGATATCTGAGTCCTAAGTTCAACGTGAGAGTCGGTGTTGCCTTGTACTGGTCCTGGATGAAGCCGAAGGCCTGAGTTTTGCGCAATCGCTTCATCGGTAACGCCGCCGTTATCTTGGCTCCATTCAGCTGGTTCGCGGCAAATGCATCCAAGTTTGCAAAGACTAAAGACCCCGTTTCGGAACTGCCGGGATTTGTGAAAACGCGCCGTCCCTCAACTCCTACCTTGATACTGTGTTTTCCAGCCGTCCGATACAAATTGTCGAGCAGCGTCACCGAAGTATCATCTTCCTGGCGGGTTTGCGCCGCATTCACATTGGCAAAGCCGCTTACTTGCAGCGTGTAGGGCAGAGGCGTCTCGTTCGCGGTCCGAGAGAAGGCCTGGTTGAAACCAGCCTTTATCTCGTTCAGCAAGCTTGGAGTAATTACCTGAGTAACAGATGCGACGCCATTGATGGGACGATTATCCACAATCGTGCGGTCGCGGAGGTTTATGGCGGGAACATCGCTGACTTCTTCGTCCACGTTTACGCGCAAAAAGGTCGTGATTTTGTCTGATATGGCGTAATCCAAACGAGCCATTCCCGAGTTTTCGTCGATCTTTTGAGGGCTTAAGCCGCGAAAGACATCGATATCGGGCTGGGCGGGCTGACTGACATTGCCCACCGGATATGCGTTGACGAGGGGAGCAAGGGCAGGAGACTGCGCCAGGACGCGCTGCTTGTAGCTGTCACTGGGAGTAAAGCCTACGATTGTCTGATCGAGGCGCTGGCGGAGTCCTTCGAATGCCGCAAAGAAAAACATTCTATTGCGCCTGACGGGGCCGCCGATGTTTGCGCCAAACTGGTTCAAGCGAAAGGGCTGCTTCACAAGCGAAAATGGATTGCGTGCGTCAAAGACATCGTTGCGCAGGTAGTCAAATGCCTCGCCGTGAAAAGCATTTGTGCCGCCTACGGACGCGAGTGTGACTTGACCGCCCGTGCCATCGGCTGAATCAGACGGAAAGAGGGTGGAATCCACCTTAAACTCTGCAATCGTCGAGGTCGGGATCGCCAAACGAATGCCGCTCTTTTGCGGCTGATTTGAAATCCCGGTCGCATCCACCCCATCGAAAGTAACGTTGTTGTCATCGCGCCCATGTCCGGCAAAACGGATGCTCCGCTGGTCTGAGGTGCCAGGGTCTGTTGCACCGGGAATGAGAGGAAGTAATGTTGCCCAATTGCGGCCGTTTACCGGGAGGTTATCGATTTGTGTTTGTACCAGGCGCGCGCCAATGCTGGCTGAAGATTGATCGATTTCGCTCAAAGGCGAACTCACCTCAACCTGTTGGGTGGAACCAGCCAGTTGAAGGATTGCATCGACGTTCTTTGTCTGGCCGATTAACAGCTGGATATTGTTGATTTCGGCTCGCTTGAACCCAGGCTGATCGACTTCAAGTTTGTAGCTACCGATTGGCAGCTCGTTCAGGAAGTAAGTCCCGCCAGAGCCGGTTCGAGTCGATCGTTTCAGGTCTGTTTCCCGCTGAACTACGGACACTGTTGCATTTGGAACAGGAGAGCCGGTCCCATCCCGAACAGTGCCTGCCAGTGCGGAGCGAGAATTTTGACCTTCGAGTGAACTGAGTGAGAAAGCTAGCGCCGTAGTAACGATTACGCAACAGAGTCGACCACACGACATAGCAACGATTGCGCGCATTAAAGGCAGAGTACTTGGTGGCTATGAACATTTTGTGAATGTGGTTCGTTTTCTATGTGGCAAATACTCGGAAGATTGCGGGCTGGTCAAGTGCAAGCCGCCTGTGCGGCCGCGCAGGCTGGCGCCTGGCCCACAATCAAGGCCGTCGCAGTACGCGCGTGGATACTTGTAGAGGATGAAAAAGACTTTTCAGTGCTTAGCAGGCAGTTGGCTTGTGCTGACTGCTGCGGCTATGCTCTGCGCACAGGACCGGGCCGGTCTTGAAACGTTTGAAAACCGCTGTTCGGGATGCCATGGCTCAGACGGCAACGGCGGGGAACTCGGACCCAATATCGCAGTCCGCATGCGGCGCCTGTCGGACGAGCAGGTTCGAAATACGGTGCTGCATGGCGTGCCTGGCCGCATGCCCGCGAACAATATCGACGATGGCGAGATGCCGAAGCTTATCGCGTATTTGCGCACGTTACGTCCGCATCTCTACGGGTTCCAGCCTTATCGAGTTTCGGCGAAGCTAAGCAACGGCGAGACGCTAACCGGACTGATTTTGAACGAAAGTTTCGATGATGCGCAGATTCGCACCGATGACAATCGAATTCATTTGCTCCGCAAGGAAAAGGGCGGCACATTTCGAGAGGTTACCTCCGAGCGCGATTGGCCGACTTATAACGGCGACATCGGCGGCAACCGCTACACCAGCCTTACGCAGATTGACAAGGGCAACGTCAAGCGCGTTGCGCCGCGATGGGTGTTTACGGTACCGAATGTCTCTTCGCTGGAAGGAACGCCGGTGGTGGCTGACGGCGTGATGTACGTCACCAGCGGTAACGAGTGCTATGCGCTTGATGCCGGAAGCGGGCGGCAGATCTGGCACTACCGGCAGGACCGGACAACTGGAGTAGTCGGCGGCGGGGCGGGCGGCATCAACCGCGGCGTTGCGCTGGCGGGCGACAAGGTCTTCCTGGTGACGGATACGGCTCATCTGATCGCGATCGAAAGGGCAACCGGCGAACTGGCATGGGATTCCGAAATGGCGGACTGGCACAAAAACTATAGCGCGACATCGGCGCCACTTACGGTTGGAAATCTGGTGATTTCCGGGACGGCCGGGGGCGAAGAAGGGGCGCGCGGGCTAATCGCGGCATTTGACCAGGCAACGGGTAAAGAAGTGTGGCGGTTCTGGACGGTGCCGGCACCCGGCGAACCGGGATCGGAAACCTGGAAGGGCAAAGGAATCGAACATGGCGGGGCGGTTGCGTGGTTCACCGGGGTCTATGACGCGGAGACAGATACGCTGTTCTGGCAGACGGGCAATCCGGGCGAGGACTATAACGGCGACGAACGCGGCGGCGATGATTTGTATTCGGACTGCATTCTGGCGCTCGATGCAAAAACGGGCAAACTGAAATGGTATTTCCAGTCAACGCCGCATGATCTTTGGGACTGGGATGCGACCGAGACTCCTTTGGTCATCGATGCGGAGTGGCAAGGGCAACCGCGCAAGCTGCTGGTTCAGGGAAATCGGAACGGGTTCTTTTATGTGCTTGATCGGAGCACTGGGGAAGTCCTGCTGGCCAAACAATTCATCGGCGAGTTGACTTGGGCAAGCGACATTGGACCGGACGGAAAGCCGATCAGAGTTCACGGACAGGAGCCAAGCGAAAAAGGAACGCGCGTCTGCCCGTCGCAGGATGGAGCGACGAACTGGTTTTCGCCTTCTTATCATCCCGGTACGGGCCTGTTTTACTTTCAGACTGTGGAGAAGTGTTCTATCTACACGAAGCATCCGGAAGAGTTCGGGCTGGGGCGGGAATTTTTGGGAGGTGCGCAGCGGATCGATCCATCGAAGAAGCCGGTACGTATTTTGCGAGCGCTTGACCTGCAAACGGGCGCGGTGAAGTGGGAAGTTCCCGAGGTAGGTAGCGCGGATTCATGGGGCGGCACTTTGGCCACGGCGAGCGGGTTGGTTTTTTTCTGTGAGGATAGTGGCGCGTTTGCTGCGGCAGACGCCGTGACCGGCAGCGTTCTGTGGACGTTTCAGACAAATGCCAACTGGAAGGCTTCGCCTATGGTTTATCAGTTTGACGGGAAGGAGATGGTTGGTGTGGCGGCGGGATCGACGATTTTGGTTTTTGGGTTGGTTGATTAGTTTTTGAGAGTGGGGGGAGCCTGCGGCTGCATATGTGGCCTAAAGTGCGAAAATTTGCGAGTGATCAGAACCCGGCGACGGCTGCCGCATATCTACGTGGTCGGTCAGCCATTGTTTGTCACCTTCCGACTTCAAGGCTCACTTCCGAGAGAGCGCTCATTTCCAGCCTCAGAACTGACTTCTGGGAAAGCGTTCGTTGCACTTGACCGCTTGCTGGATCAGGCCCAATACGGACCCTGCTTTCTGCGGCAGCCGGAGATCGCCCGGCGCGTCCTTGCCTCAATCGAATAGGGCGCTCGGAGGGGAGACTACGACCTGCATGCCTGGGTCATTATGCCGAATCATGTGCATCTGCTTCTCACGCCGCTGGTGAACGTGTCCAAGGCGCTCGGATCCCTGAAAGCTGGCAGTGCTAAGAGCGCGAACCTGTTGCTCCGGAGAGCTGGGCAGTGCTTTTGGCAGGATGAAAGCTATGACCACCTGGTTCGCAACAATGAAGAGTTCCGACGGATAGAGCGCTACATCGAAAATAATCCCGTAGCTGCCAGCCTTGCCCTGAAGGCAGAAGATTACGTCTGGTCAAGCGCATCTCGGCCTGTGCGGCCGCCGCAGGCTGGCGCCCGCCCCACGCCACAACTACAACTATATGTAGCTTGGGAATAGGGCTAGAAGTGGAGGCCTCCGCCGCAGACCAGTACTTCGCCGGTCACGTAATCCGATAGCGGTGAGCAGAAGAAGAACACCGCGTTCGCCGCTTCTTCCGGCGTACCCAGGCGCCCGAGGGGGATCAGCTTTGGCATTTGTGCCCGAAGTTCCGGCTTCATGCCCACGTGTATCTTTTTTTCGCCGACAGTGACTTCTGTTTCCGGGTCTTCAAAGGGCTTGATCAATCGTGTGTCGATCAATCCGAATCCGACGGCATTCACGGTCACGTTGTAGCGGCCCCATTCCTTCGCCAACGTTTTGGTCAGACCGACGATCGCCGCTTTTCCCGAAGCGTAGCCGGATTGCCCGGGGTTGCCATCGAGACCGGAGATGGAGGTGATGTTCACGACTTTGCGGGTGATGGTAGTTCCCTGCTCCGCTTCGCGCTTGGCGGCCTCGCGCAGCCAGGCAGAGGCGGCACGCAGCAGACGGAACGGCGCGACCACGTGAATGTCGAGCATGGCTTGAAATTGCTCGTCTGTGGTCTTTTGAATGACACTGTCCCAGGTGTAGCCGGCATTGTTCACCAGGATGTCGATGCTTCCTGTTTGGCTGAGGGTGTGCTGTACGAGATGCGCCGGAAAATCAGGGGACGTGAGATCGCCGGCCAAACAATCCGCTCGCGCGTTCGTCTGACGAATAGCAGCAGTTGTCTCCTGTAAGGCCCCGGCGTCCACATCCGTTAGCAAGAGTGTGGCGCCGGCGGCCGCAAGTTGACGAGCAATGGCTCGGCCGATACCGCGGGCTGCTCCGGTGACGATGGCGGTGCGTGAGGCGAGCGAGATGTGCATGCGAGTCCGAGTATAATTCTTATAATTTCGCGTGGTCAGTCCGGGGGTGAAAAACAACTTCTATGAGACTTCTTAGACAATTTGCAATCGTCGTTGTAGGGTGTTGGCTGGTGGGGGCGGTAAACGCTGCGGAGAAGAAAAAGATCACCCGCGCTGCCGATTTGCCGGTTTTCCAGTACACGGTTAACGGAAACGTGGAAGACCTGGTGCAATCGCAAGAGGCGTTTCAGCCGCTGGCCAACCAGATCCGAAAAGACGTGCAATCGGTGCTGCGGGATTACGACATCGAAGATGCCTCGGCCAAGCGCGGTTTGCTGACCGTGCTGGTGACGCTCGACATGCTGGACGGTAAGGACGACGAGGCACTAGCGAAATTGGACGAGATCAAGGCGCTGGAAGAAAAGCCTTCCGCAAAGGCGACGAGCGGACTCGTGACGCGCGCGATCGTGAGCGCCGATAAGGCGGCGGGCGGCCCGAACCAGGACCGAAGCACGGCGGAGTACCGGCGTGCAGTTTACGATGCGTTCACGAAGTCGCTGGCGGATCTGCCGTATCAGGTGGTGGAGAACGATTTGAAGGGCTTGAAGGGCAGCCTGGAAATTACCAGCAAGAACCTGGTGATCGGACGGCTGCAGGGCTCGATCGATCCGGTTGTGAAGAAGTCAGGTTCGCTCAGCTCGGACATCGCGAATCAACTGCCCATGGCCCGCTTTCTGCTGGTCGCGCGCATTCCGCTGGCACCGGTGATGGATGAGGCGTTGAGCACGTATTTGACGGCGCACCAACAGGCGAAGCCCGATATCTGGGCGGCACGGAATGTGACGCTGCCGAGCGGGAAATATACGCCGGTACGAGTGGCGGTTTGGGATAGCGGCGTTGACGTGAATATTTATGACAGCCAGGTGGTGAAGGCGAGCGATGCCAAGCCAGCGGTGTTGGCGTATGGGCTCGATGCACAGCCGCAGCAAGGATACCTGTTTCCGCTGACGAGCGAGCAACAGGCGAAGTTTCCCGCGGCCGCCGCAGATTTGAAGGGCTTTATGGATCTGCAGGCGAATATCGACAGTCCTGAATCGGAAGCGCTGAAGAAGAAACTTGCGGCCATGCAGCCGAACGATGCGCAGAAGTTTCTGGAGTCGATTTCGCTTTATGCGACTTACTCACACGGTACACACGTGGCAGGAATTCTACTGGCCGGCAATCCCTATGCAGAACTGGTGACGGCGCGTATTTCGTTTGACTACAAAATGATTCCCGACCCGTGCCCGTCGGATGAGTTGAATGAGCGGGAGGTGGCAGCGACGCAGAAATACCTGGACTTCTTCAAGGCCAACGGCGTGCGTGTGGTGAATATGAGCTGGGGCGGCACGGCCAAGGGCGAGGAAGACGGCCTGGAAAAATGCGGCATTGGGAAGACCACAGAAGAGCGGCGGGAGATTGCGCGCAAGTACTTCGAGCGGGAGAAGGCCGCCTTGCAAAAAGCGATTGCTTCGGCACCGGACATTCTGTTTATCGCGGCGGCGGGGAATTCGAACGGCAGCACGAGCTTTGAAGACAGCATTCCTTCGGGGTTGAAGCTCCCGAACCTGGTGGCGGTGGGAGCAGTCGACAAAGCGGGTGACGAGACGTCGTTCACGAGTTACGGGCCGACGGTGCTGTTGCACGCCAACGGGTTTGAGGTGGACAGTTCCATTCCGGGCGGCGGCCGATTGAAGATGTCGGGAACATCGATGGCATCGCCCAACGCGGCAAATCTGGCGGCGAAAATTCTGGCGGTGAATCCAAAACTCTCGCCGCCGCAGGTGATTGCCATCATGCGTGAGACGAGCGACACGACGGCTGATGGAAGACGATTTCTGATTGACCCCAAGAAGGCGATTGCGAAAGCGGAGCAGACGCAGCTTTCGCAGCGTTAGCAGGACGCGCCGATTCGTTATTCAGCAAAACAGAGACATCTGGTCCGAGACATCCTGGCGCTGAAATAACGGCATTCGAGCGAGGTCGCGCGAGGAGATGCCCACGCGGGCGCGTATGGAATCCACCATTCCACGAATGCGCTCGGGATATTTTCCATGCAGGTAAGCGCCGCCGGCGAAACTGGCTTCGTAGCGCTTCAATAGTTGAGGGAAACGATCTGCGAGGAACGGAAAAAAGACGCGGCGGGCACAGGGCATGAGGAACAAGACGTGAGCGCCAAACTGTTCGGCGCCGGCTTGTTTAGCGGCCCGGGCGACGGCTTCCAGATTTTCTTCCGAGTCGGTGATGAGGGGGAGAACAGGATTTGCGATGACGCCAACGGATACGCCGGCGGCCGACAGCTTTGCCACTGCGTTCATGCGCAGATCGGGCCGAGGCGCATAGGGTTCAGTCAATCGGGCGAGTTGGCGGTCCATTGTCGTGACGGTCATCGTGACGTGGACATGATTACGGACGGCGAGCGTTTTCAGCACGTCGATGTCGCGCTCGACGAGATTCGACTTGGTGGTGATGAAGAGCGAGACGCCGCGCAGATAGCGCATCTCATCGAGCGCCAGGCGCGTTAACCCATACGTACGATCCGCCGGCTGATAGGGATCGGTGGCGGTACCGATACCGATGATCTGCCCCGGCTTAACGCTGATGAGTTCTTTGCGGAAAGCGCGCGAGTCCCATTGCTTCGCGTAGATCTCTGTTTCGAAAGCGTCGAGGGAGTGGCGCTCCATGAACTGATGCGTGAAGCGCGCGTAACAATACTTGCAGCCGAACTCGCAGCCGCGGTAGGGATTCAGGGACCAGTCGAAGGGGACGCGGTTGGATTCGCAGCGGTTCAGCCATTTGCGGGTGGGAAGGGTGCGGTATTCGACGCGCCTCTTCTCGGTGAGCAGAGTGCCCTCGGCTGCGAGCCGGGCAATGCCAGTGAGGTTAATTAGATCTTCCAAGAGACGAAGTGCCCCCTTAGAGACCATCTTCGCCTTTTATTCGCCTTACGTCAAGCCCTACGATTGGGGCTCACATCTAGACCGTCGGGTGGT
>DATBDT010000056.1:0-29823 GCA_036269815.1 Bryobacteraceae bacterium
CCGACTGATCTTGGCAGGATGGAAGCTATCAGCACCCGGTTCGCAACAATCCCATAGCTGGGCGGCCTTGCGGCCGCCGCAGGCTCGCGCCCGCCCCACAACCTAAACTAAACCCAATTACCTCACCATCTGACCTTTTTCATTTTTCGGGCTGCGATAAAAACTCCGTTGTGGCCGGCAGCTCGCAGGTTTCCGTCGCGGCGACGTGCGTTACCGGGTTCTCGCCGGAGACGATTGGAATCCACTGCCTTCTTTCTCTTCCATCCGCTGACTTGCAGCGCAGCGGGAGGTCGGCCGTAAACTCGTCGTCAACACCGCTCACAAGCACCGTCCACTGTTTTGTCCTGGATTTCCCGGCGTGCGCCAAGCGGAGTTTCGGAATCCCGGTGCCGTAGATCCACGTCTCGAAGAACTTTTTCAATGTGGGATCCGGATCGCCCGCCGGCAGAAATCGCTTGGCGGCTTCGCGAAATTCGTCGTTGGTAATGCCGTGCCCATTGTAGTGTTCCAGAACATACTGCTGCATCGCGCGGAATTGTGCGGCACCCAGCCGCTCGCGCAACATTTGCAGTACCCACGCCCCCTTCTCGTACACCACGACGTGCCACACGAACTCACCGTTGTTATCCAGCAGCCGCTGTCCAAAATCCAGCGGCCCGAAGGATTCCACCGGCTTACCATCCTGCGTCTGCAAAAGGCGTTCTCGAAATCGCCGCAGGATCTCGGCGCCCATGTTGGCGCCTTCGCGTTCCACAATGAATTGGAGCGCTGAATCGTTCGCCATCGCCTCCATGATCCACCAGGATCGATAGTCGGCCGCGGTCACCATGTTGCCCCACCATTGGTGGGCAATCTCGTGCGGCAGCAGCAAGTCCGAAAAGAAAATGTTGCTTCCGGCATTTCTGAGTTCCGCCGGGCGGTCTTGCTCTTTCACGTATGCAACGTTCGATAAATATATGAGTCCCGGGAAACCTTGTCCGAAGTATCCGGGAATCGGCGTCACCGACAGGGAGTGGATGGGAAGCGGCAGCCATCGCCTGGCGTAGTAGCTGAGAATTTCGGCGCTTTGGGCAGGAATGCCGTTCATCCCGGTGCTTGCCGAGTTGTCGGCATAACAGTTGATGTGGTAGCCCCCGGCATCCAATTGGAGGTGCGTATATTCGCCTAAATTAAAGCCGGCAAATTGCTCCGGGATCTCGGTTCTACGGTGCGTCGTCCGGACGTGCCCGGCGGCTTTTTCTTCCTCCACCGGCTCACCCGTCGAGACTAGTTGAAACTCGGCCGGATAGTGGAACACCAGGTCGAAATTAGTGAGCATTGGATTGCCGCGCGGGTACCAGATCGCCCGGTCGCCCACGAAGAAGGAGCCATTCGACACGCGCCGGATCACCGAGCCGGAATAGCGGATCTGAACCTGGTACGTGTCCCCTGCCCGCAACGCCTCCGGGGTCACCAGCAGCATCGCGGCATCGCTCTCGAATCGCGGGGATAGCGCTCCCACAGGAGGCTGCGCAAATTCTGCTGGGGCGCCATTCACGGAAGCGCTCTCAACCCGCAATCGGGAAGACAGGCTGAGCGGAATGGTCCGTCCGTTCCTCGTATTGGCGCGGTAGAGGAAATGAGCCGTGGTCTCCATCTTGAGATCCGGCCCGATCGTCGCGTCCAGGTGATAATCCTGAATCGCCGGCGGTGGAGGAACGTACAGAGGGGCTCGCCGCGGCCGGTATCCGGTCCAAATGCGAAAGGATGCTTGTCCGTCTTTATCGATTTCCGTCCGCCCGATCGTCACAGGCTCTGCGGCGCCGGGATCGCAAATGACATTGAAGATCCCCAATTCGCTTCCAACAACCGTCGCAAAGAACCGGCCCTCCGCCGGCTCATGCGCATCTAGCAGGGCTTGCAGCATCGCCATGTTTACGGTATCGCTCTGGTGCTGCAGAACGCTATTGATCTGCTCCGCAACTTTCGATTCGGCTTCGGGCGCCGGCCGCAAAGGCGCCTTGGCGAGCTGGGTGTTGATCTCATCCAGCGTGTCGTCTGCGAAAAACAGAATCGCGAGCTTGAAGTGTTCGTCCAGATTCGGGCCGCCCGTTGCGGCGGCAAGCGAAGCACGCTCGGAAGGCTGAGCTGAAAGAAGGAGAACTTCTCCATCCCCGCCCTCCGTGTCGACTGTCGTGAAGACGGCGGCGATCCGCCGGCCGCCGACGGGCCGGGCCAGTATCAGGATGCCTTCATTAAAGAAGATGCTGACATCGCCGCGCGTCAGCCGCAGGTCGCGGACCCGGTAGGATCCGTCGGGATCCAGCGACAAAGAGCCTAATTGATGTTGGAGATCAGCAGCGGTAACAGATGGAGCGGAGGGAGACGCAGCGCTGCAACACAGAGCAGCGACACATAGAAGCACGACTGCCGGTTTCATGTACCAACTGCATTATGAAACAGGCGCCAAAACGTGAGCGGCGTCCGGCGTGCTCTTTGCCGGGTTGCCTACTTGACTTCGGGGCTGTTCGCGGTTGCTGGATCGGATCCCCAGTTTTGCCGGACAATTCCCGATTGGTCGGAGTAGAACGTGCGGCGGCCGGTACTGTTAAACGTCTTCGGAACAGCTGTTACGGAGTATCCGGTCGGCGTCTGCGTGACCGTAAACACGTAACCTGAAGAGTTTCCGCCAGCCAGACCGCCGGCGATAAGACCTGCTGAAGACGGCCCTTCAGTTCCGCCCGTGGCAGCAGGCGGCCCAAGCTGCGCCAGGCTGGTGGCAAAGTCACCAAACTCCGACTGGTACTGTATTTCCGCCTGATAGATGGTCTTCAGACCGGCAATCGCGCCAGTCTCCTGCGCGTTCATGCGGGCTTTGTTGTACTGCGGTACTGCGAAGAACAAGATGATCAGGATGATCGCTATCACGACCAGCAGCTCCACCAGCGAAAAGCCGGCTTGTCTGCGGCGGGAAGTTGAATCGGATTTCAAATTCAGCATGCGTTGCAAGCCACCATAATACGACGGACAACCCCCGAGAACGGCTCGTCAAAACCCTTTGGTGAGGTCATCAATCTGGCGCAGCCGCGCGCTGAAGCCGTCAAGCAAGTCGAGGCGAAGGGCGTTCGCTCCGTCGGATAACGCGTGCTCAGGATGGTCATGGGTCTCGACGAACAGGCCGGCAATGCCGACCGCTGTTGCCGCCCGGGCGAGCGGCTCAATGAATTCCGGTTGGCCGCCGGAGGATGCTCCCGCTGCCCCCGGAAGCTGCACGCTGTGGGTGGCGTCGAAGACCACCGGATAGCCGGTCTGTGCCATAATGCGCAGCCCCCGCATATCGACCACGAGGTTGTTATAGCCGAAGCTGGAGCCGCGCTCAGTCAGGATGATGTTGTCGTTGCCCGTTGCGGCGACCTTCTCGGCGGCGTTGACGAAGTCCGACGGGGCGACAAACTGCCCTTTCTTGATGTTGACCGCGCGTCCGGTCTTCCCGGCCTCGAGGAGGAGATCCGTCTGCCGGCACAAAAAGGCAGGAATCTGCAGAACGTCGACCACCTCGGCTGCGGGCTCCGCCTGATCGGGAGAATGAATGTCGGTGAGAACCGGAATGCCGAGCCGCCGAACTTCGCCGAGGATGCGAAGACCCTCGATCATACCGGGGCCGCGATAGGATGACACACTGCTCCGGTTGGCTTTATCGAAAGAAGCTTTGAAGACGAAGGCGCCGAGAATGGAACGGATGGATTGCGCCATTTTCAACACGTGCTCTTCGCTCTCGATGACACACGGGCCGGCAATGAAGGCGAGCGGCGCGGCGTTGGAAAAAACGACTTCCGCAGAACCGGCGCCTACCGCGACAGCCCTCATCTCGCCTGGATCAGCTCTCCAATTGGTGACGACAGCCGCTCTGCCTGCTGTTTGGCCCGGCGATGCTGTAACGCAGCGCCAATGAAGGCGGTAAATAACGGATGCGGCTCGAGCGGCTTCGACTTGAATTCAGGATGGAACTGGCAGCCGAGATACCAAGGGTGATCTTCTAATTCGCAGATCTCGACATATACGCCGTCCGGTGTCTGACCGGTTAAACGCAGCCCTCGGCTCGTCAGAATGTCTTCAAACTCGCGGTTGAATTCATAGCGATGGCGGTGGCGTTCGCTGATGTCCGTGGCACCGTATGCCTGCTGCGCTAAGCTCCCTTCCGTCAACCGGCAGGGATAAGCGCCGAGACGCATCGTGCCGCCAAGCTGGTCAACGCCTTTCAGTTCGCGCAATTTATAAATGACCCGATGATCGGTCGCGGCATTGAATTCGGTAGAGTCGGCATCCGGCAGCCCGCATACGTTGCGCGCGAACTCGATCACCATCGTTTGCATGCCGAGGCAGATGCCGAAGTATGGAATCTTGTCTTCGCGGGCGCATCGGATGGCATGCAGCATTCCGGTTACACCGCGCTTGCCGAATCCGCCGGGCACCAGGATACCGTCGAAGCGCCGCATTTGCGGACGGCAGTCGGGCCATGCCATTCGCTCCGACTCAATCCATTCGATGTTCACTCCGGTCTGGTGCGCAATGCCGGCGTGCAGCAGAGCCTCTTTCAAGCTCTTGTAGGAGTCTTCGTACTCAACGTATTTTCCAACCAGTCCGATCGTGACATCATGAAGCGGATTCTTCATCCGCATGACCATGTCGGACCATCGCGACAGGTTACGCGGCGCTGTTTGTGTGTGCAGTAAATGGAGGATCGTATCGTCGACACCTTCTTCCGCAAACAGCAGCGGAATTTCATAAACCGACGTGACGTCCTTCGCCGTGACGACTGCCTTTACATCGACGTCACAGAATAGCGCGATTTTGTCTTTCACATCGCCGGGAAGATGGCGTTCCGTGCGGCAAAGCAGAATATCGGGCTGAATACCAACGGCCCGCAGTTCCTTCACGCTGTGCTGCGTCGGTTTCGTTTTGAGCTCTTGCGCCGCGGCGATCCACGGTACCAGGGTGAGGTGCACAAACAGTGTGTTGTCGCGGCCTTCCTCATGCCGCATCTGGCGGATGGCCTCAATAAACGGCAAGGACTCGATGTCGCCCACCGTACCGCCGATCTCAACGATGGCCACCTCGACGTCGGCCGCCACTTTCCGGCAGGCCGCTTTGATTTCGTTCGTTACGTGAGGAATCACCTGAACTGTTTTGCCTAGGTAATCGCCACGCCGCTCCCGGGCAATGATGTTTTCGTAGATCCGGCCGGATGTCAGGTTATTGCTTTGCGAAAGCGGGGCGTGCGTGAAACGCTCATAGTGCCCCAGATCCAGATCTGTTTCCGCGCCATCATCGGTAACAAAGACCTCGCCATGCTGGAACGGGCTCATGGTACCGGGATCGACGTTCAGATAGGGATCGAATTTCTGCAGCGTAACGCGCAGGCCGCGGCTTTCGAGGAGACAGCCGATCGACGCGGCCGCAATTCCCTTCCCCAAAGATGAAACCACACCGCCAGTAACGAATATGTACTTAGGCATTTTTCTCCGAGACCAGAGCCTCCTCAGCGACAAACAATCGGTTTACCCGTTCCAGGTCACCCGGCGTATCAACGCCGATCGATTCATAGTCGGTCTCCACAACCCGAATCCGATAGCCGTTCTCAAGTGCGCGCAGTTGCTCCAGGCGCTCCGACTGCTCGAGCGGCCCTACTTTCAGATCCGGATACTGCAACAGAAAATCCCGCCGGTACACGTAGACGCCGATATGTTTGAAGTAAATCGATGCGCCGGTGTAGGCGTCACGTTCAAACGGAATGGGTGAACGCGAGAAGTAAATCGCATCGTTCAGGAGATTGCTGACGACTTTGACGACGTTCGGGTTTGTGATTTCGTCAGGTTCTACAATGCGCTTCTTTAGCGTCCCCATGGCCACCTCGTCATCCGCAAGAACCGACAACACTGAGGCGTCCACCGCCTCGGGATCGATCAGCGGTTCGTCACCCTGAATATTCACGTAAAGAGATGCCGTTTCCGACGAAGCGACTTCGGCAAGACGATCGGTACCGGTCGGATGATCAGGAAGAGTTAAACGAACACGGCCATCGAAGCGGCGTACGGCATCGGCAATTCGCTCATCATCTGTCGCTACCAACACATCACTCAGGTAACGACACATTTTTGCCCGCTCATACACGTGCTGCACCATTGGCTTGCCAGCGAGAAGGGCGAGAGCTTTTCCGGGGAAACGAGAGGAGGCAAATCGGGCGGGAACAACACCGAGAATCCGCGTCCGCACATCTGAGTGTAGCACCGGTTAAATACTAGGTCAAAAGGTGCGTTTTGGCATAGTAGGAGTTGAGGTTGATGCGCTTCCCCAGCACCGCGGCAGCCATAGCAGGCGTCTGTTTCCTGTGCGTCTTTGTAGCAGCCGGCGCAGATGTCAAGACACCGACAGTCGACACGATTCTTTCTTCTTATGTAACTGCCCTCGGCGGACAGGCGGCGATCGACAACATTACAACGCGGCAGTTGAACGTCTCGTCCAGCCTAATAAAGTCCGCAAAGATGTATTGGCAGGCTCCGAACCGTGTACTGCTTGAAGCTCATCGCGAGCGGCAGGGTTTCGATGGAGCAAACGGCTGGTATGAGACGAAGCGCAAGCGTATTCAGAGACTGTCTCATTCGCGCCAGGAAGAGCTGCAGACGGATGCGAATCCAATTCGCTTTATTCATTTAAAAGAGATGTACGGAGACTTGCATGTCGAGCCCCCGAAAGCGGGCGAATCCGAAGGCATGGACGTGATTGCGGCTCCGAACCATATCGGCGCGACAAGGTTTTTCTTTGATCGCGAGAGCCATCTGTTGACGCGGATTGAAGACTTCGGCGTGAGCTCGGCGTATTTCAAACAGACCACCGAGTTTCTCGACTACGCAGAGATCGACGGCATTAAACTTCCGCGCCGCATCAAGCGACAATCGGAAGAGCCGGGTTCAAGTAAAGGCGACTTGCATCTATCGAAGGTGAAGCAGAACGTGCCGCTGGATCCGGGAATTTTCCGCAAGCCGGATATCGGCAAAGTCGTCTCGGGCGGAAAGCATTAGAGCATGGCAAGCAGCACATCCTCGCACCCTGCAGTGAGCCATACAGCCGCAGTCGAGCGCACGGTCTATAACGTGCTGTTTGCCATTAGCTTTTGCCACCTGCTGAACGACATGGTGCAGTCGTTGATTCCCTCCATCTATCCGATCCTCAAAGCATCTTTCGGGCTCAATTTCGGACAACTTGGATTACTAACGCTTACGTTTCAGCTGACTGCTTCGCTGCTGCAGCCGTTCATCGGCCTATATACCGACCGGCGGCCGATGCCGTATTCGTTGCCTATCGGCGTTTCGTTTACGCTCGGCGGACTCATCCTGCTAGCTTTTGTTCCCAGTTACAGGCTTTTGCTGGTAGCAGCGGCGCTGGTAGGGCTCGGTTCGGCGGTATTTCATCCCGAATCTTCGCGAGTGGCGCGCCTGGCATCCGGCGGACAGCATGGTTTGGCGCAGTCCGTCTTTCAACTCGGCGGAACGGGCGGCGCGGCGATTGGACCGTTGCTGGCTGCCTTTATCGTGCTGCCACACGGCCGGCCCAGCATCGCATGGTTTTGTGTCACGGCGCTTCTGGCAGTGCTCGTTCTGCTGCGTGTGGCGCGCTGGTACAAACAGCATCTCGCTGACCGAGTGAAGAAACAGCAACATATCGAACTGCCGGTCATCCGCTTATCGAACCGTAAGATTGCGATGTGTCTAGCCGTCCTGATCGCGCTGATCTTTTCCAAATACTTCTATCTCGCGAGCCTGACCACTTACTACACGTTCTACCTGATCAGCAGGTTTCACGTCAGTGTCGGGGCTGCGCAGCTTTACTTATTTCTATTCCTGGGATCGGCCGCTCTCGGAACGTTGATCGGCGGCCCAGTTGGCGACCGGATTGGCCGCAAATACGTGATCTGGGTATCGATCCTCGGCGTGCTGCCGTTCACGCTGATTCTGCCGTTCGCCAATCTGTTTTGGACCAGCATTCTGACGGTCATCATCGGTCTGGTATTGTCATCGGCATTCTCGGCCATTCTTGTTTATGCACAAGAGTTACTGCCGGGAAAGGTCGGTTTGATATCAGGCTTGTTCTTCGGACTGGCTTTTGGCATGGGCGGTGTTGGCGCGGCATGCCTGGGCAACATTGCCGATGCCACCAGCATTGAATATGTTTATCACTTGTGCGCCTACCTGCCGGCAATCGGGTTGCTCACAGCTTTTCTCCCGAACCTGGACGCTCCAAAAAGGTTGAAGCAATAGCTGCCCGAAGCTAATTGAATCAATCCTGCCAGCCCTGATCCTGCAAAACACGTTTCAGGTTCGAGTGACTCAATGAGATGGCGGGCAGATACTCTCGAGTGTAAGTTCTCGCCCACCAGTCGCCGGTTCGTTTTCGCTGGTCAGGGGTCGTGAAATGGTATTCGAACAGTTCGGCTTTCACCCACTTGGGAGCTTGATTGGGGAACGGATTGGCCTTTATCAAGCTGAGCGTGTCCGGATCGTTTTCGAGAAGCTTGACCATAAAATGAAGGAACCAGGGGTTGTTGCGGTAGTCGTCCATCGCCGCGAACCACATCAGCCAATCCAGCCGCAGATGATAAGGCGCGACTTGCGGTGGACAACGCGAGACGGCGGTTGGCTTTCCTTTGAATTCATATTCGAGCCAGCGCGTAGATGAGGTAATCACGTCGTCGCTAGTGCCCTCGACCACAATTTCGTAGCGCGGACGCGTGATGCTGCCGAAGGCTCCATATGTGCTTACCAGGTGAAACGGATTGAAACTGGCATTCATGGCCTGGCTGGGAGAAACCATATTGATGACCACCGGAATACTCATCACCGCGACAAGCGCGGCAATGCCGATGTCCATCCAGTAGAACGCCGGTTGCAGTGCGCGAAACTCGGGTGACCTGAACTGCAGCGGCACAAACTTCAGCACGAACGCCAGGAACTGCCCGTCAATAGTTGAGAACGCCAGAACGACGGTCAACCAATTCAGCCACGATAGATTGCCGCTGACGATGATTGTCAGTTGGAACAGGATCGTGAGGACACCTGCGATTCCGGCGAACGGCTGCGGGAGAAAAAGCGCAAACGGAACGATCAACTCCGCAAAGTGATTGAAGCCGACACCGCTTTTGCGCACCCATTCCGGAGCCCAGTGCAAATACCAGCTCGCCGGATTGGGCATGGGTTGGGTTTCATAAAAGTAGTTCAAACAAGTCAGGTCTCGCCAACACGGATCGCCGCGTAACTTAATCAGACCGGCGCCAAACATGATGCGGAAGAGAAGCCAGCGAAACAAGTAGATTGGAATCGGGTGAGTAATCGTCCGGCTGTCGGCCAGAAACATCGCGAAAAAGCAGGCTTCGAGAAAGATAGACTCCCAGCCGAACCCGTAAAAGATCTGGCCCACATTGACGAAGGACAGATACAGCAGGTAGATGGCAGCCCAGACGGCAAACATCGCCCACGGACCGAAACGCTCTGCCCAACCGGTGATCACGAAGCAGGAAAGCAGGATTCCCGCCCATGAGGCGAGGATGAAAGCAGCGTCCTTTGGCCACAGATAGAAAAGGCTCGGCGTTTCTGTAAAGGAAACCTGCTTCATGAAGAGAGGTGCTGGTAAAAGGCCGTGCTCGCCGAGAAGAGGGCGAAACTGATTCAGGGCGACGATGAAGGCAATCAGACTGATGACGCCGGTGCCCCGGAGCAGCAAAAGACGGGCGATCCAGAGGCCGCGCGGGTCTTCCATCGCTCTTCCATATTGACTTATTTCCATTACAATAAACAGCACGCAGAGGAGTCGGCATGATTAACGTTATTTCGATTGAGCGCGAGTATGGAACAGGTGCGTGCAGCATCGCCAACCAGCTTGCGGAACGCCTTGGGTTCAAAGTATGGGACCAACTGTTAACGGAGGAAATAGCGAAGCGTCTGCACTGCGATGTACGAGCGGTGGAGCAGCGGGAAGAGCGTTTGGACCCCACTTATTACCGGCTGATCAAAACATTCATGCGCGGCAGCTTCGAAGATCGCACCGGTGCGCGTTACGAAACACTCGACGCCGAAGGGCTGCTTCACCTTTTCGATAAGGTGATCAACGAGATTGCGAATAAGGGGAAGTGTATTATCGTCGGCCGCGGTGCGCCCTGGTTCTTACGCGATCGCACCGATACCTGTCACGTGTTTCTTTATGCATCGCATGAAGAGAAACTGCGGCGTGTCCAGGCCTTCGGGAAACGACGCGACGAAGCTGAAGAACTGATCAACCGCGTGGATGCGGAGCGGGCGGCGTATGTGAAGAAATATCACGAAAAGACCTGGCCGTCGCGCGAACTCTATCACCTGATGGTCAACACAAAGATGGGTGACAGGGCGGTTGTGGAACTTATCCTGCATCAAATAGAGCTGCTGAATAAAGGTGTGGCCGCGACTACAGTCACTTCTGGCGCCGCTTGATCTAAGGTTCCGAGCAGCGCGCAAACAGGCTTGGTATTAGCTGCGCAACAGGCCGTTTGCGGTTGAGGCGATATCATCGAAGTCTTGAAATTGATTCCTTGCTAAGGTGCGTCCGGGAGAACTATGGCAGAAAGCTGTGACATTGGACTGATCGGCCTTGCAGTGATGGGCCAGAATCTGGTCCTGAATATGAACGACCACGGTTTCAAAGTGGCCGTCTTTAATCGAACGGTTTCCAAGGTGGATGATTTTGTGGCTAATGAAGCCAAAGGAACGCAGGTCGCCGGAACACATTCGATCGAGGAACTGACGGCCAGCCTGAAGCGGCCGCGGCGCGTGATGCTGATGGTGAAGGCGGGCGACACGGTGGATCAGATGATCGACCATCTGGTTCCGCATCTTGAAAAGGGCGACATCATCATCGATGGCGGCAATTCGTTATATACCGATACGAATCGCCGCGTGAAGGCGCTGAACGAAAAGGGAATTCTGTTTATCGGCACGGGCGTTTCCGGCGGCGAGGAAGGCGCGCGTCACGGTCCTTCCATCATGCCGGGCGGCAACCCGGAGGCATGGCCGCATGTCAAAGACATCTTTCAAGGGATCGCGGCCAAAGTGGATGACGGAATGCCGTGCTGCGATTGGGTAGGCGAAGACGGCGCCGGACACTTCGTGAAGATGGTGCACAACGGAATCGAATATGGCGATATGCAGTTGATTTGCGAAGCCTATCAACTGCTGCGGGACGGTTTAGGGCTGGCCGCCGATGCGCTGCACCAGGTATTCGCGGATTGGAATAAGGGCGAGCTCGACAGTTTTCTGATTGAGATCACGGCGGAGATCTTCACGAAAAAAGACGAAGACGGGCAGCCGATGATTGACAAGATCCTGGATACCGCCGGACAAAAAGGCACCGGGAAGTGGACGGCGATCAATGCGCTGGATCTCGGTATGCCGGTAACGCTGATCGGCGAAGCGGTATTTGCGCGCTGCCTGTCTGCGTTGAAAGAGGAACGCGTCGCCGCATCGGAAGTTCTAAACGGGCCATCTGATTCGACCGGCTCACACGACAAGGCGGCCTTTATTGAGGATGTGCGTCGAGCATTGTACTGCTCCAAGATGATTTCCTATGCGCAAGGCTATATGCTGTTGCGCGAGGCCGGCAAAGAATATAAATGGAATCTGAATATGGGCGGCATCGCCTTGATGTGGCGCGGCGGCTGCATTATTCGAAGCCGTTTCCTCGGCAAGATCAAAGAGGCGTACGACAGGAATCCAGGATTGACGAATCTGCTGCTTGACGGCTTCTTCGCTTCCGTGCTGAACAATTATCAGGAATCGTGGCGTAAGGCGATTATCCGGGCAGTAGGATTCGGTGTCCCGACACCGGCATTTTCCACCGCGCTGTCGTTCTATGACGGCTATCGAAGTGAGCGTTTGCCCGCGAACCTGCTACAAGCACAGCGGGACTTCTTCGGCGCGCATACCTATGAGCGCGTGGACAAACCGCGCGGCCAGTTCTTCCACACGAATTGGACCGGCCGCGGAGGCCGTGTCGCTTCTGGAAGTTATAACGCGTAATTGAACAACGGAGATCGAACATGAAATACGGACTTAACATTCCGCAACAAGGCGCGCTGGATTTTCTGTCGCTGGGCGCATTGGTCCATCGTCTGGATCCAGGCATCATCCCGTTTCGAAAAGCGACGGAGTGTCACATCCACGTCAGCGGTGGAGAATTTAACGTCGCGGCGAACCTTTCGGATTGCTTCAAGCTGAAGACGGGCGTGGCAACTGCGATGTCCGATTATCCAATCGGCGACTTGATCAATGAACGCGTTCGCGCGATGGGAGTGCGGCCGTTTTATAAACATTTCAAGCACGACGGCGTCTCGGGACCGAATATGGCGACGGTTTACAGCGATCGTGGGCAGGGAGTGCGCGCTCCCGTGGTGTTTTATAACCGCAGCAATGAAGCGGGCGGACTCCTGAAACCGGGCGACTTCGACTGGAAGGCAATTTTCGGCGAAGGGGTGCGCTGGTTTCACAGCGGCGGAATCTTCGCGGCGTTATCGCCGACCACGGCGGAGCTGACGATCGAGGCCATGCAGGCGGCCAAGGATGCTGGCGCCATTACATCGTTCGATTTAAATTACCGGGCGAAGCTTTGGAGTGTTCACGGCGGCCACGACAAGGCCGTTTCGGTAATCGACAAGATCGTCAAAAACGTGGACGTGCTTGTCGGGAACGAGGAAGACTTGCAGATGGGTCTGGGCATCCCGGGTCCCGAAGTCGCGGCCAAATCGAAACTGGATCCAAGCGCCTTTTTCGGCATGATGGATAAAGTTCGGGGCAAACACCCCCACGTGAAAATAGTCGCCACCACCCTTCGCGAGGTGCATACGACAAACCGGCATAGCTGGAGCGCCGTGGCCTGGATCGACGGCAAGACACACCAGGCACCCACTCTCGAGCTAGACGTTTACGATCGGGTAGGCGGAGGCGACGGTTATGCGGCGGGATTTTTCTATGGCCTGCTTACGGGCGCGTCGGAGGAAGAGGCGGTACGGCTGGGCTGGGCCCATGGCGCATTGCTAACCACTTTCCCCGGAGACACCACGATGGCGACGCTCGACCAAGTAATTTTACTATCTAAGGGTGGCTCGGCAAGAATTCAGCGCTGACGCGTCAAATCGGCTGAACCTAAAGCCGGCGGGACCGACGTCTCTGGATTGGAGAAGGCTCTGCCCGGGTCCAAGGGTGCCCGGAAGCAACCTTCTCCGAAAGAAATCTGTACGGCAGACCACGTTTTCGACCGATGGTATTATCAGGTCAGAAAGTACCCTAGCCACATGCGGACGCGCACCTTCAGCCGCTTTTTCGCAGGCGTCCCGTTTGGACCCAAGGTGTTCCTTCACCTGCTAACACCAGCCATTCTGGGTGTTATTCTCTGCGCACCGATCCTTTGCTTCAGCTCAGGTGGGGGTGTTACTCCGAGCGGGGATGATCCACCGAAAGACACCCCGGCGGTAACGGTTCCAAACGATCCTGTAGCTCTCCCCGGCCAGCCAAAGCACAACGAGCCGGTCGCCAATTCCCGGTCGGTGAATATTCGCGCCGAGAAAACACTCGTGTTGATTAACGTCACCGTTACCGACCCGCTGAATCGATTTGTAACCGGATTAGAACGCGAACATTTCCGGCTTTTTGAAGACAAGATTGAGCAGGAAATCAGTCAGTTTTCGAGTGAAGACGCGCCCATTTCCATCGGACTGGTGTTTGACACCAGCGGAAGCATGGGCCCGAAGCTGGCGAAAAGCCGTCAGGCGGCGTCCGAGTTCTTCAAGACTTCCAACCCAGCCGACGAATTCTTTTTGGTTCAGTTTAATGACCGGCCTGAATTGACTGTGCCGTTTACCAGCGATACCGATAAAATTCAGAGTACGCTGACGTTCACGCAGTCGCACGGCAGAACGGCGCTGCTCGACAGCGTCTATCTGGCGATGCATGAAATGAAGAAGGCGCACAATCCCCGTAAGGCGCTGCTGGTGATTTCCGATGGGGGAGACAATAGCAGCCGTTACACCGAAACCGAAATTAAGAGCGCGGTCCGTGAGGCCGACGTTCAGATCTTCGCCATCGGTATCTACGAAGGACTATCGGCGCGCAGCCGCACGCCAGAGGAGGCGGCGGGCCCAAGTCTTTTAAACGAATTGGCCGAGCAGACCGGCGGGCGCGCTTATGCGGTCGAAAATGTCGCCGAGCTGCCCGACATTGCGGCGAAGATCGGGATTGAGCTGCGCAACGAATATATTCTTGGCTATACCCCGAAAAACCGTGAGCGCGATGGCAAGTATCGCCGGGTACAGGTCAAACTGGTTCAGCCGCGCGGGCTTCCGCCACTGAAAGCGTATTTCCGCCTTGGTTACTATGCGCCAAGTCAATAACCAATTTCGGCCGGGTTACCACTTGCCGGCAGTCGCTGTCGCGGCCCTGCTCGCGTGCGGGATGTATCTGCCGCTACGCGCACAGTTCCGGTCCGACACGCGTCTGGTGGTGCTGCATGCAAGCGTCACCGATCACCGCGGAAAGCTGCTGACCGACTTGGGCAAAGATTCGTTCAAAGTCTTTGAAAATGGACAGCCGCAAACGGTAACGCTGTTCCGGCGCGAGGACGTGCCGGTCTCGCTTGGCGTCATTGTCGACAACAGCGGCAGCATGATGAGCAAACGAGCCCGGGTGGAGGCGGCGGCGCTCAATATGGTGCGTGACTCCAACCCGGAAGACGAAGTGTTCGTCGTGAATTTCAACGACGATGCCTATCTGGATGTGCCCTTTACGAATAACATGCAGAAGCTGGAGCAGGGTTTGGCTCGTATCGACTCACGCGGCGGGACCGCCATGCGCGACGCCATCTCCATGTCGCTTGATTACGTCAACAAGAACGCCAAAAAGGACAAGAAAGTCCTGCTGGTCATTACCGACGGCAACGACAACGCCAGCACGACATCATTGGAGCGCGTGGTGGCGCGTGCCAATCAAATGGATACGCTGATCTACGCAATCGGCTTGTTTGCCGACGAAGAAAAACGCGATGCCGCTAAGGCGAGACGCGCGCTCAAGCTCTTAACCGATGAGACCGGCGGGTTGGCCTTTTATCCCAAGGATGTAACGGAAGTGCAGAGCCTCGCGCAGGAAATCGCACGCGATATCCGGAACCAGTACACGATTGCGTACGCGCCGCAGTTACAGGCTCTCGACGGCAGCTATCGGCAAATCAAGGTAACGGTGGATGCGCCGGGCAAGCCTACGGTGCGGACGCGCAGCGGCTACTTTGCAACTCCGGACATAGGACCAAAGAAGGGTAACAGCGATACGGCTGCGAGCGGCGAGTGATGTTTCGTTTCCTGTGGGTGGCGACTCGCGGCTACCGGTTCACTCCGTGGCGTTCCCCGTATTTGCGCTGGCGCATGGAAACGTACTCGGGCATTCCTGCCGAGTCCTTCACGGCCGGGTCGTTTTTCAAACTGCTGATTCGGGAACGTGGGCCGATGTGGCGGTACCTGCTTTGGGTACGCAGCAACGCCCATCTTTTGCGCGACTGATGGGTGGTCACTGCGCCGGGTCGAAACGTCTTAACCTCAATTGACGGAGGGCGGCAGTCCGCCGCGCCGCCCTTCATGAGGCTCCGCCGCCTTAACCGTGTAATCCGCCGGTATTTTGAAAAGCGCGGGGTCGGGTTCTTTCGTGACGATGTTGGTCAACGTATAGGTGGTTTGGCCGATGAACGGATCGTTGCGAATCGACTTGACGACAATCTGAAGGTCCTGCGAATACCAGGTTTGCGTAGTGGAGACGATCGGCTGTGAATTGCCCATGGCCCCGGCTGGAATCGTCCGCGTAACGCTTTTGCCGTCCGCAGAAACTCCGGAGCTCGCGTCTGGAGCTAGTTCGGATTCGACCACATTCGGTCGATTGGTATGTGGCCGCCCTTCGGCGCCGTCCGCGCGCTGATGGGCACCGGCTGGAGAGAACGGGCGCTGGGTGGCAATCTTCGTGGACGCGTCCAAGGTGTAAGCGAGGCCCGCTACCGGATCGCTGATAAACGTCAGAGTTTTTGGTCCGGTTTGTCCAAAGCGGCCGCCGCTAATTACGAGTTGTTCGTACGTGCGGCCGAGCGCATCCCGCGCCACTTGTCCGGTGGTCGAGCGCTGAATGGTTGTGCCGTCGGCCAGATGTTGCGTCGTCTGGTTCGATAGCGCGGCGCTGTACGGCGCTCCGGTCACCAGTTTTCCGCGACCGAATCCGGGACCCATGCGTCCGTTGAAGCCTGCTCGCGGGCCATGCGCGCCGCCGTCCATCTGCGCGACACAGGGCAGCGCCAACGTCAAGGCGGCAGCCGCAGCAAAAAAGGTCATTCGTCTCATCTTTTCTCCTACTGCCAACTCCCCCAAAGTCATTTTTAGTTCTCGACTACTCGCCGATCACATGCACGCCCAGCGGTTCACCATCTACACCAAACAACACGTCGGCTAGAACGGCGCGATCCGGATTTGCCTGTTCAAGAGAAACGGGTTCAAAAATAACGCCCGCTTCGGAAAGCGACGACACCGGAACTTGCATTTCGACGATATGCGGAGCGCTCACCGGAATCTCCGCGTTCGAATACGGCAGCGCGACAAAGGTCTCGCCCGAAACCTGGAATGTCTGTGGCCGGCCGGCATCGATTATGCCGGGCATGCGGCTCATCGTTGTGCCATGGCGGCCAGGCAGAAACAAAAGCGCCAGCACCAAGCCGGCGGCCGCGGCCAGAGACCACCCTGCACCCGATGCAAAACGCGTCCAGCCGCGGGGCGATTTGATCTTCTTGCTCAGGTGCAGTTGCCGCGCCAAAACATCGCGCTCTCCGTCGGCAATGCTTACCGGCACGGACGAAACAAGCGCTTCCACGCGGACCGAGACAGCGCCGAATTCCCGATAGCGTGCCTTACACTCCTCGCAAACCGTGAGGTGCGCCTCTACCAGATTTGCTTCAACCGGAGACATCTCCTCGTCGAGGAAACGGATCAGAACATCGTTGGCTACATGTCCGGAAGCTTCTTTCATACCGCCTTCTTCAAAACTCCAAGCGCCCGCTGTACGGTCTCCGCGACCGCGGATGTGGATAGCTGAAGAATTTCCGCTATCTGCCGGTACTTGAAACCCTGCGCACGCAAGATCAAACAACGGCGCTGGTTCGGAGTCAATTCGTTCATCGCGTTGCGCAATGTGAGATCCGCCTCGCGCTCTAATATTGCTTTTTCGGGCGATGCCGCGGACGAAACAGGCTCGACGGCTTCCGACAGCGGCTCCGTTCTCCGGGTGTGTGCCGCGTGGCGCCCATTCATCGCCAGATTATGAGACACCCGGTATAGCCAGGCGCGCAGATTCGTCGCGTCGCCATTGGCGAGCAAGTGCTCATATAATTTCAAGAACGCTTCGTGAACGATATCGCGACAGGCGTCTACTTCAACGCCGACGAGCCGCAGGTATCGTTCGAGCGCAAGGCGTTCCCGATCGTAGAACTCTAAAACAATGCGGTACGGAGAACTGTCTACCACGCACCCCGCATCCCATTTGCTCCCTGACAGCGCAATCGTCTGGGGCGGCCGTGTCATTGCCTGCTACGGTAACGGACGGCTTCAGCAAGGTTCACAAGAAGGGCTCTGGGGAGTTGCAATTGGGGTTGGGGACACCCTTCTTGTGACTTGCTGCCTCGCATGCTATGCACCTATGAAACAAGAAAGGCGGGTTGTTTTCCGGCTGGCCGGACAACTTTTCTGTTTTTGTCCAGCGCTTCGAATGGGCGATACGGTAAGTTTTGAATAGGGTCCTATGAGTACATTTACTACAGCTGCATCTATGGCACCGGATCTGCGGTACCCGATCGGGCAATTTCAATGGCCCGAAAACGTGACACAGCACCAGCGCACATTGTGGATCAGTGAGATCGAGAAACTTCCGGAGGAGCTGCAGTCCGCGGTGGCAGCTCTACAGGCCGCGCAACTGAATACCCGGTATCGACCGGACGGATGGACGGTACGGCAGGTGGTCCATCATGTTGCCGACAGTCACCTGAATTGTTACCAGCGGTACCGGTTGGCGTTGACCGAAGAAGCGCCCGTCATCAAGCCGTACGACGAGCGCGCCTGGGCCGAACTTGCAGATGCCAAGAACGCGCCGGTGGATGTATCGCTTCTGCTGCTGCGCACGTTGCATGTGCGCTGGACGGCGCTCCTTCACGGCTTGACAGAAGATCAATGGACGAGGACATTCGTCCACCCCGAGAACGGCTCAATGCGTTTGGATTCTACAGCAGGTCTTTACGCCTGGCATGGCCGGCATCACGTCGCGCACATTCTGAAACTGCGTGAGCGCGCAGGTTGGTAGACGTCCAAATCCGGTTGGGTTTTTACCGTCTATAAAGAGCCTGCGTGCGGGATTGCATTACGTCAGTTTACTCCTTTATTTTCATAGAGTTGCGGTAAATAAAAACAATGCCAAAAAATGGCCGGACGGTAAAAACCCATTTTCGCGGCAATCGCGATCAGGCGTGGGAGGCTTCGGGAACGGGCGGCGACTCGGCCGGTGTGCCTTCCGCGGGCGTTAGCTCAAACAGCAGGGCGAGACCGGCGAGGAGCCCGGCCCATACGGCCCAAATTGTCAGGAAGAGATGGTTTTCGGGAGCACCCGGCGGATGCATGTCGGCGCGGCCGATTAACATGCCGGCGATGAGCGGGGCTGTGATCTGAGCGATCGACATTAGGGATTGCGTCAGCCCGATGATGACACCCTGCTCGCGCTTGCCGGCCTTTTGGCTGATCAGACTGGTGAGCGCCGGGCGCAGACCAGAACCCAATGCGCCGACCAGCATGAGGATCAACAACGGAACGATGCTGTGGGTAAAACCAATTCCCGCGTACACCACCGCGCTAACCAGGAAACCGAGCCGCACAACATTTCGTTCGCCCATCCACTTCACCATTCGTCCGACCAGACCGCCTTGCATCACGATGCCTAGCATGCCGTTTAAGGCGAAGATGTAGCCAACCTGAACCGGGCCGAAGGGGCGGCCATTCCAGGTGTAGGTACGTTCGGCAAAGAGCGCGAAGCCCGAGATGAAAGTGGCGAAGGAGAAGGAGAACAAGAGCCACTGTTTCAACAGGCGGGAAAGTTCTTTGTTCTTGAAGTATTTGCGATATTCGCCCCAGGAGATAAGCGAAAGACGTCTCCCGCCCGGCCCGGCGGCATCGTCGGCTTCGTTATATTCGTGGACCACTTCGCGGCGCGGCAGAAGGAAGTACGTGCAAAGAATGGTGGTGACGGATAATGCGGAGGCGGCAAAGATGGGCGCCTGATAGCCGAAGTGCGCCAGATAGCCGGCGAGCGCCGGGCCTACGGTAAACCCGAAACCGAAGGCGATGCCGATGAGAGCGAACGATTTTGCGCGATTCTCGGGTTTCGTCACATCGCTGATGTACGCCTGCGCGATGGTTAAATTACCCGCCGTGGCCCCATCTATGGCGCGAGCCAGGAATACCATCCAAATTCGGGTCGAGAAGGCGAGAATCAGAAATCCGATCAGTGTTCCAGCCTGGCTGACCAATAAAATGGGGCGCCTCCCCACACGATCTGACATTTGTCCGAGGATGGGACCGGCAATGAGTTGGCAAACGGCGTAGATGGCGACGAGTGCGCCCACGATGGTAGGCGTAGCTCCCAATCTTTCGGAAAAGAAAGGCAAGAGCGGCAGGATGATGGTGAATCCCAGTACGTCGACCAGAACAATCAGAAAGATCGGCAACAGCGGCGACGCCAAGCGGCTGGAGCGCGGGTTTGCGGCGTCGTCTGTCGAAGCGGGGCTCACATTTCGAGTTTACCCGTCCCTTTCCAGGGCCGATTGTGATGGACGCAGGCATTTCACGCCGGCCGGTAATAAATACGGCACTCCCAGCGACGTATAGTTGTTAATCAAAAGAAAATAAACGCCTTATAGTTTGGCAACGCGGGTGCGTGGATACTTTTCTTATGAAGTTCGCAGTTTGTGCATTCGTTTTTGCCGCGCCGCTATTGCTGGCAGCGCAGGAGACGAACCCGACCCAGGCTAATGTTCAGCCAAGTAACAGCGGCACAACGCCGATTTTTCGGGTTTCCGTCGTCTCGCGGTCGACACAGGCCGTCAGTTATCGTCATCGGAGTGGATGGACCAAGATTGACTTTAAAGGAACCGCCCTTGCGCCGCAGGCCAAGGGAACGGCGGAGGTAAACAGCCGGCTGGGTCACGCGCAGATCAAGTTAGATATCAAGGAACTCCCGTCGCCGCGGAGCTTTGGCCAGGAGTTTCTCACCTATGTCTTGTGGGCCATCACGCCGGACGGACATCCACAGAATCTATCGGAAGTGGTGGTTGATTCCCATGGCAATTACAACAGTGACAGCGTCAGCACGGATCTGCAGGCTTTCGGTTTGATCATCACGGCAGAACCGTACTACGCGGTAGCGATGCCAAGCGACGTGGTGGTGATGGAGAACATCATTCGCACGGACACGGTAGGAAAAGATCTGCTGGTGGATGCGAAGTACGAGTTAATGCCACGCGGCCAGTACCTGTACCAAGTGGATCCTTCGAAGATCCACAAAATCGAATTGACTTCGGACAACAAGAACCCGCTTGAAGTGTATGAAGCAATGAACGCGGTTTACATTGCACAGTATGCGCGCGCCGATCAATACGCTTCCGATCAGTACCAGGCGGCGCAAGCGCTGTTGAACCAGGCAGAGGATTACCAGACGCGAAAACAGTGGAAACCGGCTATCATGACGGCCCGCGAGGCGGTACAGAAGGCCGAGGACGCCCGACTGGTTTCCTTGCGCCGGCAGCGTGACGAAGCTTTAGCTAAAGAGCGGCAGGATGCCGCCGAGCGCGTTGCGGCAGCGAAAGCAAATGCGGCACAGGAAGCGCAAGCAGCCGCTGAGGCCGCGCGCCAGCGACAGTTAGCCGAACAGCAGGCGCAAACGGAAGCCGCGGCGCGCGCGGAGGCGGATAAAGCACGCCAGGAAGCCGACGCCGCGCGGGCTCAGGCAAATGCCGCGGCTGAAGAAGCAAACAAGCTGCGAGCGCAAGCCGAGGCCGACAAAGAAGCGCTGCGGCAAAGACTTCTGCAGCAGTTCAACGCCATCTTGCAAACGACGGAAACTCCGCGCGGCCTGGTTATCAACATGAGCGACGTGTTGTTTGACTTCAACAAGTACGATTTGAAACCGGAAGCGCGCGAAAAGCTGGCGAGACTGTCCGGCATCATCATTTCGCATCCCGGACTGAATTTGAAAGTGGAAGGATATACCGACAACGTCGGCACGGAAGACTACAACCAGAAGCTTTCCGAGAAAAGAGCGGAAACTGTGCGCGATTATCTGATCAGCAACGGCATCATGATCGACGATATTGCGGCAGTTGGTTATGGAGCGCAGTATCCGGTCGCTCCGAATACGACTGCGGCAGGCCGGGCACAGAACCGAAGGGTGCAGCTAGTGGTATCGGGCGAAGTCATCGGTGTGAAGATTGGGGCTACTCCGGGGGCAGCGCCAACCCAGCCGGGCACTACACCAACGGCTCCACTTGGGCCGCCGCCTTCGGCTGCGCCTCAGCAGTAACGTGTTATACAGGAACTCGGAAAGCTGCGCGACCTTCATAGGTCGCGCACAAATGTTGCCTCTGCGCTTTTCCGAGTTGTGCGCGGTTCGCCGATGGGCTCGTTGCCGCTTTGCAGCAGTGGGCTTCGCGTGATCCGCAGATCGCGGAAAACCTGCGTGTGATTCTACGCGGCCGCCAGCTCGACAGCGCGACCGCCGACGAGATCAGAATTGCATTCGACTCTGTCGCTGCGTTCCATCATTCGATTCAAGAAAGACAAAGCCTTAACCCACGAAATCTGCCGATTGCCAGAGCGCTTGCTGGTCCTTCGCATGGTGGTCTTTCCAGTCGCGATATGTATATCAAGCAGCTCGAAAATGCGTGGCGCGAACCGCACGAAACAGCGATGGCCGACGCGAAACAAGCGAGACTTGCTGCGACGCGCTAAGCATGCTTCCGGCTTCGCGAGGTGTGGCGCGGCGCCCTGACGGATTGTGGTCTTTTTTCGGGCGCGATCCGTCAGCACCAGACGACCGGACGAAATGGCGGGTCGGCGTCGCGTTTTCGCGCGAAGACATGGTGACGAAGCTCTCTCAATACTTTTGGTTGAATCGCGATGATCCGAAAATCGAAGAGCTTATGGACAGCGCTCCGACAATTCCCTACCCGCCGAGGTGCAAAACGACCGAGCCGCGCTCCTTGGCACATTGCGACGCACTTTCGCGAGGCTGGTCGACAAAGCGTGATTGAACGCGCATTAGCTCGTGCAGAGGTTCTCTCTTTCTCTCTGCACGAGCCCTTTTTATGACCAAAGGTCACGTTGAGGGGGGGCATCCCCCGGTGGAAATCAATTCGGAGCCGCGAAATCTTCCTAAGAGAACATTTGTCAAAGAAAGCGACTCACATCAAGAGAACATATGGCTTATCGCTTTTTCTTAGGACCCTTTGGGGGGATTTTAGGACCTTTTGGGGGCATTTTAGGAAACTGAGCGATGATGCCCGCTACGAGTAAGATGAGTGCAAAAAGCTCGTGGGCATTGAGTTGAAAAGTCATTTGACTGTCCTTATAGAATGAAACGTGTCCGCTCTCTCAGGGTGATAACTGGTGGAGAGCGGACGCGGGAAAAGCGTTTTCCGCTGTTCCTGCCTTACCAGTGCTCTCTGTGGGGAATATCTCTCTCATCTGTGGCCAAAACAGTTAAAAATTATTTGAAGCTGCCAGCCACCGCCTGGCGCGAGATCGCATACCAGTTCTAAAGAAATAAAGAGATCTATAATAGCTTCTTAGCGACCTCTGGAACGCGCTACAAACGAGCGCACAAAAGGTGGTATCTAACCATCAACTCGTGCGCTCCGTTCGCTCCAGGAACGCCCTGGCGCGAACGTAATAGCGTTTCGAGTCTCCTACAACGTTTACTTCAAAGATCGTCTCGCGTGTCGGCCGTGGTCCTTTCCAGTGAGGGTCCTGGAACCACTGCAAGCCTTGCGACACGCCTCAAAGGTTGAGCGCCCCATGGTGATGCAAGCGTAGTTGCCGAAGCCGACGTGGACCACTCGATAGTCGAGATTCATGACAGCGAGAATTGTAAACCCCGCTTATTTATGCGCCGCTAGAGAAGCGGCTGGTGCGGGGTATTCTTAAGACGCATGGCATCCCTTAAAGTCATCGACGAAACAGAAAACAAAATGGATTTTGCAACCGACCATGTGCCGCGCATCGGGGAATGCATCAAAATGAGGTACGGAATTGGCAAGTCGGCACCAGTAGAAGACCACTACTTTCGTGTCAAGGATGTGATGTACCTACTGGATGACTCAAAGGACAAAGCCGCAGTTTTGGTGGAAGAAGCCGAAACTCCGCCTCAATGGTTTTAATCTGCTCGTTCAGATTTCATCTAGTACTGGAGGTCGAGGCTTTGGTGGGTAAGTCGATCTTTCGGCAGTTACAGCAAAATACCGACTAACCGAAAAAGTTGCGACGATGCAAATAAACCCGACCATCTGTGCCACGATGTCGTGCGTTGAGCAAGGCCAGCAAAAAAACTTCGGAATGACAATTATTGTCACACCAACAGTCACTGCTAGCCACCCCCAAAACATAAGTTTCAAAAAGAGCCAGTCAACCTGTTGATGCCAGTTCAAAGAACGAGGCCATGTCATGTTGAACAGCGGCGTCCTTTTTTCAGACATCAACTTGGTCGTTTTTTCAGACCATGTTAAGAGCTCTAGCTCCTTTTAGGCATAACACCGTATTCGCTGAACGGCTGCGTATGCCCGGCTCTTAGCATTTTCTTGCTCTTGGCTGTCAGTCGTGGCTGATAATTCAAGTTTTAAGGCTTGATCCCAGAACGCAATCCGCTTTGTTGCCAAATCAACGATGCTCACGCGCTTTGCCGGTAGTCGGACGTTCGACCAATAGAAATTAGCTATCACGGCTATTGCGCTTAAGGCCCCAAGAACCTGGGCTAAAGCAACCAAAACAGACCGAAATTCAGACATGTTCAAGGCTCCCGGTTTTCACTCGTTTTGCTCCTGAAGACGCTTTCCGCTACAAGCTGAGATCTGCCTGGCCAGCTCCATTGCAATCAGGTTGTAGAATCGGCCATCGAAAATCCGAGGGTCTGTTGGCTATTGCATCTGGTCGAGCGCTTCCGAGAACGCTTTTCTCAGCTTCAGGGCTTTTTTGATTTCGTCGCCCGTGACAAATGGATATTCACCATATTCGAGGAAGCTCGGGAACTGGTGTTCGCGAACAAACTTGATGAAGGCGGGAGGATTAGTTTTCCAGTCCTCGGGAAATCCTTCGAGGTTTTCGAAGGTCGTGGTAATGCCAGATTTTGAGAATAGGGCTACCGCGTCGTCAGTGTATTTGTCGAAATCCGTGTCAAAAATGCCCTGATACATGAAGTGCAGACCCGATCCGATATCGAACAGGAGCCAGCGAAGGTAGTGGAGCTTCAACGGTCCAAGAAAATACGGGTCGGCTTTTATTGCTTTCTCTATCGTCTTCCCATGCTCGCGGATGGCATGTTCTCCGCCAGGCTTGACCTTGGCGATGATCGTGAAGCCATAATTTGCCGGGGTCTTGGGAAAGACGGGACCATATCGTCCTTGCTGTAATTCGAAATATCCCTCTTTGGGGATTGCCATCGCTTGCGGTTTTGTCCAGTCGTGGTCCTCTGACGCCATTGTCATCTCCTATTCCTCAAGAAGAACATCGGGCGTAAACACCCAGGGGCTAGATGTCGCTTACGGCCGTGCAGATTTCTTTTTATTATCTTGCGCACGAACCACTCGACAGCAACTCGCGTGTGGATTGCTGCAAGCCGGCACAGGCGCATGTGTTTGATCGGCGGCGCCGTCAAGCACGCGCCGCGAAGAAGTCACGAGACACCACGGCGTGCTTCCGCCGCAAATTAGCCGCCCAGCGAGTGAATCACGGCGCTCGCCGCATCGTACTGATCATCGAACCAGATCCAGTTTGAACTGGAGCTTGGTCGTTGACACTCAAGGATGCAGCGAATTTGAGAGACTGACCAGGTTTTGGGGGCTCACATGAATGATTCCCCGGCGCGGGGTGTCGATATCGGCGATGAGGAAGAACGCGATCGAGATCATGAACGGAAGCACCAACAGTGTTCCCTTTGGCAATGACTGGCGCGCTCCGTAACCAAGTAGTGCATTCGCACACGCGGCAATCAGGCCCATCAATGCCCAGCCTTCCACGGGAATGCGGTTCCACCATGCAGCCTGAGTGTATCCCTGCGAATTGAGCACATCGTTCATGCCTGAAAGGGCGAGTGCGACGACAGGGCTTGGCTGGGCTACCGCAGGCACCTGAACCGCAGACCAAAGCTGAGCTTGTAAACGCGCTGTCCTGTCGTTGACTGACGCAAGCTCTCGCGCATCGCGGGTCGTGTAAAAGAGTATCCGTTCGTGAAGATATGTGTTGAGCAGGGAACGTACCTTTTCAGCGCTGGCGCCAGGCAACACGTCCGCACGTACGTACTCTGTTCCAATTGCATTCGCCTCCTGCTCTTCATAATTCTTTCGCTGGTCGTACCGGCTGACCGCCATCGAAAATGTGAAGCCTATGATCAGTCCCAACAATGTCAGCGTGGCACCGAGAACGATACTGAAGTCACCTTGCTCATGTATTGTGCCGGTACGGAACTTAGTTCCCATCCACACACAAAGCCAAAGCACCAGGAACGAGATTAGGGACAGCGGAAAAGGCCCACGAAGGTTATCTGTAAAAGATTCGGTCATCTCTGCTTCTCCTCCGAAGCTAGATGGAGTTTAAAGCATGCGACACAACGGTCTAACGCTTTTGAATGAGGCTGAAGTGCCTTAACGAGGCAGTTTGAAGAAGATGCACGTGGAATCAGCAACTTCGGCGCGGCTTTTTAAGGCAAGAAGACGACCTCCGCAGAAGGGTTCCAGCTTCGGTCTTGAGGTAATAACCCGAATCTCTCCTTGACAGACTAGGAGAGCGGCAGTACTCTTTTCCTAGACGATCTAGGAGTCCATTTATTTGCCTAAAGAACTCGATCTGCTGCAGGGAACGCTCGACATGCTGATTTTGAAGGCAGTCTCCCTCGGGCCTTTGCACGGCTATGGCATTCTGCTCCGTATTCAGCAGCTAGCCGGCGAAAGAATCGAGGTGCAGCAAGGGTCGTTGTATCCGGCGCTCGCCCGTCTCGAGCACAATGGTTCGCTGCAAAGCGAGTGGGGCGAATCGGAGAACAATCGCAAGGCCAAGTATTATCGGTTAACCGCCGCCGGAAGGCGGCAGCTTAAAACCGAGACGGAAAGCTGGCATCGCATGGCAGACCTGATCGCAGGCATCTTAAAGGCAACGCCGGAGGAACTATGAGCCTGCGCTCTCGTCTTCGCTCATGGAGTTCCGCGATGCGCGGGCGCTCCGGGATGGAAAACGACATGGATGCCGAGCTTCGGTTTCATCTCGAAGCCTATGCCGCCGACCTGCGCACATCGGGTCTTACAGAAGAAGAAGCCTATCGAAAAGCGCGTCTCGCCTTCGGCAACATCGAGGCCCACAAACAGGACGTGCGTCAATCGCGCGGCCTGCGCTTCTGGGACGATCTTCGCGCAGATCTGACTTATACGCTGCGAACCTTGCGAAAGAATCCCGGCTTTGCGACCATTGCGATCCTTTCACTGGCGCTCGGCATTGGCGCAAACACGACAATTTTTACGCTCGCCAACACCATCCTTTTCGACAAGCTGGGGGTACCGCATCCCGACGGTTTGCGCCTGCTCTCCTGGACAGCCGATGATGACAAGGGCGTTGTACACAGTATGTGGGGATCCTATGGACCGGCCCACAACCACGGCTTTTCGAGTACATCGTTCTCGTATCCCGTGTATCTTGCGCTCCGCACACAGAGCGCCGGCGTAGCTGACTTATTCGCGTTCAAACCGCTGGAGGGGAACCGGCGGCTGACGGCGACGATCGACGGAGCCGCAGAGGTGGTAACCGCCGAACTTGTGTCCGGCAACTACTACTCGGTTCTGAATGTCAAGCCGCAAATAGGCAGGCTTATCGCCAACGCCGATGACGCACGTGCCGGCAGTGGTCCGGTGATTGTGATCAGCGACCGCTATTGGTCGTCACGCTTTGGACGATCCCATGATGTCGTCGGTAAGCAAATCGCCCTGAACCGTATCCCGGTTACCGTGATCGGAGTCACGCCTTCCGGCTTTACCGGCGCAAGCAGCGTTCAGGTCGCAAGCGACGTCTTTCTCCCGTTCAGCATGCAGCCCATGGTCGCTCCCTTCGGCAGGGCATCGTTGCTGGAGGATAAAGAGCTCTGGTGGACGCTCGTCATGGGCCGGCTCAAGCCTGGCGTAACGGAAGAACAGGCACGGGCGGTAATCGATCTCCATCTACACCAAGCCGTACGCAGCACGATGAAAATTCCTGCCGGCGGTGATGTGCCGAGAGCGTCTCTCGAACGTGGCAGCCAGGGCGAGAATTTTGCGGGCAAAGATCAGGGGCAATCGGTTCGAATTCTGATGGGGCTGGTTGCATTCGTGCTGCTGCTCGGCTGTGTCAACATTGCGAATCTGCTTCTTGCGCGCTCCGCGACGCGAAAACGTGAAATCAGCGTACGCCTCGCGCTTGGCGCGGGACGCTTTCGCATCATTCGCCAGGTGCTGACGGAGAGTCTTCTACTATCGGCGCTGGGCGGCATTGCCGGAATGTTGCTCGGATATTGGACCAGGAATTTCATCCCTCACTTCCTCAGCAAGGCATGGGACACGACCGGCATCCAGGCGCATTTCAACTGGCGTGTCCTGCTGTTCAGCTCCGGTGTTTCTCTGGCAGCCGGCGTTCTCTTTGGATTAGCTCCGGCATTCAACTCAGCCCGGAACGATTTGAATACCGGCGTGAAAGATCGCGGAATCCGCACATCGCAAGGCCGGAAGAGCCGGGCAGGGCAGCTTCTTGTCATTCTCCAGATCTCGCTGTCGATGATTCTGGTGACGGCTGCCGGACTTTTTCTCCGGACGATCATCAATCTTGCGAAGGCCGATGTCGGCTTCGATTCTTCGAATCTCCTGCTGTTTCAGGTGCAGCCGCCGGAATCTCGCTATGCGGGCGCAAAATCGCAGCGGCTTCTGCACGAAATCGAAGAACGGGTCCGCATCGTGCCTGGTGTTGAAGGAGTAGCGATCTCTTCGGAGTCGCTGATCGCGCATGGCATCAGCAACGAGCTTTTTTTCATCCCCGGCCAGCCTTTCGCTCGCGGGGAAGAGCACAGCAGCAACATAAACGACGTCAACGCAGACTTTTTTGCGACGATGCGTATTCCCATTCTCGCCGGGAGGACGTTCAACCAAACGGACGCCCCGACTAAAAATCTTGTCGTCGTCATGAATCAAGCCGGCGCGAAGAAGTTCTTTCCGGGACAGAATCCGCTTAGGCGGCAATTGGAAAAGTACGACGATGGACCGGTTCGAGTGACAATTATCGGCATTTGCAAGGATGCCAAGTACGACGATCTGCGTCAGCAGCCTCCTCCTACGATCTACGGCTTCTACCGGCAGTCGCAGGAGCCCATGCAAATGACATTCGAAGTGCGGAGCCGCGAGTTACCCCAACAACTGACGCCCGCTCTGCGAAATGCAGTTCGATCCGTGGATAAAGATCTGCCTTTGGTAGACGTGCGGACGCAACGCGAACAGATCGACGCGACTACCGCGGAACAGCGCCTGTTCGCGGCGCTCGCAACCGGCTTCGGTATTCTCGCGCTCGCGATCGCCAGTGTTGGCGTTTATGGCCTGATGGCTTTTTCCGTTGCAAGCCGCAGAAATGAGATTGGGATTCGCATGGCGCTCGGGGCACAGGCACGGCAGGTGCTCCGGATGATCCTGCGCGAAACGGGTGTGCTTGCAATCGCCGGCGTCGCAGTGGGCGCGGCGGCATCATTGGGATGCGCCAAGCTCTTACGTTCGATGCTCTTCGGGTTGACGCCGAATGATCCGCTTACGCTCGGGCTGAGCGTTGCGATCTTATTGGGAGCTGCTTTGTTAGCTGGATTTCTTCCGGCGCGAAGAGCGGCGAGGATCGATCCGCTGGAGGCTGTGCGGCATGACTGAGGTTCCATCGGGTTAGGCGGCCTTGCGGCGGTCCCACGGGCTCAAACGCAGGGCGGCCTCGCGGCCGCCGCAGGCTTGCGCCCGCCCCACAGAACCACAGAGCACAGAACCACAGAGCACAAAGCACAAAGCACAAAGCTACAAAGCTACAAAGCTACAAAGCTACAAAGCACAGAAACACAAGCCACGGAGTGAGGGTGATTAGTTTCGGGGGGCTGGTTCTTTTTGGGCTAGGCGAACGCGGGCAGTATCGAGCTTCTTCTGGACCTTGGCGACTTCTTCCGGTTCCAAGTCTGCCGGCGCGCTGGCATTCCAAGCATTGAGCGAGGCTTGCCATTGGGAAATGGCATCCTTCAGCTTGCCTTCCTTCATGTAAACGTCGCCCAAATGATCGTGGATGGTGGCATCCGTTCCCATCATCTCGAGCGAACGCCGAAGCTGCTGCTCGGCATCCTGCAGCCTGTTCTGGCGGAAGTAAACCCAACCCAGGCTGTCCAGATAGGCATAGTTGTTCGGCTCAAGCTTTAC
>DATBDT010000080.1:0-48987 GCA_036269815.1 Bryobacteraceae bacterium
CGCTGCCTCCCGGTCCACCATATGGTACGTTTTCTTCACGGCGGTGGTTGTCCTTTCCAGGATTGTTTTTGGCGAATCGATTCTAACGAACCGGGCCGCCACCGCCGCCCTCATCCTTCAACTAAGTCTGGGACACGCTCGAGGGAATTGCGTTCTTGCAGAGCGTTGTAAATCTGCATAAGGTACGTCAGCGTCAGCGAAATCACCGACATTCCGACGAGGGAGTTGAACATGAAGATCAGCCGAAAAGTGGAGGTTTGGGGCGAGAAACCGCTAGATCCGACAATCGACATGCTGTTGGCTGCCGCATACATCGCCGAAACGAAATCCGTGGGGGTGGGACCGTCCGAAACTGCGATTGCGGAGCCCAAGTAGGGATGAAAGATGAGCGCCGCTCCTGATGTCAGGAGAAGTGCCCACCACCAGATGAGCGATACGACGATTACGGGTCCGCACAGTGAGAGGAAGAATGGTGCGCGTCGGCCGAAGAGCTTTGCGACCCGGCGTAGCACCCTCCATTCCAATGCGCACACGAAGCGACTGAAAAGCCCCGTTCCTGCGCGCGCGTACAAGACAGTAAGGAAGACATCGAGCAGCCCGAAGAACATGAGCAACGCGCCACTCGACACCTGTAGAGCAGAGGACACTATGGTTTCTCGGTTAGTTGGGTTTTAACACTATCTTTTCGCAGTTGTCTGGCCTATCCCGAAACACCTTGTAACCCTGAGGCGCCTGCTCGAGAGCTAGCCTGTGAGTGATCACATAATTTGTTGGATCGGATTGGGAAAGGATGCCGCATCCAGCGGCCAGTCCGCGCGCTCCGTAGAAGCGCAGAACTTTCCGCGTTTTGCTGTCATCTGTTACAGCAATGAGGTTTGCCGCAACATACGGCGTGGGTATTTCTGCGAGCCCTAGACCGATGCTGAACCAACCTACCCCATTTGCAAGTTGCTGGCTCGACATACGTTGCTCTGTAGCCATCGGAACCGTTCATGAGCGCCCTGCGCTCACACTGGTTGACGCTTAAAAGCTTACAATGTGTCTTCACACGAGATCAGCAATTTTGACGGGCGAACAAAATCAAATCAGGTAAGCGGCGGCTACAGGTCAATCATGCCGCCGGATGAGTTCCGTATGCCGGTGTGTTGCGGTTACTTTTTTTCAGCCGGTGAAAGGCACGCGGAACGAGGTCAGCTTCCGTGCAGATTGAGAGATCTATTTTCCTTCGAGTGTCTGTGGGACCGCCAGATCACGAAATTAAATCAGGACGGCAAAGAAAAGGATCGCTAATATGATCTCCCATGGACGCAGTATCGAGGTGCGCTGCGGTATGGGTTCAAACGTGATGGAGGTACTTTCCTGCACCTTCAATCAGCGTAGCGCGGTTTTTCGCGAGCTCTCGAGATGATTTCCTCGATCACAGCAGTCTTCGCGTCAGCATAGTTCTGAGTGTATTTCCATTTCCGCAGCGCCAGTATGAGCTTGGTTTGCGCATACAAGTCGCGATCACGCTCGTTGGCTCGCAGCCAGTTCCGAAGCAGCAACATTCGATCGATTTCGGGGCAGCCCGCCGAGAAAATGTGCAGATTCACGTCGTTCGCGGGACCTTTAAACATCCTGTGCTCATGCCAACCAGGTTCACGTATGTGGAGGCTGTAACCCACCTCTTGTAATGCCGCAGTGTATTGCGCTTCGTCAGCCGAACAGACTACGGCTAAAACGATATCGATTATCGGCTTAGCAATCAGCCCGGGAACCGAAGTGGAGCCGACGTGCTCTATCCGCAATGCCTGCTTGCCGAGACCACGCGCGATTTTCTCGGCCTCCTCTTTAAATCTGCGCGGCCAGCCGGGGTCAGAATCAACGAGGTGAATCGGTCCTGATAACGCCTTCAACTCGCTCACGGTGTTCGCCCGTAAGTAGTCTTCGCTCAATGGCCGATGCCGATCGCCTTCTTCCTCCATGACCGTCCACAGTATCACTCGAACTCACTTCATGGAGGGCCGGCGATGCTGGATCGCTGCTTGCCTGAAACGCGGCCGCCGATTCGAGTGTCCCCATCGCAACCACTTGTCCCGTTGACGAACACATCAACGAAGTGAGCCTGAAATAGGAAGCTTGCTGTCAACAGCTTGGATGCGCCATGCTGCTTGATCCGTTGCCGGGCGTGGCACAACCGGAGCGGATCGTGGCGATCGAAAACCAGGCGGCGAATGGCGAGCCGGTCACCACGTCTTATCTGGACTTCCGCGATTTCCGCGACAATCGCGGTGAGCCTCGCCGACCCGCTCGTGTATGTCGCGGCGGCTGCGCTCCCAGCCTGGCGCGCTGCGCGTTGACCCTGTGGTGGCGCTCAGGTTGTCGTAAGCCTTGCTTGGCTGAACATCTTCGAAACGCTTAAGTTGCGGTGCGCTTGGATGCTGCAGATCACCAGCGGGAGGGAGCCCACCCACGTAGCTGTCAGTAATACTTGATAGCTGCCGCTGGTTACGGTCGAGCCTCGGGACAAAGCTCGACTGTCAGTCAGTCTCGTACCGCGCCGTTCCTCGGCTCCCCTAGTACCAAGTTGCGAAAGTTCGCGTATACCGCTCCCTGGCGGTCGCGGCTCGGAAGACCGTGCAGAGCCGCGCGCGCAAGCAAGCGGTTTCGGAATTCGACCAGACGTCGATCTCCGCAACTTGGCAATAGCTAGGCGCCGCCCCAGGGCAGTTCGCCTTCCGCTCACAAGTCACACAGGGTTCATAAAGCCGTTACTACGCTGCAACGTTGATGAGTCAGACTTTGCAATGCCAAGCGGCCTTAGTCTCGGCCGCGACAAGCAAATCACAACGAAAAGGTGAGTAATGTTTAAAAAAGCAGCCATGCTGTTTACCTGCGCAACCGTGTTCCTCGGCATCGGGCTCGCGCAAGAAGGATCGGTTCCCAGTGGCATTCCACATCTCGATCATGTATTCGTGATCATGATGGAGAATCACGGATATTCGCAGTTAATCGGCAATCCGAATGCCGTCTACATCAACAACTACGCCAAGAGTGCGAATCTGGCGACTAATTACTTCGCGGTCGCACATCCGAGCTTGACGAATTACCTGGAGGTTACCGGAGGGTCAAATTTCGGCGTTCTGAACGACAACGCCCCGGATTGGCACAACGCAAGCTGTACGACGAACCTGGCCACCGGCACACCATCCCTGGATAACGGGAAAGAGCCGCCGATCTGCCCCATCGAAGGTCAGGGCACGGATGCCGCCACGCCGGCAATCGATTTCAGGAATGAGACGACCGGCCCTCCAGGCACAATTAACATCGACGGCAAGAAGTCCATTCCGGCCGACCATCACATCATCGGCAAAACCATCGCGGATCAACTCGATGAATGGGGCATGAGTTGGAAGAGCTATCAGGAAAGCCTGCCGCGCTACGGCGCAAACAACGTCAACGCGAGCGATGGCTTTTTCACGGATAAAAGCGATTTAGCGAAGGCGCTCCCGGGGGAAGGCCAAACCGAAGCCAACTTGATTCAGCTGTATGCGGTCAAGCACAACCCGTTTGCTTATTTCCGCAGTGTTCAGGAGGGGATGAATCGCGAGAGCAGCCTGGCCAATGTCGTCGGGTTTCTCGGATATCAGGGACTGTTCGAGGATTTGCGCGTAGGCAACGTTCCGAATTATTCGTTTATCGCTCCGAACCAGTGCAATGATATGCACGGCCGCGGAAATGCGGGGCCGGCGTGCGAAAGCGACCCCAACGATAACGGTACACAGGCAGGTTTAAATCCGGGCCTGATCCGCCTTGGCGATTTGACCGTGGAAAACATCGTATTTTCGATCCATGCGTCGCCGGTATGGAAACGGGGGCGTAACGCGATCGTTCTGGTGTGGGACGAAAACGACTACAGCGTGGCTCCGATCGTCAACAAGGTGGTGACCATTGTCGATACCAACTATGGCGTGCATCACACGCAGAGCGCAAAGTTCTACGATCATTTTTCGCTGCTGCGGACGATTGAGGCGGGGCTCGGACTGCCCTGCTTAAATCACGCTTGTGACAAAGACGTAAACGTGATGTCCGATCTGTTCGCCGAAGGTGGTAGTGCGCAATAAAGAAGTAGCCGCTCATTGATCTGAAAGCTGTCCAGGGCGGGCCTTAGAGGCCCGCCTTCATCGCTACCGGCCGAGCGGCGGCGGGGATTGTAATGTAGCTGCGATACGTGTCAGGTATCGACTGTTTGGCTCTTGCGCACCTGCTCCTGGTCGCGTAGCTTTTCACACTCGTCCATGAGTTGCTGATTGGGGACTGGATAGCCACGGGGGTCAAGCCTCCAGTGTCCGTCAACTTGCTCAACCAGCAAGATGCGTGAAGGTTCAGGAATCCTCATCGTTCTGTCCCATATTCCTTCAAGGTTGCAGATGGCCATCAGAACACGGCTCAGATCGTGATCCATTATTTAAAGTTCGATTCTCCTCATCTGGTCGTAACTTTCTTATTGTGGCAAAGAGATTACTGACGCGTCGTAAGCGCAGTGCAGCAGAAATGGCAGAAAGCATTGAGTCGCAGTGCGTATAGATCGACGTAACTCGTAAAGGCTACGACTAAGCACTGTGCCTACTTCGTCGTCGATGTAACCAGAAACCTGGGCGGCCTGTGCGGCCGCCGCAGGCTCGCGCCTGCCCCACAACCTAGGCTAAATCCGTTTAGCTCATTGTTCTTGGGTATTGCACATTTACTTGGTTGCTAGCAGGGCTTCGGTTTTTTCGGCGATCTGAAGCAGGCGCGCGTCGTCTCCCGGCGCGGCGATCAGCTGGAGTCCGATTGGTAGTCCATGGTTCGTGCGGCCGCACGGTATCGAAATCGCCGGCTCGCCTAGTAAGTTGATGGCGCGCGTCAACCGAGTAGATGCCATGCGCGTGTCTTCTTCCTCCGTCCCGATCAAGACGGAAACCTCTTCTCGCAGCGGCGCTGCGATCGGTGTCGACGGTGCAAGCAGCACATCGTACTTCTGCCACAATGCATCGAAAGCCCGCCGGAACAACTTGCGAATTCGCTGGGCGTTCACATACTCATATCCGGCGACGCGGCGTCCCTCCTGAAGCAGCGCCCAGACGATCTCGCTGAACATTCCGGGATCGTTGCAGTGCGCGTATACCGCCGTAGCTTCGCTCGCTTGAATAATGCGCGCGGCCAGGTTTGCCTCATGCAGGTCCGGAATGCGTTCTTCGGACACGATTGCACCGGCGCGCTCCAGCAATCCGAGCGCGCCTTTCACCGCAGCCGTTACTTCCTGATCCACGCGCTCAAAATAGAAATTTGCTGGAAGGCAGACGCGTAAACCGGTGAGTTCTTCCTCGACCGGTGCGAGTTTACCGATCACCTCCATCGTGAGCGTGCAGTCTTCGACGGTGGCTCCCAACGGCCCGACATGATCAAGGCCAAAGGCGAGCGGCATCACGCCGCGCCGGCTGACACGTTCGTAGGTAGGTTTGAATCCGACAATGCCGCAGTAAGAAGCAGGAATCCGGATAGAACCGCCGGTATCGCTGCCGAGCGCCATGGCCAGCAGTCCCGCGGCTATAGTGGTCGCGGAACCGCCGCTTGAGCCACCGGGGATGCGCGCCGGATCGTGGGGATTCAGCATTGGCCCGAAATACGAATGCTGCGATGTGGCGCCATAGGCCAGTTCATGCAAATTCGTTTTGCCAATTGAAATTGCGCCGGCCGCTTTCAGTTGTGCAACAACTACGGCATCGGTTGAAGGTACGAAATTCTCAAAGAGGCGGGAAGCTCCGGTGGTACGGATGCCTGCCGTGTGGATGATGTCCTTCAGAGCAATGGGAACTCCATGCAACGGACCGCGATCGATGCCGCTGGCGAACTCAGCATCCCGCTGGGCGGCTTCAGCCAGCGCTTCCTCACGGTTCAAGCTAATGAAGCTGTTGAACCGCTCGCGCTTTTCGATCTCAGCGTAGGTTTGGCTAATGAACTCCACACACGAGGCCTTTCGCTCTCGCAGGAGGGTACCGATTTCACGAATTGTCATCGAGTGTTTGAGCGATGTAGATGGTCGCCGGCTCCATCTCCGGGGTCAGGCGGCCAGACACGCGGGCGAATGCCTCGCGCAGTATTTCTACCGGATCTTTTGATTGTTCCGAAGTTTGTTCAGGCATGGTCGTCATTTCGGTTCAGGTCCGCGCACCACCTGTACAAAATCAGCCGGGTCAACCCACTTGGCGAATGCGGCACGCACTTCTTCGGCTGTCATATCAAAGTAGTGTTTGGAGGCGTTGTATGGCTCATTGAGAGAGAGGCCGATCCTGGCGCGGGCAATGATTCCGGCCGCGATTGAATCCTCGCTTGCTTCGCGGAGCTGAATCTGCCGGAGGAGCAGCGCTTTTGCCTGTTGCAGTTCGGCCGCGCTCACATTTTCTTTTTGCATAGAGCGCAACTCCTGCTCAACCAAGACCCGCGCCTTCGATATATTTTGCGGGTCACATCCATATTCGATGTTGTAATCGGCGCGGGTTTCGTCGGCATTCAACGAATTGTCGATGTTGTAAACGTAGCCGGCCTTCTCGCGAATGTCGCGGTAAAGACGGGTCGCATAAAAGCCTCCGCCGAGCACATGATTCCCGACTTGCAGAGCATAAAAATCGGGCGAGAAGCGATTTATTTCTACTTGTTCGGTGAGCGCCACCGTCGACTGAACCTGGGTGGGATCCGGCACGTGCACGGCGGCGGGCTTGTTCTTCGGAACCGGCGGCAAAACGACATCCGGTTTGGGACCGTTCATCTTCCAGCCATCAAAGTACTTTTCGATAACGCTGCGAGCCTCCACCGGCGTGATGTCGCCGATAACAACGATGGTTGTCAGATCCGGCCGATAAGCGCTGGCAAAATATTGAACTATGTCGTCATGACTCAGCCCGGAAACTGTTTTCGGCGTTGTCTCCCGCTGCAATGGATCGTTCGGCGGAAGGAGCGCTTTGACAATCGCCCGCTGCATGCGATACGCAGGGCTCTCCAGTTCGCCGGCAGCCAACTCGGCGGTTTGCTGCTGCACAACTTTGAATGCATCCTCGGGTAGCGCGGGATGCAATTCGTTGTCGGCAAGCAGCTGTACGCCGCGCGCAAAATCCTGTTTGAGCACTTTCAGGCTGAAATTCCCGCCGGCGGATTCCGACGCCGCAATATCATCGAGCGCCTTTTGAAAGGCCAGCCGGTCCAAGGTCTTGGTCCCATAAGAGAACAGTCCTTCGAGTACGTCGGACACACCGTCTTTGCCGGGCGGCGTCTGCATTTCGGTTTGCATTTTGATGGAGCCGGTCAGCGTGATGGTTGGACTGATCTTCTCGGTCTGGACGATCAGTCGTATGCCGTTCGAGAGCGTCATGTCGGTAGCACGCACGCCGGACTCTGGGAGACGGAGCGATTTGACGGCTGCCTCAGCCCAATCGGGAAGCGTTACGGGCTTGGTGGGAGCTGAGGTGGTCTGTTCGGACCCGCCAAACCCTTTCGACGCTACGGCCTCGCCGGAAGCGGACGGCTTCAGAATCCCGACCACATGCGGCTGCCCAGAAAGGTATTTCTTCGCTACCCGATTCACATCATCAACCGTGACACGCTTGATCGCCTCCACTTGTTCATCGGGTGATTGACGGCCTTCTTCCGCCAGCGCCTGGGACCAAAGAGCGGCGAGGTTCGGAATGGAATTGCGCGAAAACTCGGCACTTGCGACCCAGCTTCTTTTCGACGCTTCGACTAACTCCGCCGGAACCCCGTTTTCCGCGTAGTTGTTGATTATTTTCAGCATCTGATCGTTGAGCGTTGTGGTGTCTCCATTCGGGGGAAGAGCACCGAGCACAAGAGCGGCGCTTGCCTCGGGGTAGGAGGCAAAGATCTGGACTCCGGCGTAGAGCGCCTTACCTTGCGGAACCAGTCCATAGAGATCGGCTCGCTGGCTCGACAGCACGTCAACCAAAACGGTAGCGGCCGCATAGTCAGGATTGTTTGAGCCGGGAAATCGATAGGCGATCGAGGTCAGCGTATACGGCAGATTGCTGTCCAGGGTGAACGTTTCCTGCTTTACCGGCTGTAGTTTTGGCGATTGGTGGGCCGGAATGTCACGGCGCGGGATCTTACCGTAGTATTGTTTGATCTTCTCGAGGGTGGCAGCCGGATCGACGTTGCCGCTGATTACCAGAATCGAATTATTCGGTGCGTACCACTTGGTCCAGAAGTCTTTCAAATCCGCTGCAGTGGTCTTATCGAACGATTCCTTCGTCCCAAGCGCGTCGTGCTGATAGGTGGTCCCGGCAAACAGATCCTGATTCACGCGCACGCTCAACTTGTATGTCGGAGAAGATATGTCGCGAGACACTTCCTGCTCGATTGCGCCGCGCTCCTGCTCCCAATCCTTTTGAGAGTCTTCTACTGCCGCCATGCAGGCTGCATCCACGCGCAAAGCAACGTCGAGATCTTGTGCCGGGAGCGTTACAAAATACTTCGTACTGGTCTGGCGCGTTTCCGCATTGGACTGACCGCCGAGCTGGGCATAAATCGCGGCGATCTGGTCCGCGGTGACACCCTGGCAGCCGCGGAACATCATGTGCTCCTGGGCGTGCGCGGTTCCTGGAAAACCCGCGGGAGTATCGCTGCCGCCAGCCAGATAGTTGGTTTCCACTGTAACGACGGGAGCCAATGTGTCGCGGATGATGACAACACGCAGCCCGTTGTCTAATGTGGCGCGCGTTACGTCGCTCGAGTCGGCGCCTCGCATTGTAAGAAGCGGCAATAATCCAAAAATCGGTAACACATATAGGTTACGGCGCATGAAACTCCTCAAAACTCCAGCTTACGGTAGAGATGGAATCGCAATGTGATAAACAGGTTCCAACGAAAACGATGTTGCGTTCTATTTTGTTCGCAAGCTCTCTTGTTTTGACGAAGCCGCGGGAAAAGGGTACGGCTGAAAGGCGTCCGCGGCCGGGATTGGCCCCCGTACAGTTCAAAAGCTTTGCACTCCTTTGGTGCTGTCTTGGCCTTTCGGCGCAGACGCCGCAAACACCCGATCCGAACATTCATTATCATTTGGGCCCTGACTCATTGGTAGAAGATGGCGTGCCGAAAGGTGAGATTCGCGGACCGTACACGCTGCCGAGTTCGGCTTATCCGGGCACGCAACACACGTATTGGGTGTACGTTCCAGCGCAATACAATTCCGCCGTCCCGGCTAGTCTGATGGTGTTCAACGACGGCCAGGCGTTTCTGGATATGGAAGGCGATGCGCGGGCGCCGAACGTTCTGAACAATTTGATCTATCGCCGCGAGATCCCGGTGATGATCGCGGTTTTTATCAATCCGGGCCGGCGCCCCGATCAGCCCGAGCCGAATCCCAAAGAATGGGGAGACAAAACCACCAACCGTCCCACGGAATACAATTCGCTGGACGATAAGTATGCGCGCGTGATTTGCGACGAGCTGCTCCCGGTAATTTACAAAGACTACAACATTTCGAAAGATCCGAATGATCGTGGCATCGGCGGAACCAGTTCCGGTGCAATCGCGGCGTTCACGGTGGCCTGGGAGCGTCCCGATCAGTTTCGAAAAGTTTTCAGCATCGTCGGGAGCTTCACGAACTTGCGCGGCGGGGATGCGTACCCGGATTTGATTCTGAAGAGCGACAAAAAGCCGATTCGCATCTATATGCAAGATGGGCGCAACGATAACCGTTCACTGCATCCCGACGGCACATACGATCAGCGCCGCGATTGGTTTTATCAAAACGTCCGCATGGTCAAGGCCCTTACCGAAAAGGGATATGACTTGAATTACACGTTCGGTATGAATCGGCACGGTCAAAAAATGGGTGGCGAAATCCTGCCCGATATGCTGCGTTGGCTTTGGCGGGACCAACCGGTTTCAACCGATCCGCACGACATGGTTGAGCGCTCCTTCCGTGAGCCGGTTGCGCAGCAGCCGCAGACAAAACAGCCGCCCGGCACGAATTAACGCGACGGTGCAAAACAAAGGCGCGATCGGATTACCCACAGCGATCGTGCTGTTTTGCCTGCTCTTCGCTGGAGCTGCATACAGCCTGAAAGGGAATGTGCGAATCGCCGTATTGGCGGTGATTGCGTTACTTCTGGTGAAGTCATGTCTGCACTACATTCGGGATCGACAGGAGTGAGCTGGCTGAAAAGCACCAATCGCGGTGGAATGGAGCCGGACCAACTTATGCATCTCTTTGATGTTTAAGACAAAATTGGTTGGCGAAACGCGTGCAAAGCAACAATCGTCGACAGAGATGAAACAGGTGACAACGACGATGTCAGGTTTTAGCGCAAAGTTCGCACGGACCGCGGCCTGCTGGCTGTTTGCTGGTGTGTTCGCCGCGTCCACAACCGTGTTAGCGCAAGCGGGGCAGCAATCGAGCGCCGGGAACGCGGGGGGATGGCCCACCGTAAGCCAATCTGATGGGCAGCAGGCTGATGGGCAGCAGACAAATTCAGCGCCATCAAATGATGTGCAGCGGCCGCCGGAAAATCAGGCTGGACAGAACGATCAAAACACTCCTCCGCCAATGACCGAAGTGCCGCCGGTGCCGCTGAACGTGCAGCAACCATATCCGCCGGCCGGTTATCCGCCGTACGGACAAGCCGGGCAGCAGCCGGCATATCCGCCGCCAGCGCAGCCAAGTTATCCTCAATCCGGCTATCCTCAACGGACCTATCCTCAACCAAGCTATCCTCAATCCAGCTATCCGCAAGCTACCTATCCGCAACCCAACTATCCGCAAGCAACCTATCAACCGGCGCCTTATCCGCAGCAGGGGCCGCCGCCGATTCCGGCGCAGCTTACTATAGCTCCGGGCACGTTTGTCGGCGTTCGGATCAATCAAGGGCTTTCTTCGGACCACAACCAAAACGGCGATACGTTTACGGCGACACTGACCGCACCCCTTGTGGTGAATGGCATTGTGGTGGCTGAGCCAGGCCAAACGATCGGCGGAGTGGTGGTGGACGCCGAAAAAGGCGGCACTCAAAAACTGGTCCTGCAACTCACCGATCTCACTTTAGTGGATGGCCAGCGCATTCCGCTGCAGACGCAGTTGATCGCACGTAAGGGAGGCGGCCGCAATGCGGCGGACGCAGGCACGATCATCGGAACAACCGCGGTCGGTGCAACTATCGGTGCAATCGCGGGTGGCGGACCTGCAGCGGCGGTCGGCGCAGGCGCGGGACTTCTGGTGGGCGCTCTGGTGACTCACGGCCATCCGAGTGTTGTTTATCCAGAGGAGGCTCTGACGTTCGAGATCGTGACGCCGGTTTCGTTTTCAACCCTGAACGCCCCGATGGCATTTCGTTATGTAGAACCCGGCGAGTATGACAGGCCCGGACCTTCCTATTCGATGACGCCCGCGCCCCCAAGGGCTTATTATGCGGCCGCATATCCGTACGGGTATCCGTATCCTTATCCGTACCCATACTGGGGACCGAGCGTGGGCTTCTACTTCTCAGGCGGACATTATTACGGCGGACCCGCTTATAACCGAGGATTTGGTTACTATCACGGACCCGGTTACTACGGTGGCGGACACGTTGTTGTGCACGGCGGCGCGACAGGTCACCGGTAATTATTTTCAACCCACCCACTGATGCCGGCGGAGTATCTGTTCCGCCGGCTTTTTTTGTGCTTGATTTCAGTCTTCCCAGTAAACGCGCACAACAGACTCGCCCCGGGCGAATTTAAAAAGCGTTTGCCGGTTGTAGCGAGCTGCCCGGGCGGCTCGTGCGCTTTCCACGTGCCAAAATAGGTATTTGCGGATAGTTCGCGACGGGATTTACTATGCTGGCGGTCTCACCTTGGCCGGGATCGCGCTCTCCATCTTTCTTACTCCCTGGGTCGGCATTCTGTGCTACATTTTGGCGGCATTTTGCCTTTATTTTTTTCGGGATCCCGACCGCGCCGCTCCCTCGGCCAGCGATATGCTGGCTCCCGCCGATGGGAAGGTGGTTGCCATTCGCGAAATCGGTCCGGGCGAAACGCGCATCAGCATCTTTCTGAATATTTTCAACGTGCATGTCAATCGCACACCGATTCCGGGCAGCGTCACGGAAGTGATTTACCGGCCGGGGAAGTTCCTGGTAGCCAGCCACGAATCGGCGTCTCTCGACAACGAACAGAATACGCTGGTGATTGAAGGCTCGGGGACACGCGTCGTATGCCGTCAGATTGCCGGACTGATTGCGCGGCGCATTATCTGCTATAAAAAGCCCGGAGACACTGTGGCACCGGCAGAGCGCATCGGCTACATCAAATTCGGATCGCGGGTTGACATCCTGTTCGGACCGGAGTGGAAAGCGTCGGTGCGAATTGGAGACAAAGTGACTGCCGGCAGTTCCGTGATCGCGAAGCGCGTGCATGCGAGGGAGGCGGTCTGACGACAAACCAGCCACTGACTCCTCCGCAGGCGCCGCTTGCGCCGAAGAAGCATCCCCGCCGCGCTGCCTATGCTGTGCCGACACTCTTCACCAGCGCGAATATTTTTTTAGGCTATATCGCCATTGTTCAAGCATTTGAAGGTGCTTTGCAGGCGCACACCGACAACCTGGGCGCTAACGGGCATTTTGTGACTGCAGCGAAAGCACTGGGATTTGCGGTGTTTTTCGACGGTCTGGACGGGCGAATCGCACGCATGACGAATACGACGAGCGATTTCGGTAGAGAACTGGATTCGCTAGCGGACGTCATCACGTTTGGGATTGCGCCGGCAGTTCTCGCGTATGTATGGGGCGTGCTGTTCGTCTTCACGGCTGGCGACGGCGACGTTTATGGACACTTGAAGCGCGCCGGGTATCTTGTCGGCTTTTTCTACCTGCTGTGCGGAGCAGTAAGACTAGCTCGATTCAACGTTCAGACGAATCCATTGCCGAAGAATCCGGGGCGGCCGGACCGAAAGTACTTTGTCGGTATGCCGATTCCCGCGGCTGCCGGCTTTGTCGCCGCAATCGTGTACCGGTTCCCGGCGCCTCTTCAGTCCGTTCAGCTCTCGATCGTCTGGCTGATCTTGGTGGGGATTGTCGGATTGCTGATGGTAAGTACCTGGCGTTATCCAAGCTTTAAACAGCTGGGCATGTCGAAGCCGAGGTCTCCTTTGATGGTGCTGATTGTGGCCGGCGCGCTGTTTGTTATCTGGATGTGGTCTCAGCCGGTACTGCTGGTGATGGCGGTTACGTATGTGTGCAGCGGCATTCTGATTCGTGCCGGTGGCATCATTCGCAGACGGCGGCGAACGCCTCCCGCTGCCTCTTTACCGGAGCATCAAGTTGGTTAGTCGAACTGTTTCGAAGGCCAAGCCGTATCGCGTGGCGATCGTAGGTGGCGACACTCTTCTGGGACGCGAATTGGAAGAGGTGATCAAAGCACGAAGTAGCGGGGTTGTGATTACACCCTATGCTGCAAACGCGGAAGGCAGCTTCAGTAATCAAGACGAAGAAGCGGCCTACATGAAAGAGCTGAACGCAGCAGGCATGGCGGAACAAGATGCCGTCATATTGGCTGGAACGGAAGAAGGCGCCAATAAAGCCTATCAGCTGGCGGCGGCGTCGACGCGGCGCGCGCCGATTCTGATTGATTGTACCGGTTCTCTCGAGCAGAAGCCGAATGCGCAAGTTGTTATGCCGCTCTCGACCGATATAGAGACCGGGGCGAAACTGTTCATATTGGCGCATGTTGCGGCGGCCGCAAGCGCGCTGGTCTTAGTTCGACTGGCACGCCAGGCGCGGGTGCGGCACGCCGTCATTCACGTGTTTGAACCGGCGAGCGAACTTGGCAAACGCGGTATTAACGAGTTGCACCAGCAAACGACGAGCCTGCTGGCATTCAAGCCGCTTGAAAAGAAAGTCTTCGACACCCAGCTTTCCTTCAACATGCTGGCGCAATATGGTGAAGAAGCTGTAGCTAATCTTTTACGCAACGAGCACCGCATCACGCGCGATATTGCAAGCGTGTTGAGTAAAAACTCAGAAACTGGCATCCCCATCCCGTCGGTGCGACTAGTGCAGGCACCGGTGTTTCACGGCTACAGCATTTCCTTCTGGGTTGAGTTCGAAGCGGTAGCAGAGGCGGCTACGGTGGCAGAAGCGCTTGCGTCGGCGCAAATCGAAATTCGCGCGGCCGACCAAGAACCCCCAACCAATGTGGGGGCCGTTGGTCAGAGCGGACTGGTCGCCGGAGATATCCGGATTGACGATAACAATCCCCGCGCGGTGTGGATCTGGGCGGTCTGCGACAATCTTCGATTGATTGCCGACGGTGTTGCGGATCTTTTAAGTGAAATCAGAAAGCCAGTGCAATGAGGTTTTGGTGGGGACTGAGTGCAGCAGTCGTGTTTCTTTCCTCGTGTGGTTACCATGCCGGCGGAAAAGCGGATCTGGTGCCGACGGGTGTGCAGACGATCGCCATTCCAGCATTTACGTGTTACACAACCGACTATAAAGCCGGCGACCTGCTGGCAAATTCCATCGGTCATGAATTCACGGAACGTACACGCTTCCGAGTGGTCAGCGATCTGAGCACGGCGGATGCAGTTCTCAGCGGCTCGATCAACCGCATCATCCGCGCGCCCTCGCTGAGCGATCCAACAACCGGTAAGATCTCGACGGTCGCAATCATTATGATTATGAGCATCAACCTGACAGAGCGTGCGAGCGGGAAGGTGCTCTATTCGCGGCCGGCTCTGACGATCAAAGAGAATTATGAGATCGCGAGCGACCCACATCAGATCTTCGACGAAAGCGGGCCTGCGATGCAGCGGCTGAGCCAGAACCTGGCGCGAGATATTGTAACTTCCGTGGTCGAGAACTTCTAACCCGATGCCGCTGCTAAATCCGGAGCAGTTTCTGGCGCGGGTCTCGAAACAGCCGCTTGCTCCTGCGTATTTATTTCTGGGGCCGGAAGGGTATTTCCGAAAGTCGTGCCGGGAGGCACTGGTGGCTCGTGCGCTGCCCGGGGACGCGCGCGAATCCGGCTTCTCTAAAATCGATCTGGAAGAGAGCAGTTTGCCGAAGATTCTGGACGACGCGCGGTCGTTCTCGCTGTTTGCAAGAGACCGGGTTATTTGGATCAGCAGCGCCGAGCTGGCACTACCGCGCCGCTTCACAGCCGAAAGCGACGACGAGGACAATCCCAAAAAGTCCAGTGAGCCGGATCTCGCGACTTATCTGAAGCACCCGACTGACGGCACGATTCTGGTATTCGAATGCAGCCGATATGATTTCTCCGGCGACGATCGAAACAAACTCGAACGGGTTCAGAAATTTTATAGCGATGTCCCGGTAACAGTGGAATTTCGTCCGCTCAGCGCCGAAGCGAGCCGCTATCTTGCGCAAGATCTTGCTAAACAGCACAACCTGAAATTCGGCGGCGCGGAACTCGCGATGCTTCTGGAGGCGGTGGCGGGGGATGCCAACCGGCTTTCCGCCGAGATGGAGAAGCTGTCTTTGTTCGTCGGCCCGGAAGCTTCAGTTTCCGAAAACGATTTACGGACCATGGTGCCGAATGCTTCCCAAACAACAATCTTCAATCTGGTAAATGCGCTTGGCAAACGCGACCGTGTGAATGCTCTGCGCTCCTTAGACATTCTCGTGCGGGAAGGGGAGTATCTTCCGCTTGCTCTTACGTTTTTGAGTATGCAGTTTCGCCTTGCGCTTGCTGCCAAAGAGGCGAAACTCACTAACGCGAATCAGGCGGTGGCGTTCTTTACGAAACTAGGCGTCCGGATCTGGCGGGACCGCGCTGAACAGGTGCTTGCAACGGCGTCCGCGTTCGCAGCGCCGCAGCTTATGCACGCGGTCACCTTGATTTACGAAACGGACAAGAAGTTCCGGGAAGGTTATAAGGACGACCGGCTAGTTATGGAAGGGCTGGTTCTTGCACTTACCACTAAGGCTCCCACCGAGTAATGCTCTTACCGTCTAATGCTGTTACTGAGTGAGGGTGCTTGATATGAGGAGGGGAGTGTTGGCCGGCAAAATCTTTAAGCGCGAAAACGGATAAGACATTTGCCGGCTTTCGTTGCACAACCCAGCTATTTGCACGACGGCGTTTCGCTGTAGTTGTTGGTTTAGCCGAGCTTGTGGTTCAAGCTTTTTTTGCGGTCTTTTTAACTGCTTTCTTTGGAGCCGCTTTTTTGACAGCCTTTTTGGTTGCCTTTTTCACGGCTTTCTTAGCAGCTTTTTTGGTTGCTTTCTTCGTTGCCATATGATTCTCCCTTGCTCAAACTTGAGCACTTGTTAAGATTGTCACCCTTAACACAGTGCAATATCAAGCATTCTTTTCGCGAAGAGGCTTGAAACAATAGGCAAAGGATACGTTTTTGGAAGATTTAAGGGTTCCGGCGACGCCACTCGAACAAAATAATGCCTGCCGCGACAGAAACATTTAACGAAGAAACCTGGCCCGCCATTGGAATGCGCACCAAGAAATCACAATGCTTTCGCACGCCCTGGTGCAGACCTTTCCCCTCGCCGCCAAGCACAACGGCAGAGGGGATGGTGAAATCAACACGATCGTACGATTCAGTTCCGCGCTCATCAAGGCCGTAGATCCAGAAGCCGCGTTGTTTCAGGCGTTCCAGCAACTGGCTGATATTTGTTACTCGCGCAACGGGCAAGTACTCGAGCGCACCGGCGGCGGCACGCGCTACCGTTTCAGTGATCGGCGCAGCACGGCGCTCGGCGACTACGATTGCATCGGCGCCCGCCGCATGAGCGGTTCGAACGATTGCGCCGAGGTTATGCGGATCTTCCACCCCGTCGAGAACGACCAGCATGCGCGCGTTTTCCAAGACGGCATCGAGGGGAACGTAATCATGCGCCACTCCAAACGCGATCACGCCCTGATGAGGGGCGCCTTTGCTTGTGCGATCCAGAGCTTCGCGCGTTTCAAACCGCACCGGGACAGATTGGCCGCGGCATAGATCGATGATTTCCTGAATGCGCGGTCCACCCGATCCTTTAGCGATCAGAACTTTGTCCAGCGCACGATGGGCGCGAAGCGCTTCTCGAACCGGGTGTACGCCGACCGTAAGCCGCATCAGCCGACGGCAGTTGCTTCTACCGGGAGGCCGTGCTCCTCAAGTGAAGAACGTACCTCGCTCAGCGTCAGGCGCGATGCGTCATATTCGACGAACAATGTATTGTGAGAAGGCTTCCAGCGCACGGCCATAAATCCGTAAACAGAATGCATGCGCGCAATGTTCAATAGTTCGGATTCCGTCAGGGGCCGCGTCATATTGAACGTCGTCTGTACCTTCGTCATCGGGTTCAGAATAGCATCCGAGTTTACTGCCGCGACTTCCACAAGATCTGCCGCAACACACCGAGCCAGGTTTCGATATCGCCTGCCGGAATGCGCAGCCGGCGTACCAGCCGACGGAGTTTCTGCTCGGTAGATTCAGCCGTGCGTTCGTTGATGTAGCCGGAGTTTCGCAGAATTTCAAGAAGCGATTCCGTGAAGCGCTCCTGGTCTCCAGCGGTCGCCGTTTCCGCGGGCGGGAAGCGTAACGACTCCCGTTCCGCAGATCGCCGCATTTCATAAAGGCAGATGGCGACAGCCTGTCCGAGATTTATCGAGCCATGTTCTTCCCGTGATGGAATGCGGAGAACAAAGTTGCAGTTGCTTAAGTCTTCGTTGGACAAGCCGAACTTTTCTGAACCGAACAGGAGCGCAGCGGGAGCGGCCGAACCCTGCTCCTGCAGCAAGCCTGCGGCCGCTTCAACCGAGTACAACGGCACAGTCAAATCACGATTGCCGACCGCGGTCGTTCCGATGACGAGGCCACAGTCGGCGACGGCGGCTGGGAGGGAGTCGTAGATTTCCGCCTGCTCCAGCACGTAATGTGAGTGCACGGCCGAGCGCGCTTCGCGAAACGCGACATCGTACGGATTCACCAGGCGCATGCTGGTGAATCCGAAGTTGCTCATCGCGCGGGCGACGGCACCGATATTGAGGGGATTGCGGGGCGAAACAAGGACGACCCGGATATCACTCACGATTCAGCGAGTTCCGTTAGGAAGTTACTGTTCCAGATACGTATAGCCCTGCAGGCCCTCTTCGTAGAACTTCAGTAAGCGCCCGGCATCTTCGTAGCCGATGCGCTGCTCGCGTACGGCACGCTCGATGTCACGGCGGAACTGATCGACTAATGTCTGGGAATTGTATTGGACATAGTTCAGAACTTCGCGCACGGTATCGCCCTGCACGACAGTGTCGAGCGCGACATCGCCATTGTCGTCGAGAGAGACATGCACTGCATTTGTATCGCCGAATAGATTGTGCAAATCGCCCAAAATTTCCTGATACGCGCCGACCAGGAACGTGCCGAGAATGTAGGGCTCGTGATGGAAGGCGTGCAACGGAAGAGTCTTCTTGACGTCCCGGCGGTCGATAAACTGATCTACCTTGCCATCGGAGTCGCACGAGATGTCCCCAAGGACCGCGTTCCTGGTCGGCCGCTCATTTAAACGATGAATGGGCATCACCGGGAACAATTGTTTGACCGCCCAACTGTCCGGCATGCTCTGGAACAGGGAAAAGTTGCAAAAGTAGGTGTCCGACAACATGCCGTCCAAGCCTTCCAACTCTTCGGGAAAGTAATCGAGCTCTTTTGCCATTTTCAGAACGCGGCGGCAGATGGACCAATACAGGTTTTCAGCCATGCTGCGTTGATCCAGAGGAAGATAGCCCAGACTAAAAAGGTTCAGCGCCGAATCGAGGGCCTGTTGAGCATCGTGGTAAGTCTCAAGCAAATTTTTCTTGTTTAAAGACCGGTGGGTTTCGAACAGATCGATAAGACACTGCTCGGAATCTTCGGGAATAGAAGCGGGTAATTCGTCCTCGCCGAAACCACTCACGCCAAGCACATTAAATAACAGCACGCTGTGATAGGCGGCGACCGCGCGTCCACTTTCCGTGATGATGGTGGGATGTGGGACCTCGGCTTCGTCGCAAATACTCTGAATGTGATAGACGAGATCGCGGGCATATTCTTCGAGCGTGTAATTGACGCTAGACTCGAAATCGGTCTGCGATCCGTCGTAGTCGATTCCCAAACCGCCCCCGACATCCAGGAAGCGCAAGCCGGTTCCGAGCTTCTTCAATTCGACGTAAATCCGCGCGCCTTCAATGACGGCCGCCTTAATTTGACGGATATTGGTGATCTGGCTGCCTAAGTGAAAGTGAAGCAGCTGGAGAGAATCTTCCAGTCCGCGCTCTTTCAGGTAGGCGACAGCCGTCAGTGCTTCGGTCACCGTCAGGCCAAACTTTGAACGATAGCCGCCGGATGATTTCCAACGCCCGGAGCCGCGGCTCGCGAGCTTCAGACGTATGCCGATGACCGGTTTCACCCCGACCTTTTCGGCATGCTTCACGACTAATTCAAGTTCCGTATATTTTTCGACAACGGGAATAATGCGGCGGCCGATTTTCTTCGCCAGCATTACCATCTCGATGTACTCGTCGTCTTTGAAGCCGTTGCAGATGATTGGCGTCTCGTTGTCGGCTATCGCCAAAACAGCTAACAACTCCGGCTTGGAGCCGGCTTCGAGTCCAAAATGATAGACGCGGCCGAAATTGAAAATTTCTTCTACGACCTGCCGCTGTTGATTTACTTTGATCGGATAAACGCAGCAGTATCCGCCCTGATACCCGTGCTCGCGGATGGAGGTGTCAAACGCCTGATGTATTTCCCCTAGCCGGTGTTTGAGGATGCCTGCGAAACGCACGAGAATGGGCAGTGAGATGCCGCGCCATTGTAATGTGTCGACGAGTTGCTTCAGGTCGATGCGGCGGTCGGGCTCCTTGGTTGGATGAACGAACAGGCTACCGTTTTCACCGACGGAAAAATAACCTTTTCCCCAGCTTGCGACATCGTAGGTTTCCGATGCGTCGGTGGTTGTCCAGCGATCGGCGGGCTCGCGCACCTGCCCTGCGACGACCTTTGTATTCATTCACGAATCTCCTGCGGCTAGCGATCGGGAATGCACACAAACTGCGCGTCCCCACTCATTAAAGCACGAAAATGAAGGTTTCCACGGCGCTGCCGTTATGTAGTGGGGTGTTCATCTGCGTTTAAGAATTTCTTTAAGCGCGCTTACGCTTGCGGCCCAGTTTCGAGGCTGTACACAGATGGGGTTGGGTTCACTAGAATTAAGATGTTACGCCTCAACCTACGCATCGCTGGCAGGAGATAAGCCCCTATCTGGATGAAGCGTTTTCGCTGACGGACGAAGAGCGTCCAGCGTGGCTTGACGCCGTTCGCCGCCGAACACCGGATTTAGCCGCGATCCTGGAATCGTTTCTCGACGAGCATCGCCTGTTGGCGGAAAACAAATTTTTAGAGCAAATTCAGCCGGCGATATTAGCTCACATCGAGTTTGCTGGTCAGGTGGCCGGGGCCTATACGTTGCTGTCGAAAATTGGAGACGGCGGTATGGGGAGTGTCTGGCTGGCTGAACGCCACGACGGCGAAATTGAACTGAAAGTTGCGATTAAGTTCCTGGGGGCGGGAAATTTACGGCCGGTTTGGCTTGAGCGTTTTCTTACTGAACGGCAGCTCCTGGCGTCACTGAATCATCCTTCGATCGTTCACTTGCTCGACGCCGGACGAACGTCAAGCGGCAAACCCTATCTGGTGATGGAATACGTGCAGGGTGTGGCGATCGACGCCTACTGCGCGGGGATTTCGGTTCGCAGCCGGCTTGAGTTGTTCCTGCAAGTCTGTGCGGGCCTGTCGTATGCGCACCGGCGCTTAATCATCCATCGCGACTTGAAGCCGTCTAACATTCTCGTGGACGCAACGGGGCAACCAAAACTGTTGGATTTCGGCATAGCCAAGCTGCTGGATGAGAGCGGTGAAGCGACGCAAACGGCTGAGCGGCTGCTGACGCCGTACTATGCCAGCCCGGAGCAACTCCGCGGGACGCCGCAAACCACTGCAACAGACATATATTCGCTCGGGGCCGTTCTGTACAAGCTGCTGACGGGGCGCTTGCCACATGAATCGGCAACGGGTGGCGTAGACTCGATGGCGGCCATGCTGGGGACGAAAAGTATTACGCCGCCGAGCCGTCTGAATCCGAGTCTCACTTCCGATATTGATTACATCCTCGCGAAGGCGCTGCGGAGCGAAGCGGAGGAACGATACTCGTCAGTGGATGCGTTCGCTGATGATGTGCGTGCGCTGCTTGAATCGCGGCCAGTGCAGGCGCGCTCAGGGAACGTCTGGTATCACGCACGGAAGTTCCTGCGGCGGCGCTGGATCCCGGTGAGCGCTGTCGCTCTGGTAGTCGCCGGTCTTTCGACCAGTCTTTACATCGCGAATCGCGAGCGCGCGATTGAGCGGCAGCGGTTTCAACAGGTACGCGAGTTAGCGCACGTGTTCGTATTCGACTTACAAGATGGGCTGGCAAAGCTGGAAGGGTCCACTAAGATTCGCGAGTTCACGGTGCGGAGAGCGATCCAATACCTGGACAATTTGAGCAAGAGCGCGGGGGGCGATCTCGATCTGCAAAGAGAGATTGCGGCGGCTTATTTAAAGATTGGAGACGCGCAGGGTTTCCCTACGAAGCCCAATTTGGGCCGCATGCAGGACGCGCTTGCGAGCTATGCCAAAGCCGGCTCTCTTTATCGAAAGATCGCTAGCGAAAATGCCGCTTACCTCCCTGATTTAGCGCAATATTACCTGCAGTACGCCAAGTTGGTCCGGTTCGATGATTTGAAGCAGGCGCGAATACTTTCTGAATCCTCCATCCGAACGTTCGACGAGATCCGCGCGGCGCACGGGCAGGATGCAATCCCTCAGGAAGGCTATATCACGGGCTGGTGCACGCTTGGCGATATGGACGAGGATCTGGATCACTACCGGGCCGCCTGGACGGATTTTCAGCGATGCGGCGAACTGGCGCATGCGTGGCTGAAGGCAAGCGGAGTACGCACCGCACTCTCGAGCGTCGCGCAAGCCGAGGAGCGCATCGCAACCGCAGCGAGGGAGTTGGGCATGCTCCCGGAGGCGCTTCAAGCGATCGACAAAGACCAGGCTGCCGTTGATCAGCTTTTGTTACTGGAACCTCGGAATCCCACTCTCCAGAGGCGTCGTGCGCTGGTGGACCATTACCGTTCGGAAATCTATTTCGTTGACTACGGCCCAAATCTCGATCGGCCGGACCTGGCGCTGGAAAGCGCAAAACGTTACCTGGCTCGAGTGCAACAGATGGCTCTCAACGATCCGAACGATACATCAGCTCAGCTCAGCCGCGGCATTGCGCTGTATCAGGTCTCGCTTTGTGAGCGTGAGTCCGATGCCCAGGCCGCGATCAGCAGCGCGCGAGATTCTGTGCGCGTGTTTGATGACCTGATCGCATCCGGCAAAAGCAGTTATCTGGTTGAGTCGCGGCGTTTCCGGGCTTTGGTTCGGGTGGGTCAGGCGCAACTGAAAGCGAACCGCGCGCGCGAAGCAGCGATAACGGCCGAAGCCGCTCTTGCCGCATGGCGCGCACTCGGCGAAAAGTATCGATCTAAATCGCACGAGCAACTGGTGTTCATCTACGCACTTGTGCTGAGTGCACAGGCAAACGCGGAATTTCATCATTTCCAATCTGCCGAAACTCTGCTGCACCAAGCCCAACAGGAAGCGCAACTGATGGCGCAAGACCGAGAGATCGAGAATGTTGTTCCTCTTGCCGGTGTCGAAACGGTGCTGGGGACCTTTTACCTTCATCGGCAACGAATCGAAGAGGCCCGGGCTTGTTTTCGACGTCTGGCGGATCTTTGGAAAAAATTTCCTGCTCCGAACGTTTATGTAGACCGGCAACGAAAGATCGCCAAAGATTTGCTTGCAGCGGCTTAGGCGGCCTGTGCGGCGTGCGCAACAGCTTCGACATTTTCCATACCAAGAAAATTGGCCAATAGTTAAGAAGCAATGAGGTAATTGGGTTCGGGTTGTGGGGCGGGCGCGAGCCTGCGGCGGCCGCGTAGGCCGCCCTGCGCTTGATCAGACGTAATCTTTCAGGCTTCAGGGCCAGACCGTTCCCTGCGAAGTGAACCATGGAGTTGGAACCTGACAAACCAGCTTGGCGGCCTGTGCGGCCGCCGCAGGCTCGCGCCTGCCCCACAATTTTTTCCGGACGGTGTCGTCTTTTGAATCCAGCTTCCGATTTATTCAGTAGACAGCAGGTTCTAAGGACACACTATGAAATTCATCCATACTTTTTTCAACAGAATCGGCACGAGCGTGCTGAGCGTTGCGCTACTTGGCGGGATTGCCGGCGGTTCGTCGCTTTTCGCCGCCGCTGCTACTTCGGCCGACAATGTCGGGCAGGCGACAGCCGATCACGAACACGCCGGTCATGACCATGACTCGCCAGCCAAACTAGTCGAGACTGTCCGCGACAATACACGCCAGTTCGTTGACGTGAATGCCGCAACCGCAGCGGGATACGAGCCTTTCCTCGGGTGCGTCAGCGGTCCGGATCACGGTGCTATGGGCGTCCACTACGTCAACGGCGATCTGGTTGGCGACGGTGAGATTGATGCCTCGAAGCCCGAAGCACTGATTTACGAGACGAAGGACGGGCGGGCGCGGCTGGTCGCGGTCGAGTTCATTGTCGACTCGGCGGCCTGGCTGAAAAACCACAAAACGCCGCCGGTACTGGAGGGCCAGACATTTCAGTTCGTGGACAGCCCGAACCGCTTCGGCTTGAATCCTTTCTTCGAACTCCACGTATGGGCATGGCGAAATAACCCGAACGGCGCCTTTGTGGACTGGAACAACCGAGTGAGCTGCGAAGGCCAATAGATGGGGAAGAAGACTCAAGAGAAGTTTGCACAGAGGAGAAATTTGGAGGTCCTATGCTGGCTCGAATCACGGCTCTAGTTTATGGAGCATTCTGTTATCTGGTATTCTTCGCCACCTTTGTATATGGTGTTGGTTTTATCGGCAACATCGTGGTACCCAAGTCGATGGATTCCGGGCGCGTCACTAGTGTGGCCGAAGCGATAGCCGTTGATACTGCTCTGCTGGCGCTGTTCGCGATCCAGCACAGCGTGATGGCGCGGCAGTGGTTCAAACGAGCCTGGACTGCAATCATTCCGGCAGTTGCGGAACGCAGCACCTACGTACTCTTCTCGAGCGTTTGCCTGGCGCTGCTCTTCTGGCACTGGCGGCCCATCGGCGGAACTATTTGGCAGGTTGACAACTCTATGGGCCGAGCGGTTCTGTACTTTCTGTATGCCGCCGGCTGGGCGATTCTGCTGATATCAACGTTTCTGACAAGCCATTTCGATCTTTTTGGGCTCCGCCAGGTTTGGATACGGTTTCGCAATCGACCGTACGAGCCGGTCGGGTTTCGCTCACGCGGCTTTTATAAGTTGGTCCGGCATCCGTTATACGTTGGCTGGTTGTTTACGTTCTGGTTTACTCCCAACATGACGGCGGCGCACCTGGTTTTCTCGATTGCAACCACTGCGTACATTCTGATTGCAATTCAGTTGGAAGAAAGAGATCTGATCGCCGCGCACGGCGAGGCGTATCTCCGGTATCGCGAGGAGGTTCCTATGCTCATGCCGAAGGCCAGCCGTATGCTTGGCATCGAGTGGGAGCCTGCACCAGCCACCAAACCGGAGTGAAACTGAGTTCTTCCGGCAAAAGGGGTTTTCGACACTACCGTTGTTGCGAACCGGTGGGAATTGTGGTGCCATTTACCAATGGGCGCCACAATTTCCTCGCTGATTGGCGCTGCGGACGAGGGTGATAACTCCGCGGCCGAAGCTCTTTTCGTTGAACTCTATTCCGAGTTGCATCGGATAGCGAAACGCGAGTTGGGGCGGCAGGGAGTTCCGGTGAGTTTAAGCGCCACGACGCTTTTGCATGAAGCTTATCTGGACATGACTTCGCGGGAAGGCTCCTCCTTTCCGGACCGTGCGCGCTTTATATCGTATGCGGCGCGCGCGATGCGGGGACTGATCATAGATCATGCGCGGAGCCGCCGAGCACAAAAACGCGGTGGTCAGTTTGAGCTTACGTCGTTCAACAACGAATCTGTCGAAGACCCCGCGGACGATCGTGATCTTACGCGAATTAGTGAAGCTTTGGACGAGCTTGCCAAAGTGGAAACATCGCTGGTTGAAATTGTTGACCTGAAGTTTTTTTGCGGCTTCTCGTTTGGGGAGATTGCCGCGATGCGCAACGTCTCAGAGCGTACCGTACAGCGCGGCTGGGATAAAGCAAGGGTATTTTTGCACCGCAGCCTTCGATCAAATGCATCCATCTGAAAAACCGGCAGCGGCCGGAGGAAATTTCGGACCCGATTGGTGGCGGCAAATCAGCCCCTATCTGGAGCATGCACTCACGCTGTCCGGGGACGAGCGCACTACTTGGCTCGGCTCACTGCGCGAGCACGATCTCGGCATGGCCAATCGCATCCAGGAACTCCTCGACGAATACGATTCGCTGAACGAATCGTGTTTTCTCGAAGACTTTCCTTCCCCGCTTTCGGGAAGTGGCGGCGTTGCGGGGCAGACAGTCGGCGCATACAAGCTGATTTCGCTCCTGGGCGAAGGGGGCATGGGCAGCGTCTGGCTGGCAGAGCGAAACGACGGACGGTTCGAGCGTCAGGCGGCGGTCAAGTTCTTGAATATGGCGCTAGCCGGGCGCGGGAGCGAGCAGAGATTCAGGCGCGAGGGAAGCATTCTGGGCAGGCTTGCCGACCCGAAAATTGCGGCGCTGCTGGACGCGGGCGTGTCCGAGAACGGCCGCCCCTATCTGGTCCTTGAATATGTCGAAGGCGAACACATCGATCGCTACTGCGATTTGGGAAAGCTCGCTGTCGAAGCGCGTCTGCGCCTGTTTCTGGATGTGCTCACGGCGGTGGCGCATGCTCACGCGAACCTGATTGTGCATCGCGATATCAAGCCGTCCAATGTGCTGGTTCGAATCGACGGCCAGGTGAAGCTGCTGGATTTCGGCATTGCCAAGCTGCTCGAGAAAAATGGCGAGGGCGGAGGTGAAACACCGCTCACGCGGGAAGCCGGAGCCGCACTGACCCCGCATTACGCGGCACCCGAACAGCTGAACGATGGCCCGATCACGACCGCCACCGACGTTTATGCCTTGGGGGTTTTGCTGTTTTGCCTGCTCACCGGGCAGCATCCGGCAGGTTCGAACGTTCACTCGACTGCGAGCCTTTTTAAATCGATCGTTGAGATAGAGCCTCCTCGCATGTCAGAGGTAGTTACGTCGAAAAAGGATGATGCGGGAGCCGCCGCGCTGCGAAGTACTACAGCCGACAAGCTTCGCCCGACGCTGCGAGGTGATCTTGACACCATCGTGGCGAAGACGTTGAAGAAGCGGCCGGAAGAACGTTACGCCTCGGTAACAGCGTTCGCCGATGACATCTCCCGGTATCTGCAACATAAAACAATCAGCGCCCGGCCGGACACGCTGGCCTATCGCGCGGTTAAATTTACGCGCCGCAACCGCTGGCAAGTCGGGTTTGCGACGTTAGCTTTCGCCGCTTCGATGGCCGGCCTGGTCGGCACCACGACGCAGACGCGAGCGGCGCGCAAACAGCGGGATTTTGCGATACGTCAGTTATCGCGCGCTGAAGCGATCAACGACCTGAACTCGTTTGTCCTGTCCGACGCTGCTCCTTCGGGCAAGCTCTTCAAGGTGAACGATCTGCTGGGCCGCGCCGAGCACATCATCCAGCGGCAACGCGGCGATAACGACGCCAATCGTGTCGACCTTCTGATTTCAATTGGACGGCAATATTGGAGCCAGGATGAAGACGCGAGTGCGGTACGGATTCTGGAAGAGGCGCATAGGCTGGCGCAAAATGTGCCGGATCCGTCCGTTCGCGCACGGTCGGCATGCGCCCTGGCCAGCGTTTTAGCGCGGGGGCGCGAAGTGGAGCGTGCCGAAACGCTGATCAGGGACGGGTTGCGGGAAGTTTCCGGAAACAGGCAGCTGGTCCTGGATCACATGTTTTGCCTGCAATGCGGCAGCGAGGTGGCGCGCGAGCGCGGCACGACGCAGCAAGCGATAGCCAGAGCCCGAGAAGCGCGCGAGTTGCTGGCCAACTCGCCTTTTCAATCTGACCTGGAAGACTTTCACGTATTAATGCAGCTCGCCGAATCCTACCGGGTGGCGGACCAGTTCGTTGACGCGGACGCTACATTTCAGCAAGCGGCAATCAGACTCACTACGCTTGGCCGCGACGATACCCAGACAGCTGGAACGCTGTTTAATAACTGGGGGCTCGCGGTGCAGTTTCTCGGCCGCCCGCGGGACGCGGAAGAACTGTTTCGCCGTGCCATTGCCATCAGCAGCAGTGACGGCGCGGAGCAAAGTGTGTCGCCCATGCTGCTGGTGAATGAAGCGCGCGTGTTGCGTACGCTGGCCCAGTTCGGTGAAGCGACGAAATACGCCGAGCGAGGCTACGCTAAAGGACAAACGGCCGGCGATCAGGTAGTCGTGAATCAAGCGCTGTTCGTGCAGGCTTCCGTCTTTCGAGGCCTTCATGATTTCGCACGTGCACGACAGGTACTTTCTGAATTGGAGCCTCGTCTGCGAGCAGTGTTGGCTCCCGAACACGTTGCATTTGCCTCCCTGGCGTCCGAAAAGTCACTGCTGGCACAGGCTGAAGGCAATTTGCAGACGTCGTTCGATCTCGCCAATGAAGCAATCGCCATTTCCGAGGCGTCGATCAAAGCCAACGATAGCGGACCGGATTATCTGCAGATTCTATCGATGCGCCGCTCGAGCGTTGAGTTCGACATGCATAAGTTTGCCGAAGCTGAGTTGGACGCACAACGGGCGTTGACGATCGGGCGCGGCATTGTGCAACCCGGTGCCTTTTCCTGCAATCTCGGCTGGGAGTATTTAGCTCTGGGTCGCGCCCTGCAGGCGCAAAGCCAATACGGTGACGCTCGCGCCGCGCTCGAAGCCGCCGTGGAACATCTGGAACACACTTTGGGCCAGGATCATCCGGATGCGCAACGCGCCCGGAAGCTTCTGGCTGCCAACAATTCGCCACAGTAGTTTATCTTTTTCTCCGAATCGCCTGTCGTCTTTTCCTCCTTAATCTCGATTTCTCTATCGAAGCAGGTCCGTTTGCATGGCCTTTCGCGGCCGCAATTTTTTCGGCCGCTTTATCCCGGAGGAGTTACTCAAAAATGAAGCTGTCTGGCGTTTTGCTTGCCATCACGTCGTTGTTACCGCCCGCTCTGGTGCAGGCTCAAACCCTCAATTCAGTTGTGCAGCTCAACCGCCGCACACCCGTCGAAATCACAAATCATTCTGCTCAAATGATCGGGCCGTACAATTCATCTCAGAAATTGGGTCTCGCCATCGGCATCCGGCCACCCAAACAGGACGAAGAGCAAAAGTTTCTTGCGGCTCTGTATACGCCGGGCAGTCCGGAATATCGCAAGTTCCTGACGGCAGAAGAGTGGAATGCCCGGTTTTCTCCGTCTCTCGCGGACGAACAAGCCGTGGTCGACTGGGCGATCGAACAGGGCTTTACGATTACCAAGCGCTATCCGAATCATTTGCTGCTGGATGTTGAAGCGCCGGTCGCGCAGATTCAAAGAGCCTTCGGCGTCAACATCAACCGCTATCAAATGAACGGCGATGCCATCTTCTCAAATGATCGCGATCCGGTCATTCCCGACTCTATCTCTCACGTTGTCACCGGTGTTTTCGGCATGAATAACATTCAGATCGTAAGACCTCATTCGAACATCGGCAAAAGGCATCTCACCTATCCTGATTACGCGGAAGGTCCGGTTGCTGCTCAAGGTCTGACGCTTCGGGTGGATGGCAATCGCGCAAAACTGGATGAGGCGCTCGCGAAAAAGAAGAACGCCGGGCTGTCGCCCGCGATCGATGTTTCCGGCTTCTATGAACCGACCGACCTGATGGGCGAAGGCGCCTACGATCTATTGGCGCTTTCCGGCCTAGGACACTGCTGCAACCCCAACGGGAGCCCTATCGGCACGGTAAAGGAAACATCAATCGCCATCTTGAGCTTCGGCGCGATCAAACAGAGCGACATCACGGGCTTCCAACAAAAGTATCCCTATCTGGCGTTGAATTTTGGCGTTGTCAATGTTGACGGCACGTCCACTACACCCGACGGCGAAGGAACCCTGGACGTCGAATGGGCAACGGCCATGGGAAACAGTTTCGGTGCGGCCGATCAAACAGCGCAGGTCCTCCTGTACGAAGGTGCAAGTCCCACGCACAAAACTTTTCTGGATGCTTACCAGATGATCCTGTCGGACAACCGCACACGGATCATGTCCACCAGTTGGGGCGGTGCCGAAGTGCTCGTCTCTACCGTTGACGATATGATCTCCGAAAACGCTATCCTAGACTCCCTCGCAGGTCAGGGCTGGACCTTAATTGCCGCTTCCGATGATAGAGGATCGGTAGCGGATTGCAAGAACGAGACGGTTGACTTCCCAGCTTCATCGCCGGATGTGATCGCCGCCGGGGGCACTCTGCTGACCTTTAACACCGATTCCACTTTTAAGGAAGAGGTCGCCTGGACGGGCGGCACGAATGCAGGCGACTGCCGCAGCAATGACGGCGGCGGTGGCGGCGGCTTCAGTGCGGTTTTCGGAGCTCCCTTCTATCAAGCGTATTTACAGCATGGAGTCCGCACTGTCCCGGATATATCGCTGAACGCCAGTTTTCCGCAGGTAGCTTTTATCGATGGAGATATCGTAGGCGCAGCCGGCACCAGCATCGTGGCTCCGGAACTCGCAGGATTCTTTGCCCAGGAGAATGCATATCTCCTGTACCTACAAAGCCAGATAGGTTCGTCGTGTTTCGGCAATCACGCCTGCGCACCGATAGGAAACGCAAACTATCCCATCTATATAGAGCAACAGTTGGCGCCCTATGCGCCGCACTATCCGTTCTATGACGTCACGCAGGGCTGTGCTTATAACGACGTGACGTTCAACAATCCCAACTTCGTTTACTATTGCGCGGGTCCAGGCTACGACATGGCAACCGGGCTCGGTTCTTTCAATATGCTGCAGCTGGCGTGGGCAATCAACTATGATGCCGCCGGTGATTTCGGGCCTCCGACTGCGGCATTCTCCGGCGCCAGTCCCAATACCTGGTACAACCAGGATCAAACCATCACTATGGTGTTCACGGACACTACTCAGACCGTCCGGCCCGCAACCGGTGTCGCAGGCTTCACCGCCGGTTGGGATCACGATCCGGCTCCCGAATCATTCAGCAAAGCAACACCGGGCTTTGGCGACGCCTTTTATCAGGGTCCTCAGGTGAAAGCGACAACTGGTTCTCTGAAGCTTTCCGCTGCGGGCCAAGGCTGCCACACAGCAATGGCCAAAGCTTGGGACAACACCGGGACCTCCAGTGGCCTGTTAAGTTACGGTCCAGTTTGCTTCGACACCGTGGCTCCCGTTTCAAAAGCGACGCTGACCGGAACCGGCAGCGGCAACGTCTTTACGTCCAGCGTGAAGGTGACACTCTCAGCGACCGACCAGGGCAGCGGTGTCGGATCGATAAGCTACAGCCTGGACGGCGCGACATTCACGATTTACAGCACGCCATTTACCGTCTCGGCGGCCGGCTCGCACACAGTTCGCTATTTCAGTAAGGACAAAGCCGGGAACACCGAGCAGACGAAAACAACTTCGTTCACGATTAATTCTTCGCAAACTAAAGCGACGGTAGCTTCGTCGCTCAACCCGTCCACCTATGGCCTGAATGTCACCTTCACCGCCGCGATCACGGCGGCTACAGGAACGACACCTGCAGGAACTGTGACATTCCTGGACGGCACGACGACGGTAGGTGTCGCATCGGTAAGCAGCGGTCACGCCAGCTTTGTGACAAGGTCTCTTCATGCGGGCGCGCACTCGATTACAGCCGTCTACAGCGGTAATGCCGGAACTGTCACGTCGGCTCCCGTTATTGAGACGGTGAATAAATCCGGTTCAACCGCGACTATCAGCTCTTCACTAAATCCGTCCACATACGGAAGCGCAATTACCTTCACGGCCAGTGTCGCTCCCGCTCATAACGAACCGGTAACCGGTACCGTCAACTTCAAGGATGGGACGGTTTCACTCGGAGCCGTTGGCATCGATCCTGCTACCCACAAAGCATCGTTGGTCAAGCATTTTCTTGCGCCTGGAACGCATCAAATTACAGCCACTTACGGGGGCAGTGCTGATTTCGTAGCCAGCGTATCGCCCGCGATGACCGAGACGATAAATAAGGCAACTACTTCAACAACCATTGCTTCGTCGCTCAATCCATCTGCCTACGGCAAGTCCGTCACCTTCACTGCAACGGTCACCTCACCAACCGGAGGATCCGCTGGCGGCACGGCGACGTTCAAGAGCAGTGGCGTAACCATCGGCACCGGGACTCTGAACAGCATGACGCATCAGGCGACGTTCGCGATGTCCACGTTGATTGCAGGCCCTCATCAAATCTCCGCAACCTATGCGGGGAACACTAATGAAGCAGCAAGCTCTTCGGCAGTGTTAACAGAAACGGTTGATAAGGCAGCGACAACGACGACCCTTGCCTCGTCTGGCAATCCTTCTACTCATGGAACGTCGGTCACCTTCACGGCCACTGTTGCTTCCGGTTCCGGAACTGGAATCAGCGGAACAGTTACGTTCAAGAGTAGCGGCGTGACCATCGCATCGGCGCCTGTGAACTCAACTACGCACAAGGCGACGTTGACGGTATCGACCTTGTCGGTTGGAACACATTCGATTACCGCTTCCTACGGTGGCAATTCAAATCTAAACTCCAGCAACTCGGCTGTTGTAAGCCAAGTTGTGCATTAGTAAGCTACTCCAACGCGACGGCGGCGTCCGATTGGGCGCCGCCTCTTCTTTAAGGCCGCTCAGCTCGAAGCATAGTCTGGGTATTGGGCGGAATAGTACATCCACATCTTGTGCTGGTCCTCGAAATCGAACATAATAATATCCGGAATCGAGATTCTATGTCAGCTCAACCGGTTGTCCCCCTCATTGCCGGTTATCCATTCACCGAAGCTCCGAATTTAGCCAACGCGGCTCAGCGTGAGCGCCTCAGTCCGAGCGCCATCAAGGCATTCCTGAACATTACCCAAAAGTGGGGCCTCGGCGAGGTCCAGGCGCGAGGTCTCTTGGGCGGCATTGCTTCTTCTACCTTTCATGCCTGGAAAAACAAGCCCAAAGGGAAACGGCTGGATCAGGACACGCTGATGAGGATTTCTTTAGTCATTGGTATTTATAAGGCGTTGCACATCTACTTTGGAAAGCCTTGGGCCGACCGGTGGGTCGTGCTCGAAAATCGGGGACCGCTGTTTGCCGGTCAAACACCGATTGACTACATGGTTCGGCAAGGGCAGCCCGGTATGGTGCAAGTGCGCCGAATGCTCGATAGTTGGCGCGGTGGTCGGTGATCCCTCCTGAATTCCCGTTCGACCTGGACGGTTGGCACCGCCTGATCCCATCGCGCTATAGCGAAGCCGGGACCGTCTTGGCGGACATTGCCGAAAATGACGCGATGCTCGCCGATATCATCCTGCTCGACGGCGCAACCAACGATCGCATTCAAGGGGAGCGTCACGGCCTGATTGGCATCAGTACTTACGAGTTGGTCTACGGCATTCAAAACGCGCATATTGTCAATGCAGCGTTCACTCATGCGAGTGACACCGGTGGCCGGTTTAATGACCATACCCGTGGGGCCTGGTATGCGGCCGAAGAACTCGCAACGTCCATTGCTGAGGTGACGTATCACAAGGCGAGGCGCCTTGCGGACATCGTTGTACCCGAACTGCCAAACCAGCGGCCCGATGGCGAAAGCTCCACCTATGACGACTGGCGGGCCGATTTCCGTTCGACGTTCCATGCGCTGGAGCCGCCGGATCGGTTTCCCGAATACCTGCAGCCCGAACCTGTGCCCGAGTGTTACGCGGCATCCCAACAGCTGGCCAGGCAGTTGCTCGCTGCGCAGTCGAACGGACTGGTTTATCCCAGCGTTCGACGCGCAGCAGCGCGCTGTTTGGCGTGTTTCCGTCCCGCGCTCGTCTACCATCCGCAATCAGACCAGCGGCTTGAGATCACCTTCACAGCCAGTAAAGCGGGCTATGAGCATGAGGTGAATACAGTTCCCACATAGTCAAGGTGCGATGCGCCACCGGGGTTAGTAATTTGCCGCAAAGGCAACTTACTACGGCGCTAAATCCACTCTTCACATACCAGCATGGAAGAGATAAAGCGATCTACAACGCAGGCCAATTAACGGAGTTTGACAATTGGTTAATTATCGGCTACTCTTAACCTGCCCCGATCTTTACTCTCCTTCAGGCTTTATCTGAAGCCAAGAAGATCTTTTGAGAAACACGCGCACAACGGACTCTCGTGCCGCGGCCAAATTGGCCACCCGCGCTTCTTGGGGTTTTTTGAAGTATTTCATGGCGGTATTTGAGGAGGTCGCCGAGCAAACGCAAGGACTCCCCGGGCGCCGATCACGCGTGCCACCCGAAGGCCAGCGGATCTTTCCGGTTCTGGTGGTGCCCAAACGTGCGCTTTCGGCTCTCAACTCTCGACTGTTTTACAAATCTGCCAAAACCAAAGGGGCAAAAGCACGATGCATTTTGTATATCAAGGATTCACCCACGACGGCGACATTCGGTCGTTCGCCTTTCAAGGAGTAGACGACCGTAGAACGCAGATGATGTATTTCATCCGAGTGAGTCTACTTTTGTTCGCACGTCACCGGGTTGCCATGCAGGACGCGCCGGCATTCTGTCTTCATTTACTGACCGACGCGAGCGCCTCGACGACCATCCCGGGCTTAGAAAAATTTCACGACTATCAAGTCGTAGAAGCAGATTTACTGCCCCTGGTGGCCGATCGAACGAGACGCGAAATGCAAAAGGCGCATAAAAGTTCCTCGCGACGTCTTGTTCACAAGCCCTCAGTAGATTCTCAATTTCACCCCGCCGGACGACCTCGAGATTAACCGGCCACCTCAGTGGTCAAACAATGCCATGTTCAATGGCATAGCGGGTCATCATCGCTGTCGAATGCAGCTTCAGCCGATCCATGATGGCGGCCCGGTGAAATTCGGCTGTACGCACTGAGATATTCAAACGCTCCGCTATCTCTTTGGCGGAAAGACCGTGTGAAATCAGCCGAAGTACTTCGAACTGGCGCTCGGTCAGAGTTGCGCCGTTCTCTGTGCCTCCTGTCGGCTGCAGACGGGAGCCGATATATTTCCCGCCGTCCAAAACGGTCTTGATCGCCAGCTGCAGCTCCTCGGCAGGCGCGCGTTTTGACACGTACCCCTGCGCACCTACGTCGTTTGCCAGCTTGATGTATCTTGGGTCCGAGTGCATCGATAAGAACATCACTTTGGGTGGCGACGGACGGTTCTGTAAACGGCGCGCTACTTCAAACCCGTCTCCATCGGGCATGGTGACGTCAAGAACCACTAAATCCGGCGCGAATCGTTCAACCGCTTCCTCCAGGGCGCCGAAGGAATCCACGACATGCACGTCATATTGCGAGCCTGCCATGAAAGTCAATGCGTCGAGAACAATACGGTGGTCGTCCGCAAACAGAATCTTCGGCCGGGCTGAAGTTTCTTCTTCCAACTGTATCTGTGTTTGAGCTTCTTCCATAAAGTTCGTCACCTGTAGGATGTCTTCCATGAAGCTGCCATGCTGGCGCCACGTTCACCAAGAGAAAACCCGTGGGCCGACACGAACCGCTTCATCTAATGGATGCCGCACAGCGCCATAAGCATACGCATCTCTTCGACGATAAGAACATTTCGCGCCTTCGGCTCTGGCCGGCTTTCTTTTCCAACCTTAAAAGTTGGGTGCCGGACCCGTTACACCCTCTAAACGGACTCGCCCCAAAACGGCGGCGCTGTCAAGCACGCCCCGTCAAGAAATAGCGAGCTTCTTCGCTGCCTCGGGGCGTGCATCCGCCGCCTTTGGGCTCTCAATCCTCTGACGGGGGCGGCCCTGGAAGCGTAAATCGAAATGTCGATCCTAGTCCCAGCTCGCTCTGCACCCAGATCTCACCCCCCGCGCGGCTGACGATCTTCTTACATGTGGCGAGCCCGATCCCGCTGCCCGCGATTTCCGTTCCATGCAGCCGCTGCATCGGCTGAAAAATTCGTTGGAACCACTCCGGTTCTATCCCAATGCCGTTGTCTGCGACTCCAAACTCCCAAAGCGGATCTTTCCAACTAGCGAAAATCTTGATTCGTGGCGGGATCTTTGGCTGCCGATACTTCATAGCATTCGACAACAGGTTCTGGAATAACTGAGACAGCGTTTGTCTATCCACATTGACGGTGGGCAACTCGGCAACGGTAATCGAGGCTTTGGACATTTCGACGTGCTTTCGCAGGTTTTCGAGCGCGATGGCCACCGCTTCGCTTGCCCGGACTCCCTCGGCGGAAGAAATTGCCGTGGTTCCGACCCGGGCATGCGTCAACACTGCCTCCACCAGGTCCGACATCCGGTCCAGCCCTTGTGAGATTTGGCTCAAAATCTGCCGCCCGCTGTCGTCCAGACGCTCGCTGTGGCGCGCCTGCAAAAGATCCACCAGCCATCGGGTACTAATGATGGGGGCGCTCAGGTCGTGCGATGCAATCCGGGCGAACTGTTCCAATTCGTCATTGGAGCGCTCGAGCTCGAGCGCCATGCTCGCGAGCCGCCGATTCGCGGCCTCCAGCTCATGTTGCACCTGTAGCCGGGCCGTAATATCAGTGTGAATTTCGACTACTGCCGGGTATATGTCCCCTGAATCGCTGATCGTCGTACAAGACGCCGAAACCAGAATCTTCCGGCCGTCCCGCCGGACCTGCTCCAGTTCCCCTTGCCAGCAATGTGATCGCCGGAGCCTGTCCTGGATGTCGGCAATCGGTTCGTGGTACCGGGACTGAAGCAATTCCTGTAACCGCTTGCCCGCCGCCTCCTCCGCGCGCCATCCATACATGAGCTCGCAGCCGGTGGACCAACGATCGATGCTTCCGTCCCATTCGCGGACAATTACCGCCGATTGATCCAAAAACTGTGCCAAGGCAAACAAATTGTCTGTCGTGGCGTTTGGTTGGGTCATATTAGAAGGGCAAAACAGTGGCAAAGTGTCCGGTAACTCTCCTAGATCCCCGCTCCGGCTCTTGATACGTCATATAGCTAGACGCTTCTAAGCCTGTTGAGTGCACGTAAGTATTCTGTCGCGGCCTCGACTATAAGGCCGTTCTAGCGGAGCGTTCGGTTACCCAAGCGCACAGGCGTTTGCTGCCGTTGTGCGCGAATTATTAAGCGCACAGGCGTTTGTTGCCGTTGCGTGCCTCAGGTTAAAGCCACTTTTCATGCATAAAAATCTTCTTATCGCCGCTTTTAGCGTCGCGCTGCTGTCGGCAACTCTCTGCCCGGCGCAGCCTGCGTCCGCAAAGCTCGTCGTAACCATAGAGCCGAAGCGAGGGAAAGCCCCCGCCAGCATTGAGTCCCCAGATGTCCGCCTGACGGCGGCCGGAAAACCCGCGCCTATCACCGCCTTAACCCCCGTCGGCGACTCGCCTATACAACTGCTGCTGCTTATCGACGACTCGGCCGGCTCCAGCTTAAGTACCGAATTCAACACCATAAAAGATTTCATTCGGGCCTTGCCGCCTTCGGTTCAAATTGGGGTCGGCTATATGCGGAACGGTATGGTCGACTATGTTCAGCAATTTACGGCCGATCACGCCTCCGCAGCCAATTCCATTCGGCTTCCCTTTGGAGCCGGAGGCGCCGATGTCAGCCCATATGATTCGCTTTCGTACGCCGTTCAACACTGGGCTCCTGCCCCGGACATCCAACGCCGGGAAGTGATCATGATTTCGAGTGGGATTGAGGGTCTTGGCGGAGGTTTAGCACCCGAAAATCAATATGTCAACAAGTCGATTTCGGATGCCCAGCGCGCCGGCGTGGTCGTTTTCGGCATCTACAACCCCAGTGTGGGGCACTTCGGACACACGTTGTGGCGCATGTCCATCGGCCAGAATCTGCTCTCGCAGCTTTGCGATGAGACCGGCGGCGAATCATACATTAATACTTTCGGTCCCGCGGTCGATTTCGGCCCGTACCTGAATGAGATCCGCCAGGCGCTCGCGAACCAGTACATCGTGACGTTCACCACCCCCGCCGTCCGTAAGCCGTCGCTTGTCCCCGTTAAGGTGAAAGTTCCGGAAAAGGATGCGGACGTTGCTGCTCCTGCTGCGGTGTACGTAAAGCCTTAATCTTCCTTGTTAAGCCGCCGGCCCGTCTAGGTTCTGTTCACGGTCTGTGTGCTTCCGCACGGTTCATTAAGCTGCAGTGAAACCAAGCAATTCCCCTAGATCTGTGGCATACTAGGAACATCCCCTCTCAAGACTTCGGCAAACCACCGGTTGCACGTTCTCCGGTTGACGCCTACCTTCGCTTGCTCACGAATTAGACGATGACGTGTCCCTTCTGCGGTCACCGAGAGGACCGCGTAATCGACTCGCGGGAAAGCAAAGAGGGAGATTCAATTCGCCGGCGCCGCGAGTGCGTCGCTTGTGAACGCCGGTTTACGACGTATGAACGTTGCGACGAAGTGGCCTACATGGTCATCAAAAAAGACGGGCGTCGCGAGAAGTTCGATCGGCAAAAAGTATTAAACGGCCTTATACGCGCATGCGAAAAGCGGCCGGTCAGCATGGGGAAGCTCGCCGAACTGGTGGATCAGGCCGAATCCGCTGTTATGGAATCCCCCGAACGTGAGCTGGCCACAACCCGAATCGGGGAGCTGTTGATGGATCGGCTGCGTCAATTAGATAAGATCGCCTACGTCCGCTTCGCATCAGTTTATCGAGACTTTCAAGATGTTGGAGAATTTCTAAGCGAATTGAAAACCTTGTGACGATTCCAGCAGTCTAACTAAGTAGACCACAGCGGCGCGAAGCGGTTTGGGCTATAATCTGCCGATCAGCCGGGGCGAGGCTTCAAATTGTTAACGTTACTGAATACAGGCAATTTGCAGCCCGCTGCTCGTAATAGGGTATTAACTTTTGGGCTAAGAACCGGTATAATCGGGGCGCACAAAGATTGCAGCCGTTCGCGCTCGCACTTTCCGCCTGACGGTGGACCCCCGGAAACACAACTGCCCCGTTCGACAGTAGCTCGGGAAATTCTGTCGAAGTTCAGTTCTAATGAGTTTTCTGCTTTTTCCCGAAAGGATTCGTATGGTTGTGCAAACAGAGGTGAGTAGGTAAGGTGGATCAATTCGAAGATCAATATTTGGCTGAGGGGAATGAACCGTTAGGGCTCCCGTTTGACGAGGAGACCAACTTCTTCCATCCGGAAGAGGCGCCGGAAGACGATCTCCACGGCGCACAACCGGTCGAGGAGTCGATTTATACCGACGATCCGGTACGCGTGTATCTGCGCGAAATGGGTTCGGTACCTCTGCTGACGCGAGAGGGTGAGGTCACGCTGGCGCGCAAAATGGAGCGCGGCAAGGTGCGGATGCACAAAGCCATCAGCCGCTCTCCCCTGATTCAGGCAGCTGTCGCCGAATTCGCTGATCTGGTCCGCAAAGGCGCCGAGGATTTGGATAGCTATGTGGATTTCGGGCCTTCCGATATAGAGGAAGGTAGCGCTGCAGATCTGAAGCGCCGCAACGAAGTCAACGACCTCTTCCTTGCCTATACCGCTGCGGGCAAGAAGCTTCAACAGACCATTGAAAAGTTATCGGCACAACCGGCCGCCAATCGCAAGCTGCGCAAAAAATGGGCTGGCAAAGTCGCGCGAGCCAAAGTCGAATTGTCGCGCGCGTTGCGTGCCATTCCGTTCAATCTCGCCCGCTGGAAGGAATTTGTCCGGGGCATAGAAGCAGCCGTCGACGAAATGTCGCTGATGGATGCCGAGATTAAAAAACTCGAGGCGAAGGCCAATCCGGCTCTCCAACTCCGTATCAAAGAGTTAAAGCGCGACCTTAAAAAGCGTGAAACCGAAGCCGGCGCTTCTTTGCCAGACCTGCGTCACAGCATTTCCGTCATTCGCCATGGCGAGATCGAAGCCGAACGTGCAAAGAAGGATCTGGTCGAGGCAAACCTGCGCCTGGTCGTTTCGGTGGCGAAGAAGTACGTCAACCGTGGACTTCACCTGCTGGATCTGATCCAGGAAGGCAACATCGGTTTGATGCGTGCCGCCGACAAATTCGAGTACCGGCGCGGCTACAAATTTTCGACTTATGCCACTTGGTGGATTCGCCAGGCCATCACGCGCGCCATTGCCGATCAGTCGCGGACCATTCGCATTCCCGTTCACATGAACGAGAGCATGAATAAGTTTCTTCGCGCTACGCGTGAGCTCGAGAAGGAACTCGGACGTGCTCCGACGAACGAAGAAATCAGCCGGCGCATGGACATCCCGGTTGAGAAGGTACAAAAGCTTAAAACGATTTCGCGCGATCCCGTTTCTCTCGAAACGCCGGTCGGACGCGACGGCGAATCGGCGCTCGGAGATCTTATTGAGGATCGCTGGGTGGGATCGCCTGTCGATGCCGTTATCGATTCCAACGTTCGCGACGAGACCGCCAACATTCTGAAGACGCTTTCACCGAAGGAAGAAAAAGTGATCCGTCTCCGGTTCGGCATTGGCTGCGAGCGTGAACATACGCTCGAAGAGATCGGCCAGGAGTTCGACGTCACGCGCGAGCGCATCCGTCAAATCGAAGCGAAAGCGCTTCGCCAGCTTCGTTCCCCCGAACGGGCACGTCATCTCCGAGCGCTGCTTGCTGCCCGTTAAGCCTGATCGCCACTTTTTATCCTCCACCCAAAGCCAGGCCGCTGCCTGGCTTTTCTATTTGCGTTATTCAACAGCGAAATAGTACGGGCTAAAAGCTGTAATTAGCTGCTGGTATTTTTCGATCAAATTACAATATTCAAAAGTAAATGGGCCAGCCATCTACTGGAATATGGAAGCGGCTAACGCACGCCTAACGATCCCGTCAATGTTTGCAACTGGTTAGTAAAAAGACTTCTTTTGGCGTGCGAATTGCCTGTCATTCGATAGCGGAAGTATCTCCCCAGTAGCTGAATTCTCCGCCACACATCTGCATTCCGCAGATATCTAAGATCAACCATTTAGGGAAATATACGGAACAGAGAAGATATGAAATTCTTCAGCAATAAAATTGTATTGCTTGCAGCAATGCTGGCGGCCTTAACCGGCCTGCCCATGTTCGGCCAAGTCACTAGCGGCGGTATCGTCGGAACTATTTACGATCCCACCGGGGCTACCGTTCCGAATGCCACCGTCACCGCCACCAACACCGAAACCGGCGTGCAGGCGAAAGCGATCTCAACTTCTGCCGGCGATTACCGGTTCAACAATCTCCCCGTCGGAGCTTATTCGATTACTGTTGAGGCCGCCGGCTTTACAAAGGTCACGAAGGGCGTCCCCGTCGTGCTGAACCAGATCGGTACCGCGAACTTCACCCTGGCGCTCGGCTCTACAGCCACATCGGTCGAGGTGACCGCTGTGGGGGCCGCGATCGACACCAGTTCGGCGCAGATCCAGAACACGTTCGACAGTAAGCAACTCGCCGATCTGCCATCGGCCAGCGGTGGTCAGGCGGGTAGCGGAGTTTTGAATCTGTCACTCCTCGCGCCCGGCGTCACTACTTCCGGCGGCACCGGCTATGGCACAGGCCCCTCGGTCGGCGGGCAGCGGCCCACCAATAACAACTACACGATCGAGGGGATCGATAATAACAGCCTGTCGGTTACCGGTCCTGTAGTCAGCGTTCCCAACGACGCGGTAGCCGAATTCAGCATGCTGCAGAATCAGTTCTCGCCCGACTTCGGCCATTCTTCTGGCGGCCAGTTCAATGAAGTTGTAAAGAGCGGCACGAACCAATTTCACGGCGCGCTCTACGAGTACTTTGAAAACCGCAATCTGAACGCAGCCGACAATCTGAATTTCGTGCAGGGGAATCCGCTGCATCCGCGCTTTGACGACAACCGTTTCGGCGGGAACTTCGGCGGCCCCATTCGTCGCAACAAGCTGTTCTTCTTTTTCGATTACGAGTACAATCCGGTCGGCGAGACAGCATCGACGGCCTACTATGCTCCCACCTCCGCCGGTTACAGCCTTCTCTCGGGCCTGCCCGGAGTCAGTCAGACCAACTTGTCTCAATTCCAAAAATATTTGGGGGTTGCTGCTGCTGCCGCTCCCGCCTCGTCCTTGCCGGCTGGATCACCGGTTCTGGTCGCGCCCGGTCCCGGCAGTAATCAGAGCCAAGGTACTGGCGTCTTCGCCCAAGGCGCTACGGGTGCGCTGCAAGTTCCGGTCGGCTTGGTTTCTTCCTCCTTGCCGAATTACTTCAACCAGGAGTTTGCCGTCGCGTCGGTAGACTACAACATCTCGGACCGCGACTCTCTTCGTGGACGCTTTTTGCTGAACCGGACGGGCTCGATCGATACCAGCGGATTTCCGGCGGCGTTCTTTAACACCACGCCAACCAACTCCTATCTCGTCACGCTGTCCGAATACCACACCTTCACGCCTAATCTCAATAACGAATTGCGCCTTGGGTTCAACCGTCAATACCAGGACTACCCGGTTCCCGGCGGTCTCTCCTACCCCGGGCTTGACCAGTTCCCGAACATCAACGTCTTTGAGTTGAACGCCGCCTTCGGTCCGGACCCTAACGCCCCGCAGTTCACGATTCAGAATCTGTATCAGCTTGCGGATAACATCACCTGGACCAAGGGAAAACACAGCTTTAAGTTCGGCTTCGACGGCTGGAGTTCCATTTCACCGAGCAGCTTCACCCAACGTTCGCGCGGCGATTACGAATGGAGCTACCTCTCCGATTTCCTTTATGACACTTATCCCGACGGCATTGCCGAGCGGTCGTTGGGCAATGTTACCTATTACCAGAACCAGCAGCTTTATTCGTTCTTCGGTAACGACGTTTGGAAAGTGACGCCGCACCTAACCGTGAATCTTGGCTTACGCTACGAATACCTGACCCTGCCGCTTGGCGAGAACAGTCAGGTCCTGAACCAGAGCGCCAGCGTTCCAGGACTCATCGAGTTCAACAAACCCAAGACGCAGAAGACCAACTTCATGCCCCGCATCGGCATTGCGTACTCCCCCGGAACCAGTGGCAAGACGGCCCTGCGCGCCGGTTTCGGCATCTCCTACGACGTGCTCTATAACAACCTGGGCACCCTCAGCTTGCCGCCGCAGTTGAGCACGACAGTTAATCAAACCGGTCTCAGCGGATTCGGTTTCCTGGCGGGTGGCGGCATTGCGCCCAGCGGATCGGTCACTGTTCCCGAAGGCGCGGACGCACGTGCGGTGACTTCCGGCTACATTCCCGATCAGCAGCGGCCGGAGGCCTACAACTGGAACATCGGGATTCAGCACGAGTTCGGTTCGGGCTATGTCTTCGAGACCCGTTATGTCGGAACGCGAGGCTTGTATCTGCCTATGCAGGTGCAGCCCAACATTCAACCGACAGTAAATTCGTCGAACGCATTACCGCTGTTCCTCTCTGCACCGAGCCAGGCGACTCTCAACGCCTTACCCAACGTGCTCTGCGTGTCTGACGGCGCCGGTGGATGTTCCGCAGGTTTACAAGCGCAGTTCAACAACGGCGCGAACGTTATTCCGGCATACGCGAATGCCGGTTTCCTGAGCCCGATCACCGCCTTCATGCCGGTGGGCAATTCTATCTATCACGGCTGGTCGAACCAGCTCTCGAAACGTTTGACCAATGGACTGCAGTTTCAGGGATCGTATACCTGGAGCCATAACATCGATGACTCCACCTCGGCTCTGGACTCGACGGTGCTCGCGCCGCGTCGTCCCCAAGACTTTCAGAATCTGCGGGCGGAACGGGCGAGTTCGCTGCTCGATCATCGCCATCGCATCGTGCTCGAAATGATCTACGATGTGCCTTTCTTCAAGAACAGCAACTGGTTCATGAAGAATCTGGTAGGCAATTGGGAGGTGGCGCCCACCTATACGTTCCAGTCTGGCCAGCTCGTTACCGCACAAAGCGCGGTCGATGCCAACCTGAATGGCGATAGCGCGCCCGATCGCGTCTTCATCAACCCCGCGGGAAACACCAGTGTGGGCTCGGATGTAACGCCGCTAACCAACAGTGCAGGTCAGACGGTCGCGTATCTGGCGAATAATCCAAGCGCTGCCTATATCACGGCCGGTCTCGGACAATTGCCGAACGGAGGCCGCAACACGCTTCAGCTCAATCCGATCGACAACTTCGACCTGACCCTGGTGAAGCGCTTCTCCATTACGGAGCGGTTCAAAGCTGAATTTTCGGCGCGCGCATACAACCTGTTCAATCACCCGCAGTACACAGGCGGCTATTTGAACGACGTTGCGCCTGTTCTCGGGGGCGGAGCCGGCGAGACCAACGGAGACCTGCAACGCACCTCCCTCGAACCGTTCTCAAGCGTCTTCCAGCAGTACAGCCAGACGTTCACCAGCAATCCGCGTATGCTTCAACTGGCACTGAAGCTGGTGTTCTAATCAGCCGGACACGGTTGCGGTTGGGGCACAGCATCGCTCTAACCACTGGCTTACAATTTACCTTCAAGGGACGGCCTTTGGGCCGTCCTTTCTTTTTGTGAGCACTCCGCGGCTCCCGGTAGACAGATGTCAGACAAGCACTTACCACTCGCGTAACCTCCGGGTTAGGAGTTCCCGGGCGGAATGTACATGCTTACGGAGATGTCACCAGGCTTTTCTTCTAAAATCTGGAACTCGTTACCGGACTGTAATACGTAATCAGCAGTTTAGAAGTTGGTTATACGATTGCACACCTGCCCACAACCGGTGTATCTACGTTGATATCATTAGCAGTAAATACGGGCCTCGGCTTTTAGACCTCGTGTACAGGCGGCCAAAAGAAGATTCACCTCGTGTGAAGAAAGATTGGGGGAGGCGCACTTGTCTCAGATGAATCGAGCAGCTAAACTTCTGTTTTTTGTTCCCGGCAGGCGTGCCGTTAGCCGGGCAGACGAAGTAGGGAAAACTACCTGCGCAGCGACAGTTGCCAGCAACGACAAAATTAGATTTTTGAAGATGCGGTTGGGCGCGATTTTGCTTTCAGTGCTGATAACGCTGCCGCTGTTCTCACAGCAGACAAGTGGAAACTTGACTGGCGTGGTTTACGATGCGGCGGGCGGCGCAGTTGCTGCAGCTACAGTGATCGCAACAAATGCTGCGACAAGCGAAAGCTTCACCACGACCAGCACATCAGCAGGCATATACCGGATATCGAACTTGCCTCCTGCTACCTACTCTTTAAAGGTCCAGGCGCCCGGCTTTTCCGAAACCCAACTGGAAAACGTAGTCGTGCCGCTTAATCAGACGGTGACGATGAATGTCACTGTAAATGTTCACAGTACGACCACCACCATCGAAGTAGTCGCCGCCGCGACAACGATTGATACCACCACTTCGCAAATTCAGACTACGTTTTCTACCAAACAGACGACAGATCTGCCGTCGGTTAGTACGGGATCAGGAGTTTTGAACCTCTCCTTGTTGTCGGCGGGGGTCTCGACTGCGGGGACGGTAGGTGTCGGAACAGGCCCTTCCGTCGGTGGCCAGCGCCCCCGCAACAACAACTTCACACTTGAAGGGGTGGACAATAACAACAAAAGTGTTACTGGTCCGCTCGTGACCGTGCCAAACGACGACGTCGCGGAATTTACAGTACTTCAGAATCAGTTCTCGCCCGAATATGGTCACTCGACAGGCGGCCAGTTTAATATCGTTGTGAAAGGCGGTTCCAACCAATACCATGGCATGCTGTACGAGTACAATCGCAACCGCAATTACAATGCTGTAGACAATCTTCTTTCGCTGCAAGGTACGACGTCGAATCCGCGCTACGACAACAATCGACTCGGCGCTAATTTTGGCGGACCTATTTTGAAAAATAAGCTATTTTTCTTTACTGGGTTCGAATACAACCCGGTGGGTCAGAGCAGCACGCCGGGCCTTATTTATGCTCCGACTGCGGCTGGTTATTCAGCACTGTCGGGGTTAAGTGGTCTTTCTGCTAACAACCTGAGCGCGCTACAGCAGTACTTGGGAACAGCACCGAGCGCGGTTGCTGCCAGCCAGTTACCGAACGCTGCCTATCCTGTCGTGGGTGGAGCAACGGTGGAGAGCGGTATCCTTCCTGTGGTAGCGCCCAATTACCAGAACAACTATTCCGGCGTGTTAGCAGTTGACTACACTATTTCTGACTCCGACCAACTCCGAGGCCGCTTCATCTACAATCGCGCGGACATAATAGATACGTTTGCACAGCTGCCCGTTTTCTATGTGCCGCAGCCGTTTCGCTACTATCTAGGCAATCTGAGTGAATTTCATAATTTCTCTCCAAGCATCTCCAACGAGTTTCGGCTCGGTTTCAACCGCTACTTCAATCCCACCCCAGACGGCGGATCAAAATTTCCGGGACTTAGCACGTTCCCCAATCTCACTATCGATGAATATCAAGTCAATATAGGCCCGGATCCCAACGCGCCCCAAGAGACGATCATTAATACCTATCAGTTAACTGATAATTTGACGTGGACGCATGGCGCGCACACCTTCAAGTTCGGTTTCAATGGCCAGCGCTTTATTTCCCCGCAGAGTTTCACACAGCGCGTCAGGGGCGATTATGAGTGGAGCACTCTAGAAGGCTATCTCACAGATAGCGTCCCCGACGTGTTTGCTGAACGAACAGCGGGTAACACTACTTATTATGGAAATCAGTGGATTCTAGGCGCCTATGGCAATGACGACTGGAAGATTACGCCTCACCTGACGCTGAACCTTGGTGTTCGTTGGGAGGAGCAGACGATCCCGACTTCGGCTACAACTCAGTCCCTTAACGCCGTATCTAATGTGCCCGGTCTAATCACATTTGGTGTTCCTACATCGCAGCGATTGAATTTTGCGCCCAGGATAGGCTTTGCCTACTCCCCTGGAACGAGCGGCGCGACCTCCATTCGAGGCGGATTCGGCGAAGCGTTCGATACGCTGTTCGATAACCTAGACATACTTTCTCTGCCGCCGCAGCTTCAGCAAACCAACGATGTTGGAAATCCAGGGCTGGTGGTTCCGAACCCATTTTTAGCGGGCGGGGGACTACCTGATACACCCGTAACTCTCGACCCGATCACCGCTCGCAACACAACTGGCGGTTACATTCCGAATCAGACGCAGCCGAAGTCTTACACCTGGACCCTGGGAGTGCAGCACGTATTTGCACAAGACTACACTCTGGAAGTGCGCTACGTCGGAACGAGAGGCCTCCATTTGCCTGTGCAGGACAGGATTAATAACTTCTCACCGGTTACCGCCAGCAGTTCGCTCCCGACCTTTTTCTCGGCGCCTTCTCAGTCCACTTTAGACGCGCTGCCAATTACCCTGTCTGGTCTCCAGGCTACAGGGCATACACTTCCCCAATTCCTGAATGCAGGCTTCACAAGCAACATTACTTCCTATGAGCCTATTGGGAACTCGACTTATCACGCGCTTGATCTTCAGTTGAACCGGCGGTTTGCCAAAGGTCTTCAGTTTATTGGGGCCTACACCTGGAGCCACAATATTGATGACTCTACCGCCGAGGTCTTCAGTACGGTAACCACGCCGCGGCGGCCGCAGGATTTCGGTAATTTTGCCGCCGATCGTTCGAATTCCGCGCTCGACCATAGACACCGTGCTACGCTTTCGATCGTCTACGACCTGCCTTTCTTTAAGCAGTCGAGCTGGATGCTGAAGAATATCGTGGGGAACTGGGAAGTGGCTCCTATCTATACCTATCAGGTAGGAAATTGGCAGACCAGCCAGAGTACGATCGATTCAAATCTTAACGGCGACGCTTTCGGCGACCGTACCGTCATTAACCCGCACGCTACTACTCGGGGGACCGGTAGTGGTGTAACTCCGTTGACAAACTCAGCGGGGGAAACGGTCGGGTACTTAGCGGACAACCCTGCCGCTCAGTATGTGCAAGCGGGGCTGGGCGTCCTTCCGACAAATGGACGCAATACCTTGCAAGCCCCCGCAATCAATGACATCGATATTACGGCGCTAAAGCGTATCAGTGTTACTGAGCGATTTAAAGTTGAATTTCAGGCGCAAGCTCTGAATCTGTTCAATCACCCTCAATACGTGGGCGGGTACCTGAATGACGTATCAGGCGTTGGAAACTATACCAGTACTGATATTCGTCAATATCTAAACCCTGCAAGCTCGAGCTTCAATCGCCCGGACCAGGTATACAGCAGCAATCCGCGCCAGCTTATCTTCGTAGCCAAGTTTATTTTTTAACGAGATCTAGAGCTTTAATGTTCATAGGGCGGCCTTCGGGCTGCCCTATGCGCGGCGCTCATCTTTATTGCTACAGTCAAAAAGGCGTTGGCCTGCTATGCCCGTAGCGTGCGATCTCGTCGGCGAAATCCTTGAATGGAAAGCCAAACGAAACGCCGTTATCCTTGCTCATCACTACCAGGATTCCGAAATTCAGGAACTAGCGGATCACATCGGCGACTCTCTGGAACTCGCACAAGCCGCTCGAAACTCCTCAGCCGCCGTGATCGCCCTCTGTGGTGTCCGGTTCATGGCCGAAACAGCCAAGATCCTGAACCCTGGGAAGACCGTTGTGTTCCCGGACCGCCACGCCGGCTGCAGCCTGGTCGATAGCTGTCCTGTCGAGGGAGTCCGCGCTTTCCGCCGCCGCCATCCCGATCACGTTGTCGTCACTCACATCAACACCTCTGCCCAGGTGAAGGCGGAAAGCGACATCCTTTGTACCTCGCGGAATGCCGTCGCCGTCGTGAATTCCGTACCTGCCAAACAAGCGATCCTGTTTCTCCCGGACGCAAATCTCGGCGCCTATGTCCAAAAACAAACCGGCCGCAAAAACATGCAAGTGTGGCAGGGAGCCTGTATCGTCCATGCAACCTTTCCCGCACGTCGCCTGACCGCATTGCGGACCGAGTACCCGGAAGCATTGGTCGCGGCTCATCCCGAATGCCCGGCCGATGTACTCCGAAACGCCCATTTCGTCGGCTCCACGTCCGAGATCGTCAACTGGTGCCGAAGGCAAAGCGCGGACGAATTCATCGTCGTCACGGAAAGCGGCATTCGTTATACGCTCGAACGCAACTCGCCCGGCAAACGCTTCTACTTTTTAGCTAACCAATCCTGTAATTGCAGTGAATGTCCCTACACCAGATTGAACACGCTCGAGAAACTGCACGCCGCGCTCGAGACTCTTGAACCCTGTATCGAGCTACCGGCCGCCATCCTCGAACGTGCCCGCATCCCGATTGACCGCATGCTCGCGATTGTTTGAACAGCCCGGCACCCCTACAGCCTTTGTGCGCCTGCCGTGTTTCCAAGATTCCGATCGAAAGTGCCCAATGGAAGATGGCCGGCTTGTCGGGCGAGCTGTAGCATCAAGCAGTCGGAGAAACCCAATTGGGGTTTCGACCGGAAAGTTGTCAATGCGGCCGCAATCGTTTCCGGATTCTGCAATACTAGCTCGTTATGATGCAAAAGCATTTCGATTGCCGTGGCGAGCTGCGACGGACTGCGATCGTATACAGAGGAGAGAACCCACACCGTCTCGGTAAGGGCCAGAATCGATACCCATGCTCCGTTTGCAATGAATGCATCCGCAACTGCTGCTTGGCCGGCGTCGTCTCTTGTAATTAGCCGAACAAGAACATTCGTGTCAACGGCGCGCATATTTTTCCCGAGCGCGCCGCCGGATACCTTCTTTTAGCTCATCAGCCGTGTGAACCCGGGGTGATTGATGGGGAAAGATAGCTTGATGAATTTCTTCCGAAGAAAATCGCGTTGA
>DATBDT010000088.1:0-177413 GCA_036269815.1 Bryobacteraceae bacterium
TGCCGCGTCGAGACTCATCTCGACGCTTGGTGCTGAGATTTGGCTGGTGCTCAATACAACAAGGCAATCGCGCTTGAACATAACGCCAGTGAGCGGTCACACTCCCGCCGCTTTCTGACCTCCGGCTTCGAGCGGACGCGCGTGCCAGATCTCTGCACAATACTCGCGAATTGCCCGATCCGACGAAAAGTAACCCATACGAGCCGTGTTCAAGATCGACATGCGGGCCCAGGTATCACGGTCCGCGTATATCTTGCTGACTCGATCCTGACAATCAACGTATGCCTGATAGTCGGCGCAAAGCATGTAAGGATCCTCCGATCGGAGCGAATCAACCAGCGGACGAAAGAGATCTGGCTCGTTGCGCGAGAACTCGCCTGAGGCCAAGCTATCGACGACGTTGCGCAGTTGTTCATTGGAGGCAAGGTAGTCACCTGGCCGGTAGCCTCGGGCCTTGGTGTCGTAGACTTCGCGTGCGGTGAGTCCGAAGTGAAAGAAGTTCTCCGGTCCGACTGCGTTGCGGATCTCGATATTTGCGCCGTCCAGGGTTCCGATGGTAAGAGCGCCATTGAGCGCGAATTTCATATTACCGGTTCCGGACGCTTCCTTTCCTGCGAGAGAGATCTGTTCGGAGAGGTCGGCGGCCGGATAGACCTGCTGGCCGAAAGTCACGTTATAGTCGGGCAGGAAGACAACACGCACACGCCCGCCAACCTGCGGATCGTTATTGACGACGTCAGCCACCGAGTTCACCAGCTTAATGATGAGCTTCGCCATGCGATACCCGGGTGCGGCTTTTCCTCCGAACAGACAAGTGCGGGGCGCCAGCTCGATGTCAGGGTTCTGCTTGATGCGATGGTAAAGCGTGATGATGTGCAAAACCGCCAGATGCTGGCGTTTGTATTCGTGAATGCGCTTCACCATCACATCAAACATGGAGACCGGATTCACCAAAACGCCGCTTTTCTCATGGATGAAGCTCACCAGGCGTTCTTTGGTCCGTTGTTGCGCCTGCCGCCATTTCTCTCGAAACGCACTGTCGCCGGCGTAGGGCTCAAGCCGTTTCAGATGATCGAGATCTTTCACCCAATCGTTCCCGATGCAGCTTGTGACCAGCTCTGTCAGATCTGGATTGGCCAGAGCTAGCCAACGCCGGGGCGTGACGCCATTTGTCTTGTTGCTGAAACGTTCCGGATACATTTGGTATAGGTCGCGCAGCACGTCCTTCTTCAGCAGCTCCGTATGAAGCGCGGCGACTCCATTGATGGCATGGCTGCCCACGGTTGCCAGATGCGCCATACGTACGTAGCGCTCACCGTCTTCATCAATCAAAGACAAGCGGCGGACCCGCGCGGTATCGCCGTTGTACCGGCTGTGAACTTCTTCCAGAAATCGCCGGTTGATTTCATAGATGATTTCCAAATGCCTGGGCAGCAGCCTGCTGAACAGCCCGATGGACCATTTCTCCAAGGCTTCCGGCAAAAGAGTGTGGTTGGTGTAGCCGAGCGTGGCCACTGTAATCAGCCAGGCCTCATCCCAACCCAGGTCGTGTTCGTCTATCAGCAACCGCATGAGCTCCGCCACAGCGATAGAAGGATGAGTGTCGTTCATTTGCACGGCCCAGCGTTCGTGGAATCTTTCGAGCGGGCGGCCTTCAGCGAGATGCAGGCGAATTATGTTTTGCAGTGACGCCGAAACGAAGAAGAACTGCTGCTCCAGCCGAAGCTCCTTCCCCTTGATGTCCTCGTCGTTCGGATAGAGAATCTTCGAAATGTTCTCCGAACGCGTTTTATCGCGGACTGAGCCAATATAGTCGCCCTCATTGAACGCCTGGAAATTGAATGAATCGAGCGCCTCGGCCTTCCAAAGTCGAAGTGTATTCACGGTGTTGTTGCGATAACCGGGAATCGGCGTGTCATAGGGAATTGCCCTCACACTGTAGACAGGAACCCAGCGGACCTTCGCGCGGTTGTTTTTGTCATAGAAGGTCTCGCTGTGGCCACCAAAGGAAACCGTCAGCGCATCTTCCGGTTGTGCGACTTCCCACGGATTTCCCCACTGCAGCCAGCGGTCCGTTATCTCAACTTGCCAACCATCGCGAATGGTCTGATCGAAGATGCCGAATTCGTAGCGAATGCCGAAGCCAAATGCCGGAATCTGCAGCGTTGCGAGCGAATCGAGAAAGCACGCTGCCAGACGGCCCAGTCCCCCGTTGCCGAGACCGGGCTCTTCTTCTTCGGTTAGAACTTTTTTGAAATCGAGACCAAGCTCGCGCAAGGCGTCGCGCGCTTGCGGCTCAATACCCAAAGCCAGCAGGTTGTTACCCATATGAGGACCCAGCAGGAACTCCGCTGAAAAATAACAAACCACGCGAGCATCTGATTGAGATCGCACCTGTTCCGTGTCGAGCCAATACGGCGTCAGCCGGTCCCGAACAACCGAGGCAAGAGCAAGGTAGTGATCAAGGGTCGAAGCATTTTGTGGATGGTGACCCTGATCGAAGATCAGCTTTTCAATGAACGCACGCTTTAAATCTTCAGTTTGAATACCCGTGCGAATTTGATCGCGTTCCGCATCCTGTGTAATTGCTGTTTCCATTTGCCTGCCTCCAAGGGGCAGACTAAAAGAAATTGCCAATGGAAGCAAGCGGGACGTTCAGAGTTATTCGATTTGTAGCAGAAAATGCTTCGAATCCTCACACTTCAGTTGAAGTGCACGTCGCCTTCAAGGTGTAAGCGCAGTCCGAAAATAATAATCGGGCCGCGTGCCTGGTTGTAACCGGGATTCCAGATGCGCTGCACATCAAAGGCGCCGTAGATTCCGTGCCAGAACGGCACATTGTAGTAGCCTTCCAGAACCTTCTCCCGCCCGTATGTGAGTGCCCCGTCGCCGAGCAAATAACTGGTGCCGCCAAGTTCCAGGTAAGTTCGATGTATCGCGGAGAGTCCATTGATGGCGGCCGCAACCCCGGCCTTGTCATGCCGCCGCTTCCAGGCACGGCCGTTAAGATCGCCGCCGAAAGCAATCGTCCGGTCCGCTTCCGCAAATTGATACGCCTCTTTTTTGCCATCCGTGCCGCCGAGGCGCGCAAACATCCGGATGCCGGCGGGCAACATTGCCTCCCCGTTCAAACCTAAGCCCCAATTGTGATCGCGGCTGATATGCGCCTTTAGATTAGGGGTGGGATCCTGCCCGGAGAGATAGGCCGTCACCGCGTCCTGATAGCTACCCATTTCAGCGCGATTCCAGAATCCAAGTGTGCGAATGGTAAAAGGCTGCTGGCCGCGAATATTGGGATGAAGCTCGAATTCGAGGTTTTCCGAGCTGCTTTGTGACAGATCCCAATCCGTTCGGTGGCCGCTGGGATCCTTAGGTTCGAACGCCTCAGCGAAACGAATCGTCCAAGACGGATAATATAACTCCGCGAGTGCGGCGTAAGTGTAGCCGCGAGAATTAGCGGCAGCGTCGTATGTTGCGTTGTTATCAATCGCGTAGTTCAGGAATTGTAAATGGCTGTCGCTGCCAACTGCATTCAAATCGAAAAAATCCGTGAGGCTCATCTTTCCGACACGTAACTCCAGGCGGCGATCCGGCACCGCGGCCACCAAGCCAAGCGGGTTACGATCAACACTTACCATGCGTTTGCTCAACGGAATGATCTGGCGTACTTGTAGCCGGGCAATGTAGGGTGTGGCGCTGTCATGAGGGTCGGTTACGGCATCCAGATTCTCTATGCCCCCGAATCCGAGAGCGCCGCTGACGCCGGCTCCTTTGGCGCTTTCGACATCGAGGAAAACTTCCGTATTTTTGAAAAGCGCGTATCCGGTGTAGATTGTGGCTACCCAGGTGGGTTTAGCCTGACCCTCTGATGGAATGCTGTAGGGTCCGCTGTAATCGGCGTGGAATGAGGGATAGAACTGGCCAACGAGATTAAATTGCCCCGAGAGCCAGAGTTTACTCTCCCATCCGCCTGTTTTTTCGGACGTCGCCGGTTCCTGCGCGTACCCTCGCGTCAGCGCCAGAAGCAGCGTGTTGATGACGATGATCCATCGAAGTCGGCTGTCGCCCACAAGTCGTTATGATAAGCGGGCAGCGGGCAATTTGCTTTACAAATGCGTGACATGAATCGGGTTTTCCGGCGTTTGGTTGTTTTGCGAAACACGGGCAAGACGGACGCGGTGTCAGGCTCGCCACTCCAAGATCTAGCGAATTCCTTTCCCATCCGGTGGCGCGCAGCCGCGGCCTTCGCGCTTTTGCGGAACACGCGCAAGACGGGCGGTGGTGTCAGGCTCGCCACCTCAAGATCTAGCGAATTCCTTTCCCATCTGGTGGCGCGCGTCCGCGCCCTTTGCGCTTCTATGCAGCTTTCTCGTACCAGTTCATCCGATGCAAGCCCAATCGGCAGATTCCCTCCGCAGCGTGCGCCGCATCTATGTCGGATCCATGGGTCCGTATAGCGGAGGCGACGAGCTTCGGCGTGACTTGATTCGATATCTCAAAAAAAGCAAAGAGTTTGAATTAGCAATGGCGCCGGATCAATGTGACGCAATCCTGGAGGGCCGGGGTGAGCTATGGACTCGAGGCTACCACTCGCTAAGTCCACGCGCCAGAAAGAACTCCGATTCCGCTGAACCGGTCTATGGCGGGTATCTTTCGGTGAGGCTTCGAGGCAAAGACGGAGAGATTCTGTGGTCCTATTTTGCTGATCCGCGGCGGATTACGATCCACGAGTTACCGCGTGACTTAGTCGATGAAGTCGTAACACGATTGAAACAAGAGCACAATGAGGAAACAGCGCCGGCCACCGCGGTCCAGAACGCAAATGATGCCCCGGCAACTCTGCGCGGTGGAGGAGCTACGTTTCCGTTTCCGATTTATCAGGACTGGTTCACAAGCTTTCATGCCAGGCATCCGGCTTGGACGCTCACTTACGCTGGCACGGGAAGCGAGAACGGAATAACGCAGCTCGCGTCCGGCGGTCTGGACTTCGCCGGGAGTGACGTCGCCCCGGCGGCATTGCCCGAAAGCGTTCAGACCAACAGCGATTTCTTTCCAACTGTTGCCGGGGCAGTCGTTCTTATCTACAACCTCCCCGGCTTCAACGGTGAGCTGCATTTAACTGCCGATGTGATTGCTGGAATCTTTTCGGGCGCGATTCGCGCCTGGAATGATCCAAAGCTGGTTGCGTTAAACCCGTCGGCGCCCTTGAGCGATCTTCCGATACAAGTTTTCCACCGGTCCGATGGAAGTGGCACCACATACGCTTTGACGGACTACTTGAGTCGAGTGAACAGCGCCTGGGGTAAAAGCATCGGCGCCAAAGCCGTCGTGCAGTGGGCAACTGGAAAAGGAGGGCAGGGGAATGAATCTGTCGCCGCAGACGTAGCCGCCACGCCATACAGCCTGGGTTACACCGAATTTATTTATGCTTTCAACCACCACTTGAATTTTGCGGCGGTTCGAAATCAAACTGGACGTTTCGTGCTTCCGGACCTGCTCAGCATCATGGCGGCGGCGAACTGGGCAGGCGATAGAACTGAGGATCTCAACTTATCGATTGTCAACTCACCCGAGACGAGCGCCTATCCAATCAGCACCATGACATGGATTGTGCTACCGCGCAATCTGCCAGCGGATAAAAGAGCAGTCATGGCGACGTTTCTTGAGTGGATGCTCACTTCTGGTCAAAGACAGTGCTCAGGATTAGGTTACGCGCCGCTCCCGAGGAATGTGTTGGATCGCGAACTGAGCGCGGTTAAAAAGCTGCGCTAACTTACGAAGATTTTGCCGCGATATCCATCAACTTACGATGTGCGCCGGGATCGCCTTAGGCAAAGCGCTGATGTCGAATCGATGGAGGCTGCGGAAACCTCGATCTCACCAGCTATTCTAATTTGGTAGCCGACCTACGGCGCCATGATCCGTCTAGCTTATCCACGCGGCATACGCGCCGCGAGTGTTATTGGCCGCGCTGCCATCATCTGCGTTTTGGCACTCCTCTTCTTCGGGAGCAGGGCCGAAGCGCTTGATCGCGGCGAGCCCACCAGCAGCTTCCTGCGCACTGATTTTAGTGTGGAGGATGGGCTCACATCCAACACGTTGAACGACATCTTGCAGACGAGAGATGGCTTCCTATGGATCGGAACGCCGTCCGGATTGGTGCGGTTTGATGGCCGGCATTTCGACAGTATCGATTTCCTGCCGTCGACCATTTCTAAAAAAGGGGTGCATGCATTAGCAGAAGGGCCTGACGGCTCTCTGTGGGTGGGAACAGATATCGGAGTGGCGCGGATTCCAAAGGACTCGCTAGACCAGTTCGGTTATATGCGCTCTGCCCTCTACCGCCTGGAGATGAAAAACAGCGACTCCGTCACCTGCCTTCATTTCACACGTGCCGGTGTCCTGTGGGTGGGTACCAGCCAGGGACTCTATCGATTTGACAACAGCGCTTTCCAAACCGCGATTCCAAACCTGTCGGTTTCGCGAGTTGAGGAGGCGCTAAACGGCCACCTTTTCGTTGCCACGAGCCGCGGCTTTTACGAATGGAACGGAATACGCGCTCTCCAACACACGGACCTGCCCGAGCGCCTCGCCGTTCCCGCTGAAAAGATAAATCAGGTATTTGCTGACCATACAGGCGCTGTCTGGTTTTCTTCGGCGGCGGGAGTAGCTCGCCAGGCGGCAGGCTCGATTGAGCGGCTTCAGCCTTACGGTTTCGGCAAAACGCCAGAAGCCCGGCGGGTCTATGAGGACGTCCGGGGGAACGTTTGGGTTGTTATGGCCAACGGCTTGTTCCGGGCCGCTGCAGGTGGTTTGGAACCTGTGGCATCTGCGCTCCAGCCAACGTCCGTAACAACCGATACCGATGGCAATTTGTGGGTTGGAACCAACGGACAAGGACTCGTCCGCTTTAAGCGCCGCTCCGTTTGGATGTTCACCACGGCGGACGGATTGCCCAGCAATACTACCGCCGCTGTGCTCGCCGCCAGCGATGGAAAACTCTGGGCGGGCAGTAATTGCGGAGGCCTGTCCTTATTTAACGGGCGTCAGTTCCAAACCTTTGGCGAGAAGGAAGGCCTAGCCAGTTCCTGTGTATCCACACTTGCGGAAGGCCCTGACCGCGACCTGTGGATTGGAACCTACGGCAATGGCGTATTTCGTTTACATGATGGCCGGTTTACACAGTTTTCGCGAAAGGACGGTTTGGCCAGCGATACGGTGCGCGCTGTTCTGCCGGCGAGCGACGGTTCGGTCTGGATTGCGACCACTCAGGGACTGACACGCTTACGCGGCGGCCGCTTTCATACATATACAGCGGCAGATGGACTTTCAAGCGACCACTTGATCTATGTTCACGAAGATAAACAACATGTGATCTGGGTCGGAACTTCTTCAGGAATCAATCGCTTTACGGGAGAGCATTTCAACATTGCGGCCATGGCTCAAGGCGCCTCCGCGTACACGTTCATGCGAAATGACGCAGCGGGCCATCTATACGCGTTTGAGTCGCCGCAGGGGATTATTCGCGTGGAGGGGAACCGGCTGATACCGGTGGCGGATTCGCCCCGGATCAGCAGCATGGCCCAAGCTGGTAAAGATATTTGGTTCTGTGGCAATGGCATTTACCGTGCCGCCGGCGATGCTTTGTGGCGCTGGGAGCGTGATCCGGACGCGCCGCAAGAGTATGTCCGCTTTGGCCGCCCGGACGGAATGAAGTCGGCGGAATGTAACACCGGCTCTTCCGCGCTGGCAGTCACGAATGATGGAAAAGTATGGGCCGCAACCGCGCAGGGGCTAGCGATGATCGATTCCGCGCGACTGCCCCACACCCAACGAAAGCCGCGCATCTACATGCGGCAGATGGTATTGGGCCGCACAGTGGCGCCCGCGGAACAAGAGTTGGAAATCCCGGCCGGAACAAGCCATGTCGAGTTGAACTTTGATGTTGTCGAACTCGGATCGCCGGAAAAAACGAGGCTGCAATACCGGTTGGATGGCGTCGACCAGGAATGGTTGGATGCCGGACCCGGTGGTCGGGCCATTTACACAAGCTTGCCTCCTGGAACTCACAAACTACGCGTGCGGGGTTGCAGTGGCGACGGCGTATGGGATGCCAGCGGAGTCGCGTATGAGATTACTCAGGAACCGTTCTTCTATGAAGCGCATTGGTTTCGTTACTCGATGGGTACGTTGCTGTTCATGCTTCTAGCTGCGGGCTATCAGTTCCGATTACATCGCCTGGTTGCTCGACTGAACGCTCGCTTCGAAGAACGATTGGCGGAGCGGACTCTGCTCGAGAGAAGACTCCAAGACACTCTGATGCAGACGATTCAGGGCAGCATGGTGATTACCGATACCGCGCTGAGCGAGACAGAAAATCCGGCCGCGATCCGCAAGACTTTAGAAAAGCTATCGCAGTGGTTGTCGGCTGCCATGCAGGAATCTCGTGTATCGTTGAAGGCGCTTCGAAATTCCCGCACGCCAACGAACTTGTTGGTCGAAGCGCTGCAGCGCGTCGGAGAAGAATGCGTTTCTAACAAACGAATCGAGATTTCCCTAGCCGTCGACGGTTCCACCAGAGAGATGCACGCCTTGGTTCGCGATGAGATTCACCAGATTGGTGCTGAGGCAATTCGCAATGCCTGCCAACGCCCGGGCAGCAGCATGGTGGAAGTGGAGTTGAGTTATGGACGAGACTTCAGCCTGCGCGTGAGCGATAACGGCAAAACTGGTGCCGCGAATGCATCGCTGGATGGGAATGATGCAGCATCCAGCTTGCAGATCATGCAAGAACGAGCAGCACGCATCGGTGGCAAACTCAGAGTAGTCAACTCCGGAAATCCACCCAGGAAACTTGAGCTCATTGTGCCGGGGAGCGTGGCTTTTACCGAGGCAAAGACTGAATGGCTGAGCCGCTTTCGAACTGAACCGCCTGTATAAAACAGAAACGGGCATGCAAGCCATCGGCCCGCATGCCCGTGTGTCTAATGTTAGATCGTTTACCGAACGGCAGCCTTCGCCTTGGCAGCCACCGGCGTTCTGCTCAACTGATTATTGCGAGTCGCTTTTGCTTTGTGAGTAGCAGTCGCCGAGGAGGCGCTGGTCCGTCCGTTGCCATTGGTCGCCGCGGCCGGGTTCGGATTCGGCGTCCGCGACCCGCCATTCGGGGTCACCTTGCCCAGTAAAACTGGCCGCTTCGCGCCGGTGGCGGTTGGAATATTTGAAGGCCGCTGATTCGCTGTCTCATAGGCCATCACCGCGAACGCAATCGCTTCTTTTGCGTCCACGTCCAAGCCCACTTCCGTCGATTCCATTACGGGAATCGGATCAAGAGCTTTTTTCAGCATCCGCATTAACGTCGGATTGTGTGTGCCGCCGCCCGAAACGAATACTTCATCGACGCGCATCTCCGGCAACACGAAATTCCGCAGCCCGAGCGCGATGCTTTCGGCGCTTAACGCAGTCGCCGTCGCGATCAGATCTTCGCTGCTCAACTCCGTATCCAGCAGCTTCGAGACGAACTCAGAGCCATATTGCTCGCGCCCCGCCGTCTTTGGCGGCTTGGCGCGAAAATATTTGTCGCGCAGAAGCTTCGCCAGCAATTTCGGATCAGGCACGCCGGCCGCTGCGATAACGCCGTCGCGATCGTATGTCAATCGTCCTTGTGTGATCCGAGTTACCAGCTGATCGATCACCATATTGCCCGGGCCGGTATCGAAAGCAATCACCCGATCCGTATTTGTATTCGGTGGAATCGCGGTCAGGTTTGAAATGCCGCCGATGTTCACCGCAACACGCCCACGGCCGCGATGGCGAATCAACATGTAGTCGAGGTACGGAACCAGCGGCGCACCTTTGCCGCCTGCCGCCATATCGCGCTCGCGGAAATTGGAGATAACGTCAATTCCAGTGCGTTCGCTGATAATGCTCGACTCGCCGATCTGCATCGTGCTCGAGACCTTCTTCCCCAGGAACTGCACGCCCTGGCCCTCATGGAAGATCGTCTGACCGTGGCATCCGATAAGTTTTATCGTTCCCAACGGAATGCTGGCACGTTCTGCGGTTTCTTCCAGTGCTTCCGCATACAATTCGCCCAGAACAAAGTTCAGGCGCGATATGTCTGCTGTCTGCGTGTTGGTGTTCGAGATCGAAAACAACGCTTCACGGACACTCTTTGGGTACGGGACCGAGTGACTCGTCAAGACGTTGATTTTCGCCTTGAAGCCCGAGCCGGTGATGTCGATGATCGCGACATCAATGCCGTCGAGCGAAGTCCCACTCATGATTCCTGCTATTCTCATTTTCTTAGCAACTCTAGCTGCAAATCTTGAAGAATCTGCAAAGCTTCGATAGGTCGTAACTCATTGATGTTCAGAGCCCGGACCCGATCGGCGAGCCTTTGATCCATTAGCTCGAACAGTCGAATCTGCAATGGAGGTTCAGTCCCGCCTGCTGTCAGGTCTTTGCTTACCGACTGTTCTCTTACTTCATGATGCAATAAAACTGACCTCGCTCGCTCGATTACTTTTAGGGGTAATCCCGCCAAACGGGCTACTTCGATACCGTAACTTCTGTCAGCTGCTCCCGGTTCCACCTTTCTTATGAATAAGATATGGTCGCCGGACTCTTTTACAGCTACGTGAAGATTTCTTACTGCCGTAAGTTCACCGGCAAGCTCGGTCAATTCGTGGTAGTGCGTGGCAAATAACGTTTTCGCCCGAATATGCCCGTGAATGTACTCGATGATTGCCCACGCCAGCGCTAAACCGTCATAGGTCGATGTGCCCCGGCCAATCTCGTCCAAAACAATAAAACTATTAGCGGAAGCAGTGTTTAGAATCGCCGCCGCCTCGGTCATTTCCACCATAAATGTCGATCGGCCCCGTGCCAGATTGTCCGCCGCTCCAATCCTCGTGAAAACCCTGTCGACAATGGGAAATAACGCGGCGTCTGCGGGCACAAAGCAACCGATCTGCGCAAGGATCAGAATCAGCGCCGCCTGGCGCAAATAGGTGGATTTACCTCCCATATTGGGACCAGTAATAACCGCGACATACTGTTTGGACGAGTCCAGGTACACATCGTTTGGAATAAAGCGGATCGCGTCCTTCTCAGTCAGCTTTTCGATGACGGGATGACGTCCGGCCTCGATCCGCATTTCTCCCGAGGTCGAAAACTTCGGCCGCCGGTAACGGTTATCGACGCCGACCTGCGCGAGTGTAGCCGCAACATCCAGCTCCGCTACTTGGCGCGCTGCTTGTTTAATGCGCTCAGCTTGTGAGCTGGCGTACTCTCGGACTTCCTCGAAGATGCTACGCTCGAGCGACAAGATCCTGTCCTCTGCGTCGAGAACCTTACTTTCCAGTTCCTTCAATTCAGGTGTGGTAAAGCGTTCCGCGTTGGCCAGTGTCTGTTTTCGTTCATAGCGAGGCGGCGCCAGATGCAGGTTGGCTTTCGAAATCTCGATGTAATAACCAAAAACATTGTTAAACCGGATCTTAAGCGATGGAATACCGGCGGCCGTCCGCTCCCTCGCCTCAATCGCGGCGATATACTGCCGGCTGTTTCTGCTGGTACCCCGTAGCTCGTCCAGGTTGGGATCGAATCCGTCGCGAATCGTGCCACCATCCGCTAAGGCTACCGGCGCTTCTTCGGAAATTGCGCCGGTGATTCGCGAATGGACATCTCCCAGAACGTCAATCGGGCGCTGCAGGCTTGCGGTCTCAAGGGCATTGGCAATGCCTGCCACCGCTGGTAAGTGCCCTAACGATCGTCCAAGCGCCAGTAGCTCCCGCGGGCCGGCTGTTTTTAAGCTGATTCGAGCCAGCAGGCGTTCCAGATCTTGAATCGAGCCGAGTATCTTCCGAAGCTCGCCCCGAACCAAGACTTTGTTGGTGAGTTCAGCAACCGCGTCCAGCCGCGATTCGATTTCCGTTCGGTCGCAAGATGGACTCATCACCCTGCGCCGCAGCAGCCGTCCACCCATCCCGGTCGATGTTTTGTCTAAGACGTGAATCAAAGTAGCGTTGTGACTTTCACCGGCAAACAGCGGTTCGATCAGTTCGAGATTGCGCACGGTGGCCGCATCCAGCAGCATCGAGTCGCGGCTTTCGAAGTACACCGGAATATTCAGATGTCCGACGGCGGATTTTTGCGTGTCTCGCAGATAATGAAGAACTGCACCGGCCGCCGCCGTCGCCAGCGGTTTGCCCCCCAGACCGCACCCGTCCAGGGAGAGTAATCGAAAGTGTTCCAGCAACTGACGGCCGGCATAATCGGCGCCGAACATCCACGCTTCCAGGCGCGTTTCCAGGCAGGACTCCGTTCCGTTCCACACGTCGCTCAAGTTTTCATCTTCCGGAAGCAACAACTCCCGGACGTTCATCGTTTCAAGCGTGGGAGTCAGATCTGATAACGAAATTTCGGTCGCGCGAAATTCTCCGGTCGATAAATCTCCAAACGCCAGGCCGCAGCGCTCCCCCTTCGGAAGAGCCGCCGCCAGATAATTGTTTTCATGCGAGCGGAGAAGGTTTGCATCGGTTGCGGTCCCCGGCGTAACAACGCGGGTCAATTCGCGCCGGACCAGCTTTTTCCCCGGCCCGGCTTCTTCCATTTGCTCGCAAATTGCCACCCGATACCCGCGCTGGATCAGGCGCCCGATGTACCCGTCCGCCGCATGAAACGGCACGCCGCACATCGGGATCGGCTCGCCGCGCTCTTTGTTGCGAGAGGTTAGGGTGATTTCCAACTCACGCGCGGCCGTTATCGCGTCTTCGTAAAAGAGCTCGTAGAAATCGCCCAGTCGAAATAACAGCAACGCGTTGGGAACTTGTTGCTTGGCGGCTTGATACTGCCGCATCAGAGGGGTACTAGCTTCCATTTAGGAACGGCGGACGTCTCTTCTCATGCGTACAGGCCGCGCCGGCGAATCGCGTTCGCCACCCGATCGACTGCCAGCATGTATGCCGCTTTTCGATTCCTCACCTGATGCTTTGCGGAATAACCCATCACATCGTGAAAGCTCGTCACCATCATCTGTTCCAGACGTCCGTTTACATCGTCTTCGGTCCAGAAATAGCCCATTCTGTCCTGCACCCATTCAAAATAGGAAACCGTAACCCCGCCGGCGTTTGCCACAATGTCCGGAATCACGAAAATTCCCTTTTCCGCCAGAATGGAGTCGGCCGCAAATGTCGTGGGTCCGTTAGCCCCCTCACATAGAATCTTGGCTTTGATAGCTGACGCGTTATGAGACGTAATGACGTTCTCGTGCGCGGCGGGAAGCAGTACGTCACAGTCGAGCAGCAACGCTTCTTCTCTATCGATCTCTTCTGCTTCCGGAAACTCTCTTATGCTCCCAGTGTTCAGCCGATGCGTTGCCAGCGCCTGGATGTCCAGGCCCCGCGGGTTATAAACCGCGCCGTCGATTTCGATAATGCACACGACTTTGAAGCCGTTTTGACTCATCAGCCGCGCCGCCATCCCGCCCACATTCCCGAATCCCTGGATAACCACCCGGGTGTTCTCAGGACTCAGTCCAAAGCGCTTCAAAGCTTGCTGGGTCACGATCATACAGCCCCGTCCAGTGGCCTCGGGCCGTCCTGCTGAGCCTCCAAGTTCCAGCGGCTTACCGGTGACAACGGCGGTCACGGTGTGTCGTTTGTGCATGGAATACGTGTCCATGATCCAGGCCATTGTCTGGTCGTTAGTATTCACATCGGGTGCTGGGACATCCCGCTCTGGACCGATAAAGTCCGACAACTCGGCCGTATAGCGGCGTGTTATCCGTTCTAGTTCGCCTTCGCTTAGCAGTTGCGGCTCACAGATGACGCCGCCTTTACCGCCCCCGAACGGAATATTGACGACGGCACACTTCCACGTCATCCACGCGGCGAGCGCTCGTATTTCGTCAAGCGAAACATCGGGCGCGAAGCGGATACCGCCCTTTGCCGGGCCGCGGGCAATGGAATGTTGCACGCGGTACCCCGTGAATACTTCGATCCGCCCGTCATCGAGGACAATCGGGATGTTAATCGTCACTTCAACAGCGGGTTGGCGCAAAATCTTACGCATCCCGTCGTCTAATCGCAGTTCCTCCGCAGCTTCATCGAAACGGGCAGCTGCGGATTCCCATGCATTTACCTCCTGATCGGCAGACGGAGCCGATACAAGAACTGGAGTTGCAATCATGGCACTTCTAACCTGTCATGATTTGATTCCCACGCGCAACTCGCGGCTGGATCAAGGATGCAAGGTTGAAAACCCGCCCGCTCGCATTGGGATGAACCAAAGGAGCCCTTCAAACGTCTAATTGAGTGTCTCTTGAGAGCGCAAAGGGCGCGGATAGGTGCCGCCAAGGGAAAAGAAACACGTTAGCTATTGGGCGGCGCGCTCGATCCCGAGCCCGTTTTGCGCGAGTTCTTTAACATGAACCGAGGACTGTATCTAGAGGACCGTATCTATATGACAGACGACGAACGCAAGCTGCTATCCGATCTCGCCGACAAGATCGCCGCAACCCCGACACCGCCGAAAGACCCTGAGGCGGAACAATTTATCCGAACTCGGATCGGCTCGCGTCCGGATGCACTCTATTTGATGACGCAAACCGTGCTGATCCAGAATTTGGCACTCCAGCAAGCCCAGGCGCAACTGCAACAGTACAAACAAGCTTCCGGGAACCAGGTTGCTCCGGGCGGCAGCTTCCTCGGCCAGACGCGGCCCGCAGCATCCGGACAACAGTACTCCTCGAATCCGCAGTATGCCGCGCCGCAATACGCTTCCCCACAGCCGCAATATGCCCCGGCTCAGGGGCCTTCCGCCGGCATGTTTGGGCAGGGCAGCTTCCTGCGCGGTGCCGCGCAAACCGCCGCCGGCGTAGCAGCAGGCGCATTGGCATTCGAGGGCATCGAATCGCTGTTCCACCATGGCGGCGGAGGTGGTGGATTGTTCGGTGGAGGCGGCATCGGCGGTTACGCGCCCTCGATGGAAGAAACAGTAGTTGAGAACAACTACTACGGCAACGCCGGCGAAGACCGTGGTGACTACGGCCGCGACAATTATGGCGATCAGGGCCGCGACGACTACCAGGCTACTGATGATGCCGCCAATCAATATGACGACAACTCCGGCGGCTACGATGATGGCGGCGGATTGGACGATGGCGGAGGTTTCGACTCAGGCGGCGGCGACAACTTCGCGTAGTTATTTAGTGTGGTCAGAGTTACGCACGCTGTTGTTCTGCGCCTTCTGTTTCAATCGACACGAACCACGCGGGCTTCTTCGCGCGTTTCCCCAAAGTCTTAGCGGTTTCGTCCAAATCTTTGCAGACCTGAACTCGTGACGCGAGAGTTGTGCGATGCTCGGCATGGATTTCTGACAGAAAAACGGCTGCCGCTTCACTTGCTTCCAGCTCTCCGATACAGCCCAGGAGCGCGTCTAGCCCGGCGTCTTCAATGATCGTCTTTTCGTCGAGAACCAGCAGCACCGCTCGAGGTTTTGGCATAGCTCGCCACAGCTTCCTAAGCGCCAAAGATGCGAATTTGCCGAGCCTGCCTGCAATCGAGAGCACATAGTAATCGCTCTCGCTCTTGACTTTCACGTATTCACCCGGGTACGTTTCGAGACGAACCTCAATGACGTTACCACTGCTGCTGGACAGCGATCGGTTTGAAATCTCACACTCCGCGAGGCAGGACCGGCAGGTTTGGAGAGGCCACGAATAGCTTTCGTCGATTTTCGGAGGCTCCATCCGATGGGTGCACGATGGGCAAAGTACGTACCGAAAGCGTTTTTGAAAAGAAAGTAGCGCCGCGCGCTCATCCTCGAACACTTCTATAACGGTGTAAATTTTAGTCATCTGTAACAGATCCCGAACCTTTTTTGTCAGGTTCACGAACCTCAACGGGCTGCCGGAGTTCCACCCTCGTCCGACCGCCCTGAATAGTTCGCCAATACCGGAGCTGTCGATGTAGGAGACGTCGCCCATATTTATCAAAATTCGATTCTCGCCCCGTTCTAACAAATCCCTCACGGCATCGCCAAACGTTTGCGATCCTTCCCCCAGAGTTATTCTCCCGGAGAGTTCCAGTATGTTGACCCCTTCTACTTGCCGCCGGTTGATTTTCAAGCTCATGAATTACCGCCCGCTTGAATTGCCGCGACGACGATGGTCACATCGTCCCCTGTGTCCTCATCACGGCAGTGCGCTTGCCAGGCATCGAGGATCGCTTCCCCGACCGCTCGCGCTCCTTCTTTAGCGTGAGCTTTGACTAACTCGAGAAAACGATAACCGTAAGCTTCTCCTTTCATGACGTGGCCCTCTGTAATCCCGTCAGTTAGCAAAATCAGAACGTCACCGGGCGCGATTTCGACGGCGTATTCCTCGTACGTTTCCATCTCTTTGCCTTGGGGCGAGCTGTTCAGTAAAGCTCCCCGAATCGGCAGGATGTCACAGCGCTGACGCCGCGCCGAATAGTGGACGGGAAACGGGTGTCCGGCGCTCGCAAGCCAAGCCGTGCGCTGCGCAAGGTCAATCTTGATGCATTGCATCGAAATGCGCCGAAAATATTCATTTTTGCTTGTCGCGCGGCTCACGTCACTTAGAAAGTCAGCCACGGACCGCGTTGGATCGGTCGTAGCAATGCGCCGAAACATGTTCGCGAGAAACCTTGCCGCAAACGAACTCCGAAGCCCGATGCTCGGTACGTCTCCGATGGCTATAGCCAGCCTGCCCTCGAAATCCACAATTTCAAAGAAATCGGCCGAAATATCCAGTTTGGGAAGAAGCCCCACATACATCTGGATTCCCGCAACGCCAGGAACAGGTGGTTCGATCAACTTCGTCCGCATTGCGCGCGGCCCTGCTCGATAGGGTTGCGCTGCCAACGTGAGGTCCGCGACAATGTCTCCGCCGGCCACCTCGCGAACTGCCTCCACCAGGGATACGCAGCGCTCGATTAAATCCGGAGAATCTATTTCGAGCAGCGCCCGCGTATGCAACTCGACGTCTTCGAGGACGCCGTATCCGAGCCGTCGTACTTTCTGCCGAAGAAAGTCTTCGTCGATCGCCTCGATCAATTGCAGGTAGCTTTTCGATTCGAAAAGATGATAAGCAAGCGCCGCCACCCGGTATTCCATCCCACGGTTCTCGGGTTTCAGCAGCCAGTCTGCGATTGCGCGGTGCGCGCGCCGGAGTTCGTCCTCGTACAGAAGCGTTCGCGTCACGAACTCGTGAAAACGAAAATGATAGAAAGTGTATCCCTGTCCTGCTTGCAGCAGAAACTGTTGCACCGGGCGGATGCCCGCATCGTGAATTTCTCGCTGCGGAACATTTAACATCCCGCCGAGTTCGTTTACCGACAGCGGCTTTCTCGCCACGGAAAGCAGCCCAAGCACATCCGCCAGGAGACGATTTCCTACCTGAAGACTGCTGACCGATTGCTGAAAAAAGCCTTCAATCGATGCCGGCAGACGGCTGAGATCGAAATGTGAATCCCTCGCTAACTCCTCGCCCACAGCGCGCAAATAAAGCGGGTTGCCTTGAGACGCATCCGCGATGCGCTCGATCTCGGCGTCGCTGATATCCGGCTTCCGGATTACCAGAATTTGCCGCATTTGGTCCGGCTCTAACGGCCCCAGATCGTAGATCTTGTGCGGCGTCGCAAACAATCGCTGCTGGAGCCGCGAGAGACGATTTCCCGATCGCGATGTGATAACAAAGAACACTCCGTCAGGGAGCCCGTCCACCGCCAGATACGGAGGATCGCCCGCCTGATCCTCCGGAATTTCATCGAGTGCATCGATCAGAATTACTGCTTTGTTAGCGGATGCCGCCACCGCCTGCAGCTTTTCTTCAAATACTTTGGTAAGTTCGGACAGCGGCTCGGGAATTGCCGCGTCGCCATCGGCCGGGAATTGCGCGAGCAGCGACCTGAGGATCAACCGTGGATCGGCTCTTCCGCCGTTGCGGTTGATCAAGTGGTGAACGTATAAGCGCGTCTTCACCAGATCGCAGGACAACACAGTCTTGCCTTGCCCCGGTCCGCCGCGTACCAGAAAATATCCGCGGGATTGCGAATTGAGAAAATTATCTAAAGCTGCGACAGCCTGCGTTCTGCGCACAACGCTGGTCGTGGATTCTTCAAGGATGCGCGTTTGGACATGAAAATATTCTGCGCGTTTACGGTTCTGCTGAGCCGTTTGTGGTTGCGCTGTCTCGCTTTGCTGAAGTGGAAACTTGCTGCGCAGAAGGTGCGATAAATGTTGCCGCAGGAGCGATTCAAAATTAGCCGCGCCGCTGTAGTTCCAGCAAAGACCATCTTTCTTTTCAAGCTCTTCATGAAACCGGAGGACCTGAACCCACTGTTCCGCGTCTTTGGGAGATTGCGGGGTCGCGGGCTCTTGGTTGAAATACACCATTAAGTGCGGCCGCCCCGTCTCTACATAGGACCTGTAAGCCAGGCGCAATTCGTGTTCGGTTCCGCTGTCCGCATCCTGAACCGGCGAGCCGAAGCGCCGCCAGAAAATCCCAACCAGGATGTCGCAGGCATCAAGCCGCAGGATGCCATCGATCAAACCTTGCGGCCCTTCTGGATGGAAGCCAGGAAAGGCATCGGTCTCCCAACGGATGGTTTCGATGCGCAGGCCCCGATCCGCACAAACACTCTTGTTCAATTCGTCAACGACGGTCGGAACAATTCGGCGTTCCGCGGCGACATCACCGGGCGAGGCGACCACCAGCCGAAGAATCCGGACGAGTTGATTCACCGTTGATTATTCTTACATCGAATAAAACCGGAGCCGGACGCGCATCAGTGGCTACTGCGGATTATCGGAACTAATCAGCGGTGTCGCCGTCCCGCGTGGCGATCCATCGGTTTTCAGTTCGACAGCTTTTTCAATCCACTTACCGAGATACGTCTGCCGGCTTTCGACAATCGTTTTCCGGGCCTCGCGCGGGCCTTCCCAACCCTTAATCTCGGTGCGGACGCCCTGCAGTTCTTTGTAAATAGAGAAAAAGTATTCGATTTCACGCAGCGTGTGCGGAAACACCTGATCGATCGTGTGAATGCTGTCAAATCGAGGGTTGCGATTGGGTACGGCCAGGATCTTTTCGTCGTTCTCCGTCTGGTCGTACATATGGAGGACCCCGACCGGGCGAACCTCCATCAAGCAACCGGTGAAGCTCGGCTCGTCAACCAATACTAGAATGTCCAGTGGATCGCGATCTTCGGCGAGCGTGCCCGGAATAAATCCGTAATCTCCCGGATAATGCATCGGCGAATACAGAGCGCGGTCCAGGCGAAATAACCCAAGGGCACCATCGTACTCGTATTTGTTTGAAGAGTTTTTGGGGATCTCGATGATTGCGCGAACAATCTCCGGAGAATCAGCGCCCGGATCGATATCGTAAAGCTTCACGGGTTTCACTGTAGCAAAGGATTGCGGCTTTCGGCTACGCCCTTCGGATCAATCCGAACCCTTCCTCGAATGCTGGCGCGGGGCGGCAAACCGGCTCTAGGCAGTTAATGCGGGCGGAGGCGCCTCCGGCTGATCTCAAGAACACATTTACCCTAACGCTCAATCGGTAAGCCTGCCGTTGGAGGACTTCCACTTTGGTGTGGAAGACCTCGGAATAGCGTCGTTCTTCAGGTCAACAGACAGTAGTGGCGCAACCGTCGGCGTCGCGAGAAAATGAAATCGAGCAGGACGTTGGTGTCAATCGCCGTGATCATCGTCCGCGCACGTCATCGATGAACTTATCGACGGAGGAATAGTCCAGCTTGGCGAAGGTATCGCCGCAACGCCCTTTCCACTTTGCGAGGTTTAGCTTTTTCGGCGCCTTTTTGAGGACAATAGAGCCGCCCACGACACGGAACTCGATTTCCGTTTCAGGCCCGAGGCCAAATTTGTCGCGGATGTCGTTTGGGATCGTCACCTGACCACGCTGGCCGATTCTCATACACATAAGTACGATTCGAAATTCACCGCGTAAACAATTCCGCGGGCTCTCTGCGCACCTCATCGCGGTCGCCATTGGTTCTTGTCTACGTCGGCGTCATAAAAACAAGCGTCTTCCAATCAGCCACACACCACTTCGCATTAGCGGCGCTACGATTGGGCAAGAGGTTGAGCGTTGTCGTGCTTCCGCGTATCCTGGTCTTTCTTCTCGCGGCGGCCGTTTTGCCGGCTGCTTCATCCCGTTTCTGCAAAGCCTATCGAAGTCCGCATTTCGAGATCTTTTACCAGTCAGGTTCGACGGCAAATGCCCGCGTCACTCTCGACTGGCTGGAGCAACTCCGCTCATTTTTTGCCGCTCAAATAGGATTCGATCCCAAACTCGACGAGCGGGTCCGCGTCATCGTCTTCCGTTCACCCAAAGATTACTCGGCGTACCAACTTTCCTCCGCTGCCGACGCCTACTTTGCAGGTACAGGGGACCAAACCTATGTCGTCACCTCCGAAATCCGTGAAAAGCATCTGGACGTCCTAGCGCACGAGTACGCGCACTTGGTATTGCATTCCGCAAATATCAAGCTGCCGCCTTGGCTGAATGAAGGTCTGGCCGAAGTTTTTTCGACACTTTGGTTTCATCCGCTCGGAACAGACCTGGGAGGACCAATAGAAGCTCATGTGCGAAGCCTTCGCACAGATCAGTGGATGACCGTAGAGCAGCTGTTGTCGATCCCGCAAGACCGATTCGAAAACGACCGCGCTCTGGCAGTTCGCTTTTACGCCCACGCGTGGGCCCTCACCGAGATGCTGCTGTTTTCACCGCAATATGCTGCGGGGTTCCGCGAATTCACCGCGGCCCTCGCATCCGGAACACCCGAGGCGAAAGCATTCGTAGACATTTACCGCAAAGACTTCCGATCGCTTGACACCGATCTGCATGCGCGCAGTGAACATGACGCGTATTCTCTACTCCATTTGCCGCCGCCGCCGCTTCCGGCTGTATCCATCGCGACCGAAGATCTGTCTGCAACCGATTCCCGTGTGCTGCTGGCCGGGTTGCTGGTGGCGGCGGGCCAGTATGCCAGAGCGGCGGCTGAATACCGCGAACTTGCGGCACTCCAGCCCGGAAATGCCAGCTTTGCCGCGGCCCTCGGTAACATTGCGCTGCATCAGCACGATCTCGAAACTGCCCGGCGGGAATGGAAACGGGCCCTCGATGACGGAATCGCCGATCCCGTTCTTTGTTATCAGTACGCAATTCTCGCCGATCAAATGAACCTTTCAGCGGAGGAAGTCCGTTCCGCTCTGCACCGTGCCGTTCTGCTCAATCCTGCATTCTACGACGCCCGCTGGAGATTGGCGATTCTTGAGGAAGATGCCGGCAACTTTCAGGAGAGTGCCGCGCAATTGAAAGCGATGAACGTTATTTCCCCGTCTAGGGCATTCGCCTACTGGAGCACGCTTTCCTACGTTGAAGAGGAGGTTGAGGAACATGAGGCTGCTGCAAAGGCCGCGAACACCGCCGAAAGATTTGCGGCAACTCCGGACGAACGCTCACGTGCACGCGAGCTTGCCTACATTGCTCAAACCGAAGTGAGGATGCGCCTTTCCATCGATGCGAACGGCCACCGCGAAATGGTCGCGACCAGAGTGCCCCGCGGCACTGTGGATTGGAATCCCTTCGTGCAGCCAGCCGACAAGATGCGCCGCGTAAGAGGAATGCTCTCAGACGTGATCTGCGCCAATGGACGTCTTACCGGCATCGTAATCCGCGGGAGCACCGATGTTACTCCACTTGCCGTTTCTGACCCGCAGCTCGTGTTGATTCTGAATGGACCTTCGCAGTTCGCGTGCGGCGCGCAGGCAAATGCACCGGCGGTCGTTGCCGATTACGCGTTCGCCCCACACGCCGAGACCGTTGGAATCGCGCGGGCAATCAGGTTTGAATGAAAATTACTTGTCGATGGATGAATTCATGTCATCCAGCCATAGAACATGGTCCGCATACGACTGCAGATCTGTCGAAAGACTCGCCTGCGCCCCGTTCAACCAGAATTCCTTGTGAAGATCGGATTTTACATACGATATAGCGTCTTCAAAGTCACCGTCCCCAGCCGAGAGGATTAACCGATCGTAGACGTTCTGCGAAGCGAGTTTAATGATCAGTGTCGCGATGCCGACGTCGACACCTTTCTGGACCTGCCGCTCAAATGGTTGTCCGCAATTTGGGCACTTGTTGTGCATCTCTTTTAATCGGTAAAGCTGCACGCGCAGCTTCGGGCCTTTCGGCGGCGCGGACTTGATCCAGGTGTGAAAGGAATTATGGGCGTCCGTGGCCGGATCCGGTGAGGAATTAAGATAGTAACCTTCGTAGATTGGGTTGCCGTTCGCCTTCACCAGTTCGTTCCTGAGCTTGAGATAGTCAATCCCAGCAGGTCGGGTCTTTCCGTAGTTGAACAGATACGCGCCGTCGACAATCCAGACTGTTTTTGACGGCGCTCGAGTGTTCATGTGCGCTTCTAAAGCCCCGAGCTCTAGCAACGTTTGAAACCAAGCCGGAGAAAAACAAGTTTAACGCACTCCCACAACGCTCCGGCGATACACCATGACATCGAAAGCAGAATCGATCACTCGTAAAAACTAAGTGAATTGTCTCCCTGTTTCAGCACGCGCCTTCGCGTGAGCCGCCCGTAATTCTCGCCAAGCGTCACGCGCGACGAATGCTGAGCAATAGCAAGCCCGCAATCCGACTCCGCAAGAATCGACAGGCATGCAGCATAATCCCCGCTCTGTTCGTAAGGAGGATCCAGGAAAGCAATGTCGCACGCGTAATCTCTCAACTTCGCGACGGCTGCGCCTCGTACGACAGTAGCCTCCGTGCCGAGTCCCAAGCTTTCTAAATTGTCCCGGAGAACACGAACAGCTTCGGCGTTGCGCTCAATCACGATCGCATGCCGCGCACCTCGGCTCAGCGCTTCGATCGCGACGGCGCCCGTGCCTGCATATCCATCCAAAAAAACTTTGCCGTCAATGCGCGGAGTAAGCACGTTAAACAGCGCTTCTCTCAGCCGATCCGGAGTGGGTCGCGTCATCATCCCCGGGACCGGCTTCAATTTGCGGCTGCGAAAGCGGCCGCCGATTACTCGCATGAATCGGCCTGCATATCAACCGACTTGCGCCAGCCCGTATTTCCGTTGCCAGTTCTCCTGGATGTAGCGAACTGCCGCGAGCAGAGCCGAACTGCCTTTTTGTGTCTCCAGAAAAAATTCGGCTTCGCTGCGCGCTTGCTCCAGAATCTCGCTATCGCGGACCAGGTCCGCCAGCCGTAAACCCGGGATTCCGGACTGCCGGGTGCCGTAAAATTCGCCGGGCCCGCGCAGCTTCATGTCCATCTCAGAAATATAGAAGCCGTCGTTCGATTCCACCAGCGTGCGAATGCGCTCCCGCGCCACATCGTTCAACTTGCCGGTGACCAGAATACAGTAGCTTTTGTGTATGCCCCGTCCCACCCGCCCGCGAAGCTGGTGGATCTGCGCCAGACCGAAGCGTTCTGCCTGCTCGATCACCATCACCGAAGCATTCGGAACATCGACCCCCACTTCAATCACCGTGGTGGCTACCAGAATGTCTATTTCTCCCGATTTGAAGCGGCGCATCACCGCTTCTTTGTCGTCGGTCGGCATTTTTCCATGCAGCAGCCCAACGGCAAAAGTGGGAAACACGATCTGCCGCAGGTGCTCGTACATCGTCTCCGCCGCTTTCACTTCGGTTGAGGTTTCTGTTTCTTCCACCAGCGGATACACGATGTAGGCCTGGCGTCCGGCTTTCACCTCCCGCGCCAGGAAGCTGTAAACTCGCTCGCTCTGCGCTTCCGGAACAGCTTTCGTCGTAATCGGCTGCCGGCCGGGCGGAAGTTCGTCGAGCGTCGAAATATCCAAATCGCCATAAACCGTCAGAGCGAGCGTCCGTGGAATCGGTGTGGCCGTCATAACCAGAACATCTGGTTCCGGACCTTTTTTCATCAGCGCAAGCCGCTGGCGTACGCCGAAGCGGTGTTGCTCGTCGATGACGACGAGTCCCAGCTTGGAGAACGTGACGCTTTCCTCCAGCAGCGCATGCGTGCCGACAACCATGTGAGCCATGCCGGTATTCAGCAGCGCTTTCACGCTTTGCTTTTCTTTAGTGGTAGCGGCCCCGGTCAGAGCGACCAGAACATAGCTCAATTTGCTCAAAAGCCGCTGGAAATAGGAGAGGTGTTGGAACGCCAGAATCTCAGTCGGCGCGAGCACCGCAACCTGGTAACCATTGGCGAGTGCCACGACCGCGGCCTCCGCCGCAACCACTGTCTTGCCGCTGCCCACATCGCCTTGCAAAAGACGATTCATCGGATGCGGCTGCTTCATATCCTCCGCGATCTCCTGCATCACGCGGCGTTGCGCCCCCGTCGGTTTAAACGGAAGGATCTGTTTGATTTGGCTTCGCACTGTCTCGCTAACGGGAAACGAGATTCCCGTCGCCACGCGCGCCTTGCTGCGTTTTAGCGCAAGACCGCACTCCAGCCAGAAGAATTCATCAAAGATAAGCCGGGTTTGAGCCGGCGTCCGGAAGGCGTTCAGCAATTCGAGTGAGGCGTCCGGCGGTGGGACGTGCAGCTCTCTAACAGCGTCCCCAAGCTGCGGAAGACCAGCCCGGAGCCGGGTACTTTCCGGAAGAGGATCCTGCGGAAGCGGCGCCTCCCGAAGAACGCGGTCAATCAAAGTACGGAAGACGCGCGTCGAAATCTTGCCGGCCGCCTCATAAATTGCCACAATGCGACCGGTATGGAGTAGCTCGTCGTGATCCTCCTCCGTGAAGAACTCGATTTCGGGCTGGACGATCAAAAGATTACCGCGCGAACGATCCAGTTCCACCTTGCCGAAAAGTGCGAGTCGCACGCCTGGTACCAGTGAGTCAGCGTAACGTTCACCGTGAAACCATCGCGCTGTAAGAGTTACGCCGCTGTCATCCTCCAGGGTCGCCTCGAAAAGCCCTAATGACCTGCGGCGGAATCCGCTCATTTTCGCCCGGGCCACGGTTGCCAGAACGGCCGCCTTCTCGCCCGGAGCAAGCGAGGCGATCGTTTTCAGGTTACGCCGGTCCTCATACCGAAAGGGCGCGTAGTAAAGCAAATCCGATACGGTAAGAAGTTCCTTATGGGCCAGCATTTCGGCCCGTGCAGGCCCGATACCCTTAACAAATTGGAGCGGAGTGGAAAGATCCAAGACGGACTATAACAAGTTCTGCGCTATCTGTTCGCCTGCGAGGCCGGGTTTCACCCCGTCAGCATCCGTATTAAACCGTTAAATTAAACGGTTGTTCCGTTACTTGCGGCGATGCGGTTGATTTAGCATGGTAAAAAATGGCTGAGTGTGTAAAAATGAACTAACTGAAGAACTCATAGGCCAGCCCTACGACAAGGAGGCGTGTGCAATATCCTCTGAGCACAGACGAACACGCTGCTATGATGCGATATCTTTCCGGGATTCGCAAGCAGCTCCAAGACGTATCCGATCTGTTCTCCACCAGATACGGCAAAAACAGCAGCATCGCGGAGATCGCGGTTAAAACCCTTGTTTCCTCTACCCTCCTCGAGCACGAACTCGTCATGCTCGAGAACGAAGGCAGTGCGAACTTTGAGTTCGATCCCGATGAAGCGGAGATGCGTACTGCTTAACTGCCCCAACAGCCAACATTGCTGGTATGCACGTTGCTTATTTTAGGTCCCGCCGTGGTTCCTCTTCCATTTTCAATCTAAGTTTGTGAGACTGATACGTTGAAGTACTCACAGCTCATCGTCGTGGGAGTTGCAGCCGTCGGCTTGAACATCTCGTCGCCGGCGCGCGAACTTTTGACGCTGAAGAGCGGATTCAGCTTAGAAGCGGAAAGTCATCAAATCCGCGAAGCAACCGTCGTGCTGACGACGGCAACGGGAACAGTCGAGTTCCCTACAAGTGAGCTACTCAATGTTCAGGTGTTCGATGATCTGCAACCGGCGGCTGGACTGCTGCTGCCGGCGGCCGTCGCGCCCAGAAAATCGGCTGAGCAACTTCTTTCCAGTGCGGCCGCGGCACAGGGCCTCGCGCCCGAGCTGATTCACAGTGTTGCGAAGATCGAGTCCAATCTCGATCCCAAGGCGGTTTCGCCCAAAGGCGCAATCGGCCTCATGCAACTAATGCCCGAAACGGCTACAAACCTCGGCGTGACAGCGACAGATGCAAGCGAAAACGCCCTTGGCGGTGCCAAGTATCTGCGCCAACTGCTATTGCAATATCATGGTAACGCCGCTTTGGCATTAGCCGCTTACAACGCTGGTCCCGAGGCAGTCATGCGCTATGGCGGAGTGCCTCCGTTTCCCGAAACGAGGCGATACGTGGTGAAAGTATTGCAAGAGTTAGCCCGCGAACGAACCGCCGCGCATAGCAAATCGGCAGCGCCCGCTGCTGCTAAATAACCCCCCATCGCCATAAAACCGCGCCGGCGGTGTAGCCTGCACCTACGGCCGCAAACAAAACCAGATCGCCCTTCTTCAGCTTTCCGGTGTCGACGGCATCCTGCGTAGCCAGCGGAATCGTCGCGCACGTCGTGTTCCCGAACCGGTCTAAATTGATGATGACCTGGTCCGTGCTAAGCCCCAGCCGTTCAGCCGTCGCGGCAATAATACGGCGATTCGCCTGGTGCGGAATCAGCAATTTGACATCTTTGGGGCCATACCCGTACCGCTGCAGCACACCTTCGCAGACATCGGCCATTTTGCGCACCGCAAACCGGAAGACTTGTTGGCCTTCTTGCTTCACATAGTGCAAACCATTCGCAACCGTTTCGGCACTAGGCGGCATTCGGCTTCCCCCGGCCGGCATGTTCAAGAAAAGGGCTCCCGCACCGTCTATCTCGTTCAGGTGCCCCACGAACCCACAAGCGCCCTCAACTCCGGCCTCCACCAGAAAAGCTCCCGCGCCGTCCCCGAAGAGCACGCAGGTGTTCCGGTCCGTGTAGTCGATAATGCGCGACATCGTATCGGCCCCAATCACCAGCACGCGCCGGTGGGTCCCTGCCTGGATCAGATGAGCCGCCGTCGTCAAGCCGTATAGGAAACCGGAGCACGCTGCACTTAAATCGAAGCCCCAACAGCGCGTTGCCCCAATTGCATGCTGAACCAGGCATGCTGTGGACGGAAAAAGCATGTCCGGCGTCACGGTGCATACGATAATCGCGTCCAGGCTTGCTGGATCGATGCCTTTCGCCTGCAGAAGCACACGTACCGCGGCGATCGCCATGTCGGAGGTAGCAATCGACTTATCCGCTATGCGACGCTCCCGGATGCCCGTTCGTTCCGTGATCCAGACATCGCTGGTCTCTACCATCTTGGAAAGATCGTCGTTCGTCAGGACGCCGGGAGGCGTATAACATCCCAACGCGGAAATGATCGCTGTCGGCAAGCGGCTCCTTCGGTAATTCGCAATTCAAGCGGGCTTGTGAACCCCAATTTTGACATGACGATCGCACCCTGCAGATCCTGTAGGTCTTTCCACATGCTACATTTATGAAAAATGGCGCTGGAGACTGCTCTTTTTTTTGAGTCGGTCGAGGAGATTTATGAACGCGTCTTCCGCTCTCTGAAGCCGCATCATCCAGTTCCCGGCGTTACGATACGGTTTCGGAGATACGCGAATGCCAACAGCCGTATCCGTCTCGCCGATGGCCGGTTGATCGTTGACATAAGCGATCTTTTGGAAAGCGCGCCTGCGCCCGTCCAGGAAGCCCTTGCCTATGTCTTGTTAAGCAAGCTGTATCGCAAGCGTCTCGATCCGCGTTTTCTTGCTCGTTATCGTCGCTATCTCAACCGTTCGGATGTCCGGCGCTCTCTGCATCTGGTGAAACAGGAACGCGGACGCAAGACGATCCGCGCTCCCCAAGGCAAGTTCTACGATCTGAACGAGCTGTTCCAGGAACTAAACTTCCGGTACTTCGGCGGATTAATGTGTGCACCCACGCTCGGCTGGAGCGTCCGGCCATCCCGAACCACGCTCGCTCACTACGATCCCAGCCACCACGTGATCGTCTTAAGCTGCCTCCTCGATTCCGGGGACGCGCCGCGGCTGGTCGTCGAGTTCATCGTGTTCCACGAGATGCTGCACCTGCGGTTTCCGACCGAACATCGCGGCCTGCGAAGGTGCGTCCATACCTCCGCATTCAAGGAAGCGGAGCGCACGTTTGAAGGATATAAAGAGGCACGCGAGCAACTCACCCGATTTCTCGAGCGAGTTCATCGCACAACCGCCTGAAAAGGCGGCAGTTGAGCAAAGCTACGCCGTTTGAATGGCGCTGGCTGCGCTGATTTGCGCGCTCATCTCTTCCAGGCGGGCGATCAGGGCGCGTGCTGGCAAAGTGCCAATGCCCAAACGGCATAGATAATAGGCAAGTTCTGCCCGCATCACCGTGCCGGAGAATCGCACTCTCAGCCAAAGCAGCCGAATCAGCAGATTCGATTGGTCCTGCGTCGAATGCGCAATGATTAATCGGGCGGCGAAGTGTAATCGGCCGAAATCCCGAATCATACGATGGACATACATCCGGAAAATCTCCAGACGTTCCCGCCGCAGTTTCTTATGCAGGGCCAAGTCAAACCCGGGCTGTCGCGAGAGGAATTCGAAATCCTCTTCGCTCAACAGACTTGCCATCGGTTGATAGGCGTGCGTCGAAAAATTTGCGAGCCACTCGGGGCTGATGTCGTCGGACGAGGGAGATTTTAACAGTCGCCGCAAGGTTGGAAGTACCACGACGAGTCCGATCGCCAAAAGTACCAGTACTGAAGATAAAACTAGTGTCAAGCCAACTCCGTGTGACTAAGGTATCGAAACTACGCGGCGTTTTCAATAGGTACAGACGTTTCTGGGAAATATTTCCTAGCACATGAGAGATTTTTCACGTTTCGACGTATTCGAGATTACCTTCAAAGGCGCCGGGCATCCTGTAAAAGCGTCGAATTCATTGCCTCCAGCCTCTCAATGAGTAATTTTTGCTGGTTTACTTCCCACCGGTGGCCGATCCGGATTGGAATCGTCTCGCCTTGCGGCATTATCGTCAGAATTAAATAGACGAAACAGAGGCTCAAAAGGCACGTATCAATCACGCTTAATGACGCCGGTGTTTTCGTGCCAAGAAAATCGTGAATTAAAAGCAGGACCGTCCGGCTCCCAAAATAAGTAATAAATCCGAAACTGAAAAGAACCAGGTTTTTCGGCATCTGCACCGGGAACCACACAACAAATCCCAAAATACAAAGAAGCACCGTCAGTGCCGTCGTCGCGATTACGCGATCCAACACGAAACCAACATTGACGGCCGAATACAAAAAGGGAGCGCTCGTCGATATCTGAGCCGCATTCAGGTCTGGCTTTGCGGTGAGGATGGCGATAATGATCGCGCACAGAAAGGTCATGTTCAGCAGCTTACGCCCGAACGTAAGAACGCCCGGCAGCGTCGCCAGCATCGCTCCAAGCAGCGCGTAGACCATCCAAAGAATGGCCACCCAGCTCATTGCTGCGCAACACAGCCAGACAATTCGATAATCGAAATGATCCGGGTAAAGCAGCGATAAGAACAGCACCGACGACCCACCCAGATCCAGCAAAACAAACAAGCTAAAGACGTAGTAGACGCGGTGCAGCCGAAGCCGTAGCAGACGAGCTATTAGCAGCGCGCCGAGAATGTCGTTGATAATAAGGGCAACACGATCCCACGTCATACCGGAGCATCAACCTGGCAAGCGTCTTGGCCGCCGCTCGAACGACCATTTGATCGTAATTGAATTCCTGCAGGCGGAGCAAGGTCAGCTGCTTCTTTTCAGGGCGCCGCTCGCATGGCCAGTCGGTCAGCAAGCTTGTCCACCATTAGGCGACGGGCGGCTTCTTCGAGCTTGGGTTGGGCCACGGCAGCATCGCTACCGGCGGTCTCGTCGAACTCGGATCCGGCCATGGAAGCAACGCTACAGGTGGCCTGGTGGATCTGGGGTTTGGCCAAGGCAGTAGGGTCGCGGCTCCAACCGAATCAGATATTCTGCAAGCAGAATTCTCGGGCGAGATTGTGGATATTCCCGTACCTTTCGCCGTCATTAAAGTGCTAATTGATAAAAATAAGTATATATATACAAAAATAGATCGCATGGAATCGGAGTCTCCCGGTGTCGAATTTTCTGAACTGAGCTGTTTAGATTAACTCTGGATGTACCATACCCAACCGGACTCAAATCACGGGCGAACCAGGGCGACGTTTTCTGGTAACAGAACGGGTAGATCCGTTAGTACTGGATGGACTGTATTCGGAGGGACGTAGCCGTGTATTATTTTTATTTACACGCGCAGAAATGCAACGATCCCATTCGCCATTAGCGGACGCGCGCTCACCTGATCAGGTGTGGCTACGGGAACTGTACATGATCGAGAGTTCGTACGGCAGGCTCGTCTACCTGGCTGGTCTGCTCAATCCTAATACCGGTCAGTACGAACACTTCGGGGCAAAACAGGGCAGTGGGGACGGCGAGGCCAATCGAGTATTACGCCGCTGTCATGAGGGCCTTTTCCGCGATTGGAGTAGTCATTCGCTCGAACGGAAAATGGCTGACGTTCAGTTTTACATTGCGGGTCTCGGACCATTAGATAAGGTCCAGCTGATTGACGCATGGCTGCGCCTAACGCCTTACAAGAATCTGGTACCGGCTGCAATTCAAGGCCCCGAACGGCAAAAGCATATCTCCGATTTCGAAGCTATCCTCGGTCTCCTGAAGAATGTTTACGGCGTCGCTTCTCCGGATCTAGTCTCATAGCAATCGCCACCACTTGGCCGACAATCTCAGCCTCTGCCGGATACCTGAGGATCTCGGCCGCACGAAACGAGGAGGGATGCGGTTGCAACACCAGATCCGAGCCTCGCAGGCTGCACCAGCCGAACCGGTAACCATCCCTTGTTTCAACAAGATAAATTGGCCGGTCCCACTCGCCCTCCCAACCGCTATTCACAACCCGGTTCCGAGTCTCATCAATTTGGACGAACGACCCAGCGCGCAGTACCGGATGCAGGAACGTCTCGTCTGTGCCCACAAACGCATAGCGCTTGTGCTCCAGCTCCAAGTTGCCAAGCAGCGTGGCCGGAATGACGCCCCAACTCCGTACGTGGCGGCCGAAATAGAAGCTCCGGGTCGGTTCTGGGCCATCCGCCAGAATCGACAAATTCGGCAGCGGAACGTTCTCCGCCGCCGACATCATCATCACACTCGTCTGTTGAAGCGGAATGGCCCCCGCGTCGCGCGCCAGTGCATCCAGATCGATCCCATACCAGCCAAGCAGACTCCGAAAATCGACCCTGTAAATTGCTGCGAGCGAATACAGCCGGAATACCGATGGAACAGTTCCCTTGCATTCAATGTCGGCAAGGCGGCTCAGACCGATGTGGAACTGCCGATCATTGTGTCGCGTTGCGATCTGTTGGCTGGCTTGCTCAACGTCGCGGAACTTCAAATGCTGAGCTTCACGGATACGCCGCAACTTTTGCCCAGCTTCATAGGGACTGGGATTGTGGTTCGTTTGCTCCACATAAGCTATTTTGTCAGAGAGTTGTTCTGAATTCAGAACAACCGAAGGATTTTCCTGATTCTTTCGATCAGTAGAACAGTTGAGCGATATGCTCTAGACCATAGAATCGCGAGTCTAACTCATGTCTAAAACATCCGGTCCGTCGGTTGCATTTCAGGGAGAGTTCGGAGCATTTAGTCATATCGCTGCTGAGAAATTACTGGGCGCCAAAATCCACGCGCAGGCCTGCCCTTCCTTCAACCAGGTATTCGAAGTTTTGAAGAAAGGGGTTACTCGCTATGCGGTAATTCCAATTGAAAACACATTGCACGGGAGCATATACGAAAACTATGATCATTTGCTGGATTCCGAGGCGTCTATTGTTGGCGAGACCAGCGTGCGGATTTCGCATCAGCTGATCACCATGCCATCGGTGCGGTACAGGGAAGTTCGAAAGGTTTTCTCGCATCCGGTTGCGTTGAATCAATGCCGCCTGTTTTTTTCCGGTCATCCGGCGATTGAACCGGTTCCGTTTTATGACACTGCCGGAAGCGTAAAAATGCTGCAGTCCGAGCAGCCGGAGGCCGCTGGCGCAATCGCCTCGGAAGCTGCCGCGGTAATTTATGGAGGCGTGATCCGGCGCCGCAATATCGAGGACCATCGGCAGAACTTTACCAGATTTTTTCTGCTAGCGAAACGGCCGGGCAAACGCCGGTTCGGAACCGGTCTCTGGAAAACGTCCGTTGCCTTTTCGATGGCGAATCGCGCGGGACAACTGTTCAAAGCGTTAGGTTGTTTCGCTCTGCGGGACATCACGCTCACCAAGATGGAATCCCGTCCCTTGCGGGGCAAACCCTGGGAGTATTTGTTTTACGTCGATTTCGTGGGCGCGGCGACGGACACGCCGGTAAAGAATGCGCTCGCGAACCTGGCCGAACTTAGCGAGTTTCTGAAGATTCTAGGAAGTTATCGGCCTACGCCGTAACTCTGTCTCTCGAAAAATAAATGGGTCGAATTCTTCAGTGCAACCTGCACTACGGCCAATTCAACGCCCGCTAACTGACTGATTCCGGAGCGCCTTATATATCGTAGTACAAAGCGAACTCAAATGGATGAGGCCGCAGCCGGACCGCTTCCGCTTCTGCGCGGCGCTTATACGCAATGAATGTCTCGATCAGCTCTTCCGAGAACACGTCGCCCTTGGTGAGGAATCCGTGGTCTTCCTCAAGCGATGCCAGCGCTTCGTCGAGCGAAGCCGGCATGGATGGAACCGCCTTCAGTTCCTCCGGCGAAAGATCGTAGATATCCTTGTCCAACGGCTCACCCGGGTCAATTTTATTGATGATTCCGTCCAACCCCGCCATCAACATCGCGCTGAAGGCAAGATATGGGTTAGAAGCCGCGTCTGGCGGCCGGAATTCGACCCGCTTTGCCTTCGGGCTGTTCGAGTACATTGGAATGCGCACCGCGGCCGAACGGTTGCGCCGCGAGTATGCCAGGTTAACCGGTGCTTCATATCCCGGAACCAGGCGCTTGTAACTGTTTGTAGTCGGCGCAATGATCGCTGACAGCGCCCGTGCGTGCCGCAGCAGGCCCCCGATGTACCACAGCGCGAGTTGGCTCAGTCCCGCATACGTATCACCCGCAAACAGCGGCTTCCCGTCCATCCACAAGCTTTGATGCGTGTGCATCCCGCTGCCGTTGTCGCCAAACAGCGGCTTCGGCATGAACGTCACCGTTTTTCCGTATTGATAAGCCACATTGCGGACTACATACTTGTACAACATCATGTTGTCCGCTGATTTCAACAGCGTATCGAACCGCTGATCGATCTCACATTGGCCGCCGGTCGCCACTTCATGGTGATGGCATTCGATGTTCAGGCCGCACTCAATCATCGTTGCAACCATCTCGCTTCGCAGATCCTGATAATGGTCGGTCGGAGGAACCGGAAAATAACCTTCCTTGTAGCGCGGCCGGTATCCCAGATTATTTTCCTCGCGGCCCGAATTCCAACGGCCCTCCTCCGCGTCGATAAAGTAAAAAGAACTTTGCGCATTCTGGTCGAAACGCACGTTATCAAAAATAAAGAACTCCGCCTCCGCGCCAAAGTACGCCGTGTCTGCCAGACCAGTATTTTTTAAATACAGCTCGGCCTTGCGAGCAATCCAGCGCGGGTCGCGATCGTAATGCTGGCGCGTGATCGGATCGATAATGTCGGCCAACATAACAATAGTGCGTGTTTCGGCGAAGGGGTCAAGAAAAGCCGTCGCTGGATCGGGAATCGCCAGCATATCGCTCTCATTGATAGCCGCCCACCCGCGGATGCTCGAACCGTCAATGCCGAAGCCGTCTTCAAAGGCATTGTCATCCAGCATTGTGATCGGATAAGAAATGTGATGATTCAGCCCCGGCAGGTCGGTAAAACGCAAATCTATCTGGCGAACTTCATTTTCTTTAGCAAGTTCAAAAACGCGCTTTGGCGTCATGTCCCCTCCAGATGTGTAGTCCAGCCGTTAGCATAGCCCATTGGCGTCCTCTGTCTGCGCTTGGCTGATCGTCTTGGATTAATATCACATTGCGAGCGCGGCCCCCGACTCAAAACTAAAAATATGGACAATCGGCAGTTAAGTTTCGCCTTGGAAGCCCATCAGAATATCTACTGCGTCACCGAACTGAATGCCGCGCTGCAGCGAATCTTCGAAAGCGAATTTCGCAGCATTCGGGTCGCCGGCGAAATATCCGGATGCCGCGTTGCCGCAAGCGGCCATTACTACTTCGCTCTCAAGGACGAACACAGCCAGATCAAAGCCGTGCTGTTCAAAGGTTCGGCGCGATACATCAGGTTCAAGCCGCAGGATGGATTGGCCGTCATCGCCCGGGGCAATCTGGAAGTCTACGAAGCGCGCGGCGAATATCAACTCATCGTGGAAGCCCTGGAACTCGAGGGCGCCGGAATCCTGCAGCTTGCTTTCGAGCAGTTAAAGAAAAAATTGACGGCTGAAGGTTTGTTCGCGGAGTCGCGGAAGCGTGCCCTTCCTGCTTTGCCGCAGCGGATCGGCCTGGTTACTTCGCCCACCGGCGCCGTGATTCGCGACATCCTGCACGTGTTGAACCGACGCTTTCCCGGCCTGCATATCCGGCTCTTTCCCGCGCAGGTGCAGGGCGAAGGTTCCATCGACCAGATCTGTGAAGCGATCGAATATTTCAGCGTTACCGGATGGGCGCATGTCGTCATCCTTGCGCGCGGCGGCGGCTCGCTTGAAGATTTGTGGACGTTCAACGAAGAGCGCGTTGCTCGCACCGTCGCCAACTCGAAGGTCCCTGTGATTTCCGCCATTGGCCACGAAACAGATGTGACCATCTGCGATTTCGTCGCGGACTTTCGCGCGCCCACGCCGTCGGCTGCGGCCGAGGTAGTCATCTGCACGCGCGAGAGCCTCCTCGAGCGCCTCGCAGCATCCGAGCAACGGGCATTGCAAGGCATCCGCTATCGGTTGTTGCGCTGCGCGCGCGATTTGCACCAGAAAGGAACCGATCGCGCCGGTACCCTGATGCACCGCTCGTTGAGCCGGCGTGCGCAGCGCGTCGACGAACTGGAATATGCGGCGCGTCAGGCGTTGTCCCGGACTATCGCAGCGCGAACGGCCAAGCTCAGCGACTTGAACCGGCGCCTCGAAGCAAACGACTTGCAGGTGCGATTAGCGCGCGCCCGTGGCCGTCTGGAACTGCTGGAGCAGGTTCTGCATCGTCGCGTTACCACTACTCTCGGGCGCCTGCGAAGACGCCACGAATCATTAGACGTTCATCTCCGGCAGATCAGCCCCCTCACGGTGCTGTCGCGCGGATATGCAATTGTCCGCGACACCGCCGGGCGCGTCCTGAGGGGCCCTGAGGAAACGGCCCTCGGAGCCCAACTAAACGTGCGCCTGGACCGAGGCACAGTAGAGGCGCGCGTCGAAGCGGTGTCGCCAAATCGCGGCCCTGCCTGATTTCTATACTGAAGTTTGCAGCAAGATTTGAGAAAACGCGCCGTCTGCCTGTTGAGCGGCGGTCTCGATTCCGCCACCTCGCTGGCCATCGCCCGGGCTCACGGCTTTGAGTGCTACTGCCTCTCGTTCAATTACGGGCAACGCCACGCGATCGAACTCGAAGCCGCCAAACGCGTTGCCGAAAGTTTAGGTGCAGAGGAGCACCGCGTCGTTCAAATTGATCTGCGTCAGTTCGGAGGCTCCGCCTTAACCGCCGCGATCGACGTGCCGAAGGATCGCGGACCCCGGGAAATGGCGCACGGCATTCCCGTCACCTACGTCCCGGCGCGCAACACGATTTTTCTCTCGTTCGCTCTGGCTTATGCCGAAGTCACGGCCTCCGATTCCATTTTCATCGGCGTCAATGCCATTGACTACTCCGGCTACCCGGACTGCCGTCCCGAGTACATCCGTGCATTTGAAGCCATGGCCAATCTGGCCACCAAAGCAGGCGTCGAAGGCGCAAGCCGTCTGAAGATTTGCATGCCGCTGGTTAGCATGAACAAGGCGGATATTGTACGCGCGGCAATGAATTTGGGCGTCGATGTCGCCCTCACACATAGCTGCTACGATCCAGCCTCTGATGGCCGGCCCTGCGGCCGCTGTGACTCCTGTCTGCTTCGGCAAAAGGGTTTCGAAGAAGCCGGATTTGAGGATCCGGTACTCAGGCCTGCGTGAGAATTGCCGAAGTTTTTTACTCGATTCAAGGTGAGGGATCCCTCGTCGGCGTTCCTTCGGCCTTTGTGCGCACGTCCGGTTGCAATCTGCGCTGCGTCTGGTGCGACACACCCTACACATCGTGGAAGCCCGAAGGCTCCGAACAATCCATTGCCGATTTGTTGCAGCAGATCGAGGCTTTCGGATCCCCCAAACACGTCGTCATTACGGGCGGAGAACCAATGATCGCCCCGCAAATTGCCGAACTGACCGAGGCTTTGAAGAATGTCGGCAAACACATCACCATCGAAACCGCCGGCACTGTTGCTGCCGCTGTCGAGTGCGATCTGCTGAGCATCAGCCCGAAGCTCGCGAATTCAACACCGTTCGAGCGCGACGGCGGCCGCTGGGCCGCGCAGCATGAGCGTCTTCGTTATCAGCCCGACGTCTTGGCCCGGCTCATGCGCGACTATCTGTATCAACTCAAATTCGTAATCGCCGCGCCCGCCGATCTCGCCGAGCTAAATCGGATGGTTGACGAACTGGAAGCTGATCGCGATCGCGTCGTCCTGATGCCCGAAGGCACGAAACGTGACATTGTGCAGGAGCGCGGCCTATGGCTGGCCGAGATCTGCAAACGCGAAGGTTACCGCTTCAGTCCCCGACTGCATATCGATTTATGGGGCGACCGCCGAGGCGTGTAACCGGAATTCTTCGCTTTACCGACACGTGGGGCAGACGCAAGCCTGCGGCGGCCGCACAGGCCGCCGCCGCCAGCGCGTCTCAGCGAAACTGTGCCCTAGCGATTTCGCTTAGGTGGGGTTTGCTCATGGTTGAGTGGTGGAGCAAGCATTTGCGCACGATGTATACTATACATCATGCGGCGGACGCAGTTGTATCTTGACGATCATCTCTGGAATGCGCTTCACAGTCTCGCGCGCAGTCGAAAGACGAGTATTTCGGAACTTGTTCGAGAGGCGGCTCGCGAGCGCTATCTCGGCGATCAAGACCAGCGGAGGAACGCGATGCAGGCGTTCGTCGGAATTCGCAAGGACCGATCAAAGTCCTTTGATGCCGCCGAATATGTCCGAAGTCTCCGCCGTGGCAACCGCCTGGATGAGTTGCACAAAAAGTGACGGTTTTTATCGATTCCGACATTCTGATTGACGTTTCGCGCGGCAAAAATGCCCACATTTGTTCGAAGTGGATGGAGCTAAGCAATGCTGATGCGGCAGTTTTGTATTCGCCCATTAGTGTGGCGGAACTCTGGGCCGGTGCCCGACCGAATGAATACGAAGCTCTTCGCGACCTTTTTCAAGCACTGACCTGTATTCCTATCGATGAGCAAACTGGTTATCTCGCCGGCCTCTATCTGCGACAGTACAGGCGGAGCCATAGTGTCGAAGTTGCCGACGCATTTATTGCGGCTGGCGCAATGGCGTCCAAGTCAGCGTTATGGACGCGAAATCGGAAGCATTACCCTATGAAGGAAATCTCGTTTTTCGATTAGCTACTGTAGATCGAAAGAGACAAACATTCCGGTTACACGCCGCGGCGGTCGCGGTAACTTCGGGCTTGCAGATCTCGGCCAGCCCTAGAGGCCACGCTCCTGCACAATGTCACGTTTTGTGCCTTCGGGTATTAGGATGAGACGATCGCGATCGGCTTCGAGCTCGTCAACCATCCGATTTAGCTCGGCGAGGTCAGCGGGCGCGGCGATTACAAATTTGAGCTGATACGGATAGCCACGCATGAGCCGGGCCAAGACGTCGAGCTGATAACGAAGATGCTCATGCTGCGCGGCGGCCCAGCGGCCGCCATTCCGCTCGAACGGTGTTGAATTCGCGAGCTTCGGGCTGATGCTCATCACAAGCCGCCTCTGGATCGCCGCCGCGAATCAGTCATATCGACCCGCTTTTGTTGTTCCGCCTGAACAGTATGCCCTTGCCAACGGAATCAAAATCATCGGTTGGCAAAATAACGGAGCGGTTCTGCTGGTGAGAACAGACCAGTGGCAAGTGGGTTCAGACGCGCTGGATAACGAAGGTATATTTGCAATCGATGCCAAGTCCGGTATCGTGTACAAACCCGACCTAAACGAAATCGCCAGGCACGTCAAGTCCGACCGCTGCTTCATTCACATCCGCGATGCCGCACTTGCTCCAGGTCGAAGTGTGAAGATCGTGGTGCAACTCCAGATCAAGACAGCACACGAGCCGGACGAAGCGCCAGAAAACGCGCCACCGTCAACGGTTGTGACAACACCGAACAGAGCTGGAGCTTTGATTTCACCACCGGCCAGCTATCTCAGCTTTCTCGTGCGCAGGCGTCTGCTCGTTCCCTTCAGTCTAAGTAGACGTTATTCCTGTTGCTCACGTTGTTTCCAGGCGGCATGGGAGATCGTCGGGTTCTCCGTTCACCGCAAAAACCTCGAAGACCGGATCCTTACCAACTGATTCACTAAGTGGTCATCCAACTCGTCCCAGATTCTCTTCGGGTCCAAAATTTCTGCGTCGTATGTTGTGGTCCGGCAAGCGGATTCGATACTTTTCTCCAGCCACGGCGTTGCCCGCTTCATCGACCAGATGAACCTCAATCCAGGTGGCATCGGTCGGACACGGCTTGACCATGGGAGTGCTGGGAGACGCGGCGGCCATCGTCTTCAATTGCGAGTCCCGAATTTCGAGCATTGTCTGCCGCCCTATGAGTATGCCGCTTGCACGCGGCTTTTGCGACGATTTCAGATATGAGCAAACTTGCAAGCTTGGCGTTCGTTTTCTTAACGTGCGCTGCCACTCTCAGCAGCAAGGACAAATCGGTTCCGTACCAGCAAATGGTCTTAGGCATGCGCGATGCTTTCAATTGCGGCGTGGTGGTCGAGCAGCATCTGCACGGACGGCTTAAGGACAATGTCGAGGCATACAACAAAGAGCTCGATGCCAACAACTGCGACCACGTGCAAGCCGTTCTCGCCACCCTTCATGACCAGAGCGGCCCTAATCCGAGCCAATGAACGCGAATCGCGTCCAAAACCCGATTATTCCCGTCGGTCTCGACCCTTCTACCCGCTCTAAGCTACGCCTGAGCCGTGATAAACAATTGTAAGTAATTGATTCTATTGAGAAATAGGTCTCGCCCGCTTCCCGCTACCGAGAATTTCCCTTTTTATAGACGGGAAAAACCCGCTGCGTATTCCATAACCGCACCGTCCGCCGCCTCATGGAACGGTCGTTTGTATATGATTGTTAGTCGTTCACTTTGTTTACATTGCGCGCTTCCTGGTTCACCGGCGCAAAGGAGAGGAAATAAGGCAAATCTGTTAGGCCGGGGGTTGAACTTCCGCTCCGTTTTTTTCGTTTAGATAATTGACGCCGTTGGGGCTTACCCTCCCACGGCTGGTGAACCCGATGGCCGCTGCAGTTTCGCTAAACTCGAAGACTCCACTCCGTTGGGGAGCCACCTCTCTGCCGTGGACCTTCGGTGTGGCAGTTGGCCTCGGAACCAAAACCACTTTGGAATCGGAAAACAGCCTGATTGAGCGCTGCCTCGCGGGCGAGCAGGGCGCCTGGGAAGAGCTTGTCAAAACCCATACCAAACGTGTCTACGCAATCTGTTATCGGTTCACTGGCCGGGATAATGAAGCGCAGGACCTGACCCAGGACGTCTTTCTCCGGATTTTCAAGACCCTGAACAGCTTTCGCGCGGGCGAAGGTTCTTTTACTGTCTGGTTGACACGATTAACGCGTAACCTCCTGGTGGATCATTACCGCCGCACAAAGCAGGAGCGCGTAACGGACACCATCGAAGAAAAATTGCCGCTGCTCGAAGAGAAAACATCGCAATATGCACGCACGGACAGTCGAGTGGCGGAGCGGGAAGCGAGTGAATTGCTACAGGCCGGCTTGAAAAGGCTATCGCCTGAATTACGCGAAGCTGTCATCCTTCGCGATCTGGAGGAATTAGAATATCGCGAAATCGCGCTAGTGCTAAACGTTCCGGAAGGCACTGTAAAATCCCGATTGAACCGGGGTCGTGCCGAACTGGCTAGAGTGTTAAGGCGGCAAAATGTGTCGGTCTGATCAAGACTCGACGCGGGGTTTTTCATATGACTTGCGAAGAACTTGAAACTTCCCTCGCCGATTTCCTCGATGGCACGCTAACTGCCCGCGAGCGCACAGCGCTCGAAGCGCATCTTTCGCAGTGTGCCGGCTGCCAACAGTTCAAAGCTGATGTAACCACCGGACTTCTGCTCGCCGGCCGCGCCGAAGAACTCGTTCCGCCGCCCGAACTCGTAACCCGGCTTGCCTATCTCGCGCCCGTCGGACGGACCCGGAAACCTCACGAACGCCAGGGATTCTTCAGCAAAGTAACGGCGCGCTGGATCCAGCCTCTGCTGCAGCCCAGGTTTGCCATGGGCATGGCAATGACGATTCTTTCGTTCGCAATGCTGCAGCGCTGCACTGGAATTCGGGTACAGCAGATACAGCCCGCCGACTTGAATCCGGTACGAATTGTGGGCGACCTCGAAAATCGTGGTATGCGATTGAAGGATCGCGCCGTCAAATATTACGAAAACATCCGGTTTGTGTACGACATCGAGGTGCGCTTACGAGAGATGGAAGAGCAGCAGGCGACGGCGCAGAACCAGGGGCGCCGTAAGCCGAACAGTAACGCGCAGCCGCCTGCCGGCGGCGCGCCAAAGCCTGGTGCACAAGCCGCTCCGGGGAGCCAGAAGCAACAATGAAAACAAATACAAATTCAACGGCCCCCGGCGAGTCTGTTGCGCATGAATCTTGTACAAATGCGGGAGAAAAAGAGAAATGAACTGCTATCAACACGCGGAGAACCCCGCGGTCGCATTTTGCCGCTCTTGCGGCCGGCCGCTGTGCGGTGTTTGTCAGCGGGTGGAAGACGGCACCGTCTATTGCGAGGAGCACGCGCCATCGGCGGCTTACGCTACCGCTGGTGCTGCGGCCAACCCGTACATGGCTCCTCCTCCGCCGCCAGCGGCGCCCCTCACCCCGATTCAGACTTCGCCCGGCCTCGCGTTCTTGTTAGGGTTGATTCCCGGAGTGGGAGCTATCTACAACGGCCAGTATGTAAAGGGTCTTTTGCACGCAGTCGTCTTCGGATTGCTGGTTAGCATCACCAACGGAAGCGACGAATCATCGGGCCATATCTTTCTGTCCATTTGCACCATGGCCTTTTATTTCTATATGCCATTTGAGGCCTACCATACGGCGCGCAAACGGCAGTTGGGATTACCGGTAGACGAATGGTCAAGCCTGATGACGCAGAACCGCTTGTCCAGCTCTGTTCCAATGGGACCTATCGTGCTCATCGCGATCGGTATATTGTTTCTCCTGCATTCCTTGCACGTGTTGGATTTTCGCGCGATCGGCCGTTTCTGGCCGGTAGTTTTGATCGTGATTGGCGGAGCAATGCTCTACCACCGTATGCGGGGCCGCCCGGCGTCTACTCCAGCGCCTCCCGTGCAGCCGCAGTTTGTGGAGACGACCCGTGAATAACCGCACTGCGTATATCCTTCATGCAGCCCGCGGGCCGATCCTTCTGATCACTGTGGGTGTTTTGTTTGCTCTTCATCAGGCGGACATTCTACGGTTCAGTCTCACTTGGCCGATCCTGATCATCGTCGTCGGCGTGATGAAGTTGCTTGAACGCACGGCGCCCCGGCCATTCGCGGGAACGCCGCCCTTTGCGCCGCCATACCCGGGTCAATATCCGCAGCAGCCGCCGTATCCGCCGCCTCCTCCTCCGGATCCAGGCGCAGGATCGTATCGCGCCTCCGGTCCCGGCGCTCCATACCCCGGGGGCAACCCTAAATGAGGCCGCGCCGCTCGTTAGGCGGGCCGCTGGTTCTGATCGGTATCGGCGTCCTATTTCTCATCCACACGATCTCGCCGGACTTTGAGATCGTCGACATCTTTTCTCGCTTCTGGCCGTTTGCCCTGATCCTTTGGGGCGTGGTGCAGTTGATCGAAATTGGCATTTGGGCGACGCGTGGCGTGCCCGTTCCTTACAACGGAATCAGCGGGGGCGGATGGTTCATTGTGCTGCTGATTTGCCTCCTCGGCTTTGCAACCTATGAATTCCAGAGGCCTGGTGCCTGGTGGCGGGGTGCGGGCTTTCAGCGCAGCATCGAGATGCTTGGAAACGAGCATGACTTTACGCTGCCGCCGGTCGAGAAAGCAACCGTGGATGCGCCGAAGGTAGTGATTGAAAACTTTCGCGGCGATGCCAAAATAACCGGAGCGGATGGCAATTCCATTCAGTTGAACGGCCACAAAGTAGTGCGCGCACTCGACGCCGGCGCCGCCACTCGCGTAAATTTACAAACTCCTGTCGAGGTGATCGTACAAGGCCGGACAATTATTGTTCGCTGCAACCAGGATCGGGCAGGGTCGCGGAGCTCGGTTACTACTAACCTCGAGTTATCTATTCCGAAACATTCCAGTTTGGAAGCCACGGGGACCTACGGCGACTTCGAAATTTCTGATCTGGCTGGCGATGTAAACGTAAGCAGTGAGAATGCCGGTATCCGCGTTCAGGATGTAAAAGGTAACCTGCACGTTGACACGCGTAAGAGCGATGAGATCCGTTGTACCGATATCGCAGGCTCGGTTACCCTGCGCGGCCGCGGTGACGATGTTTCGCTGACGAGGGTTTCCGGGGAAGTGAATGTCAATGGAGACTATAGCGGCGAGATCGCTCTCGAAGACATTAACAAACCCGTACGCGTCGAAAGTATGCGGACAACGTTTGAAACCGCCCGCGTCGCCGGTGCGGTGAAGCTGGCTCGCGGAAGCATGGATGCGCGCGATTTGGTCGGGCCGACGCGGGTAAAAGCCAGTGCCACTGACATGTCCATCGCAGCCTTCAGCGGCGATCTCGAAGTTGATGTTGATAAGGGCGATGTCGGTCTTCGGCCGGGCCGTGTGCCACTAGGAAAAATTGTTGTGCATGCGCGCTCCGGCGACATTGATTTGGCGCTACCCCAGACCGCGACTTTTGAGCTCACTGCCTCAACCGATCACGGCAGTATCGAAAATGACCTCGGCGCCTCGTTCAACGAACGCACGCAAGGCCAAGGAAGCCACCTCGAAGGTAGTAGCGGAAACGGACCCGACTTGCATCTCAATACAAATCGCGGCGATATTACGCTGCATAAAGATGACGGGGAACATCCGGCGCCTCCTAAGCCGCCCGGCACCCCGCGAGCGCCTCACGACGCTCCGGCATCCGAGAGCTGATCCAGTCGCGCATCCTGCACGAGAGAATTCAAAGAACTTCGGAGTTCGACGTCTCGGATTTAGCTTCCTCGGCCTCGCGAAGAAGAACCGTCGAACGTGGAATCATGTCGTAAAACTGGCCCACCGGTATTTTCTGGGGCGTAGTTGTTACCGCATCCCGGCTGTCGAGAATCACTTCCCAGGACGCGCCCGGCGAACAAGGCGGCATAAAGAACTGAATCTTTTCGTGATGTGGATTCAGGCACAGCAGAAACGTTTGGTCCCGTACTGGCTCGCCGTAACGGTCCGTGTCATCCAGTGTCTTGCCACTCATCAGCACGCCAAGGCAGCGGATCCAACCCGCGTTCCATTCATCCTCCGTCATCTCGCCGCCGTCGGGCCGATACCAAATGATGTCTTTGGTTTCGAAACCGTCCACCTGCTGCTTGCCGGTTTTCGCTGGACTGATTTGGCGATCCTGGTAAAACTTGCGGCGCCGGAAATTCGGATGCTCCCGCCGCATGCTGATCAGGTTGGTCGTGAACTCGAGCAGTGCTTTCTTCCGATCGTCAAGATCCCAGTGTGTCCAGCTGATCTCGTTGTCCTGGCAATAGGCGTTATTGTTTCCGTTTTGCGTCCGGCTGATTTCGTCCCCGCCGCAGATCATCGGAACGCCCTGCGAGAACAACATGGTCATCAGAAGATTTCGTTTTTGGCGCTCACGAAGCTCGATGATGCGGGGATCGTCGGTCGGACCCTCCACGCCGTGGTTCCACGAATGGTTGTCGTTCGCTCCGTCGCGGTTGTCTTCGCCGTTGGCCTCATTATGCTTGCAGTCGTAGCTCACCAGATCATTGAGCGTGAATCCGTCGTGCGCGGTGATGAAATTGATGCTGGCCGATGGCCGCCGTCCATCGCGCTTGTATAGATCGCTGCTCCCGGTCAGGCGATAACCAAGTTCCGCAAGTTGGCCGTCGTCCCCTTTCCAGTAGCGCCGGACGACATCGCGATATTTGCCGTTCCATTCGGCCCATAACGCCGGGAAACGGCCGACCTGATAACCTCCTTCGCCGACGTCCCAGGGTTCAGCGATCAGCTTCACCTTCGAAAGCACCGGATCCTGATTGATGACGTCAAAGAACGCGGACAGCCGGTCCACATCGTGAAGCTCGCGCGCAAGAGCCGCTGCAAGGTCGAACCGGAAGCCGTCTACGTGCATCTCCAGCACCCAGTAGCGCAAGCTGTCCATCACAAGTTTCAGCACCTGCGGATGGCGCATATTCAGCGTATTTCCGGTACCCGTATAGTCCATGTAGAAGCGCTGCTTGTCTGGAACGAGTCGATAGTAAGTTGCGTTGTCGATGCCGCGAAAGCTGAGCGTCGGACCCATGTGATTGCCCTCGGAGGTATGGTTATAAACCACATCGAGGATCACTTCGATATTGGCCCGGTGAAGTTCGCGAACCATCGTCTTGAATTCGCCGACCTGCTGGCCGTTATTTCCAGAGCTGGAATAGCGCGCATCGGGTGCAAAGAAATTGGTCGTGTTGTAGCCCCAGTAGTTGCGCAGACCCTTGTCAACCAGGTGCTTGTCATCGAGAAAGTCATGTGTGGGCATCAACTCGACGGCTGTGACGCCAAGCTTTTTCAGGTAATCGATGGAAGCCGGACTGATCAGACCGGCATACGTTCCGCGGATCGCTTCGGGCACCTCCGGATTTAGCTTGCTGAATCCTTTTACATGAACTTCGTAGATGACGGATTCATGCAGCGGCGTTTCGGGAGAGCGATCGTTTTGCCAGTCAAAGTGTGATGTGGTAACGACGCTCTTGGGCACTCCCAGGCAATCGTCACGCTGGTCGATGCTGAGGTCTTCTTTTCCGTCGGCGTAATTGTAACTGAAAAGGGGGTAATCCCAGTTAACTCCTCCGGCCAACGCCTTGGCATAGGGATCGATCAACAGTTTCGCCGGATTGAACCTCATCCCATTTTCCGGCTCGTACGGCCCGTGTACCCTGTATCCGTAGAGCTGTCCGATAGACAGACCAGGGATATAGCAGTGCCAGACATAGCCGGTACATTCGCTCAGCTGAATGCATTCAGGCTTGTCAGTGGATGCTGATTCGAACAGGCAAAGCTCGATTTTATTGGCGCCCTCAGAATAGATCGCGAAGTTGACACCTGTTCCATCCCAGGTGGCGCCTTGCGGATACGGCAGGCCCGCGAGGATTTTCCTAGCCATTTTTTGTTTTGTTGTCCCCTTTTCAGAAAGGCGCGAATGCGCCCTACTTGCGAGATCCAGCATAACGTTTCTTTGTTACTTAGAAGTTTCGCCATCAAATTGCGAAACCTCTTGCTCTGTTTTTAGTCTTATACTCGGATCACGAAGGTTTCTTAATGTTGATCATGCGAGTGCATGACCGAGCTCACGAGTTTCGGATTGTCGTTCAAGGAAATCTTGCGGGCGACTCAGTCCGCAAAGTAGCTGATACTTGGGCGTCTGCCTTAAGTGAAGCACTGCCGCGCCGGATCGTGGTAGATATCTCACACGTAACCGAATGTGACGCGGAGGGCCGAAAGCTGCTGCGTGACATGCATAAACACGGTACGGATCTGGCCGCGAAAACGACCGCCTCTTTGGCGTTTCTCGCGGACGCCACCGCACCCCGGCGTCCTAATGTGAGTGTTCTTCCGGCGCGTGGTCCGGCACGGGCTGCCGCACTTAAAGCCGTCGCCGGCCGCTAGGGTCGGCTCACCTGCCGTCCCTTGGAGTAACCTCCACCGCTTTTTGCTTGCAAACGGCGCGGCGGCTAAATCAAGAGGATGCGCTACTCAGCGCGCAGGGCAGTAATCGGGTCTGTCCCAGTGGCTCGGCGTGCTGGAATCCAACAAGCCACGGCGGCGATCGTCAAACTGAGCGCCGCCACCGCAGTGAGCGTCGGCAGATCGACCGACCCCACCTGGTAAAGCAGGCTGTCCAACACGCGCGCGAAGGCTACGCCGGCTGCAAGCCCGATGAGCACGCCCCAGCACGCCAGTCGCATTCCTTCCTTCAACACCATTCGCAGCACTTCCTCGGGTTGTGCCCCGAGCGCGATGCGTACTCCAAATTCGCGACTTCGTTGACTAACGGAGTACGAAATGACGCCATAGGTTCCGACGGCGGCCAAGGTCAAGGCGAGCGCGGAAAACAGCAGGATCAAAAACAGTGCAAACCGCGGAGCCGAGAAGGATGCGTCGGCAACATTATTCAGCAGCCGGACATTCGAGACCGCAACGCTTTTGTCCATTCTCCGCACAGCGCGGCGCAAGTCTTCCGTAAGCGCCGCAACGTCACCGTGAGAACGGATCACGACCGACAAATCCGAGAACCCGAACGGCACCTGCGCGAGCGGCCACCAGAACGCCGCTTCTGCATTCGGACTGTTCGGTGTATCCTTTACATCTCCAACCACGCCCACAATTGTCATCCAGTCGCTCTCTTTCGGATGATCGTCGACGCTGATGCGCTGTCCAACCGGGTTTTCATGGCCCCAATACAGCGTCGCCATCCGTTGATTGATGACGATCACATTGCGCGACTTCAGGTTGTCGGAGTCCGTAAAGAACCGGCCGCTTCGCAGCGGGATGCCCAAGGTACGAAAATAGTTCGGCGACGCCGTGTGGTAACGCCCATGGAAATCCTGATGCGGCGGCGGCCGTTTGCCTTCTATGTTGAATCCGGAGTTGTCGTCATAACCCGTCCACGGCACATCGCTTCCAACGCCTACGGTTTCCACACCCGGTATCTCTTGTAATTGCGGGAGCAGACGATCATAAAAACGGGCGATGACCGGACCCTGGTAGTTGACATACGGCAACGCAATGGTGCTGGTTATGACGTGTTCGGGGGCAAAGCCATAATCGGATCGCAGCAGATTCAGGAAACTTCGCAGCAGCAGACCCGCACCGACCAGCAGCACACAAGCCAGACTCACTTCGCAAACCACCAGCACACTCCGCACACGGGTATGGCGGCGTCCGCCGGCGGCTCCACGGGTCTCCTCGCGCAGGCCAGAGTTCGGCGAAACACGCGAGATCTGCAGCGCTGGCGCGAGGCCGAACAGCAGGCCCGTTCCCAGCGAAATCAGGAACGTGAACGCGAAGACGACGGCGTTAACGTGAATGTCTTCGACGCGCGGAAAGTCGGTAGGAAGAAACGACACCAGGATGCGGACACCCGTAACTGCCAGCAACAAACCGACTGCCGCCCCCGCAAACGCAATCAGCAAACTCTCCGTCAGCATCTGCCGAAGCAGCCGCCCGGTACCGGCACCCAGGGCCGCACGAACTCCCATCTCGCGCTGTCTTGCGGTTGCGCGCGCAAGCAAAAGATTCGCGGCATTGGCGCACGCGATGAGCAGCACCAATCCCACCGCCCCCAATAAAACCAGAAGCATGCGTTGGGTGCTTGCAACCACCGTTTGCTGGAGACCCATTACCAGCACCGACCAGCCCGCATCGGAATCCGGGAATTCACGCGCGAGCTGCGCCATCAGCCCATTCAGTTCTCCGCGGGCCTGCTCCGGTGTAACATTCGCCTTCAGGCGCCCGACGACCTCTAAGAAATGAGACCCGCGCTGCTCGGGATGATCTCCAAATGTGAAAGGACGCCATGCATCGACCGGCTCGCCGTAGCCGAGCGGGTGATAATTGTTGCCGGGATGCTCGAGTCCCGGCGGCGCAACGCCAATTATTGTGAACGGCTCCGAATCAAGCAGGATTGTTTGCCCAAGAATATCGCGCCGGGCCGCAAAACGCGTCCGCCAAAGACGTTCGCTGATAATCGCACTGCGGTTGTTGCCGTGCAGCTCATCTTTGGTGTTGAATTCCCGTCCAAGCTCCGGCTGCGTTCCAAGAACGCGGAAATAACCGGCCGTGATCGCGAATGCGTTCAGCTTTTCCGCCTCGCCTTGTCCGGACAGTTGCATATCGGCGCGGGTATACGCCGCCACCGCTTCGAACGAATGGTTGCGTGCCCGGAAATCCCGAAAGTCGTAAGGATTCATCGGGAAGCGCGGGTAATCCTGGTTGTGCAGAAATAACCGTACCAGCCGCCCGGGGTTGGGGTAGGGAAGCGGCTGCAGCAGGACGCCGTTGATAACGCTGAAGATCGCGCTGTTTGCGCCGATGCTGAGCGCGAGGGTCAAAATGATGACGGCGGCAAACCCAGGTGACCGCTGTAACGCTCTCGCGGCGTAGCGCAGATCCTGCAAAAAGTTGTCCCAATATACTGTGCGGCGCATGTCGCGGCATTCCTCCTGGCGTTGTGTCATTCCGCCCAGATTGCGCAGCGCCTGATAGCGAGCTTCCTCGGGGTTCAGGCCGGCTGCGACGCTCTCTGCGATCTGCTGATCCAGATGAAAGCGGAATTCTTTATCAAGTTCATCATCGAGCCGCGGCTGGCCAAACGCCGAACGCAATCGCAGGCGAAGAATGTTCCAACGGCGCCTCATCTTTTTACGCTGCTCCTTACGCCATTTTGATGACCAGCGCTACTGCGTTCGACAGCCGCTCCCATTGCGCCAGTTCTTTGGCGAGCTGGGCGGTGCCCGCACGGGTCAGCGAGTAAAATTTTGCTTCGCGCCCGGTTTCACTCGCCCGCCATTCCGAACGAATCCACCCCTGCTGTTCTAAGCGGTGCAGAGCAGGATACAGTGCTCCCTGTGTCACCTGCAAGTCGTCGTTGCTCGCCTGCTGAATCCGTTTCGCGATGGCCCAACCATGCTTCGGTTCGAGCGAAATCGTTTTGAGAATCAGCAGGTCCAGCGTGCCTTGAATCAGATCGCTTGGTTTGCTCAAAATAGACCTGATACCTAATTAACTTACAAGTAATGCCTAAGTCAATGACAATTGCTTCCAGAGCGGCCTGTGCGGCCGCGGAAGGCTTGCGCCCGCCCCACAGTGCTGTTGCTTTAGGCGATGATTTCCAATTTCGCGCGGCGGCTTGGCCAGTCGGGGCGCTTCTGCAGTCTGGGACTGGCTTCAATCAGCCGGGGTAGCAAGTCGAAAACTGCCCCAGGTGTCCAAGGAGCTGCACGGCGGGTGCGATATCCACGCTCGTTCAAGTCGGCGGCTATCTGCACCGGCCGCCGTCCCGCCACTACCTGTTCGTAGATAAGGAGCAGAATCGAAGTTTCGTACTCATCCTCGACTAAATGGCCACAGTCCTTGGCCACTCGCATACCATAGGGAACCTCTTGCTGCCCTTCTTCACTGGACGCGGGTTCTTTTGCTTCGGTTGACTTTGTCCATTCGACGGCCTGCATCACCCAGCCGTCGGCGGTCCGGCGATTGAAGTATTCAAGCGTCAGGGGCATCGAGATAAGGTCGCGGATATGTTGTGGCATTCAAGCACTCCCGGTCCGTTCGCGGGCAATTCCCTTACCACGCGGAGCACAGCGGAAACCTATAAATAGACCACGAAAAGGCCCAGAAGCGTTCGTTTCCGGGACCGGAAGTCCGTGAACGGGAATTTTCGGGGTGGTGATTTGTAAGAATTCGGATTTTTCCGCCGATATGGTAACTGGGCGTTTCTCCGAATGGACACCATTCTTCAAGGCCACATTACGGGATGCCGGCATTGCCTGGATGCTCTGTCCCGGAGGCCGGAGCCGCTGGATGAGACAGGATGTGCGGTATTCCGGAGCTTGTTCAGGGGCATGTCAGACGTTGAGAATCTTCGGACGTCGCTACCCATCCTGCAGTACCACGCGACCGAAGAGGCCGTCGAAGAATACTGCTTCGGCAGAATGAGCGAAGCGGAAGCGCGCCGGCTGAGCGATCACTTGGACATCTGCGAAAGCTGCCGGCTACGTGTTCGAGAGCATCAGGAATTTATTGCTTGTCTGAAAGCCGGCGTTCAGTCCGGCCTCCCCACAAGTGTGGATGGGATCAGGATTGTGACCTTATCAGAAACGAAATTCGGGCGGGCCGAACTGAAAGCTGCTCAGAGCAAAGTGCCGGTCTCGCGCGCGATTGGCGTGCAAGCCTTGACGGCCTTACGGAAACCGGCCGCGAGCATGGTGGATATCGAACGCATCGTCAGCAAGGATCCGGTTCTCACGGGGCATCTGATCCGCGTCGCAAATTCGGCACTCACGTCATCGAGGCTGGAAGTGAAGTCTGTGAGCAGAGCGCTGCTCCAACTCGGCTTCGAACAGGCGAAACTGCAGATTTGGGGGCTGTCGATGAAGAAGCTTTTTTCGACGCCGCACCTGGAAAGAATTTGGGACCATTCGGTTCAGGCGGCTCAAATCGCGCGGCAAATCGCGCAGCTTACCGGATTGGTGACCGAGGAGGATGCCGCGCTTACTGCGTTGGTGCATGACATCGGACAGATCCTTCTTGCCGCGCTAGGCGGAAGCTATGAAAGCTGCTTCGCCGTGCTGCGCCGGAAGCACTCCTACACGATGGAGATCGAACGTGAACTCTGCGGATATACGCATGCCGAACTTGGAGCGGAGTTGCTGGAATCCTGGCAGTTTGCCGGGGACTTCGCGTCTGCCGTGCGGTGGCACCATCAGCCATCGCGTTCTTCGCTGCCGCTGAGTTCGCTGCTTTATCTGACGGAGTATGTGGCGAACAGCGATGAAAGCGAGCCAAACGAGGATGAACTGCAATCGGCAATGTTGCGACTGAATTTGACCGGCGCGGCTATTGAAAAGCTGGGCGATCGCCGCGATGCGGATTTAGAGATTTTGCGCTTCGCGGCGTGAGTTTACGCTGCTTGTGCTATTTACCCGTGGGATCCGGATGATCCACTCGTTCGACAACGATGGTGAATTTCGCGACGAGTGCGGAAATTGCGCCCACGGCGGCCAGTACCGGAGCGGCAATCGCGCCGATCGCGGCAAATGTTACCGGAATCTCCATAAACGTGTGTCCGCGCTCGTCCTTGATGATGATGCGCTGTACGTTCCCCTCATGAATTAACGACCGAACTTTATCCACCAGGTCGCGTCCCAGTACCTGCATCTCTTCGATAAAGCCTTGTAGTCCCATCGCAGAATAACCTTCCTCAATAATCTACGTCATTCGTTGCCAATTCGTTCATTTGAACTTTCAGCCGCGATTACAACGTGTTCTCCAACGCGCGTCCTGTTTAATTGAGGTATGACCACCACTAAACGTGAGATCGGTGATTCCGGCATCGAAGTGACGCCGCTCGCCTTCGGCGGGAATGTATTTGGTTGGACGGTTGATGAGCCCACATCTTTTCGTCTATTGGATGCATTTGCCGACCGCGGCTTTGACCTCATCGACACGGCCGATGTTTACTCGCGCTGGGTCCCAGGCCACCAGGGCGGGGAATCGGAAACCATCATCGGCAATTGGCTGGCGAGAACAGGAAAACGCTCGCGGGCCGTCATCGCCACAAAAGTAGGTATGGAAATGGCGCCTGACAAAAAAGGCTTGTCGAGGTCGTATATTCTCCGGGCCGCTGAAGACTCGCTAAAACGTCTGCGGACCGACTATATCGATTTGTATCAATCTCATCAGGACGATGCGGCTACGCCGCTCGACGAAACGCTGCGCGCTTATCAGGACTTGATTAAGCAGGGAAAGGTTCGAGCGGTTGGAGCATCGAACTACACTGCTTCCAGACTCTCCGAAGCTCTTTCGGTAAGCGAGCGCGAAGGATTGCCCCGTTATGTCAGCTTGCAGCCGCTCTACAATCTATACGATCGCGAAGACTATGAGGCTCAGCTGGAAGAAGTCTGCCGTGAATACAACCTGGGTGTGTTCCCGTATTTCTCGTTAGCAAGCGGCTTTCTCACTGGTAAGTACCGGTCGCTCAGCGATACAGACGGTAAAGCGCGCGGCACACGCGCGGCCAAGTATTTGAACGAACGCGGCTTTGAAATTCTGAAAGCGCTGGATACGGTAGCGGCCGAAAACCATTCGACCCCGGCTAAGGTAGCCATTGCCTGGTTGCTTGCAAAGCCAACCGTTACGGCACCAATTGCGAGTGCAACAAACCTAAGCCAATTGGAGGACTTATTCGACGCAGTAGATCTGCAGTTGGATGAAGATTCGATCAATGTCCTCGACCAGGCCAGTGCCTGGCGGCTTGAAGCTGCATCCGCCTGAAACTTGTACCCATTGCATCGAATCAGCACCATTATGAGCAGCGATACAGCAAACATGAATGACACGCTTACTGTCGGTGGCGATCTGACGGTGAATCGCCTTGGGTTTGGAGCGATGCGAATTGTAGGGAAGGGCGTCTGGGGGGAACCGGAGAGCCACGACCAGGTGCTGTCTGTCCTGCGGCGCGCCGTCGAGCTTGGCGTGGACTTTATTGATACAGCGGATTCTTACGGCCCGGAGATCAGCGAGAATCTGATCGCCGAAGCCCTTTACCCGTATCCGAAAGGTCTGGTCATTGCCACCAAGGGCGGCTTTACACGGCAAGGTCCGAACCAGTGGGTCCCGGTGGGCCGCGCCGAGTATCTTATTCAATGTGTGGAGATGAGTCTTCGCCGGCTGCGCATTGAACGGATCGACCTTTATCAACTTCACCGTATCGATCCGAAAGTGCCGGTTGAGGAATCCCTCGGCGCTTTAAAAAAGCTGCAGCAAGCCGGCAAAATCCGTCATATCGGCCTGTCTGAAGTAACGCCCGAGGAAATGGATCGCGCCCGCAAGACGGTTGATATTGTGAGCGTCCAGAACCGCTACAACATTTCCGATCGCGCGCATGAAAAGACACTGGAGTATTGCGAAACAAACAAATTCGCATTTATTCCCTGGTTTCCGGTGGCGGCGGGCAAATTGACGCAGCCTGGAGGTCCGCTCGATTCGGCAGCTCGCAAACATAACGCATCCGTCGCACAGCTTTCAATTGCGTGGCTGCTGCATCGTTCGCCGGTGATGTTGCCGATCCCCGGTACTTCCTCCGTTGCGCATCTTGAGGAGAACGTGGCCGCGGCAAGCATCCGCCTTAATGATGAGGAGTGGCGCGCAATCGAACAATCGGCCGCAAAAGGCGCCAGAGCCTGATTTCAAGCGGCTAAAGCTGACTGGCAGACGCGGTTTGGGCAAGTGCGTTTTGAAGGCCTGGGGTGGAAACGATTTTCCACATTGCCTGTGTAGACTTACATCGGGGGAGTAAGCGATGATGCGCTTTTCAAAAACGGCTGTGCTTTTCTGGGTGATCAGTAGCGCTCCGCTTGCTGTTTCTGCACAGACGACTAATCGGTACGCCGGATCAGAGGCGTGCCAGCCGTGTCATCAGCAGATCTATAGCCGTTGGAAACAAACCCGCATGGCTAACGTGGTGCGCGATCCCAAAGACCATCCGGACATCATTCTTCCGGATTTATCGAAACGCGATCCTCTGGTTACGTTTAGCAAGGACGATATCGCTTTTGTCTATGGGAGCAAATGGAAACAACGCTATTTCAAGAAGGTCGGGGATGATTATTTCGTTCTGCCCGCGCAGTGGGATGTGACGAATCAGGTCTGGCGTCCGTATTTCGTCAAGAACGGAACGGATTGGTGGGCTTCTCTCTATCCCCCGGACAACATGAAGCGACCCACCGGCCCTCTTTGTGACGGTTGCCATTCGGTAAATTACAACGTCGAAAACAAGATCGTCACGGAATGGAATGTGGGCTGCGAAAAGTGCCATGGGCCTGGGGCCGATCATGTCGGGCGCCCTTCCCGCACCAATATCGCGAATCCTGCCCGCCTTGATTCTGTTCAGGCGAACGATACCTGTATTCAGTGCCACTCACAAGGCCAGCCGCTGCGGAACCCCGTTGCGGGCAAATACTACGATTGGCCGGTAGGGTTCCACGTTGGCGCGAAGCTTCAGGATTACTGGAAGCTCGAAGAGCACAAACTTGGCGACACAACATTTACCCATTTTGCCGACGGGACCGCACATAAGAACCGCATGCAGGGGAACGATTTTGTTCAAAGCGTGATGTATACACGCGGCGTAAAATGTTCCAGCTGCCACGACGTGCACGGCACCGATAATGACGCGCTGCTGATTAAGCCGGCAAATGTGATGTGCCTGGAATGCCACGGCCCCGGGTCTCCTAACGGTCCGCACGTAAGCACCATGGAGGAACACACGCACCACAAAGCCGGAAGCGCCGGCGGAGAGTGCGTCGCCTGCCATATGCCGCGGATGGAACAGACGATTGCGAATGTGAATGTTCGCAGCCACACGTTCCGCTTTATCAGCCCTGCGATGACCGACAAGTACAAAATTCCAAACCCCTGCACGGATTGCCATAAAGACAAGTCCGCCGCATGGGCGGTTGCGCAATTGAAAAGCTGGTCGACCGTTTCGCCATGGCGGGTCGAACAATGAGTCAACAAGCATTCCGTTGTGCGCTCCTCCATTGGTGGATCGGTATCGCAACGTGGCTGAGTTTCGGAACATCTGCTTGTTTTGCCCAACAAAATCCTCCGAGTCGTGGCCGTGATGTCACGAAACTTTATGCGCAGTACTGTGCCGGTTGTCATCGAACCGATGCGGCGGGCGGGGCGGCGGCCAGCCTGACAAACGGCGTTTGGCGCTACGGCGGCGATGATTCGAGTGTTGCAGCAAGTATTCGAGATGGCCACCCCAAAGATGGGATGCCGGCGATGGACAAGGATTTGAACGCGGCGGAAATCCGGGGGCTCGTCATCTACATTCGCGAGCGGGCTGCGGAGGTTGAGACTGCGCGTGCTCGATACAATGCGCCGTCGCAGGGCGAGTTGGTGCAGAGTGAAAAGGCTTCATTCAAACTCGAGCCGGTGATGGAAACTGGCCTGAAGGAACCTTGGGCCATTGCCTTTCTGCCCGATGGCCGTATCCTGGTGACGGAACGGCCAGGCCGGTTGCGCATCATCGAACACGGGAAGTTATTGCCGGAACCCGTGCAAGGCATCCCCGCAGTCTACGGAGGCGAGGGCGGATTACTGGATGTTGTGCTGCATCCTAATTACTCTCAGCCGGGGAATGATTGGATTTACCTTTCCTACGGAGACAAGAGTCAGGGTGGCCTGGCAATGGCTGCGGTGATTCGAGGGCGCTTGCGTGATGGCGCGTTTGTCGATCAGCAGCAAATCTTTAAAGCTGATGATTCGCTGTATCGCGCCGGCGGTCAGCGCTTCGGGTCGCGTCTGTTGTTTGATAGCAAAGGGCACCTCTTCTTCTCTGTGGGTGACCGTGCTTGCCCTGGAGATGAGCAGGATCTTTCGCAGCCGAACGGGAAGGTTCATCGGGTGAACGATGATGGCAGTATTCCCAAGGACAACCCGTTTGCGAGCCGCGTCGGAGTACTGGGGAGCATTTGGACGTATGGCGATCGTAATCCTCAGGGTCTGGCATTCAACCCGGTAACGGGAGATTTGTGGGAGTCGGAACATGGCCCACGCGGCGGCGACGAACTGAACATTCTCCATCCCGGCCATAACTATGGATGGCCGGTGATCACCTACGGCATGAATTACGACGCTACGCCGATCACGAATCATTTGATGCATGACGGTATGGACCAGCCGGTCACGTATTGGGTTCCTTCCATTGCTACCAGCGCGCTCGCGTTCTATACGGGAAAGGAGTTTCCGCAATGGAAGAACAATTTGCTCCTGGGTTCGCTGGCGGCTCAAGAGCTGCTGCGTCTGGACATTGAGGGCGGCAAAGTGGTGCACCAGGAGGTTCTCTTCAAAGGCATCGGACGCGTACGGGACATCGTAAACGGGCCGGATGGCGGACTTTATGTTGTGCTGAATGAACCGGACCGAATTGAGCGCATCGTTCCGGCCGACGCTCATTAGATAGTCAACGTTTCGTCGTCCCGCAACTGACCGAGCGCTATGCGAATCGCGCGCTCGACGGGAGAGTACGCGCCGTCAGCACGCTGAAGGACGAACGGCTCACCCGGCGGAAGTGCCGGCTGAGCGAGAAAGCGCGGCCGGGAACCGCTATTGGGCTGGGCGGCATGTACCAGAAACGGATGGCACAGATAAACCGTTCCTGCCTCTCCTGTCGCTGCGAATTCGGGTCGCCTGGCGGTTTCGTTGAAGCTGTTTCGGGCAAGCTCTCGTAGCGACACGCCGCGCTGTCCTGCCGGCGCGAGCATTCTCGCCACATCAAAATGCGAGCCGGCTCGGATACGCGTCGGTGCATCGAGCTCACCAATGTCAGAAAAGAGAAAGAGCATCAACAGTGCCCGTCCCTTGGACGTTACGTTGATGTGCCAATCGAAGTAATCCGAAACATTCCGGTCCTCCGGGGGAAAGCTGCTATCGATGTGCCAGCCCGTGTCTCCCGGATCTTTGGTCGATGGAAAACGAATCGGAAATGTCCCGAGGTCGGTGCGAGGACTCCATCGTCCCGGACCTGCGAGTTGATCAAATGCCCGGTGCAGCACTGCCGTATTCGCAGCGTGTACAAACGGCTCCTGCCCGTAGATGCCGAGCCGAATCACCGGCTTTGTCCACGTTGCCGGGTTGTCCTCTTTGCAACCTGTGTCGCGCCAGAGAATCGATCGGGCTTGGGCAGCGACGTCACGCGAGAACGCTGCATCGATCCTGACGAATCCATCGGAAGTGAACTGATCGATCTGCGCTTGGGTCAGATCTATCGCACTCGCGGACGGAGGCATGGGGGAAGACTGATTCAGCCGGCTGCGCCATCGGGTTTCGCGCCAGGCAGACGTTTTATCAAAAAGTCGATCTGACCGGCGTGATGCGAAATATGTTCGCAGACGTGAAACCATAAACAGTAGTTGTTGATGGGTCCGCCGCCCCAGCCCGGCTCTTTGAGTGGCGTCAGCAGCCACGCATCATCGCGTTTCGCAAATTCGCCGAGTGTTTTTTCGCGTGCTTCCCGGAGGGCGTCCTGATAATAGGCAATATCGTGGCCCTTTATGGAGGCCCTGCCGGTATCACCGAGATTCATCGCGGCGCCCCACTTCGCCTGATAGTCGGCGGGGAATTTGTCGAACTCTTCATTGTTGAAAGTCATCCGTTGATACAGGACTTCCGTTGCGGCGAGATGAAGCATCAGCGCACCAATTGTATTAGCGTTCTTGTCGAACAGGAAATCGAGCTCTTGCTGCTTCAGGCCGCGCGTGGGGCCCAGAACGGCCGATTCCATCCAAGTGAGCATGGTGACGATTGTTCCAATGTGCGGACTATAGCCGGGCCTCGGACCAATCAGATTGATGGTGGCCTTGTCATAAGGCGGTGCGGTTCGCGGCATTGGAGGCTTCGGCGGAGCCGGTGTGCTGCCGGTCTGACCCGGCGCCGCCGCTGCAGATGCGTTATGGAGATGCGCGTCTTGACCGAGCATTGGCAATGCGCTGCCAAGGGCACTGGAGGCAGAACCGGCAAGAAAACTGCGGCGCGTGGAGGACGGGAAGGCAATCATCATCTGCAATCTCCTGACTGTCACAAATTATTTCACTTTCGTTGTTGATCGAACGAAATTAGGGCAGGTCTCTTGTTTCCGCACCAATGCCGTTTGCGGATACGTGTTGGTTGCCGCTCAATATCGGATGCGATTTAGTGCGGATCCCGTGCAAATGGACAGCTGGAGAGGCGTCCGAGCGGCCTGTGCGGCCGCCGCAGGCTCCCGCCCGCCCCACACAGGTAAAAGCACGCAATTATGGAAGCTTCGTTGCCTGTCGGGAGACCATTTGCCAATGTCCTCCCTGGCGAGCCCAGACCTCGGTCAGATATAAATGGCTTGTCCCAGTTTGAGCGGTCGTGATCAACGCTGACTGTGTTACCACGACTACCTCGCCATATTGACGTAGCTTCGTGTTCTCGAAGTCAATCGACTTATAAGATGTGGAATGGCTCGTGACATCTTGAATGAACTGTTCCTTCGTTTGTGTTTTGGAACTGGAATGGGTGTAGCTGAGGTCAGACGACAAGAGCTTATCCAGGGCATTGCCGTCGCTTTTGAGCACGGCATTCTTCCAAGCGCTTTCGGCATTCAGAACTGCTTGCTTAACACTGGAGGAAGGCTCCGCTGTCCAGGAAGTGCCGGTGATTGCGAGGAGAACGATGCTCAGCTGCATGAGTTGTTTCATGGTTTGCAATTCTTTCACAACTCCTTCGGAAGGACGCGTGGCTTCTTCCGGGCGTATTCTATGAGTGAAACGCCATATCTCGCGTATGCTCAGCCCCTTTGCGCAATTTGCGCTATGCAGCCTGTTAGCTTTGCCTGCGCTCGCCGTGTCTGTGCCGGCCGGTACAGAAGTTCAGCTTCGGCTTACCTCGGAAGTGAGTAGCGATCAGCCATCAGGGACTGCGTTTACGGCGGTTGTCATCGCGCCCGTTCTCGTAAAGGGCGTTCCGGTTATTGCGATAGGCACTCAGGTGAATGGCGTCACGGCCGATGCTCACCCGAACCAAGCGGCAGTTAATGGAGAAAGTGAAGTTCCGGCAACTCTCCGCTTGCAAGTGTCGAGCCTTCATGATGCAGCGGGACACTCCACCGCGATCGCGGCCGCGGTTGCCGGGATCGATAATGCGCGCGAATCGGTAGATGCCGCTGGACTGATGACGGGTATTACGGCATCCCGCACCTTCACCGCCCTGGCGGATGCGGGCATCAACAAGCTGGAAGCAAAATCCAGCGGCTTTGGCGGATTTCTAGGCGAGATTAAGAAATCACTTGTGAAACCGGCCGACCCGGCCATTGATTACAAGGCGGGTGTCGAGTTCACCATTAAACTAACCCAGGCACTCGATTGGACGCCGGTCATTCCAGCAGTTGTTCCACCTCCGATCACACCGGCTGAAGTGATTTCGGGCATCGTTGCTCAACTGCCTTTTCGCACCGTTGCGCTCAAACCACCAATGCCTTCTGATCTCGTCAATCTTTTGTTCATCGGGAGCAGGGATCAGATCGAGTCTGCGTTTAAAGCCGCCGGATGGTTTGCCTCCGATCCGCTTGGCCGTGTTTCTACTTTCCACACGGCGCAGGCAATTATTCAGAATGACGGGTACAACGAAGCTCCGATGTCTGTTCTTACCCTGGACGGCCGGCCTCCCGACATGACGTTTGAAAAACAGAACAATACGTTTGCGTCACGCCACCATATCCGAATCTGGCAGGTCCAACCGATATTTGCAGGACAGCCTATTTTTGTTGCCGCAGCGACACACGACATCAAGATCTATTTTTCACAAACCAGCAACTCGATCACCCACGGTATTGATCCGAATATTGATCGTGAGCGAGCGAAAGTGACAAACGATCTCGTCTTTACCGGAAGGATTCAGGCCGTATCGCTGATTCGTCGTTCCAATCTTCCAAAAGATATTTCCAATGCTACGGGCGATCAGCTGGAAACCGATGACCAGATCGCGGCGTTGCAGTTCAAGCCGTAGTAACTCCGTTGACCCCTCGGAAGGATACCCGCTCGACGTTTCGGCGAGTCTTGCAAGTGGGTAACAAAAGTCCGAAAAAAATTATCTAGCTTTCAATTCATCAGCTTGAGAAGACTTTTCGGGTCACACGCGGCAGGCGCGCGGTACTTTCGTCTCGGGTGAAACGAGTTGGACGCGACGGAACAACACGCAGGGCTTTCCAACAGCTGCGTGAAGCGAACAAATTGACGAGAAATGTGGAATAGCTATGACTGAAATCGATCGGGAACATCCTGACTATAAGCGACAAACGATTACGTGGCGAATGTACCGCGATTTGTACGCGGGCGGTCAGCAGTTCAAGCATAGAGCAGCAGAGTACCTGTTGCGCCGGCAGAAAGAGCCGCTCGATGTTTATGGGGAGCGCTTGCAAAGAGCGTTCTATCAAAACTATGTCGGCTCAATCATTGATTGGTACGCGGCTACGCTTTTCCGCCGGGCGCCAAGCCTCCAGATGGAAGGCGGCCTGCAAAGTGGGCGGCGCTTTCTAGCCGACTTTGCCGATGATTGTGACCAACGCGGAACCACCATGGCGGCCTTTTTCCGCGCGTGTTTCACAGACGCGCTCATCGCTGGAAGAAGTCACATTCTACTCGACTTTCCAAAGATTCCCATGACAGTTAATAACCGCGCCGAGGAAGATGCGGCCGGTGTTTCCCGAGCATACGTTGTTCGTTACCAGGCGGAGGATCTTATTAATTGGAGCGTGAACGAGCGAGGCGATTACGATTGGGTGGTGCTGCGACAGTCAATAACCAGACAGCAGCAAGTTGACTCTCCAGAAGTGATTCGAGAGACCTATTGGTTCTACTACGACCGGGAAGGCTTTCGAACCTATCGAAGGCTGGAAGGGAACAGCGAACCGAATCCGATTGAATTGGTAGCGCAAGGTCCACACTCGCTGGCTCGACAACGGCGCGTTCCTCTGTTCACATTGCAGGTCGGCGATGGATTGTGGCTGATGAACAAAGCCGCGCACTTACAGCTTGAGCACTTTAACAAATCCAATGCCTTGGGCTGGGCAATCACGATGGGGCTTTTCGCGATGCCGGTCATTTACTCGGATCGCGAATGGGACCAGATGGTTGGAGAAAGCTATTACATCCAATTGGGTCCGCAAGACAAGTTCGGTTGGGCGGAGCCGGATGGAAAGGTGTACCAGATCGCGGCCGCTAATCTGGAAAGTCTCAAAGAAGAGATCTACCGCGTTTGTTACCTTTCACAAGCATCCGGTGAGATGACCGGCGGTCACGCGCAATCAGCGGCCAGCAAACAACTGGACTTCATTATCACGGAAGAAGTGCTGAGGGGCTATGCGACCGCAGTCAAAGATTGCATGCGCGGCCTTCTGACGGCCGTCAGCGATGCACGTGAAGATGGATTGGCGGTGAGTGTATCCGGTTTGGATGAAGTTGATATTGCCGATTTGGGTACAGAACTCGATGACGCCGGTAAGCTTCTGCAACTGGGCATAACGTCTCCCACGTTGAAGCGACAGATTTACCAGCGGATCGCATTGAAATATCTGAGCGATGCACGACAGGAGACGAAAGATCAGGTCTCACAGGAGATAGACGCTCAGGTAGTGAGTTAACAAGAAAGGATAGGCATGGCAGATCAAAACTTACCCGCGAATGACGATATCGATATTCGGAGTGTCGTTCGACAAGCAATCGAGGAATTTGTACGCAACGAACAGCACAAGGCAGAGCCTGCATACAAAACGGAATTACACGAAGAGCGAAAGCGTCGTGAAGGCCTGGAGGCGCGCGTGAACCAGTTGGTTGAGGAAAACCGAACGGCGCGCGCAACTGCCGAAGAATCCGAGCGAAGCAGTCAAATTCGAAATGAGTTGCAGAAGTTGGGAGTGGCGAAAGTAGACCTCGCTTTCAAAGCTGTTAAGGACGACATCATCCGGGCGGAAGACGGCCGGTTGCAGGCAAGAGGGCCAGAGCAAAAGTCACTGCAGCAATACCTGCACGACTTCGTCCAAGAGAATCCAGAGCTTCTTCCAGCTCGAATCTCCGGTGGGAGCGGTGCACAGACGCCTGCCCGCAGCGGCGTGCAAAGCAGTTCGAATATCGAACTGGACAGAATCAAGCCGGGCATGAATAAAGAAGAGATGGAACGAGTTCGCCAGGAAATTTCAAAGCTGGCAAGTCAGGCGCTCCGCGGAATTTAGTGCACGACCGGTTCCTTCCCAAAGATTAGGGCCCAATGGCGGCCCTTTCCCATTAGTAAGGCGAGCGGACTCGCCATTTACGGAGGTTGTAGACCTTCGACCAAGGCACGCTGAACGCGTGCCTTTTTGAATTTAGCTTAGGAGAAATATGTCAACTATTACATCTGCCAACCTGGCAAATGCGATTGTGAAGCTTGTTGCGGCTGATGCATTGCCTGCTTTGATGGGCAATCTCGTGATGGGCAACCTGGTGAATCGGGATTATGAGCCTGTGCTGGCGCATGCCGGTGACACCGTTAATGTACCGATTCCCCCCGTTCTTGTTGCGAACAACATCGCGCAGGGAGGCACGGTAACGCCGCAGAACCCGAACCTAGGTAACGCGCAAATCGTGCTGAATACGCACGCTGAAGCAACCTTCCAGCTTCCGGACGTGACCAAGGCGCTCGCGTTTCCTGAATTGCTGAAGGCTTACATGCAACCGGCTGTTGTAGCGATTGCCGAGCGCGTGGAAACGGACCTGTTGAATCTGTACAGCCAGTTCACCGCAAACACACCCGTGGGAACGGCCAGCACTCCGGTAACTGAAGCAACGATCGACGCGGCCGAAACCGCTCTGTTCGCTGCGAAGGTCCCTGCTTCTGCTTCGAAGTATCTGGTAGTCGATTCGAACACTTATTCTCAGATCCGTCAGATTCCTCGTTTCAGCGAATACTACACGGCTGGCGAGGCCGGCCTGAAGGCATTGGTCGAAGGTAATGTCGGCAAGATGAAGGACTTCTTTATCTTCCGTTCGCAGTTTGTGCCGACAACGGGTACCACCACGTTGAACACTCACAACCTCGCCTTTGCCAAAGATGGTATCGGTCTGGTGGTCCGCCGCCTGCCGCAACCGCTTCCGGGCACTGGTGCGATTGCCGAATACGCCGAAATGGGCAACTTCGGAATTCGCGTCGTGATGAGCTATCAGCCGAACACACTGTCACAGCAGTTCACGGTTGACGTGCTCTATGGCTGCGGCGTGCTCCGCAACAGCTTCGGAGTACAAGTTAACAGCTAGTTGACCGGCTAAGGAGCAGAAAGGGAGCTGTCAAAAGGCAGCTCCCTTTCTCTTTGGAGAAAACCCATGGACTTAAAACAATATTTTCGAAAAATTCAGGCAGTCGAAGCGAGTCTTTCTGAAGACTATCCGATTGTAGTCAGTCTTGAAACTGCGGATGGCGGAAAAGAAGGGCGTATTTCCGAAGTATCCCGCAGTATGGCCGCCGTGATGATTGTTGAAGGCCGGGCGGTGCTGGCTACTGAGGAGCAGAAATCGCAGTTCGCTGAACGCCAAGCCGCTGCGCGTAAAGCGCACTTAGCAGCCGAAGCAGCAAAGCGCGTGCAGGTCGCGATCATCTCGGAATCCGATCTGGGCCACATCTCCGGTCGAAAGAATTCTCAGAATAAGTAGGTTACAAATGGCTCTGTTCACAGATGCTGACGTCGTTACTCTCGACGATCTTCTTCAGTTTGAGACATCGCTAGTGCAGGTTGCCTCTACGCACGGCATCAACGTCGATACAAAAATCAATCTGGCAGTGAGTGGCATATCGGACAGAGTCCTGCTCTGGCTTCTGAGGATGGGCGCTTCTGATCCGCAATGGATGCGACGACGGGTGGTGGGACTCTCGACGGTGGTGGTTACGCCGCCACTTTCGAAATGGGTCTGTTTCGATGCGCTGGCGCGCTTCTACGCGGAAGCTTACAACGTGCAGCTGAATACCCGCTTTCAGGGAAAGTGGATGGAATATCAACAATTGGCAACGGAAGCCTCGCAGATGGCGTTTGATTCGGGTATCGGAATCGTATACACGCCACTACCGAAACCGGCCATGCCGCTGGTATCGATACAGAACGGTGCAGGGCCGGCGCAATCCATATACGTTCAGAGTTCTTGGGTCGACATACGCGAGGACGAGGGCGCTTTAAGTCCGGTAAACGGAACTATTCTCCCGGATAAGTCCGGCATCGCGGTGGGAATGGCAGAAGGATTACTTGGAGCACCGACCGGCGCAATCGGATGGAATGTCTATGTCAGCACCACAGCGGCTGATTTGACCAAACAAAACAGCCAACCCCTGGCAATCGGAGCGACATGGCAAATACCGACGTCCGGAATAATTGAAGGTCCGTTCGCGATTGGCGGGCAGCAGCCCGATTACCAGATTCAGCTCTCCAGGCTATTGCAAAGAGGTTGAGATGCTTCCGTTAACTTTATTGGCGGCACAAAAAGCAGCAAATCTGCTTACGGCAAATAACGCGCTGTCGCAGCAAATCGCGGCGGCCGCTCAGGCCGCGAACGTCGCCTTATCGAATGTTCAATCGGGACAAGTCGTGTTGACTGCGTCTTCGCCAGACATTGGGGACCGGGATGTCGAGCTAACTTATCCTCGCGTTTGCCTCTATAGCACCGGCCTGAAGAACAATCAGGGCGAAAAGTTTCGAACATTGTCGGGAACGGTCACGGTGGTTGCAGAGGTCTGGGCGAGCGCGGCTTTGGTGGGGCAGACCGACCAATCGATCCACTTCTCTGTCGACGCAGTAACAAACATTCTTCAACAGAACCTGGGCGACTGGGGCGACGGCGTGTTTTTCCCAGGGATCTACGACGTACAGTTCCAAGCCCCGAAAGCTGGGGGATTCGGCTTTGTGGAGTCGGCAAAGATCACTGTCGGTTTGTTGGTGAGCCGGAATTAAGATGAGCAGCTACATCCTGTCTACGGGTAATCGCTTTTACGCAGGACTTGAAAATAGTTTCGGCAATGCCGTTGCAATCACTGCCCAAAACCGCTTTATCGCGAGTCGGGTTGATGCGATGCAAGTGGTTTCACCTTCGATTCGACGAGATAAGAACGGGTCGCGGACGAAGTCTGCTTCAGGCGCGGGCGGTTTTCGTACGACGGCTTTCGAGGTAAGGAGCTACCTAACAAGTAACTTAGCATCAGGAATACCTCCCTGCGGAGTGTTATTTCAATCTGCGCTTGGTGGCATTCCAGACGTCAGTACTGGACTGATCGTCGCAAATGCACCGAATGGATCTGCGGTGCAAACGACAAAGCCCCATGGCTTGGCCGTGGGGTCCGCCATAAGTTATCAGGGTGAAATCAGATTTGTAACGGTAGTACAGAATGCAACAACCGTAGCTGTTAATGCACCGTTTTCTAACGTTCCCCCGATGGGTGCGGCACTACCGAATGTTGCGACATACGGCGTTGCCCTGGCGTTGCCAAGTTTGACGATTTACGACTATTGGAATCCCACAGACGCAGTGAGCCGGGTCATCACCGGTGCAATGGTAAACAATTTCGAGTTGTCCATTTCCGGCGGGACACATGAATTCAGCTTCAGTGGTCCTGCCAGCAATTTGATCGATTCGAGCAGTTTTAGCACTGGAACGGCTGGTTTGAGCGGTTTTCCCCCAGAACCGCAATTGGCGCAGTTTGACTACGCTTTAGTGCCGGCAACCCTGGGGCAAGCGTGGTTGGGCGCGAACGAGGCGCGGTTTTTCACGTTGACGGATGTTCGTGTTCGCGTTGTAAACAATTTGCAAGCCAGGGGCAGCGACTTCGGGAGTTCGTATCCATTGGCTTTCACACCCGGCCGGCGCCAGGTGATGGTAGATTTCACTCTGATGGCGCAAGATGATGCGCAGACAAGCATGCTTTATCAGATTGCCAAACAGCGAGGAACAATCAGTGCTCTGCTGCAACTGGGACGGCAACAAGGAGAAATGATGGCCGTCTATCTGCCAAACGTTACGCCGCAGATTCCAGCGTTTGACGATTCGGGCCAGCGACTTGTTTGGCATTTCGCCAACAACAAAGTAACCGGAGTACTTGAAAATGAAATTTTCATGGCTTTCGCCTAGAGGAAAGAGTTATAAGAGCAGCGTTTGGTTGGACAGCAAGACATTCCCCGGCGTCCGTTATGCGATTCGCAGAATATCGTTGGGACAGCGAATTGAGCTGACACGAGAAGCACGGGAACTCGCTCTGCAGAATGAATTTTTGCGGGCGGGTGATGCGACCGATCAGCTGGACGCTGCTTTCAGCGAACTGCTGGTTCGACGTATGTATCTGGAATGGGGTCTTGTCTCGGTTGACGGACTCCGCATCGACGGCCGGCCGGCGACAGTTGAATCGATAGCGGCATTCGGGCCGGAGCCACTTGCGGACGAGATCATTGAGTCTCTCCGATCGGAACTTGGGTTAACCGAGGAAGAAAGAAAAAACTTCTAATCGCATTCCATTTTCAGTTCACGTCGCAGGCCGCGTGGAACTGCGATACGTGCCGGAAAAGCGGCCTGACGACAATCCGAAACTGCGGCTGGATTGAACAAGCGCGCGATGAAGCGAAACGAATCGTTTGGGCACGTAAGCAGGTGTCGAGTATAGAGTGCCCAAAGTCGCTAATTTCTCCGCGCAGTCTTCAGTTTCTGGAGCAATATGCCGCGTGGAAGCAATTCGGCGGGATTAACGTTCTCGATTTGGACGCGAAAACGGCAGATGCCTTTAGCGTGTTAGAGCGCGCTTGGCAAGAGGAAACAAAAAATGGCGAAGTCGAAAAATAACCTAACAGGTCTACTAAACTCGTTGGCTCAGAGCGGCAAGACGAGCGGCTTGGGAATCGGCACACAAAGTGCGGAGTCGAGCAAGGCATTGACAGCAGGAAACCTGGGTGGGACAAAGTCGAGTTCGATTGGCGGAACAGGTCTGCCATCTGGAATCAGCTTTGGGCGGCCGGCGAGCACGAAACTTCCAACTACTACAACCGGGACCGATTGGGGAAAACTGTTGGAGCAAGCAGCTTCGGGTGGGCTCGCAAGCGCTTTGGGCGGAGGCTTCGGTCTGGGAAGTATCACCGGTCTCGGGTCCATCGTTTCAAGTATTGCCAGCTTGTTTGGTGGCGCCAAAAAGGCGACGGCGCCCTTACAAGAGTTTCACCTTCCAGCGGGACAAAATTTGAGCATTTCGGTGGGAACAAGTGGCGCATCCGGCGCGACGGCCAATTCACAGAGCCTGCAGGACCAGAGTACGCAAATTGCGCAGGCGGTAAAGACGGCCCTCCTGCATTCCAGCTCGCTGAATGACGTAATTGCCGAGATCTGACATGAACTCGTTTCCTCCTTTAAGTACGCAAGCCGTGATGCAATATCCCGCGCCCATGATCACCGGCCAGGGTGTACAAGTCATTCGCTTCCTGGACGGTTCAGATCAACGCTGTCTCACGCAGGGACGATCGTTCCGCACCTGGCGTATTCAGTTGGATCTGCTCAACGAACAAGAGATAGCGCAGATTGAAAGCTTCTTTTCTCAGCAGGCAGGTGATTATTCCACGTTTGTTTTTCCTGATCCGTTTACTGGAACTGTGGTGCCGAACTGCCGATTGGCCACGGCTGAATTAGTAACGCGCTATTTGGACATAGACAACAGTTCTACTTTGATTTGGGTGATTGAAACAAATGGCTAATTTGGTCTTTCCGCAATTAAGCAGCGGCGCACTCGCTCAATATCCGATTCGCAAGACGCGCCTGGCGAGGACGATTAAGAACCTGTTAGCGGATGGCAATCTGCTTCTTAATTCCGACCCACACGGATCACGCCTGGTTTGGGAATTGGAGTATATGGAGTTATCGAGTTACGACTTGCAGGCGCTCCAAATACACTTTGCCAACTGTGTTGGTCCTTTTCACGCCTTTACCTTCATCGACCCGACAGACAATATGATCGCTTCTAGTGCTGATCTTACTGGCGGCGTCTGGGGAGCGCCGTCGTCGATCCAGTTGGCAGGCGCCCGGCCGGATCCGTTCGGCGGCACCGGAGCGTTCACGCTCACAAATAATGGTCAGGCGGCTCAGGGGATTGCTCAAACGCTAGCGGTGCCGGCCAGCTACCAATATTGCTTTTCCGTGTATGTCCGGAGCGCTCAAGGTGCAGCAATCACTTTGACGGCTTCCGGGACGTCCGCAAACGTTTCCGAGACATTTTCGACTAACTCGAATTGGACGCGAATCACGTTGAGCACACGCCTGACGGATCCCGGGCAGACGCTTTCAGCCAGGCTTACCGTTGGAGCGGGACAACAAGCCGATATATATGGGCCGCAGCTGGAGGCCCAGTTAGCGCCTTCGCGATACCGACCGACTCTTCAGCAAGGCGGGGTGTATAGCAATGCGCATTGGGCAACGCATAGCCTTCCCGTCATTGCGACCTCTCCGGGCCAATTTTCCACGGTGTTCAGCATCGAGGCTTCAGTTTAAGGACAAGCATATGGCGACCATCAACCAGGCGAAACAGCTAGCGGAAGCGGACACGCCGCTTCTCTTCTTCCAGTGTGTTCTGCCGTCCGGAATCAACGAATACTGGTGTACCCACGCGACTTCATTTGCCGGGCAAACCTATGCTGCGCGAATCCTGAAACATAACCTGTTTGAGCTGCAGCTCTCTGCTGACGATGCAATGGACGGCATTTCGCAGTTATCAATCACTCTTGCAAATGCGGACTCCTACATGTCCGAGATAAACCGGGAGGTCGGGTTTAAGGGAACGCAACTTACCGTCTTTGTAGCCTTTGCAAGTCTTCCCCGTCAAACTGTTACCACTGAAAGCACGGTCTTGTTTCGCGGTGTTGCGGGCGATCCGGACGAGATCACCGAGGACTCACTACGCGTCACTTTCACGAATAAGCTAAGCCTGCAACGAATTCCGCTTCCGGACGTAAGAATTCAACGTTCTTGCCCGTGGACATTTCCGACCACGATCGCGCAGCGGACCGAAGCTGTTTCTGGCGGAGCAAGCGGCCGATATTCGCGTTTCTACAAGTGTGGATACTCAGCCGACATCAAAGGTGGTGTTGGCAACCTGAATAATGGGGCCGCCTTCACATCCTGCGATGGATCTCGAACGCAATGTCAACAACGCGGGATGTTCGCGAAGGACTCGCATGGCAACATCACGCAGCGTTTTGGAGCGTTCGAATTCGTACCGTCGGCGATCCTCGTCCGCACAGCGGGCGATAAGACATCTCATGTTTCTCCGCTGGTTGAAAACTCAGCTAAATATAACGATCCAGTTCCGATTGTCTATGGGACTGGATGGCTGAAAGCTCCCGTGGACTTTGCACGCAACGACGGAAACCTGACGCATTTGGAAGTAATCCTGGGCATCGGCGTAGTCCAAGGAGTTCTGAAAGTTGTTGTTAACGACATTGAGATCCCTCAAGGGATCGCAGGTACGAACATGACGTCGACTGGATGGTACAGCGTCGTCACTCGAGGTACACGCGGAGGGAGTTTCAATTACGACTTTACTGACTCCCACGGAAGTCCGCTCGGCGATCCGTATGGAAGTATCGCCGTACTCTCGATCGTTGTGCCCAATCGAATTGCCAGCGGTTCGTCTCTGCCGACTGTCGAAGTCTTGACGCAGGGAATGCAGCTGGACTCCTATAACCTTGATGGAACCTTTAATTCGACCGATTTCAGTAATAACCCGGCATGGATCATTCTTGATATTTTGAGGCGCAGCGGCTGGTCTAATTCGGAAATTGATTTAGCCAGTTTTGCGCGTGCGGCGGGATTCTGCGGAGAACTTATAAGCACAACAGACAGCAACGGAAACCCGCTGCAGGTCCCACGCTTCCAATGCAATCTGTTTCTGACGAAGAGACAAAGCGCGGCGGTGGTTATACGTGGAATCCGGGTTGCTTCGAGTCTGATGCTTCGTTATGGCTCAACGGGTTTACTGCAGTTAGCGGCGGAGACGAGTATCGCAGCTCAGCAGCCGGCGCTACCCGACGGCAGCAATAGCGCGGTGACGCTCTCGGGCGGGTGGCCGGCTTACGAATTCAGTGACGCATCGGGTTCGTTCTCCGGAATCGTTCGGAACCCCAATGGCTCTTCCACCGTAAGGCTCACTTCACGCAGCGTTGCGGAAACATCGAATCGCCTGAGCGTTGAATTTCAGGATGCGTTCAACGAATATCAGCAGGACAGCCTGTCCATTGTGGACTCCGACGATTCAAGTTTGATCGGCTACGAGATCAGCAGCCAGTCAACCGCACTTGGCATCGCAAACATGAGCCAAGCAACACGGGTTTTGCTGCGGCAATTAGACAAATCGACGGCCGGCAACCTTTACGTCCAATTTCAGACTAGCTTTCGAGCGCTGAAGGTGAGGCCTGGCGACATCATCACGCTGACATACGCCAAAGAAGGTCTTTTACGGACGCCATTCCGGGTTATAAAATTGGCGCCTTCTCTAAATTACGAAGTTGTCACGATTCTCGCTCAGATACACGACGATAACTGGTATAGCGATAACCCAGCGGTGCTCGCCGGGGCTGGGAGACAGCCCTTCTCTCAAGTACAGACACCTCGTCCGCTAATTGGGCTGGTAGCGCACAACGACGCGCATGCATCACTAGAGTTTTATGACTTCCAGGTGACTGAGCAACTCCAATCCCAAAGTGATGGCAGCGCTACGGACACGCTGACCGTCGGATTTTCCATGCCTAATCGCCCGCAGACCGGGTCGTTGAGCTTGCCGTTATTGAGCTTATCGCCGCAGTATCAGAGCAGCGGGGGAAACCTGATCAGCGGCAGCACGCTTTACTATGCAGTGAGCGCGCTAGACGGGGCGGGTAATGAAGGGTCCCTGTCATTTACAGTTCCCGTCCTCATTCCAGGGAGTGGCGAAACGAATACGGTGACAATCTCAGGCCTTAGTTTCCCGAAAGGGGCAGCCACGTTTAATGTGTATCGTGGAGCGAATCCACAGCTCCTTTATCGGATTGCGACTGCGGTGGCATTGAGTTCCAGTTTCACCGACACCGGATTACCGCCGACACCAGCAGGGCCACCGGACTCGAGCTTCGACCATGCAAACTTCTATTATCGAAAAGAATACGCGGGCGCTTTTATCGCGACCTCCTGGTCGGCCACCACGATTTCCTGCCAAGACATGGGTGCAGTTCCGCTCGCTTACGTTGGGCGAGTGGCCAGAATCGTCGAAGGAACCGGACGAGGACAGGAGCGCACGATCTCTACGAACGATGCGACATCGCTTACCGTGACATCGGCCTGGTCGGTACTGCCTGATACCACTAGTCAGTTCGTTGTCGTCGATAGCTCTTGGAAATTTGCCGCGGTATCAGCGACGACTCCCATCCAGTTTGAACTAGCGTACCAGCCGGGAATGGTAATCGAGATCACTGGAAGAGCAGCAAATGTAAATAATTTGGAAGCGTCTCCCGACCTTTGTCCGGTGACCCGCTGCGCACTCGGAGGCGGCCGGGTTGACAGCGGGACAACGCTTGCTCCGGACTTCACTCTCACGGCTCCAGGCTCCGGACTGCTGACGCTCTCTCAAGTCGGATTCGACGAGTTGACGAACGTTTCCTCTGTGTCCAGCGGGACACTCGAGATTTTCTCGTGGAATGAGCTTAGCGACCCGACGCAATATTCCTTAAACGCGGCGCTCGATACGGTGACGAGCAGCATAGTTCTGGCTCAACCGGGCCCGGCGTACTCCGGCCAAATTATCCAAATTGGATCTGAGCTGATGGCAGTTCTCTCGGTAAACAACGCGACGAATACTTACTCTGTTCTCAGAGGCTCGTTAGGCTCAAGCGCGAGCACCCACAACGTTGGCGATGCCATCCTTCATTTGACACTATCCGCTGTAATCGTGCCGTTCGCGCTGAACTTCTTCGATAATCGTGCTGCTCTGAACTTTACGCACACGATTACGATGCCGGACATTCGGGTTTGCGCGGCGCAATTCTTTGTCACCAATGCATTCGGCGACAGCTTGGCGAAGCAGCTCTGCTATACAACAGGGCCGGCGGGCGGTCTGCGGACGCTGTCCGGCGGCCAGTTTTCGCTTCAAGTTGGCAGCACGCTCGCTACGCAACAGAATGCTGCTCCTCCGTTGCTGATAGAGGCATCGCACGCAGTCCGCGATTTACGGGCGCAAGTAACGCAGGCGCCATCTGGTTACGATGTCTCGGTGGATGTAATGCAAAATGGTTTGAAATACTGCACCCTCACAATACCGTCGGGCGCAACCGTATCATCCGTTGTGGATGGCGTCGGACTTGCTCCGCTGACCGAACGCGCAGTGTTGACGGTGAACGTGACGCTGAATGTTTTGCAGAGCTTCCAAGCGTCGATGAATCCCGGACGTGATCTGACAGTAACTATCCGTCTGTGAACCATATGCCGGAACAAATATCAAAGCTAACGCCCAACCGGGATCTGCAGTGTTATTTTCTAACTCCGTCCGCCATCGCCGCGATGAGCGGTGCAAGCGCAAATGGATACACGCTTTCCGGAAAATGGCGACAGCAGTTCGATTGGGCTGTCGTTGAGTGGAATCGTGACAATGTCTTCGAACACCCATCGCTTCGCAACTTACCCGACGGTGATCTCAGCGGGTTGATGTTGACTTACAACGAGAAACGCAAGAATTGCATCCCGATTGAATCGAATCTCGTGCCAATCGTGGATTGGAACACGCTTCGGATCTGGGCCGCCGATGACAAAGGTGTTGAAAATCTTTACCGGGTGAATTTATGGCCGGATTACGCCACCCCCAGCGAGGGGTCGTACGTAAGTGCGTCGGCAACAATGACGCTTACGGCGTCGCCCGGAGCCGGCAATCGAGTTGGTCTTGCATTTTTAGAAAGCCATCATTACTATACCGTCGGACCGCAAGACACGCTGGCACAGATCGCCCAGGGCATCGCAACTGACGTCAATGCCAATCCGGATTTCAGCGCTTCCAGCAACGGTGCATCCGTCACAGTAACGTGGAAATCGGGGCCGAACTGGGCCGCTCTTCGCGGTGCGAACGGCAACCGGATAACGATGTACGGATTTGCCGAAAATGGTGTAGCGTGCTGGTCGCAGCCGTCGGCCGCATTCAGTGGCGGCCAGTTCCCAGGCCAGTATAAGATCACGATAGATTTTGGAGCTCTCAAACGGCAGCTAGGCATTCCCACCAACCGTGTTCGCAAGCTCCGTTGGACATGGGCGGCCGACCTTCAGGCGGGCACATTTAACCAAACTGAGTTTGAGGTCAATATTTCTGAGTGGAGTGTTACGGGAACTAACGCTCAATATTTCGTAGCCGGGCCTGGGAGCCGCCGCATAGAGGACACTGACAGTTCGGCAGTGTTTAGTGGAACGTGGGACATCCAGCAGGGGAATTACTCAATAAGCCGTATTCATCATTCGTCAACTCCAGGAAGTTCTTGTACCTTTACTTACAGCGAAACGGCAAGCCACGATCTTTACCTCGGAACCAGGCTGCTGACAAACGGCGCCACGATCGCGCTGCAAGTGGACGGGCAGACCCAGACAACTCTGAACACGAGTTTGGCTGGGGAAGACATACTCATTCGTTCTAAAATTGGCACTCTGCCCGCGGGAACACATGTTCTCAAAGTTACGCATGCCGGCCCAAGCGGCGCCGATTTGTTCGTTGACTTCCTAGAGATTGCCTATCCCAGCGCCAACCTTCCCGATGTTTCTGCGCAGACGGGCCTGTCCCTGGCGACGGACTGGGACACGTACCACTCACAAGCGCTCCCGGCCGAACGCACAGCCTGGCTCATTAATAAGCTTGGATTTTCTGGACGCGTAAATCATTACGCCGGGGCCCTTTGGTTTTATGAGCTGGTTCGTCCGGGCACTCAATATGCAAGTCTCACATTGACGTTCTCCGCCGAATCATACACCGGCAGCCCGACGGTTGTTCTGGCGATTGCGGCAGCATCACCACCGGGACAGCAAGCGGCTGCCGCGACATTGATTAGTCATTTGGCTCTGCCGGACGATACGGTGGCGACGGTGGCTGAGGCACTTGCTGCTTTGATCAATCTTGGCACCAACTCAGTTTGGGCAACAGCGGATGGGGCGCAACTTACTGTTACAGCGCGAGCGATGGGAACGTACGGCAACGGAATATCGGTTCAGCTAGATCCCAGCAGTTCGGGGTTTTCTGTCACTGCGCCGACGACCACTTTGGGGGGCGGCATTGATGGCGCTCCGTATAGCCTTGACACGAGCAATCCTCTAAATGCCACGTTGATTGCGGCCGCCGATTACTGGCGAACCGACCTGATGGCGACACCGCGTCTTAATCGCGCGGCCCGTGACTGGCATCAAGCGTTTTTCACAGCATTGAAGGGCTACGGAATGGATTGCGTAGCTTCTTTTAGCATGGAACTTGGAAACGGAGATCCTTCACCTGCTGCCGGCATTCTTCAGCAGTATCCGGACTCCACGCCTGTCGTTCTCAACACTCCGTCGGTTCAAACGAACTTTTCGCCCGCGTCCCTAAACTACTGGAAGCAAGTCTACCTGGATATGGCGCAGCTTCAAGCGAATGCGGGTATGACGCCTTACCTACAATTTGGCGAAGTTCAATGGTGGTACTTCCCAAACCAAGCCGGCATGCCGTTCTATGACAGTTATACGCAGCAACAGTTTCAGGCGTCGTATGGAACGCCAATCAAGATCATCACGAGTAACACCGAAGATCCGACGAAGTATCCGAACGAATGTATATTTCTGCCCCAATTGATTGGTACATATACCGCCTCAATCCGATCCGCTGTGCAAACGAGCTTTCCTGGTTCCCGATATGAAGTGCTATATCCAACCGACACCAACGACACACCGCTGAATCAAATCATAAACTACCCGGCGAACGATTGGACCGCGTCAAATCTGATGTGTCTGAAAACGGAGAGCTTCACCTTCACCAATAATTACAATCTGGATCAGAGCCTGTATTCGATTGGCGTTAGTGCGGCCAAAGGATTCGCCAGCAATTCCAGAAGTCATTTGGTAGGGATAGCTGATGCTTGGAGTCCGTGGATGAAAGAGATTGATTTAGCCCAAGCGCAGGGCCTCGAATCCGTCGTGCTTTTTGCACTCGATCAATTTTGTCTCATCGGCTACCCAGTCGCACCCTTCATTTCCGAACGAAAAACACGACGGCAGGGCTGATCTTTAAATGTCAAGCCTTTTTGCTAAACGCGTAGGGCTAAGATGGTCGGTTCATGATCTATGTCGTAACCATCACCATTGTGATTCTTGTTCTTTCCGGAATAACAATCTACAAGGCGATTTGGGTTCGTAGCAAAACCGATTTCATGTTAGCCGGACGGACTCTCCGCTGGCCGGTTCTCGTCTTCACGCTTCTATCGTCCTGGATTGGAGCGGGAAGTCTTCTTGGGGGAGCTGAGAACGCGTATCGCCACGGGTTCGCCGCACTTTGGCAGCCGGTTGGGAGTTGGACGGGTCTTATCGTGGTTGCATTGATCGCCGGCCGCGCGCGTCATTTCGCTCAGTTTACAGTGCCTGATCTTCTGGAACTGCGATACAACGCCGCAGCGCGTGTTCTGGCAACAATCGCCATTGTCATATCGTATACGGTTATAACCAGCTATCAATTTATCGGCGGTGGCGACATCTTACACCTGATCTTTCCACAAATTGATGCTCATGCCGGACTTATTATCATCGCCGTGTTCGTTATCTTATTCACCGCCAGCGCCGGAATGGCCTCGATCGCTTACCTTGATCTGGTCATCGGCTCCATGGTCATGTTGACCATGTTAATAGCCACACCTTTGTTATTGGAAAGCAGTGGAGGATGGGCAACGGTTCGCGCCCGTCTACCCGCAACGCACTTTCAAGCTTTAGGAGACTACGACATCTGGGGCGCCCTCGGGCTAGCTCTTCCCACGATGTTACTTCTGATCGGGAACCAGGGAATGTACCAGAAATTCTTCTCCGCCCGGTCGGAAGCGGATGCGAAGAAGTCGGTTTTCGGTTGGATTATAGGAACTGTTGTCTTAGAGTCTCTCCTCGTGGCGTTAGCGGTTATCGCCAGCTCCCGTTTGCATACGGATCAACCTCGTCAGATCGTGGCTCTAACGGCGAAGCAGGCCTTGCCCCCTCTGCTTGGAGCAATCCTTATGGGCGGAGTGTTCGCGAAAGTAATCTCAACCGCTAACAATTTTTTGTTTTCTCCTGCGACAAATCTCATCCACGATGTCTACGAGCGATTTATCGATCGAAATGCTAGCCAGACTAGAACGCTGATTGTCTCGCGTGTCACGGTGGTCTTACTCGGAGTATTAGCGGTTTTGCAAACCTCTGCAAATGAGTCGGTGCTCGCCGCGTCTTTGTATGCCTACACGATCTACGGAGCTGCCATAACGCCGTCTGTACTGGCAGTGTTCCTGTGGCGGCGGGCCACTACGGCCGGAGCGGTTAGTTCAATCTTACTTGGGACTGCCGTTACCATCTGGTGGCAGCGCGCACATTCGGAAATTCCTGCGGTTTATCCGGCACTGCTCGTCTCATTGACGAGTCTCATCATCGTCAGCTTGGCAACTGCACCGCCGGATTCGCGAAAACTCGAACGTCTTGATCATCCGAATGCTTAAGATTTACATAAGGCATGAACGTTGAGAAACTTCAGCAAGCGATTCGCGCCAGCGGTTTGGACGGCTGGCTATTTTTTGATCATCACCGGCGCGATCCAATTGCGTATCGTATTTTGGGGATTTCCGGCGATGCAGAAGCGACGCGCCGTTGGTACTGCCTGGTGCCCGCGCACGGCGAACCCCGCAAACTGGTTCATCGAATAGAAAGCCGTGTTCTGGATGGGCTGCCGGGCGAAAAGCAGGTCTATTCAAGTTGGGAGGAACAGCATTCGAAGCTGGGGCGAATGTTGAAGGATTGTGCGCGGCTGGCGATGCAATACTCCTCCAACTGTGCCATTCCCTATGTTTCGCTCGTCGATGCCGGTACGCTAGAACTCGTCCGCGGATTCGGTCCCGAGGTCGTTAGCTCGGCCAACCTTGTGCAGGAGTTCGAGGCGCGTTGGACAGAGGAGCAGTTGCAATTGCATCTGGAAGCCGGGGAACGCGTCGACAAAATTCGCCGCGAAGCTTTTGACCTGATCGGCGAGCGTTTGCGTTCTGACGAGCCTGTCACGGATTTCGAAATTCAGCAGTTCATCTTACTGCGTTTTGCCCAGACCGGGCTGACCACGTCTCACGGGCCGATCGTTGCTTCCAATGAAAACGCCTCTGACCCCCATTACGAGCCCGCCAGCGCCACCGCGCGCCGTCTTCAGCCAGGCGACCTCGTGCTGATCGATCTATGGGCAAAGTTGACCGACTCCCAAGCCGTCTATTACGACGTGACATGGACGTGCTATTGCGGCGAATCCATTCCGGCACAAATGCAAAGCGTGTTCGAAATCGTCCGAGACGCCCGTCGACGGGCAACGGCTTTCGTACTGGAACGGGTCGCCGCACCGCGGGTATTTGCCGGGTACGAAGTAGACGATGTTGCCCGGGCCTATATAGTGGACCGGGGTTTTGGCGACTTTTTCTTTCATCGCACCGGTCACAGCATCGGAACGGACGTTCATGGAACGGGTGCGAACATGGACAACCTGGAATCGCACGATGATCGCGTCGTCCTGGCTGGCACTTGTTTCTCAATCGAGCCGGGGATTTATCTGCCGGAATTCGGAATCCGATCCGAGATCAACGTTTATGTAGGCGAAAGGTCAGCGCGCGTCACGGGCGAAGAGCAGGAACAGCTGTTAAGGATCTGACACATTGCGTTTGTCGGGCTATCGCTGAAGATTATGTAAGTGCCTTTATAATGAATTGTTTTGGGCGGGATGACCCGGATCAATAATTTCGATTGAGCGGAGAGCCATTACCCGGGTAGCTTGGGTTATGGCGACAACCAGTTTAGTGGAGCCCCCTACTTCCCAACTTGCCCTGCTGCACAAGATCAGCAGTATCGTTAGCTCAGAACTCTCGCTTGACGAGATGCTAGGCGAGATTGTCGGATTGACAGCACAAGTGACCGGCTGCGACGCCTGTCTTGTCTATTTGATCGAACGAGAGAGTGGAGAGATTGTCTTACGCGCATCTCAAGTTCCGCATCAGGTGGACCTCGGAAATATTCGACTGAAAGTCGGTGAAGGCGTGACCGGCTGGGTGGTCGAGCATCGCTCGGTCGTAGCCTTGTCCCAGAATGCGGCTGCAGATCGGCGTTTCAAAAAATTTCAGGCCCTGGTTGAAGATACGTATGAGGCGTTTCTGTCAGTGCCGCTGGTCAGCAGCGGCGACATCATCGGGGTCATCAACGTTCACCATCGCGAAATCCATGAGCACACGCCGGATGAAATCGCCCTTCTGACATTCGTTGGGGAACAAATGGGTGGCGCTATTTCCAAGTCCATGTTATCCGACGAAAACGCCCGGCTGGTTGAGGAAACGGCCGAAATGCGGCGCCAGTTGGAAACACGTAAGCTTGTGGAGCGTGCGAAAGGTATTCTTCAACATCGCCATGGCCTTACGGAAGAAGAAGCTTACCTGCGGCTGCGAAATGAGAGTCGCCGTCTGCGTCGTCCAATGCGCGAGTTGGCGGAAGCGATCATTTTGTCCGAAGACCTAAGCCGTAAGAGCGAATCGATTCAATAATTATCGTCTGTTGCACGTCAGGCTGGTTAGCCAGCTTGACTCCCTTCTGTTTGCCAACGCTGCTTCTCCGTTCTAGCTGCGGGTAATCATTCATTTCACGGAACCCGCGTAAAACGGGCACGGCCGACCTAAAGTTGTGCACAACGACCAAAGCGGCCGTGTGCTCGGCGTGCCGTGCGAGAGCAGCGAATTTCCTTCCCTGTGTCCGGGCACGCACCCGCGCCTTTGCGCTACTAAGTACTTCTGGTACCTATCTTGGACAACTTGCAGGCGATTTGGCTAAGGCCTTACAATTGCCGTCGGGGATCCGGTGCCGTATTTTACTCTCGACTTCCATACGCGCCTCAGATTAGTTAGTATTTTCCCAGCACATTGCGTTGGAGTTAGCTTATGCGCCGAACTGTCGCCCCTATTTTTGCCGTTTTGCTTCTAAGCGGTACCATTTTCGGTCAAAGCCCGAAAAAACGGGTCGCCATCCTGGATTTTGACTTTGCCACTGTTCAAGGCAATATCGCCGCGATCTTCGGTACCAATCAGGACGTCGGAAAAGGCATATCCGATCTCTTAGTGGACCGGCTGGTCACCGACGGACGATTTTCGGTGGTTGAGCGGACGGCAATCGCCAAGGTGCTCGCCGAACAGAATTTGTCCAACAGCGACCGGGCAGACGCGAGCACCGCAGCGAAACTCGGCAAAATTTTGGGTGTTCAATACATCATCATCGGCAGCATTACGCAGTTCGGGCGTGATGACCAAAGCCATTCACTTGGCGGCGGTGGCTACAGCGGCTTCGGAAGCAAATACGGGTTGGGGAACCTCGGCACTCATAAGGCCAAGGCCGTTGTGGCCGTCAACGCGCGAATGATCGATACGAACACGGCTGAAATCCTGGCGGTCGCTAGCGGAAAGGGAGAATCGACGCGCTCGGGTGCTAACTTGCTCGGGGGCGGCGGCGCAAACGGCGGTGGCGGAAGTGGCGGGATGAGCATGAACAGCAGCAACTTCGGCACGACGATTTTGGGAGAGGCAGTTTCGGCGGCCGTTACAGAACTCGCTACCGGGTTGGAGAACAATAACTCGAAGCTGCCAACGCAGGTCGTTTCTGTCTCAGGCATGGTCGCGGATGTCTCCGGCAACGCTTTGGTGATCAATGTCGGCTCAAAGGCTGGTCTCAAGGCTGGCGATCACCTGACAATCACACGGCCCGTCCGCAAGATTACAGATCCCGCAACCGGCAAGGTACTGAGGTCTGTTGAGGAGCCGGTCGGAACCCTCACTGTTACCGACGTTGACGAGTCCTCAGCAAGCGGCGCGTTCTCGGGGTCCGGCGCCCCGAAAGTCGGGGATACCGTCAAGAATCAGTAGTAGCAGTTAAAAGGAGCCATGGAACTGCAAATCGGGCAAACCGTAGGCGACTACGAGGTGCTGGGAACTCTCGGCCAAGGCGGCATGGGCGCCGTTTACAAGGTTCGAAGCACTATAACGCAACGGGTTGAGGCACTGAAAGTACTTCTGCCCGATCTGACGACGGACCCCGATTTAGCGGAACGGTTTTTGCGCGAGATTCGGATTTCTGCCGGTCTGGATCACCCGAATATTGCAGCGTTACGTGCAGCTCAGCGAGTGGGGAACCAGTTGTTGATGATCATGGAGTTCATCGAGGGCACAACGCTTGCAGCGCTGATGCAGCAGGGTCGAATTCCACTGAATCGAACACTCGATTACGTTTCTCAGTCGTTGGCGGCGCTGGAGTTTGCTCACTCCCGCGGCGTAATTCACCGGGACATCAAGCCGAGCAACATCATGATCACCAAAGCCGGGCAGGTGAAGTTGATGGATTTCGGTGTTGCCCGGTTGACCACAGATACTAAATTAACCAAGACCGGATTACTGGTCGGCTCTCTGCATTACATGTCGCCGGAACAGATCGAAGGAAAAGATCTGGATGCACGCTCGGATCTTTATTCGCTCGGCGTCACGTTTTACGAACTGGTGACAGGCACGCGACCGTTCAATGGCGACAGCGAATATCAGATTATGGCGGCGCATCTGAAAGGTACTCCGCAGCCGCCGCGCGAGCTGGATACATCGATTTCGCCGAGCATTAACGACCTTATCCTGACTTCGATGTCACGCGATCCGGCGCGCCGTTTCGGATCTGCGAACGCGATGAAAGCGGCTATAGAGGCTGTTCGTCAGCAGTCGGCTGGGAAGATCACGTCCGGGACCGAAGCCTTGACGCAACCTATTTCCCAGGGCTTCCAGAAGGCGGTTCCTGCTCCGCCTATTACTCAATCGGTTCCGGCGGCGCCCACGCGTTCGAGTGGCCACCGCACGACTTACATGCTGATTGGCTCGTTTGCCACCGTTGCCATGTTGGTGGCGGCTGCGGTGTACGTGCCGAATCTATTGCACACCAAGGCAAATGCAGCGGCGCCTGTACAGACGCAATCCGCGCCGCCTTTTTCGGCAACTAGCCAGAACGATACGGCCGGTGATCGACGCGTAGCGGCGGCGGCAACGATTCCAGAGTCTCCGGCAACCGTCTCAACGAGCACGGCTGCCTCGCAAGCAACGAAAACTCAGGGGCCAGCCTATCCGGATACCGCGGCGTTGGTTGTGCGACCTCGAAATCCGGTCGTCAAGCCGGCCATCGCTAAAACCGAAACTGCGGGGCAACAAAGCGCTGCACCGGCAACCACACCCGACAACCGGACTGTTCCGGTATCGGCAAGCATGCCAGCTGCTGCCACTCCCGACAACTCCGCGGAAATTTCCGAATTGCGCGACCGCAAGGCTGGCATGGACGCCCGAATTGCCGCAGTGCGTGACTCTCTCGATAACATCCGCCGTTCGCAGGCGCAATCTGGCTTGAGCCTGCGCGGTGATATGGCGGCAGCCGAGCAACGGATGTTCTATCACATGAACGAAGCCGATGCCAGCCTTCGCAACAACGACTCTCAATCCGCGCGCAAACATCTCGACAGCGCCGACACGGATCTCAACAAACTCGAAAGCTATTTAGGAAGATAAACCAGCGAATGAAAAACAGCGTTTTGCTGCGATGTGTCCTTGCCTGTTCCGTTGCGTCGACCCCCGTTATGGCCGACTTCACCTACGAGCAAACCTCGCAAATGACCGGCGGTGCAATGCTCGGAATGATGAAATTTGCCGGGGCTTTCGCGCCCAAAGGGCAGAAACCGACCGATCCGGTTGCGACGACGGTTTCGATCAAAGGGGGTCGCATGTTGCGCAAATCGCTGCAGCAGACAACGATTATCGATCTCGATAGCCAGACCATCACGACGATTCGTTTTGCGAAAAAAACGTACTCCACAATGACGTTTGCGCAATTGAAAGCGCAACTGCAGAAGATATCGGATAGCATGAAATCCGATCCGCAAAAAGCCAATGCGTCCATGCAGGTGAAAGTGAATGACACCGGCCAGACGAAGATTATCGCGGGCAATCAGACCCATGAGATGGTTCTCACAATTACTATGGCGACTGCAGATCCGAATAGCGGCAATAGCGGGGGAGTGGATATCGCCAGCGATCTTTGGATCTCGCCTGATGTTTCCGGATACGGCGAAGTACGAGACTTCCACAAGAGGATGGCAGAGGAAATCGATTGGATGCCTGGAGATAGTCCGATGATGTCTCGCCCGGACTTAGCGAAAGCGATGGCTCAGGTCTATCAACAAGAGTCAAAGTTGAACGGCTTGCCTCTCGAAACGGTTGTAAAAATGACCGCAGCAGGTCAGTCCGGCTCGACTGCCGCCGCTCCCGCTCAGCAAGGCAATACGTCCCAACAGCCGCAAAATTCTTCCGCCTCCGCCGCCTTGTCGAACGCACTTAATTCGCATTTTGGACTTGGACGCCATAAAAAGCAGGACGATGGCAGCAATCAGGACGCCAACGCCGGAAATGGGGCGTCCGGCACACGGAGCGGCTCACTGATCGAGATGACATCTACCGTCACCTCGTTCAACTCCAATGCAGTCGATGCTTCCGTATTTGAGATTCCGGCCGGTTTCAAACAAGTAGAAGAAGATTTGGGTCAAACCCGGCAACGGTGACATCCTCGTCTTGAACCGTTGTTGAAACTCGTGGCTAAAAGATGAAGTTCAGGCTGCCGCGAATAGCTCGTGGCGTTTGTACCACTAACAACGAACGTCCAGCGGTATTGTTCACCGGCAGGTAACCCTGGGCCAGAAGGTTCTGGAGATCCGCGCTCAACTCCATGTGCCCTGGCATGCCGAACAGTGACGGCAGCGGCTGTTTCACCATCACGTTAAGGCCTGGCGAAATCCATGTATCTTGCGTCGTAAATACGTGTGTTGGAATAACGGCGTTTCCGTCGGTCCATCCGTAATTCGCATTGATCCTGGTGAACGTCTTCGGCGTCCTCAGGCTGACGGCCGCATCGGCAACATTATGAGAGCCCTCCTCGAGAAAGCTCCCGAGTGTTCCGCTCTGCGACCAGATGCCCGCTCCGCTCGCCGTGCTAAGGCCCCCCATACGTCCGTAGGCAAGCGACAGGTCCAACATGCTTTTTATCTGCTGATTCACCGAGCCAATCAAGCCTGTGCGCTTGTAACGGCCGATGTTGTAGACGGACGTGGTGGACGATCCCGCTGACATCAAATTCCCGGAATTCAGGAGCGACGTATCCCCGGATACGTCGACGCGACCGTTCGACACGTCTTCCGCGAATGCACTGATGCCGTACGAACGATTCCCGGTGGTCTTCTTGTATCCGAGTTCAAAACTCTGCGTGCGCTGCAGTTCGAGCCGGCCATTGCGATATGACAGCTGTGGAAGATGCGAGAGCCCGTTTACTGCTTCAATCAATTGAGTCCCCGCGCCATCGGCGGGATCCGAGCGTCTCGAGTCTTCCTGGTGTGCCAGCAATTCATCGGGACGTGCACCGTCGCTGTAGGACGCGATAACTTCGCCAAATTTTCTGACGGGGGTAGTAGTGCGGACGAACGGGCTGACGCGCGTGCTGTACCCCAGATAGTCCACAGTCTCGTCCGTGACGCCGTACTCCACGCGAGTGAGTCCACCGACATCCATCACTTGATACACGCTCAAGGACATAGTTCGCACAGCGGGCAGGTCCGTTCCGTTCTGGCCAGGCGAGGACGATAATCCAGCACCCGCAATGAGCCCAAGCTGCGACACGGTAAACGTGACTTCGGGTGTGAGGGTCGGTGCGGTTCCATCGCCCTTTCGGGAATAGATTGCACACAATCCCATCGCAGCCGGCAGCAACGCGGCGCTTTGCGCGACTCTCCCGCCAACCTGCAACTGGTTCTTTTGAAGGATGTTGGTGGAAAGAAAGAATCCCGTCCCTACGTCGTTTTGCGGGTTCGTGTCAATCACGCTGTTGCCGCCTCCCGAGACGGAGACGACGGCGTGCGTTCCCGAAAATACCCGGGCTCGCTGTTCAGGGTCCTGCGAAACCGATACCTCATCGGGTTGGAAGCGGTTGATCGGCCGGGTGGCCGGAGATGACCGCAATACCCATTTCCAATCTTTCGACATTCCGCCCGTTGGAACCGTATAGGTCAACTGAATGCTGCTGAGCAGTGTCGTGAGATGGATATCAAGAATGCTGTTCATGCCCGCCTTAACGACAACACTGTCCAGCCGGGCAGGCAAATAATCCGCCAAAGAAACCTGAACGGAGTAGGACTCCGCCGGCAGATCAGGAAATGCAAAGCGGCCGTCCATTGAACTGAGAGCACGGCGTGCCAGTTTGCCCAAATGATCGAACAGCTGAACTTCCGCAGCCATCTGCGGAGCGCCCTGATCATTCACGACAGAGCCGATGACATTTCCGCTCAAGCGAAGGTCAGCACCTCGAGAATCGGGCGTAATGATCGTTAGACCGATGGTCACGCCGCCAACCGCGGCGAGTAATCTTGAAAATTTTCTCGCGAAACCCAGCAAATTGGAGCCTTCCGCGTTTCCTGGTCTAACAGACCACACTGACTATGATGTTACCGTAAATGGTGCAGACGGTGTTAAGGTCTGATTTTTCAGCTTGTCAAGCACCTTCAGTTGCAGTTTGTACTTGCCCGGAGGAAGCGATTTTAAAGCCAGTTTCTTCTCGATGGTCACCAGGAATGCCGATGAGTTGGGAAACGCTGACAAATCCTCCGTTTGCGAAAGAACCGTCTGGTTAGTAGCGACATTCACAACGTCCAACTCAACTGAACCTTCCGGTTTCTTCGTCTTCGGATCCATCCCAAAGTTGTAGAGCTCGGCATAGATACCCAAGCTTTCGCTCTGCTTGAACGTGTCGTCCACTCGCGGCCGAACTTTAGAGCTGCGAATCACAAACGGACCGGAACCGATGCTGTTGGTCGGCACCCGCTCGATCTGGTCCGCAAGAATAACGCTGCTTGCGCCGAGTGTATCCTCATCGAAATGGGGTACATTTAGAGCCATTTCGTAGTTGTTAACGGTATTGCCCACCGTGTCTTTGGCAACGATATTGAGCCGATAGGTACCAGGAGCCAGCGGTATCGTTTTTGCGTAGAGTTGCCGTCCACTCATGACTCTGTCGAGGGCTTCCGCCGGAAATGGACCCGCCACGACCGTATCTTCAAACCAATTCACCGGCCGGCGGGTCAACGAGGTAATACGTCCGTAGATGTTTACGGTCGCAGTCGCAGCCGTGTCCTTGGTCTTGAATTGAAGATCGTTGTTGTTAAAGGAGACGGCAATATTCGTCAACACGGTCGAATCGGTCACCCGGATGTAGTCGGCCCTCACCTGCATGGGAAGGGTGTTGTACTTAATGTTGGTGTCGATGACCGCCGACAAATCCTTAAACTTTATCGGCGGCGGCGCATTCAACTTGGCATTCGTCTCAAGGCGCGTGAACTCGTTCATGCTCTCCGGGAGGGGCTGGTTGCCGGTACCAAGGTGTGTGCCGTCCGTTCGCGTAAACCGCTGTGTCTTGTCAGCGGTTCCCATTTGTTCAGCCATCGTCAGCCCTGCTCCTGGAACATAGAGGAGAGCATCCTTTTCACCCGGATCAGTCGAAATACGGTATTCACCGCTCATGGTGGTGTCGACGAACTCGATTACGATGTTGGTGCCGATCCCGTCGAGATAGCGATAACGCCATTGCTCAAATGGAAACGTCGACGTTTCGCCTCCGCCCTCTTCAATAGGTCTCTGGTATGACCCGCCCGAAGGATGAGATTCAATCTCATCCGGCGGTCCATATTTGATGTACATGCGCCCTCGGTCTGCCCTCCAGCCGGGAATACCAGAGGCGTAGTGATCGTTGGCGTATGCAATGCGCCTGTAATGTTCCTCTTTAAACTCGTTCTCTTCGGTATCGGGAGTCGGATCCCGCCGCTGCCAGAACGATTCGACAAACTGCTGCCGCTCCTCGTCTGTCTTCAGTTGCTTGAACGCCTGCTTTTCCTCATCCGTGATGATATAAACCACATCTTCGTTCAACCATTTCTTCCATGGTCCCTGTAGCTCCTTTTCCAGTGCCTTCTGCTTTTTTTTCAGATCTTTAGCAGACAACGGTTTAGCAACGGTCTCATCGCTCGAACTGCTGGACTGCTTGTTCTGAGTAATGGCCGGAGTGCTGGCAATGAGAGCCACCGAAGTAACGCCAACCAGCGAGCGTAGGCGGAAGGCAGAGGATAACTTCATAAAAGGGAACCTAAGGTGAGGACTGCGGGATACACTACAAGTCTAAGTGTCTCCGGAGTCATCGTCAACGCCCGGGACGCTCTTAGCTACCGAAGGGTTACGAGTTTCTGCATCCAGGGTGCTTTCTATACACCAAGTCAGGGTGGATATTCGCTGGTATACAGGAATTCGTAGCTAAATTCCGAAATGAAGAAGATTTAGCGTTACCACTACCGTCAATGGTACGTATCTTATAGTCTGGTAACGGACTTGAGATGAATTAAGGCGGATGGTCAGGGACGTGCTGACCGTTGCATGCATAGTTTGGAGTATGGCAAGCCGCCGGGCATACCCGGCGGCCAGGTGATACGTGCGCGAAGGCCGAAAACAATTCGTCGGAACAGTGCTGCTCATTTTCGCTGTGGCTGCCGTGGTCGCCGCGGTCCTAAGCTTCCGGCATTTGCGCTCCTATCCGTTGCCAGACGATGGAGTTACCTGGATTGATCGGCAGGATTCGAATCACAAAAATCACGTCGTAGCGGCGTATATCCTCCCTGAGGGTCCGGGCCAGCGCGCCGACATTCGTCGAGGCGATGAACTTCTACAAATTGACCATTCCCCAATTCGTACCGCTCTGGACGTTCCGCAGGCGCTCGCGCCGATATCTCTCCCCGGTAAAACCGCGTACACGCTAAAGCGCGACAATATCGAATTTCGGAAAGACAACATTTTCGTCGAGGCTGCGGCGAGGGACTCTGCGGTCTATTACCAGTACATTGTCGGGTCAGCCTACCTCGTAATCGGATTATTCGTTTACTATCGCCGTACGACCGCCACCAAGTCGCTTCACTTTTTCATCCTCTGCCTGGTCTCGCTGATTGCGGCCACATTCCATTACTCCGGAAAGCTGAACACCTTCGATGAGGTGATGTATTGGGGCAACATAGCCGGATCGCTGCTTGCTCCCGCAATCTTCCTTCATTTTTGCCTTACCTTTCACAATCGGCCGCGATGGCTGGAGCGGCGCGGAATGTGGCTCGTCTTATACGCCCCGTCGGCGGCGCTGCTGGCGATCATTGTCGCGTCCGCTCAAGGAATACTGCAGTTCTCCACTCCTCTTCTGGAAGTGCGTTGGCTCCTCGACCGCCTGACGCTCGGATTTCAAATGGTTCTGTATTTCACCGGTGCGGCGGCTCTCGGCTGGGACTTCGCTCATTCACAGGATCCAATGCTCCGGAGGCAATTGAAATACCTGCGGAACGGCGCCTTAGTTGGACTCGCACCGTTTGCCCTGCTTTACGCGATTCCGTACATTCTGGGCAGCGTACCGAACCATGTCATGAACCTCAGCGTCATGTCGATGGGCCTGATTCCGCTCACCTGGGCTTACGCCATAACGCGGTATCGCCTGATGGATGTGGACATTATTTTCCAGCAGGGTTATGTCTACACGCTGGCGACTCTAGCCGTCATCGGCACATTTTACGGCCTGATTTTCCTCATTTTCGATACCAGGGCCATTTCACCACCGGCCTTCGTTGTGCTGATTTCCTTTGCGACTTTTGTTTTCCAACCGATTCGCCGGTGGATCCAGGAGCAATTGGATCGATGGGTGTTCTATCGCGACCGCTACGACGCGCGCGTGACGTTGATTGAGTTTGCGCGTGAGTTGAGTTCGGAAACCGATCAGGACGTGATGCTCGCAAAGGTCTCGGACCGCCTTTTGAAGACATTGTCCATTCAGCAGATTGGCTTCTTCCTGGCGGACGAGAGTACCGGGCAGTTCCAGTTGCAATCGCGAATGCAGCGTGCAGGGCGCTCTGCAAAGGTGCTGACGCATGCGCTCGATTTGAGCTTCCTTTCGGACGCCTTGGACAAGCCTTATCTTTTCTTCGAGCGAACGCGCCATCTCCGCGACATTGTGTCCCTCGGGCTCCTGCAATCCGTTCGCGATACTATCGCGGAACTGGATTTCACGTATTACATCCCTTGCCGCTCTCGAGGCAGAACGATTGCCTATCTGGGAATCAGCCGCACTAGCGACGGCGATTTTCTTTCGAGCGATGACATTGAGCTGCTACTAACGTTGTCGAACTACGTCGCCATCGCTATCGAGAACTCCCGGCTGTACACCTCGCTTCAGCGCAAAGCGGACGAATACGAACGCTTAAAGGAATTCAGCGAGAACATTGTCGAATCCATCAACGTCGGGATTCTCGCTGCCGATTTGGACGATCGGGTCGAAAGCTGGAACACTCAGATTGAACGGTTGACTGGTATCTCGCGTGCCAACGCTGTGGGACAGCGTCTCGAGGAGTTGTTTCCGGCAGATTTGTGCGCCAAGTTCCATGAAGTGCGGGCCGCGGACGGCGTGCACAACCTGTACCGGATGCCCCTGCGGCGTAGGACTCGCGATCAGCACTCGTCTGGTTCGGAGTCGATCGTCAATCTGGCGATTGCTCCACTGGTCTCAAAGGATTTGACGCAGATCGGCCGTTTGATCATTTTTGACGATGTTACCGATCGCGATGATCTGGAGCGCAGGCTGGTGCAAGCCGACAAGCTCAGTTCGATCGGGCTGCTTGCCGCGGGCGTTGCGCACGAAGTGAACACTCCGTTGGCCGTAATCTCGACCTATGCTCAGATGTTGGCCAAACAGGTCTCGGGCGACGAGCAGAAGTCCAAGCTGCTCGAAAAGATCGCCAAGCAAACTTTTCGTGCGAGCGAGATTGTCAACTCATTGCTGAACTTTTCGCGAACGTCTCCCACTGAATTCGTCGATCTGGATCTGAACCGCGTGCTGCGTGAAACGATCGGGCTGGTCGAGCACCAGTTTGAGAAAACGGGTATCGTCGTTCGTGTCGACCTCGCCGAAAGCTTGCCGTATGTGCGCGGCAACGCGGGCAAACTACAGCAGGTCTTTCTGAATCTGTTCATCAACGCCCGGGACGCTATGAGCAGCGGCGGCACACTGAAGGTCCGCACCTGGGCCGAAGGCACGCTGGCGCACATCGAAATCTCCGACACAGGGCAAGGAATTCCGAGTGAGAACCTGACGCGGATCTACGATCCCTTTTTCACTACAAAGGGCGCTAAGAAGGGCACAGGCCTGGGCCTATCCATCACGTACGGAATTGTCCAGGAACATCAGGGCGCCATAGAAGTGGATAGCGTCGTCGGGCAGGGGACTACCTTCCGCCTGGAAATGCCGATTTCACTCAGACGGCCTGTTCGCACGCCCGAAGGCGTTCGCGAAGCGCTGCTGCAAACATAGCTTCTTCAGACTCCCAGTCACCTGCCGCATACAATGCAATCATGCGATGCGGCGCGCTCGGCGCGATCCTGTTGGCTATCATTTCCTCCACTGCTCCAGCAGCTTCTAAACCCCCGTTTGATTTTGACGCGATGATGAAAATCGCGCGAATCGACGACGCCATGATGTCTCCGGACGGCAAGCTGGTTGCTTTTACAGTGCAAACGGTCGACTTGCCGAACAACAAGAAGCCGAAGCAAATCTATGTTGTAGGTTTGGACGGCGGTACACCGCAACAACTGACTAAAGACGGGACAACAAACGGCAGACCAATGTGGTCGCCGGATTCCAAGCGACTCTATTTCATTTCCGACCGCAGTAGCGGGTCCCAGGTCTGGTCAATGAACCCGGACGGCAGCGATCAGCGGCCCGTAACAACATTGCCGACAGACGCAGACACCGAAATGGTTTCGCCGGACGGCAAGTTTCTGGTGTTCAAGAGCGAGGTTTATCCGGCGTGTGCGGCTTCAGACGCGAAGCCAGGCGTAGACTACGACGCGGCCTGCAACAAGGGCAAGCTCGACGAAGACGCGGCGTCGCTGATGCATGCACGCGTCTACACATCTCTGCTGTACCGGCATTGGACGGAATATCAAAACAAACGCCGCACTCATCTGCTGGCATTAAACCTGGACAGCAGCAGTAAGGTTCGCGACCTCACCCCAGGCGGCACCAGCGTTCCGCCGTTTGCGCTCGGCGGCCCCGAACCATACTCCATCTCTCCGGACAGCACACAGCTAACCTACGTTGCGAAAATCGATCCGCAGCCCGCCAGCAGTACCAACTCCGATTTGTTCACGGTGCCCATCGCCGGGGGAGATGCCAAAGCGATTACGACAAATCCGGGCGCCGACGAAGGGCCACTCTATTCGCCCGACGGCAAATATCTCGCGTACCGGACCCAAACCAGGGCAGGTTATGAAAGCGATCAATGGAAATTGGCGATTCTCAATCTACAGACGGGAGCGATGAACACGTTGACCGATTCGCTTGATCGCTGGGTGGAGGGTTATACCTGGTCACCGGATTCGAAACGTATCTTCTTTACCACCGACGACTACGGAACCAATGCGCTGCTCATGATGCCCGTTGAAGGTGGCGCGGTCCGGACAATTGCTCATGGCCCAACGTCTATTTCAAATGTGCAGTTCAGCGCGGATAACAAAGTGATGGTGTACCAGGAGCAGAGCGGGTCCAAGCCAAACGAATTGTACAAGGCCATTTCGACTGGTGGCGCAGGCATTCCTTTGACGCATTTGAATGACAATCTCCTTGCTACGTACCAGCTCACTCCGCTTGAGAAAATTTCGGTTGACCAACCGGACGGAACGAAAGTGGAGAGTTTCTTGGTAAAACCTCCGGATTTCGACCCCGCGAGGAAGTACCCGGTGTTAATACAAATTCACGGCGGCCCGGAAGGAGATTGGGGAGAGAACTGGTCGTATCGTTGGAACGCGCAGGTGTTTGCCGGAGCCGGTTTCGTCGTGGTGTTGCCAAACCCGCGCGGTTCGATCGGGTACGGCCAGTCGTTCACCGATGCGGTAAACGGCGACTGGGGCGGGAAACCATACGACGACATTATGGCGGTTACCGATACTGTCAGTAACTTGCCGTATGTGGACAAGGACCGAATGGTGGCTGCAGGAGGTTCCTACGGCGGATACATGGTTGATTGGATTCTTGGTCACACCGATCGCTTCAAAGCGCTGGTGTCTCATGCGGGTGTCTTCGATCTGACAAGCGAGGCCGAGACAACCGATGAATTGTGGTTCCCGAAATGGGAATTCCAAGGTTTTCCGTGGGATAACCCGGACCTTTATAGCAAGTGGTCTCCCAACATGTTCGTGAAGAATTTCAAGACACCCACGCTTGTGACCCACGGCGAGCTTGACTTCCGCGTGCCGATCGGGCAGGGACACGCGTTGTTTACAGCGTTACAACAGATGAACGTAGCATCGAAGCTCGTCCAGTTTCCGGACGAAGGGCACTGGATCTTAAAGCCGCAAAACAGCCAGTTCTGGTACGCGACTGTGATCGACTGGTTGAACCAGTACACGCGGCCCGCACCCGCGGCAGCTTCGACTTCGAAATAGGCTCGACTCAGAAGGCGTAAGCGGCCATAACGCCGGAGCCGAGTTCCATTTCGCCGTTTGCCGGGATAAACGCGACAGGAAGTCCGTCACGAAGCACCTCCACCTGCAGAAACAGCGGCTCACCCAACCGGATCTTCATCGCGGAGAGCGAAACTCTCGCTTCGCAGATGCTGCCAATTGCTGCGGTCACCGCATCTCCCGGTACATCCGTCGTGATGTCGCATGGGCCTTCAGGCGTTCCGCTCACGCGCAAGCTGAACAGATCTCCTGCCGGGCTGCGCATGATGAAGCGAAACTCAAGTGCCGTTTCGGGGCCGACCGATTCGGCGAGGTCTACCCGAAAATAAACATCCCGTCCGTCCGAGCCATAGAAGAAATCGCGAGCAAAAGAGAGCGGGCGATGCATGGCGCCGGAGCGTGGATCAACGCGAAACCGTCCGGCCTTCGCCCATTCTCCGGGTGAAGTCATCTTGCCGTCGATGGTGGGTTGAATGAGTGCCGTTGGATGTTCGTGGTGGGGTGACGGTTTGTTCTGGGTTACGGGCTGTGAGAGCGCAGCAGGAGGCGTGACGCCGAGAGATTGGTAAACGTTCGTTAGATGGTCCCGAAACAACTGATCGAATTCAGATTTGTTTACTGAGGAATAATCCGGACCGTACCACCAGAACCAGTCGCTGCCTTCGGCAATCAACAATTCTTCGCGGGCAGTTGCAATCGCGTCCGGTGCTACAGCGGATTTCGCTGCCGACCGTACGACGCGGTCGAAAGTAGCGCGAGCCTCGCGCAAATGCTCCCAGGCTAAATTCTCCTCGTGCTCGCCTATCCAGGTATCGAAGTTGGCGCCGATCCAAGAACCAGGAAAGATATGTTTGAGTTCCTCCTTGTCCATGCCGGCAACAGCTTCCGAAACGGTACGGGTGGTAATCTCCTGGTCGGAGCTTAGTCGAGTGTAAAGCTCCCGGAGAAAAGGACGCCCATTTCGGGCATAGGATTCCCAGGCATTTTCACCGTCGAGAATAACCGTAACCAGCGCGTCGCGGCCTGCTTCCAAGGCGCGGGCGGCCGCGCGATGAATCTCGTCCACAAAGTGGATGGCAGCTTCTTCCGGCTCCATATGTGAGTAAACGAAGCCGATCAGATCTGACAGGCGGTGATCCCGAAAGATCATGTCAACTTGCGCGCCGTTCTGCTTCCAAACGTATGGAGTGGAAGTGATGTTGCCGGATGGAAGTTCCCCTGTTAAGCCGGCCTCAACCGTGGCAGTGATGACACCTTGCCCGGAAGCAACCCACCGAAAGCCGGCCTTGGCCGCGAGCCCAAGAACTACATCGGATACCGCCCCTTCGGAAGGCCACAGCCCGACGGGTCTAGTTCCGAATGTGGACTCAATATAAGTCGCCGCACGAAGTAGTTGCTCTTCCGCGTCTTCCGGCCACGCAAAGCGATTCGGAAGCATCAGGTAAGGATGAGAAACACCGGCGACGTTGCTATCGCACAACAGCGGCAGAATGGGGTGATAGAAGGGTGAAGTTGCGATTTCAATCTGGCCCCGCGTCGCCGCGTCCTTATACGCATTGATAACATTGCCGAGCGTCTCGGCTTCCTTTTCTCCAATGAGTTTCTGATCCTCGACTGTATAATCGCGGCCTTTCGCGGCGAGTTGTTTGATCTCCGGATCGTCTTCCAAATAGTGTTCGTCAAACCATGCCAGTTGTGAGAGCACCTGGAGGTCGCGGAGCATACCAGTGTCAAATGAGGACAACGCCTTCTGGACGGAATGGCCGTGGTGTTTCATCAACTCGTTCATCTCTGAGTAACGCGGATAACGGCGGATGATACGCGCTTCATTCGCCTGAAAAAAATATTTCAGGATGAGTTCCTTGTCCGAACGGGAGAGCAGTTCCGCGGGCTTCAGCGCCAAGGCAAGAAATGGATCGGAGGCCCTGCCGGTCGCATATTCCTCGATTTGCAGGAGGAGGGAAGGGACCAGGTTGAACGTCTGGCGAATCGCCGGGAAGTCTTTCAAAATGTTGACCATCCCGAAGTAGTCCTTCAAAGCATGCAGCCGCGTCCAGGGCAATCTGTACTCGCCATGCACCAGGTCCTTATAGAGCGGCTGATGCATGTGCCAGAGGAAACACAGATTGATCTTTGGCATTGATTAATTCCACCACAGAATTCCTAAAAGAGTGCTGAAACGTTTGTGAAAACGCCGTAGTGAACAATATAAATTACGTCCGATGCCCGGCACCGTTAATCTATCGATACTCCGAAAGCGACGCTTATTGACTCTGGTCAGCACGCGAGCCGTTGCTTTTCTCGCAGTGTTGGGGCCAGGGTTCATTACGGCCAACGTCGATAACGACCCGGGCGGTATTTCGACGTACTCGCAGGCTGGAGCCGAGTTCGGATATCAGCTCCTCTGGAGCCTTATTCCGGTAACGATCGCGTTGATTGTGATTCAGGAAATGGCGGCGCGCATGGGCGCTGTCACCGGGAAAGGACTGTCCGATTTAATCCGCGAAGAGTTTGGACTTCGTGCCACGTTCTTCACCATGCTTGTGCTGGGCCTCGCCGATTTCATGAATATCGTCTCCGAGTTCTCGGGTCTGGCATCCGGCATGGGAATTTTCGGCGTCAGCAAATATATAGTGGTCCCGATTGGGGCGGCGCTTGTCTGGACCTTGATCGTACGAGGCCGTTATCAAGGCGTAGAGCGCATCCTGTTGATTGCGTCGCTTGTCTACTTCGCTTATCCGGTTTCCGCCTTCCTCGCGAAGCCGGATTGGGATCTCGCATTGAAGCAGACCATCATTCCAACCTTGAGCACCAACCCACGCTATCTGGTGCTGCTGGTGGGACTGATTGGGACGACGATTACGCCATGGATGCAGTTCTATTTGCAGGCGGCGGTGGTCGAGAAGGGAATTGACGTGCGGCATTACGGACTGTGCCGCCTGGATGTCATTGTTGGCTGTATCGTCACCGATGTTGTAGCGTTTTTTATCGTGGTTGCGTGCGGCGCGACCATTTTTCATTCCACCAACCATAAGATCGATGACGTCGCCCAATACGCGGTGGCGCTGCAACCGTTTGCCGGTAAATTCGCGGCTCTGTTGTTCGCTGTCGCACTGATCAACGCATCGCTGCTATCGGCGGCGATTCTTCCACTGGCCACGTCCTATAACATCTGTGAGGGGTTGGGATTCGAATCTGGAATCGACAAGCGATTTTCGGAAGCCCCTATTTTCTACTGGCTCTATACGCTGCTGATCGGAGGCGGCGCGCTGACGGTCCTGATCCCGAACTTTCCGTTGTTGAAGATGATGATCTACTCGCAGGTCATCAATGGGATTCTGCTTCCGTTTGTTGTTATTTACATGCTGCTGCTCATCAACCGGCCCCGGCTGATGGGAACCTTCAAGAACAAGCCATGGCAGAATGCGGTTGCCTGGACAACAGCGCTCACTGTCATCGTGATCTCGTTTATCTGGATTGTCGCTTTGGTGACGGGCAAAGCGGATTAGATCTATCTAATAGATCTTGAGTAGGCCAAAAGATGGCCGGGAATGTTACGATCGTGACAAAGAGAACGTCTTTCTGTACGAAGAACTTAAAGTGAGCGCGCCCACTCTAGTTGCGAAAGCTGCACCGCTGACGACGGGTCTGCGTTTCGAACCGCTGGCGCAGTTCCAGCAAGGGCCGTTGAGTGAATCGCCTGACCGCGCTGACAACAAGGGCAAGAGAATTGGCGTTTTCATCGTCACGTACAACGCGCTGACCACATTGAGCAGCGTGTTGAAACGCATCACGCCCGAAGTTTGGGAAAACGTGGAGCAGGTCGTCGTATTTGACGACGCCAGCAAAGACGACACCTACGAGTTGGCGTTGGGGATTCAGATGATCACCAAACTCCCCAAGCTCCGGGTGCTAAAACACGACCACAATCTTGGGTACGGCGGCAATCAGAAAGCAGCGTATCGCTATTTCATCGAGCAAGGTTTCGATGTGGTGGTTATGCTGCACGGCGACGGTCAGTACGCACCCGAGCTGCTTTCGCATATGTACGCGCCGCTCGTCAGAGGCGAAGCCGACGCGGTGTTCGGCTCCCGCATGATGAAGGATTTTGGCGGGCCGCTAAAGGGCGGTATGCCGCTGTATAAATATGTGGGGAACCGGATTCTCACGGAGATCGAAAACCGGGCGTTGGGACTGCGGCTGACGGAGTTTCACAGCGGCTATCGCGCCTACAACCTGAACGCGCTTCGGCAAGTTCGCCTCGACAACATGACGAATGATTTCCACTTCGATACGGAGATCATCATCAAGCTGCAGCACCAAAACTTCCGCATCAAGGAAGTTCCCATTCCGACGTTTTATGGCGACGAGATTTGCCGCGTGGATGGAATCAGGTATGCAAAGGACGTGTTGCGAGCCGTTCATCGCTATACATTCACCGCTCGCGCGGTGAGAGCGTTTCCGGAATACGAAGAGTATTTCGTTCCGTACGCTATCAAGCGCACCCGCTATTCGAGTCACTTCTACGCCTTTCGCCTGATCGGCAAGGATCAGCGCGTGCTCGAAGTCGGTTGTGGCAATGGTTCGTTTGGCGCCGAGTTGGCGCGAGTCGGCAATCGCGTGACGGGCGTCGACTGTGCTCCCGACGTTCCACTTTCGGCGGGATATCAAAATGTCATCACCGCCGATCTGGAGAAGGGCGTCGGCAATCAATCAGAAAGCCGCTTCGATCGGGTGCTGCTGCTGGACACGCTAGAGCATCTGCGCGACCCGCGGCCGCTCCTAGAAGCCTGTAAGCAGGTTCTGAGTGAGCGGGGCCGAATCATCGTTTCGCTTCCGAACACGGTGAACTTCACGGTACGGTTGATGGTGCTGTTCGGCCACTTTCGCTACAGCAATCGCGGCATTCTCGACTGGTCGCATCTTCGTTTCTTCACCCGCAAGACGGCGGCGGAGTTATTGGAGGGACAAGGCTATCGTGTCACGGGAAGGCACTATACGATTCTCCCGCTGGAACGCGTTGTTCCGCTGAGTCCCGGCAACACGATTTTGCGCGCGGCAAATCAACTGCTGCGCATCGCAACCCGGCTGCTGCCTGGTCTGCTGTCGTACGAAGTAGTACTCGTCGCCGAAAAATAGTGCGCAGCGTGCAACGCACCGCTGAAGTCAGGTTTGCGCGCCGGCATAACGATAACGCACATGCGCTCGCTGGATGAGGCGCTTCTCAATTGTCATCCAGGAAATCTGCGCCACCACCAGAGTTATGGCGAGGGCGGCAAGATTTGCCAGCAGTGTAGTACGCCCGGTAATCGTCGTGTTTCCGCCAAGGCCCAGGACATAAAACAGCGCGAGCTGAATAGGCGTGTGAATCAGATAAGCGCAATACGAGATTGTGCCCAGCCAGCGAAGGACGGCAAGGTTGAAAAACAGTTTCAGCGGGGCCACCGGCGCGAGCAGCAGCAGTAAGATGAGCAGAAAATACATCACGTCAAAAAACGTGAAGGCCACCGCGTTGAGATAATTGAACGAACTCCATTTCAGGAGACCCAGAAGGCTGACGTAGAGAAACAGCATGCATGGATACAAGACCTTTGCATGCCGCCGTACCCAAGCTGTGGCACTCTCGCTCCTGACAATCATGGCCGCAGCAACACCCAGCGCCAAAGCATCGGCGCGGCAAGGCAAGCGGGCGTGCATCTGGTCATGTGTGACGCCAAGCATAATCAAAAACGCGCGCAGCAGCGGCGCGCCGAAGATGCAGATAACAACAAACCAGCGCAGCGTTCTTTTTGAGAAGAGCCTCACAGCGAGTGGAAGCAGCAAATAGAATTGCTCTTCCACAGCGAGCGACCAGCTAACTCCCAGCCATGGCGCCGCATCCGTAAACGAGTTGTTCGTCAGGTTTTGCGCGAATAGGGGATAGGTCCATAGCGGGATGGATCCGTGGAAGAGCGGCGATTGGGGAAACAGCCGGATACCGATGAATAAGCCGATGACCATCAGGTAATAAATCGGGAAAATGCGATGGATGCGGCGGGCATAAAACGTGGAGTAGTAGGACGGTGATTCCCGCCGGTCCAGCAGGATTCCGCCGATCAGGAAGCCACTGAGGACGAAAAAGAGATCAACCCCGGACCACATCTGATGAGTGGGCAGCAATGCGTAATACAAGAACTTGTGCCCAGGAAGGCTAACTTCCAGGCAGTGAAAGATCAGGACGAAGGCAATTGCCAGACCGCGAACGCCGTCGAGTTCCGGAATTCTCTTGTTGCTGGAAACGAGAGGGGGCGGCGCAAGGACTGGAGTGCTTGCAGTGGCACCTGTCGATAGATCGGATTGCGGCAAACAGCTACGAGTTTCCAATAATAGCAGAGCAGTTCGCTCCGGTGAACCGGTTTAGAGCGGGGTTATTACCGTCTATAGGGCCCGGAGCGCGTTAATCGATCTTGTTCCGTTTTTCTTTTAGAATCAGATACTTACGTCATAGTAATAGATGTGTCAAAAAAACGGGCAAAACGGTAAAAACTCAGAAGGTTTTGAGGAACTCGATCAGCGCGCGTTTATCGGTATCGGTGAGCCCCGGTTCTTCCGGGAAGTAGCTTGTGCCGAAGTAGTGTCCCCGGTTCACAACATAATCCGGACACTTACTGAGGTCCATGAGCGGGTCTGCCAAATTGGCGAGGATCTTGCCGGCCTGGTCATCGCTCGCGTCTTTCGGCAGCCTGGCCAAATCGTGCTGGACCTTGAGAATTAGTTCGAGCACCCTGCGGTCATGATCGACGTGGTCGGCAAAATCTCCTTCTTGGGCGCGGATGTTTAAGTTGGCGAGCAGGCAGACCGGAGTTCCCTTCGGAATCGGGCCGATCTCTATGCCGCCGGACCCAAAGAGGTTCGGGAAGAATTGTTTACTTGCTGCCGCAAGCGGTTGGAGCGAGCCGGGAACATAGCCTGAAGCAATCCGAATAAAGGACCGGTCCGTTGTCCGGTCGATCACGCCGGGCACTTTGTCGCCGAGCAGCGAGTCTTTGTCGCGTTTCTCCGGCCACAGCATTATCTCGATCGAGTTCTGGAACGATTGCATGCGTGCCTGGACAGAAGGGCTTGGATTGAATGTGCCAAGACTGTTATTCAAAAGAAATGGCGCAGTCGACCACAAGCTGATCAGCGAGGGGGGCCGGGTATACCCGCGGCCGCCCCCCGGCATCTTATAGGGGCGGGGCGCTCCGGTCATCGGGTTGTACACGGTGATGGTTCCGACAGACGGAAGATCCTTATACGTCTGCGACGAGAAGTTATCCCAGATGTTGTCCTTTATCGCGTTTGTCGCCAAGGGGCTGCAGGCATTGGTGCCGAGAAGAGTCACCGGGACACGATGTTCAGCGGATAAGTAATTGCCGTCGAGAAAATCGGGTGCGGTGACGATGGCGCGCATCTTCGCTTTGAACTCGCCGGTTTTGGTGTACGCCCAGTATGTGTTCCAGCAGTTGAGGTAGTCTTTGCCGGAGCAACCGCCGGGGTCGAGACCAGCCACGGGGTCCGGCAATTTGCTTGAGTGGCAGCGCGCGCAGCGCTCCGCGAAGACGATTTTCCCGCGAGTCAGAACCGAGTTGTCTTTGGTGAGGTAAGCCGACCCGCCAGGCGCATCTTTGAGGTGATGCGGGTCCGTGCTTTTCAAAAAGAACTCCGCCATGTAGAGAGTCTGTGCTTCGGTGGCTTGCCAAAACGCCGAGTTCTTGCGCGAAACCGCGATTTCTATGGGAGTCATTTTGGTTCCGCCCACAAGCGGGTTGAAGTGCAAGAGCCACTCCTCGCTGAAGAGGCCGATGTTCAGATAGACGCGATTCAGTGCGCCAAGAGCGCCGACGGAATCAGCGCCATCTTTCAGAACGCGCGGCGAGTAGACGGTGGAAGGCGCGACAAACAGCGCAGCGAGCGGCGACGATGCGGGAAGGAAATCGTTGAACTGTTTATTGAATTGGCCGCCACCGCTCAACGTTTCCTTACCAAAGCGCAATGCCTGCTTGAGGCGCGGCCCCAGGTGATACAAGGCATTCATGGTTCGCGGATTGTTGATGTTGTCCGCGGATACCAGCGACGTGTCGAGCGAGCCCGGGCGCGAGGTGTGGAACAGCTGCCAAACGAAGTTGGTACTGTCCGGGTTCCAATCGAATATGCGATCTATCCAGAAATACTGGGCGCCGACATTGGAGGACAGGTTTTCCCATTTCGGATGTTCCGGGTCCTCGGGCGGCTTGAGCGGATTGGGCCCGACATGGCAAAAACCGCAAGACATCGCGACCCGGTATGGGCGCACCAGATCCTTCGAATTGTAATAAGCAGCATCGGTATAGAATCGTTCCGGATTCCACTTCTTCGCTGCCGCCTCATCGAAATCGGGATTGGGAAAGAGCCGAAGGCCGACGATACCGGTTGCCCACCCATAGTAGGAACCGAGAGGAAGGTTTTTGCCGCGGGCGCCTACTTGCACCCCCGGATATTTCTGCTGATTCTCGAAGGGATCAGGCGGGCAGTTTGCAGAGCGCTTATCCAACCAAAGGCCGTACCGCTGCGGATCGGGTCCGGTTGCCTTTTCGAAACACGGTTCATTCGCCAGGCCGAGATAGTTCCAGCGATTATCGCGATTGAACTTGAGACCGGGATGTGACGAGAGTGTTTTCAGGAAGTCCAGATTGCCAACACTGAGTGCGACCAGGCGATCCCAGAGACGGTCGTTGCCGCCGGTCCATACGAGCCACATGTTGCGGCCTTTCACTTCGTCGGCAGTCAACTGGATGCCGCCGTCCATATCGTGAAAATAGTCCTCCGTAGCCGGTCCGAGCGACTCGACGGAACGATTCGCGGTTCTCGCTTCATCGAGAACAGTGCCGGCTTTGGGCTGCGACTTATTTGTGCAGGCAACAGTAAGAACAAAGGCCAGCACGGAAATGAGAAGTGTGGATTTGCTGCTCATGATTATTTTGGTAGGAGATCGGCGAAGAACGGGAATTCCCAATTAAACGCGGTAAATGTGGAGCAGTATATCCCAATACGGCGGCAGGGGGTAAAGCGAGAAATTTCGTAATCCGGGGTCAACGGCCAGCATTGTTGGTTTCGCCAGAACAGCAAACACCGTTAAAGGTGATTGCTCTCCGTATCATGGAGTTTGCGACCTGCTCACCTCCTTGTTTTCCTTTTCATTGGCTTGCAAACGGCATACGGCGATGCCCGCGAGCCGATCAACATTACGGTCGACCTGACCGACGCCCCACGCAAGCTGCTGCACGCCCATCTGCAGTTTCCGGTTCACGCCGGAACCATGACGCTGTATTACCCGCAGTGGATCCCCGGTGAGCATGGGCCCACCGGACCGATCGAAAATCTGGCCGGAGTTGCGTTCACCGCGGCAGGAAAGACGCTCCCGTGGAAGCGCGACGACGTCCATATGTACGCATTGCAGGTGACCGTACCTGATGGCGTAACAATCCTCGAGGCGCGTCTGGATTATCTCGCCACCGCAGACGCCACGGGCTTTTCGGCCGGCGCCTGCACAACGCCGCATCTGGCAATTTTGAACTGGAACCTGGTTACGTTATATCCGGCGGGCACGGCAGCCAATGAGATTACCTTCCGGCCTTCGATCAAGCTTCCGGAAGGATGGCATTTCGGAACGGCGCTCACGGAAAAGGTCACTGAAGGCACAAGCATTCGCTTTCAGCCCGTGACGCTGGAGACGCTGATTGATTCTCCGGTGCTTGCCGGCCAGCATTTCCGGCATATCGAACTCGCGCCCGAGGTTCAGCCCAAACATTACCTCGACATCGCCGCGGATGAGGCTGAAGATCTGGCCATCACGAACGAGCAGATTGCCGGGTTCAGCGCGCTGGTGCGCCAGGCGGGCGCGCTGTTCCGGTCGCGGCATTACAACAGCTATCATTTTCTTCTGACGCTGAGCGATTCGGTTGCGCATTTCGGATTGGAGCATCACCAGTCAAGCGACGACCGGGCGGACGCGCGCATGCTGATAGACGGCGACTTCAGCAATGCCGACCTGCTGCCGCACGAGTTTGTTCACTCGTGGAATGGCAAATACCGGCGGCCGTCAGGCCTGATGACGTCCGACTATCAACAACCGATGAAAGGTGATCTTCTCTGGGTGTATGAGGGCCTGACGCAGTATCTTGGCGACGTTCTCGCGACGCGGAGCGGACTCTGGACGGCCGAACAATTTCGCGAATACCTGGCGCAGTCCGCGGCTGAGCAGGACCATCGTCCCGGCCGCACGTGGCGCAGCCTGGAAGACACCGCAAAGTCGGCGCAGATTTCCTATGCGGATTCTGAGAGTTGGGATAACTGGCGCCGCTCGACCGATTTTTATCCGGAGGGCGAGTTACTTTGGCTCGATGTCGATACGTTGCTGCGAAAGCTGTCGGACGGCCGCAAATCTCTGAACGACTTTTGCGCATTGTTTTATGGACCTAGCGGGGATCAGGGTCCTGAAGTCTTACCGTATACACTTGAGGACGTCGTGACGGCGCTTGGCTCCGTTCAGACGTACGATTGGGCCGGTTTCTTGCGCGGCCGTCTGGAAGCACACGGGCCGCATGCTCCTCTTGCCGGGATTCAGCAGGGAGGGTACAAGCTGGAATATAACGGCGACATGAACGATTACATCCGCGCTTCGGATGGACGGTCGGGCGTGAACGCCTGGTATTCGCTGGGGTTAACAATAACTTCCGACGGGACGGTCCGCGATGTCCTGATGGATTCGCTGGCGTATCGCGCGGGACTTGGTCCGGGGATGAAGATCGTGGCTGTTAATGGGCTGCGCGCGACCGATGCAGTCCTGCGTGCGGCAATCGGAGAAACAAAGACTTCAAAAGCGGCGTTGCAGTTTATCGTGCAGAATGATGACACGTTCCGCGTACTTTCGATCGATTCCCATGCCGGCCAGCGCTATCCTCACTTGGCGCGTGTCGCCGGTGAACCGGATAGACTCGCGGAAATTTTGAAGCCGATCGTCATAACACCTGCGCCGACAAAGCAGACCGCAATCGCGACCCATGCCGATAACGGCAGGGAAGCCGCCTTGACGATATCCGGACCCCAAATGAATGCCGCGACTGCGATAAAGACGATGGCCAGGACTAGCGCGGACTTCTGAACGACAGTGATGGCGGCGACCGAGCGCTCTGCAAGCGCCTGTCTTTCGGCTATTTGAGCGCGCCACCAGATGAGGTTCGGTGATGGCAGCGGCGACTCCGCCGCTGGTTCCAGCGCATGTAGATAGCTCCACACCGCGGCTGTTTCCGAACACGCCGCGCATATCGCGATGTGTTCATGCAGTTCCGGCGACGGAGAACCGTGAGCGAGGGCGTCGAGAACGGCCGCTTCGCGGTCACAAAGCGGTGGCGTCATCGAGTTCCTCCTTCGATCGGAATCCATTCTGTTTCATTATTTCACTTAAGCGCGCTCGCGCTCGCGACAGCATCGAACGGATGCTGGCAGATTTCGCGCCGACAACTCCGGCGATCTCCTCGTGGCTGAATCTCTCGACGTAAGCCAGCCACAACAGTTGGCGCTGGCGCGGCTCGAGGTTGGTAAGAAATCGCTGAATGTCTTGTTGTTGATTTACGTTTGGCCCCGGCTGCGCTTTGTCGAATGCATCCATCAGCGGAACGGTTCGCTTTCGTCTCGCCTCATCGCAGCAAAGGTTGGTCGCGATGCGAAACAAATAGTTTTTCTGGTGCTCGGGCGCCATTGATGACGGAAGCTTGGCCAGAATGAAACGCAGGTAGCACTCCTGGAGAACGTCGTCGGCCTTTGCCGAGTCGAAAAGGCCCCGGCAAAGATACGCTTTCAACGGGCGCGCCGTGAGTTCATACAGGCGCAGGAATTCCTGCTCTCCCAAAGTCTGAGAGGCTTCAGCCGCTACGCTGGCGGGCGCCGCAATGGAAGCAGGAATCACCATGACCAGAAGATCTAGTTAATTCATCGACTCCGATGGGGTTAGAATTCCCCACGACTTGCACAGCACGAACGAGATGGCCGCGGAAACCAGAAAGCCTACTCCAATTGCCAGCGCGATCGCTCCTGAGACCAGTAGGGAATGATCGCCATCTACGCCGAAGCCTGCGCCTCGGACGATGAGTTCCGCCACTCCCACCAAAGTGAGTACGGCGCCTGCCTGCACGGCGTTCAAAATTCTGCCCGCGGGATTAGCGCGCTCCGTGGTCACGGATTCCAAAAACTTTCGGCCGGCGGTGCTTTCCAGATATCCGGCCAAATCTTGGTTGGACGCGCATTTGTCCAATAGTTTGGCGTGCAAGTCGGCGACCGCACGCACACTTCGGGTTCTACGGATCGCCGTGGCGATGATATACAACATGGTGGAAACTCCTGAAAACACCACCAGGACGACGAGTACGTCATTCATAAGCTTTGTTCCTCCTGCTTTTTGCTTGCTCGCCCTGTATTACGGAATCAGGACGCAAAATGTTAACGGCAGGACTGGTGATTGTGACAGAATCGCAAAAACCAGTGACAAAGAGCAGCTTACGGGTATTATCATCTAGTACGGTTAGCTTAAAGGACTGCGAAAACAACAATGGCACTCACTACTAAGACAAGGCAGGTCGGCGACGTAACGATCGTGGACCTAAGCGGAAAAATCACGCTCGGCGAGAACACGGGAATTTTGCGGGATGAACTGAAGTCGCTTCTCGCTCAAGGTAAGAAACACATTGTGCTCAATATGGCGGATGTCGGCTACGTGGATAGTGCCGGGCTGGGCGAACTGGTCGGGGCATATACGACCGCCACGAACCAGGGGGGCGCCGTAAAATTGCTGAATCTGCAGAGCAAGATGAGAGATCTGATGTCGATCACCAAACTGCATACCATTTTCCCGGCGTACGAAGACGAAAAGATGGCCGTTTCCAGCTTCGCGGCCACGGCCTGAACAGCGTCTATCGCCGTCTCAGCCGGTAGTCGCTGACGCCCCATAACGTCACTACCTTACACATCTCGAACAGCCGGGATCGGGCGCGTTCGCCGATCCGCTGTTCGAGCGTCGCGCGATAGTCGCCGACCTGACGGTCTTTGGTCGAAGGCACGCCGCCGTATGCAGGATCGGCGAGGTTGGTGGTGGCGATTAGCGGCTTGCGATTGTTGTAGCGCCAGGCAATGATGTTGGAGATTGTGTCCTCTACCCAGTCGGTGACGTTCTTTTCCCCGCCCAAGTCATCCAAAACAAGCACTTCGGTTTCGAGCGCGGTCTGATACGCTTCGCGATTGGCAGCGCCGAGGGTCTGGTCGTAGCCTGCCCGGATGCGCTGCAAAAGATTCTGGTAGTCGAAGAAGATCGCCTCGTGTCCGCGCTCGATTAACTTACGCAATGCGGCGATCGCTAAGTGTGTCTTGCCCACCCCGGGAGGCCCGGCCAGGAGCAGGCCCGGTTTCGGCGTCAACGGAAAATCGCGGGCATACGCCTGCACGGTCATCAGCGCGGGGGCCAGCATGCTGCGTTCGACAGGGTTGTCGTCCGGGAGGAGAAATCCTTCGTCAAAGGTAACGTGCTCGTAAATTTTGGGCACGTGCGCGCGTTGCTCCGCTTGGAGCGCGGCACCTTCGGCGACACATGAGCATCGTTCGGCGGATGAGAGATGATCCTCCCGCGAAACGATCCAGCCTGTGCCGAAGCACAGTTTGCAATCCGGTTTTGCCATTGCTCCCTTATTCGATGATGACCAAGGGCTGATTAGCGGCGACAGTGGCGCCTTCGACGGTTGCAATCTTCGAGACGGTGCCGTCGCGCGGAGCCTTCAACTCATTCTGCATCTTCATCGCTTCGACAATAATCAGGCCCTGGCCGGCTTTGACCTGGGCGCCGGTCTCCACCAGGATGCGTATCACCTTTCCCGGCATCTGCGTGCTGATTTGTGACCTGCCCTTGGCGGAAGCTCCCCGGCCGGACGCCGCAAAGTCGCGGGCATCGGAAAGCGCCAGCAGATATCGCTGATGTTCCACCCAAACTTCGAGCTGGCTGCCGCGAGGCGCCACATAAACCGCAAAACTACGCGTGCCGGCGAGAACTGAATAGAGATCTGGCCTGACCTGGATAACCGAAGCCTCGCCCGAGTGCGCCTCCGCTCCGGTCAACGTATACGCGCACGGTGAATTGGAGCCACTGGACCGGAATTCGAGAACGTAGGAATCCTCGTCGAACTGCACGCGCAGCTTCAACGCAAAAGATCCTTGCGGGCTTGCGTGCGCCAGGCGCTTTGCGGAGCGGCGCCCGAGGCCTGCGCGCTCGGTTGCGGGCTATGCCGGGCGGCGGCCAGAACGGCGGCCGCCCTGACTTGATTGTCCGAGGCTTCCGGGGTCCATTCGAGCTTCTCCAGAAATCCGGTATCCAGGTTGCCGCTTCGGAACTGCGCGTTGCGGAGAATTTGACCGAAGAGCTGAAGGTTGGTTGAAATACCCAGCACCCGGTATTCTTCGATGGCGCGCCGCATACGCTCTATGGCCATCGGACGATCGCTAGCCCAGACCGAAAGCTTGGCCAGAAGCGGATCGTACTCCATCGGCACCGTCCATCCTGGGAAGGCGCCTGCGTCCACGCGAACGCCGGGACCGGAGGGCTCGATGTATTCGGCAATTCCGCCCGGACTGGGCAGATAGTTGTTTTGAGGATCTTCCGCATAGATGCGGCACTCCAACGCCGATCCATGCCAGTGAACGTCTTCCTGCAGTACCGTCAGCCGTTCGCCGGCCGCAATGCGGATCTGCCAATGGACCAGATCCAGACCGGTGACCCATTCGGTAACGGGGTGCTCCACCTGTAAGCGGGTATTCATCTCCAGGAAATAGAACTGGCCTTGCTGGTCGCACAGAAACTCGAGTGTGCCCGCATTGGAGTAATGGACGGCGCGCGCGATTTTGAGAGCCGCTTGCCCCATCTGATGGCGAAGGTGCGGTTGCAGCGCTATCAGAGGCGACGGGCACTCTTCGACAACTTTCTGGTGCCTGCGTTGAATGGAGCACTCGCGCTCGCCAAGGTGGATGAGATGGCCGTGCTCGTCACCCAGTACCTGGATTTCGATGTGACGCGGCCGCTCAATCAGCTTCTCGATATAGACTTCGCCCGAACCGAAGGCGCGTTCGGCTTCGCTCGAGGCAGCTTGAAAAGCAGATTCGAGATCGGCTTCGGCGTCTACCCGGCGCATGCCCTTGCCGCCGCCGCCCGCTGCCGCCTTCAGAAGGACGGGATATCCAATCGTTTCGGCTACGGCGCGCCCTTCATCGACAGATGCAAGTCCTTTCTCGGTGCCGGGCACGATTGGCGCTCCGGCTTCTGCGGCGATACGGCGAGCCGACGTTTTCGACCCCATTTGCTCAATGGCAAGCCACGACGGACCAATGAACTTGACTCCAGCGCGTTCGCAATTTCGCGCGAAAGCGGCGTTCTCACTCAAAAAACCATAGCCGGGGTGAATCGCGGTTGCGCCGGTCTTCTGCGCGGCCTCCAAAATTCGATCTCCACACAGATAGCTTTCAGTGGACGGCGCGGGACCGATACAGACCGCTTCATCGGCCATTTGAACGTGCAGCGAGACTCGGTCCGCTTCGGAAAAAATCGCCACGCTCGGAATCTCGAGCTCGCGCAAGGCGCGGATAATGCGAACGGCGATTTCGCCGCGATTGGCGATGAGGACTTTGCGGAACATTATTTGTACTCTACCGAGACCAGAAACAGACCACGCGCGGGTGCTGTCGGGCCCGGGGGCAGCGCGCAGCCTGGTTCAAGCCGCAGCAAAATATCCTTGGGGAGCAGGTTGCCCTTGCCTACTTCGAGCAGCACGCCCACCATGTTACGGACCATGTGTTTCAAGAAACCGGTACCGCTGACCAAGTATAGTAAGACCGGTCCGGACCGGCTCACTGTGGACTCAAATACAGTTCTCACCTTACTGGCACCCAGGGCGTCTCGTTCGTCGGAGGCGGCAAACACAGTGAAATCGTGGCTGCCTGCGAATAGCGGAGCGGCTTCGATCATGGCTGGTTCGTCGAGCGGATAGGGATGATGATACACGTAGCGCCGCTCGAATGGCGGGCACACTTCGTCGCGAAAAATGCGGTATTGATAGGTCTTTCGAACGGCGTCGAAGCGCGGATGAAACTCGAGCGGCGCTTCATCCACGTTGGATATGCGGATGGAGGCCGGCAGCAGCCGATTCACGGCGCGCCGGAAATTATCTGCCGGTATCGGATTGGTCAGCGAAACGGCAGCAACCTGGGCATAGGCGTGAACTCCGGCATCGGTCCGGCCGGAAGCAGCGACGTGTACCGGTGCTCCCTCAATGCCTGCAATGACTTCTTCAAGCGTTCCCTGTATTGTCGGGAGTCCGGGCTGCACCTGCCATCCATGGAAGTCGGCGCCATCGTAGGCGACATTGAAGCGCAGCCGTCGCATCACGAGAGCGCAGTTAAACGCGGCGCGAACCCGGCTTCACGATCGGCTGGCCCTCTTTGCACAACGGGCACTCTTCGGGCGCCCAAGCAACTGGATTGAGTGTTTCCAGCGCGACGCGGGGAACGCCCACGTCCGCGCGTCCGTTGCTGCGGTCGATAATCGAGCCGGCGGCCAGAACGTTCGCCTGTGCATTGCGCAGCGCGTTCACCACTTCGCGCGTGCTGCCGCCAGTGGTGACAACGTCTTCGACAACAACCGCGGTTTCACCTGGATGAATTTCAAAACCGCGCCGTAACACCATTTCATTCGCCGCCGCATCGCGTTCGGTGAAAAGCGCCCGGGCGTGCAGCGCGCGCGCCACTTCGTGCCCGATCACGATGCCGCCAATCGCCGGCGATACCACAACAGAAGGTTTCTGTTGTTCCAGAAACGGCTCCAGCGCAGCGGCCAGCCTGCGTCCCAACTCTCCGGCGAAATTTGGATACGCCAGGACTTTCGCGCACTGAAGATATTCGGCGCTATGCAGGCCGCTGGTCAGGCGGAAGTGCCCGCGGAGGTAGGCGCCGGTCTCTTCGAACAGAGACAGGACAGAAGGGTCGCTCACAGCAGTGAGGATAACAATCCGGCAACGGCGCCCGGCGTGATCGCTGCCCTTGGTTAGGGGTTCAGTAATGGGTAAACGTGATGTCTGAAAGCGTTGCGCTTTGTCCCAAAACCGGACACCAGGCATAAGTGCCAAAGCCGCGTTTCTGCGCCCCGGGCGTTTGTTTTCAGCCCCACCATTTTGGGCTTATTCGTGCTTCCTCTGCGCTAGGATGGAAAATCACGGCGAAAACACGGGAACCTCGCGGATGCCGGTTTCGTTTTCCTATCCGACGGCAACCTGAATGGGCGCAGTCACTTCCAAGGGGTTCTGAACGAAATTTGATGAATAGATTGAAAGCACCTCTGTCACTCGTGTGCGCGTGCACGCTGGTCGCGAGCACTCTCCCCGCGCAGGACGCGGGCAGTGCCGATGTTTCGAAGGCTGCAATACGGATCGAGCCGCCGAAAGGCGGGCTGGGCTGGTTAACCCGCCCTTATCAACATCCGACCATCCCGGACGTCGATTTAAATAACTCCGACCGGCTGGAAAAGCTGGTCCGTGCCGGCAATTTGTATTTGAGCGCGCAAGACACGGTGGCGCTGGCACTCGAAAACAATCTGGACATCGAAATCCAGCGCTACGGTCCCATTTTGTACCGGCAGGTAACGAAGCGTGCGCAAGCGGGCGGCCTGCTGCGTAGTGTTGGCGTGGGCGTCGCTCAGGGGGCGCAATCGGTCAGCCTGACCGGTGTCAGTCTGAGCGCCAGCGGCGGTAACACGTCGACCTCCAGTGCGATCGCAGCGGGCGTCCTAACGCAGCTCGGTCCCACGCCGCCACTTCTCGACCCCACTTTGACGGTGGTCGGCGCGTGGGCGCATAACACCACCCCCTTGAGTAACACGGTTTTGACCGGTACGACCGAATTGATCGATGACACCCGCTTTTACCAGGCGCAGTTCGCCCAGACCTTCTCGTTCGGCTTGAATTATCAGTTGACTTATGCCAGCACACATAACCACTTCAACAGCACGTTCTATACGATCAATCCCTACACCTCCGGCTACCTCGACCTGCAGATTTATCAGCCGCTGCTGAACGGCTTTGGCCGCTCTGTCAACACGCGCAACGTCCTGATCGCGAAGAACAACGAGAAAGTCGGTGACCTGCAGTTCAAGCAACAGGTGATTACCACCATTTCGGCAGTTCTGAACCTGTACTGGGATCTGGTCACGTTCTATCAGGACCTGAAAGCGAAGAGAGACGAGCTGGCGACAGCGCAAGCGTTATTCGAGGACAACAAGAAACAGGTCCAGATCGGTACGCTGGCTCCCATCGAAGTCACGCGCGCCGAAGCGCAGGTCTATGCAAGCCAGCAGGATCTGCAAGTGTCTCAGACGAACCTGCTGCAGCAGGAGACGGTGTTAAAAAACGCGCTGAGCAAGAACGGCGTGGCCAGTCCGATTCTGGCCGATGTTCACGTGATTCCAGTTGACACGATCCAAGTGCCACAAAAAGACGAATTCAAGCCCATCGGCGACCTGGTCACGGAGGCACTGACGAAGCGCACGGAAGTGGTGCAGCAGCATCTGAACATTGACAGCAGCAAGAAGAGTCTGGTCGGTATCAAGAACGGCCTTCGGCCCAATTTGCAGGCCTTTGCGGAGTTCACGAACAATGGTCTTGCCGGAGAGCCGGGCGGAGCGTTCGATCCTTCCGCGAACGCGCTAGTCGGCGGTTACGGGACGCTGCTCGGCCAGATTTTTAGTCGCGACTACCCGAGCTATTCGGGCGGAATTTCGCTCAACCTGCCGCTGCGCAATCGCGCCGCGCAGGCCGACTATGCCACCAGCGTTCTGCAGTTGCGGCAAAGCGAGTTACAGCTACAAAAACAGATGAATCAGGTGCGCGTCGATGTGCAGAATGCCGTCATCGGGCTGCAGCAGGCTCGCTCCCGCTATGACTCGTCGGTGAAAGCGCGTATTCTGCAGCAGCAAACTTTGGATGCGGATCGAAAGAAGTACACGCTCGGCGCATCCACCGTGTTCCAGGTTATCCAGGATCAGCAGAGTTTGTCGGCCGCGCAGACATCGGAGGTCGAGGCGCTGGCGAACTACAGCCACGCACGTATCGCGTTCGATCAGGCCATCGGCACCACGCTCGAAGTCAACAACATTTCTGTAAACGAGGCGCTGTTGGGCAGAGTATCGCGACCTTCCGAATTGCCTGCCAAGCTACCGACTCTGGAGCAAAGTCCGGCAGCGGAGCCGGTGAAGCAATGAGGACGACCGGGATGCTCCGCAGATTGACTGCCGTCGCGCTTTGCTGGATATGTGCCGTGCCGTTGAGCTGGGCTCAGGCTGCGCCCGCTCCCGCCGGGCAAACTCAAGCTTCCGCCCCGCCGGCACAGAACGAAATTATTGCGCCGCAGCGTCCGACGAGCATTTTCATTGTGCGGCCGTATCAGGCCGTTACCGTTCCACCTGTGCCACTGGTCAACTCGTCCCGGCTCTCGAGTCTCATCCAAGGCGGAAAGTTGTATTTGACGGTGCAGGACGCGATCGCGCTGGCGCTTGAAAATAACATCGACGTTGAGGTAGCGCGCTACACGCCCATTCTCGATGAATGGAACCTGGTGCGCGCCTCCGCGGGCGGCGCATTGCCGGGCGTGCCGAGCGCATCCACGCAGGCCAGCTCCGTAACCCGCGGCGAAGGTGTTCGTGGGTCGCAGGCGGCGGCGGGCGTCAGCACGAATGGCGGCGGCGGAAACGGAACTAACACCGTGAACGCAACCATTACGCAGATCGGCCCGGTCACCCCCACGCTGGACCCGGTGTTTCAGGATACGACGACGTTTTCGCATAGTTCTTTTCCGCAGGCGAATATTCAGCAGAGCCTGGTCGTGAACCTGATCGATAAGCAGCGGAACTATAACGTCTCCCTGCAAAGCGGTTTTTTGAGCGGTACGCAGGCTTCGATGACTTTCACGGAAGGCTACCTGAACGAGAACTCTCCCACCGATATCCTGAATCCGCAGTATGCGCCTACCCTCAGCGCGAACGTCACGCAGCAGTTTTTGCAAGGCTTCGGAGTGGGCGTTAACCGCCGGACGATTGATATCGATAAAGTGAACTTGAAAATCGACGATTTGAACTTCAAAACGGAAGTCACTTCCGTGGTTGTGAACGTTCTGAATTTGTACTACGGCCTGGTTGCGGATTACGAAGACTTGAAGGCGAAGCAAAGCGCGGTGGACGTGGCGCGGCAGTTCTACGAAAACAATAAGAAGCAGGTTGAGCTGGGCGCGCTGGCGCCGTTGGACGTAACCAGCGCCGAATCCCAAGTCGCACTGAGTGAACAGGATCTGGTTACAGCGCATGGAACTTTGGCGCAGCAGCAGGTCGCGCTGAAAAACGCCATCAGCCGAATCGGAAGCGCCGACCCGCGTATCGAAAACGCCGACATCATTCCGCTCGACCATATCGATGTCCCTGAAAAAGACGATCTGCCGCCCATAAAAGATCTGGTTGCGAAAGCGATGGCTAACCGAGCCGACATCGAAGCGGAAAAAATGCACCTTACGGTGGACGAGTTGAACGCGCTGGGAACCCGGAACGGCGTGCTGCCAATTTTGACAGCGCAGGTTTCGGCGACGAACCAGGGGTTAGCGGGAGCAGCGCAGTCTGTCCCCACCGGGCAACCGCTCCCCGGGCCTGGCTCCCCGCCGCTCCCTCACGGTTTCGAGCCGTGTCCTGCGCCATACACGGGCCAAATATGTGAGCTGCCGGACCCATATTTTGTCGGTGGGCTGGGGAACGCGGTGGGCCAGGTCTTCCGCCGTAATTTTCCGTCGCAAAGCGCCGCTGTGTACATGTCCGCCCACTTGCGCAACCGGCAGGCGCAAGCAGACTATGCCATCGACCAGCTTTCGATGCGCCAGGACCAGCTGCAAACGCGCAAGGATGTGAACCAAGTGGCAGTGGATGTTGCAAATCAGTCGACGGCGTTGCAGCAAGCGCGGGTGCGTTATCTCGCGGCGGTGAAGCATCGGGTGCTTGAGCAGCAACTCTTAGACGCCGAACAGAAAAAGTTCGGCCTAGGCGCCTCTACGCCGTACAACGTGGTCACGCAGCAGCGAGACCTGGCTACGGGGCAATCGAGCGAAGTGGCGGCGCTGGTGGCTTACGGCAATGCGCTGGTCGCTTTGGGCCAGACGGTTGGAACTACGCTCGAGGACGTGCATGTTTCGTTGAATGACGCGAAGACCGGCACGATTGCCCGGCAATCCGGGTTGCCCCAGACACTGCCTGCTCAGCCGTAAAAACAGACGGTTTGCGGAGGGTGCTGAGTAGCTTTCCGGCAGGGATATCCCTACACGCCGGACGGGATTATCCAGGAAGTACAGCTCGCTAAACGCTTACGTAAAAAATGTGCAGCCGACTCTAGCTGAGACAAATGTAAATCATTGAAAAATTTAGAAGCGTGATTTGGCACATAACATGCTTAGCTAAATGCGTAATCAATTTAGCTCAAGGAATAAAGGTTGCTCCGCTTCTAAATCCTCAGCAACAATTCACGCCACGTTTTACTTCCCCTTACTCCCACTGACACCCCACCCGACCAAGTTCCTAGGGCAAAAGACAGAATTCAAAACACCGGCCAAACGGCCGGTGTTTTGATTTTCAGGCGACAGAGCGGCGGCATCGGATTTTTCGGAGCTTATACTTCGTGATGTGCCTGACGAACTCCGGCTGATTTCGCTTCTATCCAGCGCAACGGAAATTATTCACGCGCTGGGACTCGGAGCGCAGCAGGTTGGCCGCTCTCACGAGTGTGACTTTCCAAACGCGGTGATAAGCCTGCCGATCTGCAGCCGGCCCAATATTCCCGTCAACGGATCAAGCCGGGAAATTGATTCTTTGGTCAGAGAACGCGCGGCCGAGGCTATCAGCATCTACGATTTAGATTCCGATCTTATCGCTCGTCTTCGTCCGACACACGTTGTTACGCAGACGCAATGTAAGGTTTGCGCCGTCAGCCTGGAAGACGTGGAACGGGCATTGCGGCAAAGAACGGATACGGACGCCCAGATCATTTCCCTTGAGCCGCATGCTTTGCACGACGTCTGGGATGATATCCGCCGGGTAGCGGAGGCTTGCGGGCGCCCGGCGGAAGCGGAGCGGTTAATCGAACGGCTGCAGCAGCGAATGGGCGAAATCGAGGAGCGCGCGTCTAAAGCCGAGCGGTGTCCAACGGTTGCGACGATCGAGTGGGTAGAACCGCTGATGGTCGCGGGCAATTGGATTCCAGAGCTAATTCAAAAAGCGAACGCGACAAATTTGTTCGGTACTGGCGGGCAACACTCGCCGTACATCGAGTGGGACGAGATCGTGGCCGCCGATCCGGAGGTCGTAATCGCATTCCCATGCGGATTCGATATGGAACGAACCCGCACCGAACTGTATTGGCTGACCGAACAGTCCGGCTGGGCGAATTTGCGGGCGGTGCGCGAGGGCCGGGTTTACTACTGCGACGGGAACCAGTTCATGAATCGGCCTGGTCCCCGCCTCGTTGAATCACTGCAAATTTTGGCAGAGATCCTGCATCCGGATCTATTCCCGCCTGTTTTCGAACACTCCGGCTGGCAACGCCTCGTGTAGACAATGCCTCGCGTCAGGCTGCCTTGGCTACTGCGCCGTGCGGATCGAGCACATACTTCTTGGCGGCGCCCTTGTCGAAATCCTTGTATCCCGACGGGGCTTCCGGCAAAGAAATGACGGTTGCGTTCACAATTTTTGCGATGGGCAACCGGTCGTGCAGAATGGCTTGCATCAACTGGCGGTTATATCGCAGTACCGGAGTTTGGCCGGTGAAGAAGTTATGACTCTTCGCCCAGCCGAGTCCAAGCCGCATCCGAAGGTTCCCCTGCTGCGCTGCCTTGTCCTCTGCTCCCGGATCTTCGGTGACATAGAGACCGGGAATGCCGATGGCACCACCCGCGCGCGTAATTGTCATCAGAGCGTTTAGAACGGTGGCGGGCGCCTCCTTCGCGTGGTCGCTGCCGTGGCCGTGTGCTTCAAACCCAACAGCGTCAACGGAAGCATCCACTTCCGGCACTCCGACAATCTGCTCGATCAGCTCTTCCAACTTGTCGCTCTTCGTAAGATCGACCGGTTCGAAGCCGACGCTCTTGGCGTGCTGAAGCCGCTCCTGATTCATGTCCCCAATCAACACCACAGCGGCGCCCAGGATCTGCGCAGATGCGGCTGCGGCGAGCCCTACCGGTCCAGCTCCTGCGATATACACAATGGACCCGACACCCACGCCGGCATTCACTGCGCCATGAAAACCCGTTGGCAGTATGTCGGACAGCATGGTCAAGTCTCGAATTTTCGCGCGCGCCTGTTCTTTGTCCGGGAACTTCAGCAGGTTGAAGTCGGCATACGGCACCATGACGTATTCGGCCTGACCGCCAACCCAGCCGCCCATATCGACATAGCCGTAAGCGCCTCCCGCCCGCGACGGGTTCACGTTCAGGCAAACGCCTGTCTTTTGTTCGCGGCACGTCCGGCACCGCCCGCAAGCGACGTTAAACGGCACGGATACGATGTCGCCGATGCCGAGGAATTCGACATCTTTGCCTTTTTCGATCACTTCACCGGTAATCTCGTGTCCCAGGACCAGTCCAGAAGGCGCCGTCGTACGTCCTCGCACCATGTGTTGATCCGAACCGCAGATATTGGTGGATAGGATCTTCAGGATGACGCCGTGTTCGATGTCGTTGCCCTTCGGGTTTTTCATCTTGGGGAAGTCAATTGACTGAACTTCCACCTTCCCGGGGCCCAGGTAAACCACACCTCGATTAGTTGCCATTTCGCTCTCTCCTTACGGTCGAGACTATATCAAGAGCTTGAGGAATATTCGTGAGGCCTTTTATCCAATAGCCCGTTTTCGCATTCGTATCCACCGCTGCAGATGGACTTGGGCGGCATACAGTGCAAGGTAAGCAATCACGAATGGCGCGATTAAGATTTTCGCGAGAGCAAGGAATAACAACGGAAAACTTGCCAGGTTCAAGCGGCGCACCACCAGCACGGCGAGTTGTCCGAGATTTGAAAAGCTGACGAAAAACCAATCTCCATATTCGTCGGCAATCGCCAGTCGGCTTTTTGATTTGGCCGCAACTGCCCATTTCCATTTCGCCAGGACGCCTGATCCCGGACAGAGAATGAAGACGGCATCATATAAGTCCGAGGCGAGTTTGTTCACATAGGCGCGCCGGTTTGCCGTCGCCTCCGGTGTGTGCACGGACAGAAGTTTGCCGCGGGCCGGATTGAATGCGCCGGGCGCCGTGGTGTAGCAGGTGAGGACGTCGCAGTGCAACTCTGAGGTGTTGCCGGCGCCGGGTGCAAACAGCCGCGAAAGCACGAGTTCGCCTGTTTCCCGCGGGCCGCTTTCAATCAACAAAATGCGGCGCAGCGGTTCGTCTCGCCGGCGGAAGAAACCGCGCATGACTCACTGTAACGCGGCAGGAAAAGCTAGCCGGTGCGTTTGCGCGGAAAACGGGCTAAGCCGGTTTCAATCGCTTGGACGCCGCCTTCGTGGAGCAGGGCGAAATACCCAAGCCGAGTGTCGCAAAACTTGATGACTCCTCCGTCCTGTTCGCGCGTCACAATTTCCCGGCACGGCGTGTGTCCCACGATCTGACGCAGTCCGGTGATCGGCTGCGCTTCGCTCATGTCCTGCCATAAAATGCCGCCTGAGTTCTGATCGCCGCCGCGGGATCGCCCCGCGAGCAGCAGAGGATCACTTCCCTGCTGCATGATGGCGAGGCGCGCCTGCTGGATGCGCGCGTCGATTCCGTGCCGCAGGCTGCCGTTTTCCCAATCGCCAAATTCGGTATTCCAGCCGGCATGCGTCACCAGCCAACCGTCTACCCAAGCATGCAAATGGCACCTGCTCCAGTGTTCGGCGGTCAGAATGCGATTGATCGCGCGAGCTTTGTCCTGGGTATAGCCCGAACTTCGAAACGACGGATGATCCGAAAGGTAGTGAAGGTCGTGATTTCCCAGCAGGAAGATATAGTCGGTGTCTTCGATGTTTCGTTTCAACCATTGCGCGGTGATTTGCGCTTCTTCGACGGTGTCACTCGACTTGTCAAAATAATCACCGAGGCAAATGACGCGATCGAAGCTGTGCTGCCGGCGCAGACGATCGAGGATGGCGTCTACCTGTCTTACTTTGTTGTGAATGTCGGGAATGATCAGCGTCCGGGCCATCCTGTTCGGAGAGTAGCAGGACGGCCGACAAGAGCTATTAAGGAACCTCGCCCAACGGCGGCGCTGTCAAGCACGGCCCGCGAAGAAATAATGAGTTTCTTCGTTGTCTCGGGGCGTGCATCCGCCGCCTTTGGGCTATTAAGTCCGCGCCGACCGGCCCTTTGCCGACTAGCTCACTTCGGAATTACACTTTAGGCGGCCTGTGCGGCCGCCGCAGGCTCGCGCCCGCCCCACAAAGCAAGCCAATGAGAAGACACAAGCAGTTGTTCATTCAGCCCTTAGCTGGTAGCCTAAAAAAGAAATTTGCCCCTTCAATGCGGATGTGGCGGAATTGGCAGACGCACTGGACTTAGGATCCAGCGCTCGCAAGGGCGTGAGAGTTCAAGTCTCTCCATCCGCACCAATAGTCCAGCTTGGTTCAGCGACTCGCGGCGGCCAATGCTGCGGTTGAGCGCGGCAGTGCCCAGGCCGTGAGAACGCCGCCGTTACTGGTCACCACATATTGCCGGCCATCCAGCTCGTAAGTGATGGGCGAGCTTTCCATGCCTGCGCCGGTGCCCGCATGCCATAGTGTCTTGCCGGTCGCGGTGTCGAGCGCAAGCACGTTGCCTTCCGCATCGCCTGAAAACGTAAGTCCTGAATCGGTCGTCAGCACGCCCGCACCCGAGCCGCTTGGACCAAGCTCGTGCGTCCAGCGCAGCTTGCCGGTCTGATAGTCAATCGCTTCCAGCACGCCCTTCCCCCAAACCGTGTAGTCCGCGCCGGCCCATCCAAAGGTTCCATCTTCGGGCTTGGCGAAATAGATGCCGTACGCCGGATGCGCGTCCACAACGAACAGGCCGGTCTTCGGATCAAAACTGGGCGAGCGGTAATTCGTCAGGCCGCCCTCGTCGGGCGCGATCAACCGGCCATCCCGCGCCGGTTCTTTCTTCGGATTCGGAATCGGCCGCCCTTGCTCATCTACGCCAAGCGCCCAGTTCACAGGCCCATACGGCGCGGTGAAGAGACTCTTTCCGTTCGTGCGATCCAGAATGAAGAAGTATCCGTTGCGCGAAGTCTGCATCAGCATCTTGCGCGGTTCGCCTTTGAACTCCGCATCCACCAGAACCGGGGTCTCCACTGCGTCCCAATCATGCGTGTCGTGCGGAGAAGCCTGGAAACTCCACACTAACTTTCCAGTGTTCGGATTCAAAGCTACGATGCTGCAGCTATAAAGGTTATCGCCAGGACGCGTCACACCCGTCAGCACAGGCGTCGGATTGCCAGTGCCCCAATACAACAGGTTCAGCTTCGGATCATACGTTCCGGTCATCCAGGTCATGCCGCCAGTGGTTGAGTCCGGCGTTCCCGCCGGAGGCGTACTATCCCACTGCCATTGCGTCTGCCCCGTCTCGGGATCGAGAGATCGAAGATAACCGGTGAGATTGTCAAAATCGCCGGACACCCCGATGATCACGTGATTGCCGACCACAAGAGGCGACATGGTGGTCCAATAGCCCTTCGTCGCATCTGCAATGACGACGTCCCAGCGCACTTTCCCGTCCTTCGCGTTGAGCGAGACGAGGTGCGCGTCCGGGGTGGTGAAGTACAACCAGTTCCCGTACATCGCCACGCCGCGATGTCCGATGTGAAAGCCCTTATTAGGCGGATAAGAGTAGTGCCAGATCTGGTGTCCTGAACGTGCATCGACGGCCCACACGTTGTCGGGAATGCTGAAGTACAACACGCCGTTCACCAGCAGCGGAGAACACTTGAATGAAGCGGTCATGCCGCTCTGAAACATCCAGGCGAGGGATAACTGTTCCACGTTCTGCGGCGTAATCTGGGTCAGGCTGCTATGCCGTCGTCCGGAATAGTCGCCGTGATAACCAGGCCAGCTATCGGCAGGTGGATTCAGCAACATGGCAGGGTCGAGTCCTTGCGCTTGCACTCCGACGCAAAGCGCAGTGCAAAGTAAACATCCTGCAGTGATGCGGAAGAGCTTGTCCGAAAACATCGTCATGAAGTGTTCCTAAGATCTTTAACGAAGTGTCTGAAGATAGGCCATCAAGTTATGAATGTCGTCGTCTGTGTACTTGGCCAGTAACTCGACATGCGCGTCGGCCGGAGCATCCACAACATACTTGACCTCACTGACGGGCCACGAGTGATACCAGCCGTCGGCATCACGCAGCCCGACTGTGAATTCGTCCCGGTACGCAAGCGTTCCTGTCATTGTCTGGCCCGATGGCAAAGTTACCGTGAGTTTCGCGGTGGCTTTATCGGGATAGAGGAGTCTCCGCTCGAGTGCCAAGCCCTGGTATTTCGCCGCGACCTTTGCCAGATCTCCGGTAGGCGAATGACACGATGAGCACCCGCCCGCACCGTTGAAATACTCTTTGCCTGATTGGGCATTTCCGGTTTGCAGATCCGAAACCGATACACCGCGCCGGCCACCCTTGTGCGCGGCTGCCTGAGTGCGTTGGTTATGAATGAAGGCGACGACACCCGCCAGATCCTGATCGGAAAGATTGAAGCGCGGCATTCCCTTATCCGGCCGTCCATTCCGAATCACCGGCTCAATCTTCTCGCCGCCTTTATCTTCGGAGACCAGCTTCGATTCAGTCAGAGAAGGCCCGGTCTCACCGCCGCCCGCATCGCGGCCATGACAGAACGCACAGTTCTGCATGAACAGAGAGCGCCCCGTGCTGACCAACGCTTCCGACTCGGACTGAGGTGCTTTCTGCGTGCTCTGGGCCAGTGCGGCGCCGCTAATACCGAAGCTCGCTGCGACTACAAAAACGCTGAACCTGAAACGAAAATTACACTGCAAACTCACGGTGACATTTTATCAACGCAACCCAGAATCGATGCGGCTTTCGGTCTGTCTTTGAGGGTTGGGGACTTAGCCATTCAGCACGACATTTACTACCGAGAGTACTTTTCCTAATGAAACCGACGAGAATGTAAACCGCTCTTTTCGACAGCCTCAGAAAGCGTGAAGTGATGCGCCTGAGCAAAAAGGAGCAACTGCATGCAAGACGAAAGCATGTTTCCGCACAGAAGAAGTGTTCTCGCGCTAGGTGCAAGCCTAGTTACAGGAGTACTAGCAACTGCGCCGCCAGTACGAGCTGATCAAGGACCTGAGCCAACCCCCGAGCAGAAGGAAGTGGCAAGTAAGATCGAAGACATCATCGATGCGCAAGGAATGTTTTCAAATGGTGTTTTCTCGATCGAGATCGATCGTGACGATATAAACAATGTGACCCTGCACGGTGTTCCCATCCTGCCGTCGTTCCAAATTAACGGGACCTTGTATTTTGAACTGTGGCACAACGGTCAAGCGGTTATGAATTCCGATATGGCGCTGCGAGCGAGCGAACCTAATCCGTTCATCGATCAGTTGCTCGAGCATAATTTGGTTTTTCAGGCGGAGCATCAGCACCTCTATGACTTCAATCCGCTTGTCTGGTTTATTCACTTCCGCGCAGCCGGTGATGCTCTAAAAATCGCGAGGGGAATCAAGGCTGCTCTCAACGTGACCTCGACTCCCTTTCCGCAAACGATGCCGTCTAACCCAACTACACCGCTGCCGGCCGACGAGCTTGGCCAGATTCTCGGGGCCTCTCCCCAAATCGGAGCGAACGGTGTGGTGAACTTTGATCTGCCTCGCAAAGAGCCTATTTATCTGGGCGGCCTTCGGATCAATCCGTACTTGAATGTCTCCACGCCTATTGCCTTTCAGCCCTATGGAGGAGGTATCAATGCCGCAGCCGTGCCAGATTTCGGCATGGTTGCTTGGGAGGTCCAAAGAGTTATGAGGGTAATGCGAAAGCAGGGCTGGGACGTCGGGTGCTTATACAACCAGGAAACCCACGAGGATCCTCAGCTTTTTTTCTCGCACCAGTTCAAGACCGGCGATTCGATAGAACTGGCGCACGAGATCCGCAAAGGGCTGAACCAGATGAACCTGAAGTTTGAGTAATTAACGTTAGCTATTAAGGCAGAGCCCCGAGTCCGGCACTTGATAGATAATGGCTGGCGCAGAGTACTTGCCCGTTTCTTGGGTGTATAGAATCCGCGTCAGCCGCGGCGGAAAGGGATCTTACGCAGCGAGCAGATCGTGCGCGTGCCGAGGATCACTTTCGCGCGAAAGTTGGTGTCGAAATTCGTCAGGAGTGTCGAAAAAACGGACACTTGCAAAGTGCTCCAGGGTATTGATCGGAAGGCCGACCCAGATCACTCTCAGATTGCGAGCGAGTGCGAATCCAACGAATAAGGCCAATTCGGGAGGCAGTTGCTCGTCCCGTTCACGGACGACGACCAAGGTGTCGCAGGATTTCATCTCTTCCAGACGTGCCCGGGACCAATGAGTTTGGGAACCGCTGAAAGCGAGGGTCGAATCCTCATGCCAAGTTGACTTGATGGTGTGGCCGCAACTGCGCAACACCCACTTGGTCGTAAGGAAGTCTTGCGATTTCGTGGCTGCTTCGAGATAGACACTGCAAGGCTTCGGCGCGCGCGGTCTCATAACTTTGGCTTTCTCAAGCGAACGGGAACAAACTGTGCGTCCGGTTCTATTTCTAACGGGGTGGTGGCCTCTTCGATGGACTTCCCGTCCTCGGACGCTGCGTCCTGCCAGGCAACCCATTGCTCGTCTGCCCATTCAACCACCTGGCAGCAGGTATAAGTGCCCGCGATGAACTGGTTTAAGTAGCCAACCGCCCTTGCGTCGGCGGCTGCCAACGCCTGGGTGCATCCGCATTGCCGACAGATGACGTTTGCTTCTGCCTGATCGGCTTTGTTGTTCGATTTGTCTTCCATTTTCTCACCCCTTATTGCAGCTTCGCGGGACCACCTACATACTCAGCATGTTCATTGCCAAACCGAAAACCGCAGCTCAGGCTGCGGCGCTCGTGCAAAAGCGGACGGTGGGCATTGAGTTTAGCTGCTGGCACCGGCTCGTTTTTTGCTGTCAATGTCACGAACTAATCACCTATGTGCTTCCGATTAACCCAAAGCTGAACGGCTAAATTAGGCTTTGCCGTCTGCAGCTACCGGGTGTACGCGAGAGCTGTCCTACCCCTTCGACGTTCCAAGATGCGCGCGGATTCGTGAAAGCGGTAAAAACTTTTCCAACAACTTGTAAATGTGTGTTGAGCCTGGAACCGCTTATCGCTTTGCACTATGGATGGGCAATTACGATCAAAGCGCCGGCCTTCTCGCGCGTATATTCGAGGGCAACCTGCAAACTCTCCGGATCGAGGGCGCCGAAGCTTTCATCGAGAATTATCAATTTTGGGCGCTGCAGCAGGGCTCGTGCGATGAAGATGCGGCTCCGTTCGCCATGCGAAAGCTGCCATCCTCCCTCACCGACCATCTGCAGCAGGCCGCTCGGCATTCGATCGAGAAGGCCGCCGAGTCCCAGGCCGCGGCATACATGCTCCGCTTCCTCGAAGTCCGCGGGCGTGGGAGGCCAGCAGCGGCCGAATAACAGATTGAACGCGAGCGTCTCGGTCAGGATATGATTTTCGTGAAATTGCGGCACAGATAAAATGCGCTCCCGCCAGCCGCCGGTACCGAGCGACTGAATATCCAGTCCATCCGAGAGAAGCAGGCCGGAATCCGGGGACCGCCCTCCTGCGAGGAGCGAAGCCAGGGTTGTTTTTCCTCCGCCGGACGTGCCTTCGAGCAAAACCCGATCGCCTTCCCAGACGGTAAGGCTGCAATCGCGCAATACGGGCGCACCACGCTGACGGTAACTGAACACGAGTCTTTCGGCCTGCAGAATGCGGGGCGGCGTATTTCGTACAGTGGAGGGCGCAGTGAACATCTGCCCCAGATTCCGCGGACGGGACGCGGCGCGGAATAGTGGCCCGACGCGCTTCCACGCGACCCAGGCGACGGCAATCTCGGAAAATGAAACGACCAGCCGGTCGAAGGCTGTAAACGCCAGAAGAATGCCGCCGAGCGCTATGGCGGTCTGGGAGGCTGGCGCGGCATCCGGCGCTGCGTGGCTTGCAATGAGCACCGGCGCGAGAGACGCCAGGCCCAACAGCAGCCAGCCCCTTGGGATGCCAGCAACTAATGCGGTGCCGATGCGATCGACGCCGGCTGAGGTTGTCAGATAGTCATCCAGCGCTTGATCTTCGCTGTCGTGCCAGCGCTCCGGCGGCTGCTGCACGAGGCGTGTACGATGACCCACCAGCGACTCAACGAGCTGATGCGTCATGTTGAGGCGGGATGTACCCCAACGTTCGAATTTGACCAGAAATCGATAGCCAATCAGAACGGCGGCGGCGAACCAAACGATCAAAAGCGGCGCCAGTCGTCCCAGCACGAAGCCCGCGGCGAGCAGATCCACGCAGGCGAGCAGGCTGGCAATTCCACCGCCCAGAGCAAGCGTCTCAAGCACCTCGGCTTCGAGCGCCTGGCTGAGGAACTGGCCGATGCCGAGGCTGCGAACTTCTTCGGGATCGAGGCGGAGCGCTCCTGCGAGAAGAGTCCGTTTCATTTCGCCGCCTATGCTGACCGAAAGCCGGCCCTGCAACCAGGTGGCGAGGACGCGGCAAGGTACCAGCGTGGCCAAAAACAACGCCCACGCGGCCAGCCAGCCGCGGTCCATGTGACCAGCAAACGACAGGCTGCCGAGCAATGCCCATGATGCGATCCAGATCAGGTACTGAGCGGTATGCGCGCCGATTAACGCCCCCGTAATGCGGAGCGCTCCGGTTTGCTTGAGCCACGGTAGAACACCTTTCTGAGGACCCGGCCACAAGATCCAGCAGTGATTCAATCGCCTGCCGGCGAGACGTTCGCGAAGCATCAGCGCGAGGGCTGCAGCGCGACGTTTCCCGGTGATCCCCGCCTGGGCGAGGAAGTGGCCGATGTTCTCTCGATGCGGCGCTTCGTGGGGTTCGCGAATGGCTGCGCAAACCGTCTCGATATCTACACGCGTGATTTGCCCGGCGGGCGTGATCACCAGGAGTTTATGGCCGCGGCGGCCGCTTGCGGCGAGATACGAATCCGCTCCCACCGACAGGATTGCAGGATACGCAGACTTGAGGTCGTCCGGCAACGCGGCGTACGTCGTTTCGAGCGGCGTTGCCTCGCAGCCGAGCCGCTGTGCTGCTTGCTCAATCCACCGTCCGGGATCGCCGTCGATACCGGCGATGGGCGCCAGTGTTTCCGCGGCATTGTCGAATCCGGATCGTCTGCAGAGCTGGGTCAAACACTCGACTAACTGATCGGCCTTCCAGAGGACGTTATTTAAGTTCGCTTGCGGATTGCTATCGACCCGGCTCATGCGACGTCGGCCTCGCCGGTAAGCGCGGGATCTTGAATCGATTCAATGGTCCGGCCGTTCTCGATCCGTACCCGCCGCCATTGCCGGCTCGACCAAAGCCCCGAGCGTGCCTGCTGCTCGGCCGCGAGCAGCTGAGCGTAGCGCGACGATGCCCGATGCCGCAGTTCCCGCGGCGTTCCTTCTTCCGAAATCCGACCGCTTTCGACAACGAGCACGCGATCGAAGCTTTCCGTCTCCGCGATGTCGTGCGTTATGCAGAGCAGCGTACAACCGCTCCAGAGTTTTCTGGCGCGGCTCAGCAACTCGCGGCGTTTGGCACGGTCGAGACCGCGGAATGGTTCATCGAGAATAACCAGATGCGTATCCGGATGAAGTATTGCGCGCGCTAAGCGAACGCGCTGTCCTTCGCCGCCTGAGACCAGCGCGCCGCTTTCTCCAAGCCTGCTTTGCAATCCGTCCGGCAGGGTTTCGAGGAGATTGCGCAGCGCGGCGGCTTCAATAGCATCGCCGGCAAGCGATGAATCTGATTCAGCGCCGTAACAGATGTTGTCGAGCAGCGAACGATTCCACAATTGAACCGCGGGGTCGACCCAGGCGATTGATTTTCGAAGCACACGTACATCAAGCGGAGATCCGTTCACCAGGATCTCCCCGGTTGCGGGCGTGAGCCATCCAAGCAACAAGCCAACCAGGCTTGATTTTCCTGCGCCGGAGGGACCGACGATGGCGAGATGCGCGCCCGGTTCGAGTTGCAGGTTGATGTCCCGCAGAATCGACTGTCCGGCGGCTTGCGCCGAAACGTTGCGAAACTCCAATGACGAAGAGTGGCCTGGCTGCCGGGCGGGCGTTGCGGCCAATGGTTGTTCCTCGGGAGCGCCTAGCGGTTCGAGTACGCGCAGCGCCAGATTTCGATAGCCGGGATATTGGCGTGCGAGCGAGGCGATCTCCTGTCCGAGCGTGGGCAGGTTCAAGGCCCAATAAATAATCAGCAGGACACGGCCGATGTTGCTGCCCTCGAACGGATGCGCGATCAGCAGCAGGGCGATCAAGCCAAACATGGCTGTGAGCTGGAAAGCTTCGAGAATGGTGACCGTTTTTTGCAGGTCAAGTGTCGAGGATGCCCAATTGCCGAGCATCTGTTCCTGCTGCCGAAGAATGCTGCGCGCGCCGTTATGTGACCGGATCGGCAGCAGTCCGAGCATCGCGTCCAGGTAAAACCGGGTGAGGCCTGCGGCGTGACTGCGGATGCGCAGATCGCGTTCCGTAAGCAGAGGCTGCGACAGGATCGGCGGACCCATGGCAGCCGCAATGATTCCAAGCACAATCGGCCACGCGGAAGGCTGAAGCCAGACCAGTCCGGCCGACATGGCGAGCATCTTGATGACAGCCACAAGGAATTGGCGTCCGACGTCGGGGAGGTGCCGGATGCGATGCACGGCATGGCTGCGTTCGGCCATATCGGATGTCAGGCGGCTCCGAAAGTAGCGGTCCCCCAGCAGCGGAATCTTTGCGAGAAAGGCGGTGCGCAGGCGAATCTCCAGCTGGCGTCCCAGCCGTACGCAAATGGAGAACAGCGCGACATCGAACAACAAAAGCAAACTGCAAAACAGTAAGATCGCGGCCGATGCGCCGATGCGCTGCCCCTTCAGATGCAATTGCGTCGTGATATCGAAGAGCGAGCGGAAGAGAATCGCCTCGATGCCCACGCCGCCACCGGCGCCAAGTAAGCCCAGACATAGCGCAAGGAACCGGATTGGTCCCATTTGTGAGAGGTGGCGGAAAATCTCGCGGCCGGGCCGGCTACGCGACTGATCTTTGGCCGCGGCCAATTCCGGGGACAACGGGCTCTCTTCCTCTCGCGGCGGGATTAGGCGCTTTCCCGAGACGCGTACCAGAACGGCCCCAGTTACGGAGACTTGTTCGGCTCCCTCTTCATCTGCGGCAGCGGCCCGCACGGACCAGTACTGATGGGGAATCAGCTCGGGATTGGCACAAAGATTTTTCAAGACGCCAAGACATTCTTTTGAAGATTTCACTGCTTTGGCGACGACGAGGGCACTGAGAAGCCTGGTTCCGGCATCCAATCCGGCGAGTGAAGACCATGCCGGGTCTTGCTGCGCCAAAAGGCAAAGACGATTGATCTCTTGAATCGGAATCCGCGCTGACTGTAGCCGTCTTCGTAAGACTTGCTGAAATTCGGCAGATGCGGCAAATTCTCGCCAGCCTTCGGCCGGCACGACCATGGTGTGGCGATAGACCTCCCGGAGGAAGCGGTCGCGCGATACCCAGCGGCGGCCGATAGCCGGGTCCATCACCTGCAGAAGGCTGCCATGCCGGCGCCAGACTACGACGAAATGGGTGATACCGCCGGATAACTGGACGACTACGAGGGCGGGCAGGGCATTCGCTTCGCGGAAAAAAAGATGGTCTGCGGGGATGGTGATCTGTTCGGCTTCGAGGCCAAGCTGATTGGCCACTACTTCCATGGTGTCGATGGAGGTGCCGTCCAGGCCCGTCTGACAGGCTTCGCGCAGCCTCCCGTACTGCACCGGAATGCCGAAGCTTTCAAGCAGACATTTCAAGGCGGCGGGACCGCAATCCAGGCTGGAGGTTTGGACCACCTCAGCGGCAAAAAATCGGCGGCGGCCGGGCATGAGGATTACTGCGCGCCTACCAAAGCCCCGGCCGAGCGGAACAATAAGGCGGCGGGCGAGGTGATTTCCGTCTCGATTTCGACTTTGCCGGGCGCTCCGTGCTGGAGCGACAGGGCCGAGTTGGGACTCCCGGTCACGGCCAGTTCGACGCGCACTTTGCCATCGCGAATTTCGCTTGCGACCTGGGAAACCCGAGCCGGCACGGTGCCGTACTGAGCCCAGGGAAAGCCGTCGAGCCGAAGAGTGGCCGGTTGGCCGCGGTGAATCTTACCCATTGCGGCGGATGGTGAGAACTCAGCGATAATCTCAACCGCGCCGGCCGGAAGAATCACCCCAAGTTGTTGACCCTCTGCGATATGGGAACCGGGCCGAAGAGTGGCGCATTCGGCAAGGCGGCCGCTGATCGGGGCACGGATGCGGCGGTATTCGACGGCGTGCTCCAGCTTCCGGATAGCCGCTTCGGAGGTGGCGCGTTCCGCTTCTAGTTTCGATTGCTCCTGCAGCAGCTGATTGAGGCGGACCTCGCGATCGCGCTGGCGTACGCGCAGCTGCGGTTCGAGCTGTAAGGCGGCTAGCTTCAAAGCGTTGGCGGCTGCGCGTTTGCTTCTGGCGTCGGCGGCAGTGCGTTCGGCTTCTGATGTGGCGATAATCCCTGCTGCGCGGAGGCTCTCAGCGCGGCGGGCTTCGGTTTCCGCCTGCTGCGCCTGTGCTTCTGCCTGGCTGATCTGGGCCATAGCTTGCTGTTTCGCGACGGAGAGAACGTTCTTTTCGTCGCCGCTGCCCGCTTGCTCGGACTCCATCCGGGCGCGAAGTGCGGCGATTTCTGGTCCGAAGCTTGCCCAGCGTGAGCGTTCCTCATCGAGATTGAGCGTTTCTGTGCTGCTGTCCAACTCGGCAAGAACGTCGCCGGCGTGTACCTCGCGTCCAAGAACGAGATACGAACTCTTCATTTCGCCGGTGATGTTGGCTTGTACGGGATATGCGGAGGTGCTTACTTCGAGGCGGGCGGCATCGGAAGACTCATAGCGCGTGACGCGAGCTTTGAAAGCCCAGACGCCCCATGCAATCAGGAGGGATACGCCGACGAACGCGGCAGTGGTCGAGGTGAGCCCGCTGTCGCGGCGAAGCGACTGGGTAATCCGGTGGAAATTTTCTGCCATGATCTTTTCGCCTTGACCTTGTATGGGTGTCAGCGGTGAAAAGATTTTTTCTCAACGTTTCGGCGCGATGGCCGAAGAGAGAGTTGTAGGTTTTTAGGACCCATTCGAACGCTAGAACGAATGGGTCCAGAAATTGGAACAGATGAAGGCATCGGATGGACACCGATACCGACGTCGTAGTCACGTTAAAGGACTAGGTGCTCCAAACTCCTTTACCGGCGTTGACTTTGCTCTTAACCTTCATTTGTTCTCCTTTCGTAAGTTTCGGTTTGCGTCTGAACCCAGATTGGCGGAAGCGAGGACGATTTTCAACGGCCGGGCGTACTGGCAAAAGCTGGAACCGGTGGGCTTTCCGGCGGCTTTCGAGGCGAACTAAGCACTCTCGTACGCGCGTAGAACCGGACTCACTTACGGCGTATCCGTTCGGAAAAGCCTGAGCAAAGAACAAGACACTTCGTTGTTGCTTCATCGCGAGCCAGGCGCGCAGAACGCCGCGGTATATGATCGCGTGTAGAGTCGAGGAACTCATCCATGAAGCGCAATACGATCTCGAGGCGATATTTCTTTTTCGGAAGCCTGCTGGCGGGAGCGGTTCCAGTGGCCGGTTTTGGCAGCGTGCCTTCGCTGAAAAGGCTCGGCTATCAATCACCGAATGAAAAGTTAAACATCGCGTCCATTGGGGCCGGTGGTAAAGCGACCAGCGATGTCCAGGCCTGCGCGGAAACGGAAAATATTATCGCGCTATGCGATGTAGACGATACGCGAGCCGCGAGACTGTACGGGCAGTTTCCCAACGCAACCAAATACAAAGACTATCGCGCGATGCTGGACAAGGAGAACGCCAACGTCGATGCGGTGATCGTCACCATTCCGGACCACATGCATGCGGCGGCGGCGATTTCTGCGATGCAGCTCGGCAAGCATGTTTATGTGCAGAAGCCGCTGGCGCACACGGTTTGGGAGTGCCGCGAACTGGCTCGGGCTGCGCAGACATATAAGGTTGCTACGCAGATGGGCAATCAGGGGTATTCGAACGAGGGAACGCGCCAGTGCGCGGAAATGATCTGGTCCGGCGCTATCGGCAATGTAACGGAAGTTCATGCCTGGACGAATCGTCCCGTGTGGCCGCAAGGGATCACGGAGGCGCCTCCCACATCGCCGGTTCCTTCAACCCTCGATTGGGATCTGTGGTTGGGCGTCGCCAAGGATCGTGCTTATAGCGAAGACTATCTACCGTTCAGCTGGCGCGGTTTCTTCGATTTTGGCTCGGGATCCTTGGGAGACATGGCGTGCCATATTTTGGGTGCGCCGAATATGGCGCTGCGTCTGACGGCGCCAACGGTTGTCGAATGCGTTTTCCAGGAAAAATCGAGCGAGCTTTATTTTCCGGCGAGGTCGACGGTTCGCTTCGATTTTCCGGAACGGCCCGGGATGCCGCCGGTCAAGATCTTCTGGTATGACGCGATGCGGGACGAACGGCCAAGCTTCGCAGGCGCCCCGCAAGGCGAGATCCTGGGAGACCTTCCGCGGAATCGAACCGGCGATCAGAATTCGAAGCTGAAACCGAAAGAGCGCCAGATCATCGGCGGCGTCTTCACGGAAGACTTCTTCAAGCCGAAGCCGGAGCCGCCTCCGCATGAGAAAAAGCAGGCGTCAAGACCGGAGCCGAAGGACGAGCACGCGCGGAAAGAGGCCGAATGGATGGCCCTGATCAACAAGGGGACGAACGGAAGCCTATTCAAGGGAGAGAAGGGCATGATCACGACCGGTACTTACGGCGAGTGGACGCGCCTGGTTCCGGTTGAGCAAATGCGTGACTACGAATTTCCGCCGGAGTTTCTGCCGCGTTCTCCGGGCCATTATCGCGATTGGATTCGCGCTTGTAAGGGCGGCGATCCGGCTTGCTCGAACTTCAACATCTCGGCGCCATTTACCGAATGGGTGGCGCTGGGCGCGATCGCCATTCGCCTGAACTGCAGGCTCGAATGGGATGCCACAAAGATGGAGATTACCAACAATCAGCAAGCGAATGAGATGTTGAAGCCGTACATTCGATCCGGTTGGCAGATCGGCTAGCCGGGGTGGCGATGGATAAACGGCAATTCTTGAAGACGTCGGCGGCGTTGGTTACTGGTAGCCTCTTGTCGAACTTCTCAAGCGAGGCGGAACAGACGGCGCCGCGAACAAACTGGGCCGGCAATTACACGTTTCACGCACGCGAAGTCTATACGCCAGAGAGCGTGCAAGACGTGCAGGAGATTGTTCGAAAGCACGACAAGTTGAAGGCGTTGGGAGCGCGGCACTCTTTCAACAGCATTGCCGATACTTCGGGCGGACAAGTTTCGGTTGAGCATTTGAAAGACATGGAGGTGGATGCGAAGTCGCGAACGGTGACGGTGGGCGCCGGTGTGCGTTATGGCCAGCTGGCCCCGTATCTGGACGACCATGGTTTCGCGCTGCATAATTTAGCTTCGCTGCCGCATGTTTCGGTGGCCGGTGCATGCGCGACGGGCACCCATGGTTCCGGGATTAAGAACGGCAATCTTTCGACGGCTGTATCGCGACTCGAGATTGTGAACGGAGGCGGCGAGATCGTCACGCTCACGCGACAGGACAAGGAGTTTCAGGGAGCTGTCGTGGGGCTGGGCGCGCTTGGAATCATCACTAAAGTTACGCTAGACGTTCAGCCGACGTTTCAGATGCGGCAGGTTGTTTACGAGAACCTGTCGTTCGATAAGCTGGAACACCACCTGGACGAAATTTTCGGGGCCGGTTATAGCGTGAGTCTGTTCACCGACTGGCAAAATCACCGAGCGACACAGGTTTGGATTAAGAGCCGCGTGACGCCTGGGAGTTCCTGGACAATGCCGAAAGAGTTTTTCGGTGCGAAGGCGGCGACGCGAAATCTACACCCGCTCGCCGGACATTCTGCAGAGAATTGCACGGAGCAGATGGGCGTTCCGGGTCCCTGGTACGAACGGATGCCGCACTTCCGGATGAACTTCACGCCGAGTAGCGGGCAGGAACTGCAGTCCGAGTTTTTTGTGCCGCGGAATCGGGCGTATGAAGCCATTCTGGCGGTGGAAAAGCTTCGGGATCAGGTTACGCCGCATCTTTTTATTACTGAGTTGCGAACCATCGAGAGCGACAGCCTTTGGATCAGCACAGCCTATTCACGGCAGTCGCTGGCGATTCACTTCACGTGGAAACCGGAATGGGATGCGGTGAAAGCTGTTCTGCCAAAAATTGAAGAACAGCTGCAGCCTTTTGATGCGCGGCCCCATTGGGCGAAGTTGTTCACGATGTCTCCTTCGCGCCTGAAGATGTTGTATGTGCGGATGCCGGAGTTTCAACAATTGGCACGGCAATTCGATCCAAACGGCAAGTTCCGCAATGAATTTCTGAATGCGAACGTCTACGCGGCCTGATAAGGCGATGAGCACGACGGCATTTTGCAATCATATTCGCAGAGATGCCATTACGATATGTCTGAGCCGCTTATTGTTCAATGCAAAGCCTGCGGTGCGAACAATCGCATACCACCCGAAAAACTCGCAGGCGGCCAACAACCTGTTTGCGGCCGCTGTAAAGCTACCCTGTCGCTGAGCGCGGGACCCACGTTAGTTACGGATGCGAATTTCGCAGCGGAGGTGGAACGGTCTCCGATTCCCGTTCTCCTCGATATGTGGGCGCCGTGGTGTGGGCCGTGCCGGGTGGTTGGACCGGTTGTTGAGCAGCTGGCTTCCGAAATGGCTGGCCGGGTTCGCGTGGGAAAGATGAACGTGGATGAGAATCCGGAAACGGCCGCGCGCTTTCGTGTGCAGAGCATTCCGACGCTGTTGGTGTTGAAAGGCGGACAGGAAGTAGACCGCATCGTCGGAGCGCAGCCGAAAGCCGCCATCATGCGCCATCTTCAGCAGTGGGTCGGTTAGCGGACGTTATCTCGCGGTTCATATTGGGCGCGCTCGATAGAATGCGAGATGCTTCCCATGCATACCAGAGATTTGCTGAAAACGCGGCGAGATGTGCTGAAAACCATGAGTTCGTTGCCTGTGGCTGCCGCCCTGGCCCGGAGAAACGCACTTGCTGCCGAGCGGTACGAGGCCAATTGGGCATCGCTCGATGCGCGCCCGATTCCGGATTGGTATACCAAGGCTAAGTTCGGCATTTTTATTCATTGGGGCCTCTATTCGGTGCCCGCTTTTGCGGCAGTCAACGTGAAGGACGAAAATCCTTACGCCGAATGGTATTGGAACTCACTGACCGAGGGCATGAGAGCCACCGCTCCGGTTGGTAAGGGCGCGCTCACCTGGGACTTTCATAAACGAACCTATGGTCCTGATTTTTCCTATTTTGATTTCGCTCCGCTATTTCGCGCCGAACTGTTCGATCCGGATTACTGGGCGGGATTGTTTGTGGATTCCGGCGCCAAGTATGTGGCGTTGACTTCAAAACATCACGAAGGGTTCACGTTGTGGCGCAACCCGCAAGCGAATCGTTCCTGGGGCCGGGCCTGGAACGCCGTCGATATCGGTCCGAAGCGCGATTTGCTGCTAGATCTGACGGAAGCCGGCCGACGCAAAGGGCTGCACATCGGGATTTACTATTCGCTCTACGAGTGGTACAACCCGCTGTGGCTTTCCGACAAGCGCCGTTACGTGGCGGAGCACATGATCCCTCAGTTTAAAGATGTCGTCACGCATGCAAAGCCCGACATCATCTTCTCCGACGGGGAATGGGAACTGCCGAGCGAGGAGTGGCGCTCGACGGAGATTCTCGCATGGTTGTTCAATGAATCTCCGGTGGCCGACCGCGTGGTGATTGACGATCGGTGGGGAAGCGACACGCGGCATAAACATGGCGGCTATTACACGACCGAATACACGTCTGGCATGCAGCAGGCCTCCCATGCCTGGGAAGAAAGCCGCGGCATGGGGTATTCGTATGGCTACAACCGGATGGAAGCTCTTTCCGACTACCACTCGGACCGGCAGCTTTTGCTGATGCTCGTCGATATTGTGAGCCGGGGCGGCAACCTGTTGCTCGACATTGGTCCGCGCGCGGACGGGCGCATTCCGGTGATTATGGAAGAACGGCTCCGGCAGATCGGGAGTTGGCTGCAGCAGAACGGTGAAGCCATCTATGAGACGACCGCATTCAAACGGCCGTCGCAATGGAGTGCAGGGAATAAGCCGAAGCTGGAGGACAAAGAGTTCCGCGCCGAGTACGACATCACGAAGCTGGTGGACTCGCCCGCAGCGGGAGATTCGCATGTGGAAGCGTTCTTCACGCAGAAGGGCGATGTTGTGTATGCGATTTTGCCTCGATGGCCGAAAGGTGACCTGGTTCTGCGGGAGATTCCGGCGGCAGCGGATTGCAAGGTGACATTGCTCGGAAGTCAGGCTGGTTTGCGTTGCCAGCGCCAGGGCGATGGCGTTGCGATAACGATTCCGCTGGAACTTCGTGCGACGGCTGCGCCCAGTCAGGCGTATGTGCTGAAACTGGCGGGCATCAAAACATAACACTTTCGCGTCAGACAGTTATGCCAAGTTCAGTTTGGAAAGGCTACGTCAGTTTCGGGCTGGTTACGTTTCCCGTTCACCTTACTACGGCGGCAAGGCCGCAAACGATCCACTTTCATATGCTGCACAACAAGGACCTTTCGCGAATTAAGGAGGTCTGGTATTGCGCGGAAGAAGACAAACCGGTTTCGCGCGACGAGATTGTGAAAGGATACGAAGTCGAAAAGGGCAATTACGTCGTAGTGGACCAGGCTGAACTCAAGCGCATTGCGCCGCCGACGTCGAATGCGGTGGACATTCTGCAATTCGTGCGTGAAAGCGAGGTGGACCCGATCTATCTCGAGAAGTCTTATTATGTGGTGCCCGAAAGCGGCGCGGAGAAGCCTTACCAGTTGCTTGCCGGGGCCATGAAGGAATCGAAGTATTATGCTCTGGGAAAGGTGGCGATGCACGGGCGCGAGCACGTGGTGCTGATCCGGCCAGCGGAGGAAGGGCTGGTGTTGCATACGATGTATTTTCAAAATGAGCTGAACCAAGCCCATCAGGTGCACGAACCGGCCAAGTCCAAGGGGAGTGCGAATGAGATGAAGCTGGCGAAGCAACTGATCGACACACTCGCGGCGCCATTTAAACCGGAAGAGTTCGACGATGAGTACCGAAAGAATATCGAACATCTGATTGAACAGAAGCAGAAGGGACAGAAGATAAGCGTGGTGAAACAACCGAAGCGCGCTCCGGTTGTCGATATCGTTCAAGCGCTGCAGCAAAGCTTGAAGCAATCCGCGGCGAAGCGGACGACTGCGAAACCCGCGACTGCTAAGCGGGCTATGAAGCGGCGAACGACAGCGGCGTAACGCTGTCGCGCCGCACGAATCGCTGATGCCAGCCTCCAGACGCTCCTTCCTTCGCTCTCTCTCCGCCAGCATCCCGGTCTTTTTGATCGACCAGCTTCTGGGTGACGCGCCCGGTTTGGGAGTTCAGTTCGTCAACGTCGCGAAGCAGGCCGGGTTGCACGCTAAGACGATCTTTGGGGCGGAAAGCCACAACAAATTTCTTCTCGAGACTACGGGTTGCGGCGTCGCGTTTATTGACTACGACAACGACGGATGGCTGGATCTTTTTTTTGTCAACGGTACGCGCTTTGAATCCAATTTCGCAAAGGGCGACGAGCCGGTAAGCCGCCTCTTCAAGAACAATCGCGATGGCACGTTCACTGATGTCACGTTGAAGGCCGGTGTTGCGCGCACGGGCTGGGGACAGGGCGTTTGCGCGGGCGACTACAACAACGACGGCCATGACGACTTGTTCGTCAGCTACTGGGGCGATTGTGCGCTCTGGAGAAATAATGGCGACGGCACTTTCACCGACGTGGCACTCAAAGCGGGCGTTACCACGCGCACAAGCACGGGGTTAAAGCGCTGGAACACGGGATGCGCGTTCGTCGACTACGATCGTAACGGCCATCTGGATCTTTATGTGGCCAATTACATCGACTTCGATCCAAAAACAGCGCCGCTTCCCGAGAGCGGCCCGTGTTTATATGAAGGCGTCGTTGTCGCCTGCGGGCCTCCCGGATTGCAGGGCGGGAAGGATATTCTTTTCCACAACAATGGCGATGGAACGTTCAGCGATGTGTCTGAGCGTGCCGGTATTCTTCGAAAGCAGGGAACCTACGGCCTGGGTGTTCTGGCTGGAGATTTCGATAATGACGGATGGCCAGATATCTACGTCGCGGACGATTCGGCGCCATCGGCGTTTTTCAAAAATAATCACGATGGCACGTTTACCGATATCGGCCTGGAGTCTGGCGTCGCGTTTGGCGCAGACGGCAAGACACAGGCGGGTATGGGAGTCTCGGCCGCAGACGTGTATCACAGCGGGCGGCTTGCCATTCTGAAAACCAATTTTGCAGGCGACACATCGAGCCTGTATCGCAATGCCGGGGGCGACAACTTTGAAGATGTCACGTTCCAGGCTGGTCTGGGCAGGAATACGAGATTTCTTGGCTGGGGCGCCTGCTTTCTCGATTTTGATAACGATGGCTGGGTGGACATCTTCACGGCAAATGGCCATGTTTATCCGGAGGTTCGTGAGAAAGCCAGTGAATCCGGGTACCGCGAGCGCAAGGTGCTTTACCGGAATTCGGGTAACGGCAAATTTGAAGATGTTTCGCTGCAAGCCGGGCCCGGAATTTTGGAAACGGTAGCGGCTCGGGGCTGCGCTGTTGGTGATTTCGATAATGACGGGGATCTCGATATCGCGGTGAACTGTGTCAACGATGTTCCCCAGTTGTTGCGCTGCGACAGCGTTCTGAAAAACAACTGGATCAAGGTGAAGACTGTCGGGACGAAGTCGAACAAGTCGGGCATCGGTGCCCGCGTCGTCTGTACGGGTAACGATCACGTGCAGCAGGTGGACGAAGTGCGCAGCGGAGGAAGCTATTTGTCGCAGAGCGATCTTCGGGTTCACTTCGGGCTTGGCTCGGCGACTCAGGTGTCGATTGAAATTCACTGGCCGAGCGGCGGTGTCGACAAATTTGATGGCATTTCTGCGAACCGCGTGTTTACAGCCCTCGAAGGCGCGAGCGCAAAGAGTTGATGCGGGCGAATACTCTATTCTGATGGCATAGACTTTGTTCGCCGTTTTGGTGTTCGCTTCCTTGTTCGAACCAGTCCGAATCAGCCGCGGTTTTTGTGTTGCCGCAATCGGATTATTCTGCGCAATGCTTGCCGCATCACAGACGACCAAGGCGACCCCGACGTTCAGCCGCGATATCGCGCCGATTATTTACCACAACTGCGCCGATTGTCACCGGCCCGGAGAAGCGGGTCCGTTCCCGCTGCTCAGCTACGAGGATGTGAAGAAGCACGCGCGGCAGATCGCCGCGGTAACACAAGCGCGCTTCATGCCTCCCTGGCTGCCGGAGCCGGGACCATTCCCGATTGCCGGGGAGCGGCGCCTGTCAGATGCGCAACTGGAGCTGATACGGCGCTGGGTGGAAGCGGGCACGCCTGAAGGCGATCCGTCCGCGGCTCCACAACCGCCGCATTTCGAAGCGGGATGGCAGCTTGGCAAGCCCGACCTGATCGTGACAGCGGCCAAGCCGTTTCAACTTCCAGCTTCGGGTACAGACGTTTATTGGAACTTTGTTCTGCCGGTCCCGTTAGACCGGACGCGGTGGGTAAAGGGGGTCGAGATCCGGCCCGGCGACAAGCGGCTGGTACACCATGCCAACATTTTGATTGACAGATTAGGAAGCTCCCGCGCGCTGGAAAAAGAGCCCGGCGCGGGATTCGGCGGGATGGACATTCGTGTCGAATCGGAGGCGTTCGATCCCGATAGCCACCTGTTGTTCTGGAAGCCTGGCACTCCTGCGACGGAGCAGCCGCGAGGCATGGCGCTGCGGATGGATCCCGGCACGGACTTGCTGCTGAATGTGCATCTTCAGCCGTCGGGCAAACCGGAGTGGATTCAACCATCGGTCGGCTTGTCCTTCACGGACGAGCCGGCGACGCTGCATCCGATGCTGCTGGAGCTGGAGAACGACTCCGCGCTGCATATTCCGGCCGGCGCCAAGGATTTCCGGGTGAGCGATACGTTTACGCTGCCGGTGGATGTTTCGCTGTTGGCGATTTACCCGCATGCGCATTACCTGGGGAAGCATCTGGAGGCGATCGCGACGTTCCCGGATGGACGCCAGAAAACGTTGTTGAATATTCCGCATTGGGATTTGAACTGGCAGGCTGTGTACACCTATGCTCAGCCGGTGGCGCTGCCTAAAGGCACTTCTGTTGAGATGCGGTATCAATACGATAATTCTTCGGACAACGTGCGCAATCCGAATAATCCCCCAGCGCTGGTAACAGGCGGCAATCGCGCTAAAGACGAGATGGCCCATCTTTGGTTGCAGGTGCTACCTGTACAAACAAACGTCGATCCCCGGCTGGTTCTGCAGGAAGCGCTGTCGCGGCATCAAGTGGAAAAAGATCCGACCATCTTCGAAGCGCAATATAATCTGGCGGCCATGCTGATGAATCGGGGCGAAACGGCTGAAGCGATTTCACACTATGCGATGGCGGCCAAGATCAGGCCGAGGGATCCTGTTGTCAGCAACGCACTGGGAGCCGCGGAAATGTCGGCTGGCCAGTTACAAAGCGCAGCCCGCGACTTACAAACTGCTATCGATCTGCGACCCGATTATTTTGACGCCCACTACAATCTCGGATTGGCGCTCGCATCGGCAGGGGATTTCAGCCGCGCCGAGAGCGAATTGCGGCGAGCAACTCAACTGAAGCCTCAGGATGCGAACGCCCATGCCAACCTGGGCGCGGCGCTGGCACAGCTCGGTAAGCTTTCCCAAGCGCAAAACGAACTGGAACTTGCGCTCAAGCTGAACCCGGAAAGCCAATTGGCACAGGAAAACCTTGAGCTGCTGCAGCAGATGTTGAGGAAAAACTAATGTCTACGCGCTTGCTGGTTTTGCTGGCGTGTGGAAGCGTTCTCCTGGCCCAGACAAGCTTGGATCTGACGAAACAAGCGGAGCAGCTGCTGCGTGCCGGGAATAAGCAAGAAGCGCGCGCGGCTTTAGAAAAAGCATCGGCGCTGAAGAACCAAACGGCAGAATCGGAAGATCGGATCGGCTTTTTGCTGGCGGTTAGCGGAGATCAAGCCGGTGCTCACGACCACTTCCGCAAATCGATCTCTCTAGACGCGAACTATGCGCCCGCTCACTTTCATCTTGGTGCTGCCGATTGGTTGGCGGGCGAGAAGCAGGAGGGGCTGCGCGAGTTGGAAACCGCCGTTCGCCTTGCGCCGGGCGCGTTCGATTATCGCTATCGTCTTGGGGCTGCGTACCTGGATGTAAACGACCCTGAAAACGCGGTCGCGCAGTTACAGGAGGCGACGCGCCTGAACCCATCGAGCGGACCGGCGTGGCGCTCGCTCGGGCAGGCGCTGCACAGCAAGGGCAATCTAGTGGCGGCCATTGATGCCTACCGGCATGCGCTGAGTTTCAATGAACAGGATACTGCCGCCCGGAATGAACTGGCGACAGTGCTTGTGCAGACGCGTCAGCCCGAGCTTGCGATCCAGGAAGCGAATCGAATCCTGCAACGAGATCCGAAAAACTTTGCCGCGCACATGAACCTCGGCTACGCGTACCTGAAGACTGGCGACTACGCCAAAGCAGAGTCGGCTTATCGCGCGGCGATTGCCGATGATGCAACGTCTGCCGCGCCGCACTACGATTTAGGAATTTCACTCAAGATGCAGGATCAGCTTGATGCGGCGCGCATCGAGTTTGGGACAGCGCTGAAACTTGACCCGACGCTGGCGGAGGCGCAGTATTCGATCGGTATCATCTCCTGGCAATCGGGAGATTTTGCGGCGATGGCCGCGGCGATGAAAGCCGCTATTGCGATCCGCCCCGAGTATGCCGAGGCACATTACATGCTCGGTATTGCGCTGAAGGGTAGTGATCATCCAGACGAGGCGATCGCTGAATTGCAAGAAGCCATACGGCTGGATCCGACGACGCCGGGTCCGTACAACACGCTGGCGCAAATCCTTCGTCTGAAAGGCGATCAGAAGGGTGCGGCTGAGGCTTTCGCAACTGGCGCGCGCTTAAAGAAGGAAAAAGACGCCCAATTAGCGAATAACCTGGAGCAGGGCATGCGGGGCGGGGAAATGCTGAAGCCCATCAATAAGCAATAACCGGCTTAGACGGGGCTAATTAGATCTATAGTGGGGAGGGGTGCGGCACTTACTCGGTGTTTATACGGAATATGCGGAGAACGGAGCACGCCATTGCCGCCGCCATGGTAAGTTTCTGGTTTGCCTTGACGGCCTTAGTCCCTTTTATGCTCCTGTCGCTTTCTGCCGGCATTGCTTGCGGCGAGGGTCGGGTGATTGCTGTTTCGGTGAACAAAGTGATTCATCCGATCACCGTCGAAATCTTGACACACGCAATCGAGCAGGCAAGCAGGGAAAAGGCGGATCTGCTGCTGATCCGGCTCAACACGCCGGGCGGGCTACTCGAGGCCACGCGACAGGCGATCGAAAGCATCGTCGCTTCTCCAGTCCCGGTTGTCACCTTCGTCACCCCGAGCGGCGGGCGCGCTGCATCCGCCGGATTCTTTCTGCTCGAATCGGGAGATATCGCCGCGATGGCTGACGGCACCAACACCGGCGCAGCTTCGGTGGTGCTCATGGGCGGCCAGCAAATGGATCCGACACTAAGAAGGAAAGTGGACAGCGACGCTGCGGCGCTATTGCGCGCTCTTGCCTCAAAACGCGGAAGGAATGCTGATTTAGCTGAGAAGGCAGTGTTTGAAGCCAGATCCTTCAGTGAGCGCGAAGCGCTGGAAAACAAGCTGGTCGACCTTGTGGCCATCGATGAGCGGCACCTGATTGCACAACTCGACGGCCGTTCCGTTGTGCGCTTTGACGGACGGCGTGAGACTTTGCGGTTATTGCGGCCGCAGATAGCGGACTACAGCCCCACGGTCCGCGAACGGATTGTCTCCTCCATTGCCGACCCCAATATCGCTTTTATTCTGTTGGTTCTCGGCGCTCTGGGGATATACATCGAATACTTATCGCCGGGGTTAATCTTTCCCGGCGTGGCAGGAGGCATCGTGCTGTTACTCGGCCTTTCCGCGCTCTCGGTGCTGCCGATAAACTGGATCGGTGCAGCGTTGCTGTTGCTCTCCTTCGCGTTCTTCGTGCTTGAAGCCAAGTTTGCTTCGCACGGGATCCTCGGCGCCGGGGGCGTTGTAGCAATGATTCTGGGAGCGCTTCTTTTGGTTAATGGACCACCGGAAGTGCGCATCCGGATCAGCACAGCCCTCTCGCTGGCCCTGCCGTTCGCGGCCATAACTCTCTTTCTGGTCTCGCTTGTAGTCCGCGCACGGGCTCAACAAGTGATGACGGGAGTGGCGGCGATGCAGAATACTATCGGCGTCGCTCTAACGCCACTCTCTCCCACCGGTAAAGTGCTTCTTCGCGGAGAATACTGGAATGCTGTAAGCGCCGCGCCGGTCCTGCCTGGCACTTCCGTTCGCGTGATCGAAGTGCAAGGGCTCACGCTCGTCGTGGAGGCAGCAAAATAAACTATGTTTTCCTTAACACCCGTCGCACTCCTCATCATCGCCGTCTATTTGCTTACATCCATCGTAATTCTTGCTGAATACGAGCGAGGTGTAGTCTTTCGTCTCGGTCGGGTTCTCCCTAGTCCAAAGGGACCGGGCTTGATCCTCGTTTTTCGTCCCATCGATCGGATGACGCGAGTCTCGCTGCGCCTGGAAACTCTGGAGGTGCCGGCGCAAGACGTGGTTACCCGCGATAACGTTACGGTCAAGGTGAACGCCGTAATCTTCTTCCGCGTCCTCGATCCGAAGCGGGCCGTACTTGAAGTTGCCAAGTATCTCTACACGACTTCGCAGCTTGCACAAACCAGCTTACGCAGCGTGCTCGGGCAGGTAGATCTTGACGAACTGTTAAGCGAGAGGGATAAGGTGAATCTGCGGCTGCAGTCCCTGCTTGATCAAGACACCGAGCCTTGGGGCATTAAGGTGACCAAAGTCGAAATAAAGCAGGTGGATCTGCCCGACCAGATGATTCGCGCCATCGCCCGACAGGCTGAGGCCGAGCGGGAAAAGCGGGCCAAGATCATTCACGCGGACGGCGAATATCTAGCCGCGGAAAAGCTGGCCATGGCAGCGGAATTGATTCAGCGCCAACCCGCCGCAATCCAATTGCGGTACTTGCAGACGCTCATCGAAATCGGCAGTGAGAAGAACACCACGGTGGTATTCCCGCTTCCGATCGATATGCTTTCCGCGGTTACCAGGGCATTCGAGAGTACGAATCAGACACAAAAGGGTTAGCGACAAGAACTATCGCGGATCTCCGAAGCGCCGGATACAACAAAGGCCGATGGAGAAAACTCCACCGGCCTTTGCCATCGAATTGGGGTCAGCGCGGTTTCAGAACCGGACGGTTCCGGAGAACTGAAGGCTGCGCATCGTGGCGCCAGCGGCGAGGCCGGTAATCTGTCCTACGCTGGGGCTCTGGACGTCGGCATTGGGTAGGCCGAGATTGGTGTGATTGAAGACATTCCTTGCGTCGGTGCGCAACTGAAAGGAGAAGCGCTCCGTAATCGGAAACGACTTCGCCAATGTCAGGTCCTGCTGGATGAACTGCGGTCCAATCAGAGTGTTGATCGGATAATTTCCGAACGTGTTGGATGCGGGAAACCGGTAGGGGCCGGTGGTGCAGTCTGCGTTCGGGCAGCCGACAAACCACTGGGTCCGGTCCTGTTTAGCGCCCGAGAAGGGATCGCCCGAACCGACGTCGGGCCGGTTTTTGGGTCCGGCGTTGGGTTGAACATTCGGGCCGTAATTCTCGAGCGTCGGTGAGAACGGGAATCCGCTGTAGAACTGAGTGATTCCGCTGATGTTCCATCCGCCGAGCACCGCGTCCAGAAGAAAGCCCGAGTTGGACCCGTACTTCCGGCCTTTTCCAAACGGAATGTCATACACTTCCGTGATGGTGATTTGATTGCGTGGCAGCAAATTGCCGTAGCCGTATCCCGCAGCGCGGTCGTACATGAAGTAGTAGTTGGAATCGTATGGATCCCAACCGGGCCCCCATTGCCGCTGATAGGTGTAACTACCTTGCAGATTCAGGCCAGCGAGAGCCCGGATCTCCACCTTCGCCTGCATCGAGTTGTACATCCCGTTTGCACAGTCGCAGAAGTATTGAAGGTCCTGCGTCCATCCGTATATGGGGTAATAAGGCCGATTTAAATTGGTGTTGGAAACGCCCGGAACAAATTTCGGTTCGTTGGGATTGACGGTTTGACTTGTACCCACGAAGTTGTGCCGGTTGGAGTTTCCCACATACGAGACCGATGCGACGATCTTCGTCGTCAGCTGCCGCTGCAGGGTCGCGTTGTACTGATAAACCTGGGGCAGAGTCACGACATCCGGACGGAACTTGGGGCTGACGCCCGGCGGCAGCGGGAAGGTTCCATTGGAACTGATCTGAATCGGCGCTGGAAGGCCAGCTGGTCCTGCGATGCCGCCGCCTGTATATCCAGCGGGGCCCTGCGCCAGATTGAACACATCGGTAATAGGGCTCGGCGACTGGAGATTTTGATACGACAGCACCGGTGGATTTTGCGTCACGTTGTGTCCGAAGTTCGAGCCGAAAACACCCAGGTCGTAAGACCAGCCGTAGCCGGCGCGTATAACCGTCTTCGGATTTAATTGATAGGCAACACCGATTCTCGGCGCGAAATCGTGCCAGCTGGTCTGTTGAATGCCGCTTGGGGAAACTGAATTACCGTACCCGAACACATACATGAGGCCATTCGCCAAGTTGAGAGTCGAACCGTTTCCGGGAATATTCACATGCTCGGGACGAACGATTTCCCAACGCAGGCCATAGGTAAGGGTCCATTTCGGGGTGGGGTGCCATGTGTCCTGCGCGTAGAAGAACAAGCGTGGTTGATCCTCTTCCGCGTCCGTGCTGGAACTTACGTAACGTTGGAACTGTGTAACGTCCCCGAGCAGGAATGTAGCCAGTCCGATACCAGGACTTGGGTTTTGCCCTGCCTCTGTAATTCCGCCGCCAGTACGCGTACCCGCGAAGTAAACTTCGCCGGCGCGGTGGCTGTCGCTCGGTACCCGGAGGTTATTGGCAAAGCGAATGTCGGCCCCAAACTTAAAGCTGTGATTGCCCTTTATCTTTGTAAGGTTATCGACAAACTGAAGCTGCTTCTCTGTTTGCGTCAATGGGCAGTTGCACTGGTTGACACCCAACGCGTAACCAAGCCTATAATCGGTCCCTTGACTCGTACCCGACGTCGTCGTGATGTCGAAGTACGGTAACCCGGAAGTGTAGGTCTTATCCAGATTCAGACCAGGGATGCCTGCCGCCGCCGCGGGATCTGTTCCATACCCGTTGGGAACGTCGAATACGTGATACCGCATCCAGCCGAAGCGAAACTCATTAATCAAAGTTGGATTGACGCTGTATGTTTCGCCAATCGCCAGGCTCTGATTACTCGCTTGGGAAACGCCCGCGTAGTTTACGAAAGCGGGACCGCCGGCCAGCGCGCCAAATACGCCCGGTGCGGCCTCAGTAAATGACGCGTAGCTATACCTTCCGAACATTGAGTTCTTTTCGTTGATGTAGTAGTCTTCGCGCGTGTCCCACTGATTCCCGTCAATCGTGACCGCCCCGTTCGCCACATAGTTGTTGATATAAGGCTGCGACGGAGTTTGCAGGTGATTCGGCAGCGGGAAGTAGTTCAGTAATGCGAGTGCCTGCGGAGACAGATCGCTGGTTGGAATAATGTTGCCTGCGTAGGGTTTTCTTCCAACGCCAGTGGTCGGATCGCCGGTCTTGGGGTCATAAATCTGGTAATTCGCACTCGAAGCAAGCCAGTCACCGAAATTGCCAAGCCGATCTTGGGCTGTCGGCACGCTGGTCAGGATGGAACCACCTTGCGATTGCCGATTTAATTGCGCGTCGCCGAAAACGAATAACTTGTCCTTGATAACCCGGCCGCCGATCGAGCCGCCGAACTGATTCTGCCGATAGGTGGCGGCAGGAAGGTTGGTGAACGGATTTGCCGCAAACGAAGTAAATCCGGGCGTATTCAATTGCAGGTATTCAAAGGCGTCGCCATGGAAGGTGTTCGACCCGGACCGTGTCGTATAGTTCGCATTTCCGCCTCCGACATATTCAAATTCGGCGTCAAAGTCCTGGTTGGCCTGTTTGACCTCGGAAATGGAGTCGAATGTGGGATTGATCACGATGATGCCCAAAATAGGATCCTGGTTCGTGGTTCCATCCAACTGATAGCCCATGGAATCGAACAACTGGCCATTCACGATCATTTGAACGCTTCCCTGAGGATTTTCATCTGACGCGTGCTGCCAACCGATCTTTGCCGTACCGGGATTTAACAGCTCCATCGACTGCAGATTGCGGCCGATGTTAGGGAGGGCGTTGATTTCTTTGGCGGTAAACGTCGTTGCTACGTCTGCTTTATCGGTCTGAAGCAGCGGCGCGGTCGCGGTCACTTCCACCTGAGTGCTCACGTCGCCCACCTGCAAAGTGACATCGAATCGAGCCACTTCGTCAACGCGGACCGGTATCTCGTTCGAAACCGCCTTCTGAAAACCGGGCGATTCGATCGTGATCTGATACGGATCAGCGATCAATTGCCCCTTGGTGTAGTTGCCTGAGGAATCAGAAGTCACTTCGAAGGAAGTGCCTTTACTTTTGTCTACAATTGTTACTTTTGCGTTTGCGACAGCTCCACCGGTACTGTCTGTTACAGTACCGAAAATGCTGCCGAAAACTTGTTGCGAGTTTGCGCGCTGACTAAATGTTGCTAACAGTGCACAGATGATTGCGAAGCAGAAGAAAAACCGATTGCAAATGACCATACTTCTCCTTGGAAGGTTCCTGAGGAGGAAGCTGCCCGTTTACTTTGTAGGATTCTATTGATAGCAAACGAGACTAGCCCACCCGATCAGTGTGCAGCTACACTTCGCCACATTCACTTCGTTGTCACGTTTATACCTCCACATTTAGTTGTAGTCAATAGATTGCTATCTAAAGATAGAGGGGCATAGGTCGTGCAGTTTCTTGGCAGACAGACGCACATTGTTTGGCGCATACATCTGAAAAGCGCGCTGCCGGCCCACGACCTCATTTAGTGCCGGTATCATAACCTTCGTATGCTGCAGATGGCTTCGGCAATTTTCTTGTTCGTTGCAGCATCCTCCGACAGCCACCGCCTGGGTGTCCAGCTATACAAAGAGCACAAGTACGCCGAGGCCATTGCGGCGTTGGAACAGGCAGCCAAAGCGGAGAAAGCGGACTCGGCGGACTTTCAGGAGTCGGCATTGCTCATCGGGCAAAGCTACTTCCAGCTTTCGCAAGCGGCTCAAGCGATTCCCTGGCTGGAAAAGGTTCCGCAGGTGAACGAGGCCAACTACATGCTCGGCTATGCCTACCTGCAGAACCGCCAGATCGGACAATCTGTGCAAGCGTTTGCACGACTTTTTCATTTGACGCCAGAATCCGCATCGGCGCACCTGCTTACGGCTCAGATGATGATGAAAAAAGAGTTCGAAGAGGAGGCGGTTGGCCAAGCGAATGCCGCTCTGGCGCTCGATCCCAAGATTCCGCAAGCGCACTTCCTGTTGGGTGAAGTTGCGCTGTATCAGGGCCGGACGGAGGATGGCATCAAGGAATTGAGGGCCGAGCTGACGGTGAATCCGGGTTTCTCGCAAGCGTGGTACCGGTTGGGCGATGGCTACACGCGGCTAGCGCAGTGGGACAGTGCCATCCCACACCTACAGCGCGCCGTCTGGTTAAACCCGAGTTTTAGCGGGCCGTATATCCTGCTCGGGAAATGCTATTTCAATACCGGAAATCTGATGAATGCGGAGGGGATCTTAAGAAAAGCTCTGCTATTAGATCCGAACAATGCGTCGGCAACCTATTTGCTGGGGCGCACTCTAATGGCCGAGGGTAAAACCGACGAGGCGAAAACCGTAATGGAAAAAGTCAAAGATCTGAAGCTGGCGGAGTGAGAACGGTCCTTTTGACAGGATGAAAGCTATGACCATCTCGTTGGTAACAAGGAAGAGTTCCGATGGATAGTGCGCTACATCGAAATGATCCGGTAGCTGCCGGGCGGCCTGTGGGGCCGCCGCAGGCTTGCGCCCGCCCCACAACTACACCCGTTACCTTATTGGTTCTTAGAGCGATTGCCATCTTCGCGTTTCTAATGCTGATCGGTACAGGTCCCGCTGCCGCCGCCCAGATGCAGGGCGTATTGGCGGACTGGGCTTGCGTCCAGCCGATGGTACATGACGGCCGGGCCAAAGTATTGAAACGGAACTCTGCCTGTTCGCTGAACAAGAATTATTCGCGGGCAGCGTATGGCCTGATCACGGACGATAAACGTTACTACAAGCTGGATGAGGCGGGCCGTGGCTGGGCACTCAAGCTGCTGAAGGACACCGGCGACAAGGACAATCTGCGCGTGATCGTCACGGGTGATATCGATGGCGATACGATCCACGTTCAATCCATGAGCGAACTCTGATCGCTTGCTACGGACTGCTTGCACGTTTCAGGCGGTCGTGAATGCCAGTCCACTCAGGTGTATCGGGGGGCTCCTCAATTGCAATCCAGTCCCAGCCCGCAGCGTCGGCGGCGTGTAATCTCGAATACAGCATCTCGGCAAAAGCGCCTGGTTCGCCGGGCATTTCGAGGAGGCAGCCGCGGCCTTCCGGCCGTTCCGCGCCGTGCGGCAACACTAGGAATGGAGTCCGTGGGGAGTAGTGTCTTGGATGCAGTCCAGGCGATTGGCTGCTTGTGACTTCGCCGCTGAGTGCGGTCCAGGGAATGCCGGTGGCCGCTTCCAAGGCGGCGATTGTGATCATGCCGGGACGCAGGACCATCGGCTCCGGTCCGGTGAGCGATACGACCGTCGACTCGATTCCTACTTTCGAAGGACCTCCATCCAGCACCATGTCCACGCGATCGCCAAGCATCCGGCGCACGTGTTCCGCGGCGGTGGGGGAGACTTGCGTGAAGCGGTTCGCGCTGGGTGCGGCAAGCGGCACGCCGGCACGCTCAATTAATTCAAGCGCCATAGGGTGCGCGGGCATCCGCACTCCAACTGACGCCAGGCCGGCGGTCACAATACCGGGAACATCCGGCCGTTTCGGAAGAACGAGCGTCAACGGGCCGGGCCAGAATCGATCTGCGAGTGTCTGCGCAATTGCCGGCCAATCCGCCACCACGGTTTGCGCCATGGCGATAGTGGCGACATGCACAATCAGCGGGCTGGAACGCGGCCGTTCCTTGATGGCGAAGATGCGTTCAACGGCTGCGGCATCCAGTGCGTTGGCGCCCAAACCATAGACGGTTTCTGTCGGAAAGGCCACAACGCCGCCGTTGCGCAGCAGGCTGGCGGCCTTCTCCAGATCAAGCACCAGATCATGGTCAAGCATCTAGTCAGGAAGATCGCCGCCCTCGCCGGCCGTCTTACCGGTGCGGCGCCACACTAAAAAAGCATGGATCAGCGGATCGATATCTCCGTCGAGTACGCGGTCGACATCGCCGATCGCCAGCCGGGAGCGAAGGTCCTTCACCATACGATACGGCGCGAGAACGTAGCTGCGGATCTGGCTGCCAAAGTTGATCTCGAGCTTCGAGTCCTCGAGCTTTTTTTCCACGGCGCGCTTCTTGTCCATCTCATATTCATAGAGTTTGGCGCGCATCTGCTTCATGGCGCTGGCGCGGTTCTTGTGCTGCGAGCGCTCGTTCTGACACTGCACCACGAGTCCGGTGGGCAAGTGAGTAAAACGAACCGCCGACTCGGTGCGGTTGACGTGCTGGCCGCCCGCGCCGCTGGCACGAAAGACGTCTATTTTCAGATCGTCCGGCTTGATGTCGATGTTGATGTCATCGTCGATCTGCGGGTAGACAAAAACCGACGCAAAGGAAGTATGGCGGCGGGCGTTTGCATCGAACGGCGAGATGCGCACCAGCCGGTGCACGCCAATTTCGGAAGTCAGCTTGCCGTAGATATTTTCGCCATTGATTTCAACCGTGGCGGATTTTATGCCTGCGCCTTCGCCCTCCAGGCGATCCGTGATAACGGCCTGGTAGCTGTGGCGTTCCGCCCATCTCAGATACATGCGCAGCAGCATCTCGGCCCAATCCTGGCTTTCGGTGCCGCCGGCTCCGGGGTGAATGGTGATGATGGCGTCGCGGCCATCGTTTTCACCGGAGAGCAGCATGCCGGTTTCGAGTTCTTCCAGGCGCGTCTGGAAGGCTTTCAGCTCCCGTTCAAGCTCAGGAGCAACCGACTCGCCTTCTTTTCCCAATTCGAAGAGCGTGTCGATGTCGGACGTGGATTGCGCGACGGACTCGGCGCTCCGGATGGCTTCTTCCAGGCGTTTCCGGTCCTGCATGATCTTCTGGCTCTTTTCCGGATCGTTCCAGAAAGCCGGATTTGAGATCACATCTTCCGTCTTTTCAAGCTGTTTCTTTTTGCCGGAGGCGTCAAAGATAGCTCCGCACAGCATCTGCTTGCTGGCGGAGCGAAACGTACTCTCTTTCTAACTCATCCAAAGTCATCTAACCGTAAGTGTACTGTGTGGGTAGGATCGAATTGGAATACGGCAATTTGAAAGCAAGACGCGGAGTGTAGCGGATGCGGAAAGCAGGCAGTATCGAATCATGATTACCGAACAACTTGAGGATCAGACTTGCTGGAACGCCGTCCAAGAGCGGGATGCAGCCGCGGATGACCAGTTTGTCTATGCAGTGGTTACGACGGGTGTCTACTGCCGTCCGTCCTGTCCGTCGCGCCGGGCACAGCGCGAAAACGTCCGCTTCTTCCAGAGTTGCGCGGACGCCGAAGAAGCCGGATTCAGGGCGTGCAAACGCTGCCGCCCGGCGGCGCTGTCCATTGCTCAAAAGCAGAAGAGTGCGGTGGAACGAATCTGCCGGCTGCTGGAAGAGTCCGACCAGTTGCCTGTTTTGGCAACGCTTGCCGGCGCCGTGAGCATGAGCCCATTCCATCTTCATCGCACATTCAAGACGCTCACCGGTTTGACGCCGCGCGCGTACTTTACGGCTCAACGCGCTCGCCGGATGCGAAAAGAGCTGTTGCGTTCTGAAACGATTACCGACGCAATTTACAATGCCGGCTACGGCTCGGGAAGCCGGTTCTACTCCGAGTCGGCGCGTGTGCTCGGCATGACACCGACGCAATTTCGCCAAGGAGGCGAGGAGCTTCAGGTCCGTTTTGCGACGGAACAGTGTTCGCTTGGACTTGTGCTGGTGGCGGCGACGGAAACCGGCATCTGCTCCATTTTGCTGGGCGCGACCGTGAACGAACTTGAAACGAATTTGCGCCAGATGTTCCCGAAAGCGAAAATCAACAGCGCCGACGAAGAGTTTACGAATTGGGTCAGCCAAGTGGTTGCGGTGGTCGAGACGCCTTCCCGCGGATTGGATTTGCCGCTGGATGTCCGCGGCACGGCCTTTCAGCAGCGCGTCTGGCAAGCTCTTCGCGAAATTCCGGCCGGTGAGACCCTGACCTATACACAAGTTGCAGAGCGCATCGGCGCGCCAACATCGGTTCGCGCGGTCGCACACGCCTGCGCTACGAACCCGGCGGCGGTCGCGATCCCATGCCATCGAGTTATCGGGAAGAATGGAAATCTGTCCGGTTACCGCTGGGGCATCGAGCGCAAGCGCGCGCTGCTCGAGCGTGAACAAGCCCAGTAATATGCCACACAAAGAACACCACTATCGGGTACAGACCATTTGGACCGGAAACACCGGGGCGGGCACGGCGACCTATCGCAGTTACGAACGTGCACACGAGATAAGAAGCGATGGTAAACCTCTCATTCCCGGATCGTCCGACCCGGCGTTTCGGGGCGACGCGTCACGCTGGAATCCTGAAGAGTTTGTGGTCTCCGCCTTGTCCACCTGTCACATGCTTTCGTATCTTCATCTGTGCGCGCTGGGGGGAATCGTCGTAACACAATATTCGGACGAGGCCGAAGGTTTTCTTGAGGAGACCAAGGACGGTGGAGGTCATCTTTCCCGCGCATTGCTGAGACCAGTGGTAACCATCACATCGGAGTCTGACATCGAACGCGCCAAATCGCTGCATCATAATGCCCATGAGAAATGCTTTATCGCCAATTCCGTAAATTTTCCGGTAGAGTGCGAACCGACCGTCAAGGTGTAAGCAGCGTTTTCTTTTTCAGCGCCTTTCTGCTGGTGAACGGAAAAATCTGGACCGGCGATCCGCAAAAACCAACTGTCCAGGCGGTTGCTGTTGTGAATGAAACGATCGCGGCGGTGGGGACGGACGAAGAAATCCTCAAGCTCGGCGGGGGAAAGACCGTGGTTGTCGATCTGCTGGGTAAATTGGTACTGCCCGGCTTCAACGACGCACACGTTCACTTCCTGGAAGGCGGCCAATCTCTTAACGGGCCGCAGCTGCGGTACGTAAAAAGCGCGGAAGAATTCCGGGACACGCTCGGCGAATTCGCAAAGCGCCAGCCACGCGGCTCCTGGATTCTCGGCGGTGAGTGGGACAACGAGGACTGGTCGAAGAAGGATCTGCCGACGCAGGAGTTGATCGACGCGGCTACGAACCATTGGCCGGTTTTCGTCACGCGGACCGACGGGGACATGTCGCTGGCGAATTCGGTTGCTCTCGAAAAGGCCGGCATCAACTCAAAAACCAAAGACGTGGAAGGAGGGGTGATCGTTCGCGACGAGCGAGGCAATCCTACCGGCATCTTGAAGGGCGAGGCACAGGACTTGCTGAGAAGAGTGATTCCGCCCGCCACCGTTGAGGCAATTCGGGATGCGCTCCGGGCTGCACAGACGTATGCGAATTCGCATGGCGTTACCAGCGTGCAGGACATGTCGGCAACGCCGGAAGTGCTGCGCGCGTACGAATCGATGTTGAAGGACGGCGAGCTGCATGTACGGGTGTCGGGACATCAGGCATTGGCAGACTGGAAACGTCTGGCGGACGTCGGCGTGACAGCGAATTTCGGCAATCCGTGGCTGCACATCGGGGCGCTGACGGGACTTGCGGACGGTTCTGTGCGCTCCGGGACTGCGCTGTTTCAAAAGCCGTACTCGGACGATTCAAAGAGTTCGGGAACTCCGAGCACAGAACTTCTACATTCAAAGCAAATGTGGGGTGATATTCGGGATGCGGATGCCGCCGGACTACAAATTGCGATTGATGCGAGCGGTGACAAAGCCAACCACGAAATCCTGAACCTATATGAGCGGTTGGCATGGGAAAAAGGATCACGCGACCGCCGCCTGCGCATCGAGCAGGCAGAACACCTTAGCGTCCACGATATGGACCGTTTTGCTGCGCTACACGTGGTCGCATCGATGCAGCCTTACCACTGTATTGACGACGGGCGCTGGACCGAAAGCCGCGTGGGACCGGAGCGAGCAAAAACCGCGTTCGCGTTTCGTTCTTTGCTGCACAAGGGGACGATTCTGGCGTTTGGATCCGACTGGCCATTCGAACCCATAAGTCCGCTATTGGGAATATATGCGGCGGTTACACGGCGCACGCTTGACGGGAAGCATCCGGAGGGATGGATACCCGAGCAAGAGATCACGGTGGAGGAAGCGGTACGTGCTTACACGATCGGGTCGGCGTTTGCGAGCTTTGAGGACGAGGTCAAAGGATCAATCAAGCCCGGAAAGGTGGCCGATCTGGTAGTTCTTTCAGACGATATTTTCAAGATCGATCCGCAAAAGATTCCCGACGTCAAAGTGCAGGCAACGATCGTGGGCGGACGTCTGGTTACGGGAGAGTTGCCGCGCAGAAGGGACGCAAGCGGACTTTTGATTCGTTAATGAGCTGTTTGATACGCGGGGAAGTTAGGGCCTCCAGCTCGCGCACGCGCGACTCTTTCAAACGTGTATCTGCCGCGGCCAGATCGGGGCCCAGATAACCGGGGTGGCACATAAATTCCGTGGTGCCCTCCGGCAAGGCACGGATGGCCGCAGCAAACGATGCTTCATTCAGAGACCCCGTCAGCCGGAACCCCATAAAGTGATCGGTGGTTTTGATTGCCCGCCTGTTGGCGATCCGCAGGTACAGTCTTCTGAAAGGTGCTATCCACGTCTGGCAAGGCAGCGTGCTGTCCAGGGGCAGGCGCACATACGGGATCCTAAACTCGGCTGCCAGACGTACAACGGCACGGAATACCGTTGGAACAATGTGCGTGTGCTTATGCGTGTCCAGGTGGCTGAGCTTGAGCCCGCACGCGGTTATCTTTTCGATTTGCGCGCGCAGCTCCGGGTAGACGTCGATTCTGTTTCGGGCCAGCGCGGATATGAGGGCCCGAGGTCCGGTGGGCAACTCACGCCCGGTTAGTACGGAAGTTCCCTGCACCAGGACAAGATGACAACCTATATCGAGGGTCGGGGTAGCGCGGGCAAGCCGTACCGCATCGCCGAAAGCATCGCCGGTAGCCATGAGGGTGGTCGATGTCAGAACGCCTTGGCGATGGGCCTGCACGATTCCGGCATTCACATCGGTTGTAAAACCAAAGTCGTCCGCATTTATGATCAGCTGCTTCAAGGATCAAAAGATATGCAGACGAATGCTGAGGAACTTCTTAGGATTTGCCCGGAAATCGCGGAGCACTTCATGCAGTTCGCGCGTGGTTGCATTAGCATTCTGGTACAGCTCCGGGTTTACCAGTAACTGTCCTATCGTTCCTTGCCCTGAATTCACGGTATCAAGCGTCACATCGATCTTAGAGAGAGTGCCGGATACCTGTTTGGCGATTTTATCATCCACCAGCAGTTGACCAATCGTGCCTTTACCGGCGTTCAGATTCCCGAGCATGGTATTCAGTTGATTGATTGCGTGGTCCAGATTGTCATAGAGCTTTCGATCTTTTATTAAAAGACCGGCGGTGCCTTGGCCCTGTTCTATACCTTGTGTAAGCGTATCCAACCTTGTCACAAGACCTTCCACTTGCTTGTAAATCGTGTCGTCATTTACCAGGCGGCCGATAGTGCCGGTCTTGGTGTTAAGAGTGCTCGCCAGCAATTGGACCTGGGTTACGGTATTTTGCAAACTGTTGTATAGAGTTGGATCCACCAATAGCTTTCCGATCGTGCCATTACCGTTTTGTACATTGCCAACAACATCATCAATTTTCGTGAGAATGGCTTGGGCAGAGTCGAGTACACCGAAGCCTTGTTTCACAAGCTGATCGAACTGCGCCGTGTTTTCGGCCTTTATGGTTGAATTCGGTTGAATGGGCGAGGACTGGGTACCTTTTGTGATGTCGAGGAATTTAGTGCTGCCGAGTAAGTTGTCCGAGCCGACGGATGCCTGGGAATCGCTCGGTATCTGGCGGATCATGTTTTCGTTGACGTCGAAGTCCACCTTGATCACGCGATTCGGGTTTGTTTCGCCGGAGAGCGCCACCTTATCGACCTTTCCCGCTGGAATACCGTTTATCCGCACGGGCGCGCCGGCCTGTAAACCGGCCGCGTCAGAAAGATAAACGTGCAGCGGAAGCTTTTTGGAAAACCAGTCAGTGCTGCCGGTCAGCAGAAACAGCAGAAGCGTGACACAGAAAAGCGAAACGATTCCTAAGATTCCGACTCGAAATTTTGCCCAACTTACCTTTTCTTTGCTGGCCATTGCTATCCTTCGTGTCTGACGAATCTCTTAACGTACTCGTCGGTATTAGCTTCTAACTCCTCGCGGCTACCGGAAAACACGATTTCACCTTGTTTCATGACGATAAAGTTCGTGTTAGTAGAACCGCGTTCTTCCGGGGGCAGCCGTATAAGCTCCTGCTTCTCCAGATCGTAGCGGAAGTCTGCCATAATCTCGCCATCCTGATAACGATGCGTTACGAGCAAACTGGCAGTATTCTGCGCGTCGCGCTGCTTGGCAATCAGGGCCATGATGGTATTCGCCGTGATGGGATCCAATCCGGCTGTCGGTGAGTCGTAGAGCACGAGTTGCGGGTTGGTAACGATAGCACGGGCAATTCCGACCCGTCGCCGCATGCCACCCGACAATTCACTGGGAAATTTGTCGAAAGTGTGTTCCAGTTCGACAAAGCGAAGGGCTTCCCGCACGCGCGATTCGATCTCTCCCTGATTGCCGGCGGATTCGCCCGCTTGCTGGTTTACCAATGGATATTCGACGTTTTCGCCTACTTCAAGCGAGTCGAACAGACCGCCTTCCTGAAACAAAACGCCAGTACGGCTGCGCAGCGGGTAGAAGTCGTGCTCCTTTGTGCCGGTCACATCGACCCCGAACAGTTTTATGTCACCGCTAGCCGCTTTCACCAGTCCAATTACGCTTTTCAGCAGTGTAGTCTTGCCGCTTCCGGCGGCCCCGAAAAAGACATGCGTCTGTCCCGGATGCAAGCTGAGAGAAACATTTCGCAAACCCAGGTTATCGCCGAATGCAACGACAACATCCTTCAGTTCGATGATGGGATCCACGGTCTCAGGCATAGCCGGTTCAGAGTTCAGACATCAGTTAGAGATTGACGAAGATCTTATCCATCAGCAGAGCCACAAAGAAGATCCAGATGGACGCGGCTACGACAGATTGAGTGGTGGCACGTCCGACGCCCTGCGTTCCTCCGCTGGCGCGCAGTCCGTAAAAGCAGCCGACGAGCGCGATGATGATGCCAAAAAGGAATGGTTTCATCAGCCCTTGCACGAGATCATTCAAGACCAGGGCGCGCCATGAACTAGACCAGTACTGATCGGTTCCGATAATGCCGAGCAGCGGAACAGAAACAAGATAAGCACCGATTAAGCCGACCGCGTCAGCAAGCACGGTCAAAGCAGGCAGCATCACCGCTGTCGCGATGAGTCTGGGTGTGACCAACTTCTGCACCGGATCGGTCCCGAGGGCGCGCATGGCGTCGATCTGCTCGGTTACCTTCATAGATCCAAGTTCGCTGGCAATTCCCGAGGCGTTCCGTCCGGTTACGAGCAAAGCGGTCAGTACGGGGCCGAGCTCACGAACAAGGGTCAGTGAAACGATGGTTCCGACCTGGCTGCTGGCGCCATAGGTGCTCAACGCACGCGCCATCTGCAGGGAAATGATGGCGCCGCTGAAGGCGCCGGTCAACAGGACAATGGGGATGCTGCCGAAGCCGATGATATCCATCTGGGTAAGAATGTCGTCGGCGTAGTGGGGGCGCCTAAACAGGTCGGCGAATGCGCGTCCCGCCAGAAAAAGAAATTCTTGAAATGATGCAATCGGTGTCGCTAGAAAACGGAGCAAGCTGGAGCTCCCTGGGACGGCGGCACCGGCATATGCTCAAATGCTAACACAGCAAAACAAATAGTCATTTACACCTGATATCCTGTGCTCCAGCAAATTAGCGCGCAATCTATAGACGCGTGTAACTGGGGGTATTGCTTGAAATCTCTATGCTTATTGCAAGCGGCGGCATTGATGGCGGCGTTGCTTTCGATCGCTATGTCCACGTCCGCACAGCAGGCGGGAAAGCAACGCGTTACCGGGCCATGGATGAACACCAGGCTTTCGCCCGATGAACGGGCAGACCTGGTGATGAAAGAGATGACCCTGGATGAAAAGATTTCCTTAGTCCACGGCATGGGGGGCTTCGAGGCGGCGGGTCCGGTATGGAACGGAGGCGCCGGAACGGTGGCGGCAATTCCGCGGCTCGGCCTGCCGTACCTGCATCTGGCGGATTCGGCGGTTGGCGTGCGCGAGGCCGCAAAGAAGGGGCGATATTCGACGCTGCTGCCATCGGCACTGGCCGCGGCTGCGAGTTGGGATGCAGATGCCGCGTTTCAATACGGCGCACTGATTGGCCGAGAACTGCGCGACCAGCTTTATAACACGACGCTTGGAGGCGGCGTCGATATTACGCGGGAGCCACGGAACGGCCGTAACTTCGAATATGCCGGCGAAGACCCGATTCTTGCAGGCAAGACTATCGCGCGCTTAATTCAAGGCATCAATAGCCAACAGATTCTCAGCGACGTGAAGCATTACGCCTTCAACGACCAGGAAACGGGTCGTGACATCGGCAATGTGATTTTGGATAAGCGAGCGATGCGCGAGACTGACCTGCTCGCGTTCGAAATTGCGGTTGCAGAAGGCAAGCCGGGTATGGTGATGTGCTCGTATAACAAGCTGAACGGCGACTGGGCGTGCGAAAACGACTACCTGCTGAATGAAGTTTTAAAGAAGGATTGGAAGTTTCCCGGCTTCGTGGTATCGGATTGGGAGGCAACGCACACGACTACGAAGGCCGCGCTTGCGGGATTGGATAACGAGCAGCCGGGCTATCGTTTCTTTGGTGATGCGCTGAAAAGAGCGGTGACCGGCGGCGAAGTTCCGATGTCGCGCCTGGATGACATGGTTCATCGGATTGTCCGGAGCGAGTTTGCGGCGGGCATTGTGGACGATCCGCCCACCGGAAGGGTAGTCGATCCATTTACAGGCGCCGAAATCTCCCAGCACATTGCGGAAGAATCGATTGTCCTGCTACAGAACAAGAACGACGTGTTGCCGTTAAATCCGGCGCGGTATCGTTCGATTGCATTGATTGGCTCGCACGCAGATGCAAGTGTACTCTCGGGCGGCGGCTCCGCGCAGGTTGATCCTCCGGGTGGGCCGCCCAGCCGGTTCCTCGGGCCGCCGGTCTGGTTTCCCTCGTCGCCCTTGAAATATATTCACCTGCACGCGCCGGAAGCCGCCCTGCCGTATAACGACGGAAGCGATCCGGCCGCTGCGGCTACGCTTGCGCGGCAGTCGGAGCTGGCAATTGTATTTGTGAATCAGCCAATGACCGAAGCGCGCGACGCGAGAAGCCTGAGTCTGCCGGATAATCAGGATGCTCTCGTGGCGGCGGTGGCGCACGCGAATCCACATACGATCGTGGTTTTGGAGACCGGCGGTCCTGTTTCTATGCCATGGGCGGATTCAGTCGAAGCAATTGTGGAGGCTTGGTATCCGGGAGTGAATGGTGCCCAGGCTTTGGCAAATCTTCTTTATGGAGCCGTCAATCCGTCGGCGAAATTGCCCGTTACGTTCGCGAAGAGGGACGCTGATCTGCCGCATCCGAAAGTTCCGGGAATTGATTTGAAACTGGTGGACGGCCGGCACCTGCCGCCCTTCGATATTCATTACACGGAAGGATTGAAGGTCGGCTACAAATGGTTCGATGCGGAGGAGAAACAGCCGTTGTTCCCGTTCGGCTTCGGTCTGTCTTATACAAAATTTGCTTACTCGAATTTGACTGCTTCGATGGATACGGTGACGCTTGCGGTCCGCAATACTGGCGAGCGAGATGGGGTGGAGGTTGCTCAGGTCTACGCTGTGCTGCCGAAAGAAGCTGAGGAGCCACCGAAGCGATTGGTGGCATGGGCGCGGGTTCCGCTTGCGGCAGGCGAGTCAAAAACCATTACGCTGAAGATCGACCCGAAGTTTTTGTCGATTTTCAATGTCGGGAAGAACGATTGGGAACTGCTGCCCGGGAAGTACGAATTTCTGGCTGGTGCATCGTCGCGCGATCTGCCGCTGCGGGCGACAGTCACGCGATAACATCGCGCGGCGGGCGGGGCACCTGCTTATGCCCCGCGTATGCGAGTTTATAAAACTGTCAAATCGCCGCGCCGCCGGAGACGTAAATCGTTTCTCCGGTGATCCAGCGCGCATCGTCTGAGGCGAGAAATGCCACTGGAGGAGCGATATCTTCCGGCCTCCCGGCGCGACCCAGAGGTGTGCTGGCGACGGCGCTTTTTTCGAAATCGCTATCGGCGATCCCTGCCGATTGTGTGCCTTCGGTAATCACCAATCCGGGGTTAATTGCGTTCACACGAATCTTGCGCGGCCCCAATTCTTTCGCCAGTGACTTCGTGATGGTATCTACAGCACCTTTTGTAGATGAATAGACAGAAGTCGCGGCCGGAGCAAGCGTACTGACGATCGAACTGATGTTTACAACGCTTCCACCCTCGGCGGGAAACAGCGGAAGGGCGGCTTTGGTTGTCAACAGCAGGCCAAGCACGTTTGTGTTGTACTGCCGGTTATAGTCATCCGCCGTAATTTGCTCGATGGGGGCAAACGCATAGACACCGGCGTTATTCACCAGAATGTCAACTTTCCCGTAGGCCTTTTTTGTCTCCGCAAAGAGAGTTTCGATATCAGATTCCTTGGCGACACTCCCGCCCACCGCGATAGCTTTACCGCCGGCTTTGGTGATTTCTGCGACGACGTTATCCGCGCCTTCGCGGCTCGTCGAATAATTGACCACGACGTTGGCGCCGTCTGCGGCGAGGTGCTTCGCAATGGCTGCTCCGATACCCTTGGATGCACCGGTAACAACCGCGACTTTGTTCTTTAACTTACTCATCTTGTTTCTACTTTCCGGCGAACCGTTTGGCCGCCCCGTCAGTTTGATGTCTATCGAATTGATGGCCTTAGGTACGGCGAGGATTCAAAAACGATCTATGCAGCAAATGAACGATTGTGCCGGCGAAAGCGTAAGGCAGATTGCGGTTGTGATCTAGCGCTGAAGCGGCTGGAAGGGAATATCGGATTAATCTACTGACAGACGTTCAGAGATATCTCGCTCACCGATGGCGCCTTCTTTGATAACGCGGCAATAGCCTTCGGTGATGTCAACAGTCGTAGGACCGGGTCCGGTGCACAGGCCGCCGTCGAGTACAAGATCGACGCGCCCGTCCATGACGGCGAATAGCTCGATGCCGCTTGAGATGGTTGGCTCTCCCGAGATGTTCGCACTGGTGGCGATCAATGGATGGCCGATTTTTTCGACGATGGCATTCAGGACCGGAGCATTGGCATGTCGAAGCGCCAGCCGTCCGGTGTTGCCGGTAACTTTCAGCGGCACCTTCGCACCCGCAGGAACAATGATTGTCAGCGGACCGGGCCAGAAGTGGCGAGCCAGCAGATAGAAGTGGCTGGTCAAATCCTTAGCGAGATCTTCGGCCATAAGAAGATCCGAAATGGCAAGCGGAAGGGACCTTGCGATCTCCCGTCCCTTTGCTGAAAACACACGGCCGACGGCGTGAAGGTTGAATGGGTCCGCAACTATCGAGTAAAGCCCATCGGTGGGAACACCAATAATACGGCCGCGAGAAATTTCGCGGACCGCCCGATCAATGCCTTGCGGCTCCGGGCGTTCGGAGTGAATTTCAATTAGATCTGTTGCCACGTATGAGGTTGCTTGCGTTCTGTGTGACGAACGCCTTATGCAGTTTATCGTTCGCCGAGAGCCTCGGCAACCTGAACTGCCATTTCGTAGCGGCCGAAAGGAGCGCTTAGCTGCACTCCGCTGACCAAATTCCGGACGCGCGCCGACATTTCCTGGGCGATGCTGACGCCTTCGGCACGAGCCTTTTCGGCGCTGTCGGCAACACGCATGCGCTCCATATATTCGCGTGGTACGGGCACACGAAGTTCGTTCACCATGAACTCGGCGTTGCGATAGCTGGTCAGCGGCCATATACCGGCGATGAGAGGAATCTTGTACTCTTCGGTGCGGCGCAGAAACTGTTCCAAAAGGTCGAGGTCGAATACCGGCTGTGTGACGACGTATTCGGCGCCGGCCTCTACCTTCCACGCGAAGCGCCGCAGTTCCTCGTCCATGTTGAATGCGCCGGGATTCGCTCCCACCCCGATCAATAAGGCAGTCTGCGAGCCGATGGGATTTCCGCCGAGGTCCAAACCCTGATTCAGATTATTAGCGATGTTCGTGAGGCCGATGGAATCGACATCGAAGACGGCGGTGGCGTCCGGAGCGTTTCCCATGCGCGGCGGATCTCCAGTGATGCAAATCAGGTTGCGAACGCCGGCCGCATGCGTCCCCAACAGTTCGGATTGAATGCTGAGGATATTGCGGTCGCGGCAGCAGAAATGGAGAACGGTTTCGATGTTCGCCTGGGCCTGAATGAGCTGGCAGGTGACTTGCGCGCTCAATCGTGCGCTCGCGCGGGGACCATCCGGCACGTTGATGCAGTCGATGCCGTTATCGCGGCACAGCGCCGCGCCGGCGATTTCCTTGGAGGCATCGACCCCGCGCGGCGGCAGGATCTCCACAAACGCCACAAATTTTCCAGCTGCCAGTTTTTGGCCGAGCTGCGATTTTTCGGCGGCCGGAATCTTCCCCAGTCGCTTCACCTCGGGCTTGGTTTCGGTACTGACAACCTCGGCTCGCGTTCGTACCGGCTGCATCGAGCGAACTTCGCTGCGGATCTGCCGGATGTGCTCCGGCGTCGTGCCGCAGCAGCCGCCCAACAAACGTACGCCTGCCTGAACAAAGCGGCGCGAATATTGCGCCATGTATTCGGGCGAGCACAGATAGATGTTGCGTCCCTCGACGGTCGCCGGCAACCCGGCATTCGGCATGGCACTCAACGACTTTTGCGTATAGGCAGCCATCTTCTCTATGGTTTCGAGAGCCACCTTGGGACCGGCCGAGCAATTGATGCCGATTACATCGACCGGCAATCCGTTTAGCGCTCGAGTGAAAGTTTCGGTGCTGGAGCCGTCCCGAAGAGTGCCGTCATCGTTGACCGTCAGCTGTGCGACGATCACCATCCCGTCGCCGGCCGCTTCGCGTACTGCAATCAGCGCCTCACGAAGTTCGTTCAAGTCGTAGAACGTTTCCAGAATCAGCAGGTCTACGCCCGAGGTAACGAGGGTTTCGGCCTGCTCACGAAAGGCGGCTCGTGCTTCGGCAAAGGAGAGCGATCCGAGTGGTTCGATCTGCGCACCCAAAGGTCCGATGGCTCCGGCCACAAAAGCCTTACCGGCGGCAGATTCACGAGCGAGTCGAACACCGGCTTCGTTAATGGCGCGGAGTTTTTCCGCAAAGCCGAAGGCCGCCAAACGGACGCGCGTTGCGCCAAAGGTATTCGTCTCGACGATTTCCGCGCCTGCCTTGACATACTCCTGATGAACTTCCTTGACCAACTGCGGGGCGGATAGATTCAATTCATCGAAGCAGCGATTTATAAAGACACCTTTGCCGTATAACATCGTTCCCATGGCGCCATCGGCCACGAGGGTTTTGCTTTGCAGCGTTGCGCGAAATTCGGCAGCTCGGGACGGGATGGTCGTTTCAGTGGCAGGCATTGACGAAATAGGAGTACTTAGTGCGTGTTGAAAGCTAGGAGCTTTATTCAATTGTAGCGGCGCTCGTCGTAGGGACAGGACGACTGTTTGCTCAACCGCGTCGCGCTCAACCGAGCACAACGGGTCCCCAACCGATCTGTGCGCTTATTTGCGACTTCCCTGATAGAGTAACGTAATCCTACTAACAAAGGGTCGCAATTCCAGTGAAATCCGTTTTATGCGTGGCCGCCGCTCTGTTCACGGCTGTCACAAACAGCATTGCGCAGCAATATCCCAGTCACCTTGATCAAGGTTGGTCAGCCGAACGCGGCCGAGCGTTCTGGCACGAAGACCAGGGTTCGATGATGATGCCGCTCGACTGGTTTCTCCAGTTACAAACCAAGGACGGCAAACTATTCAGTAGCGAATTGGAGCAGTTCGGTTTTATACCCGACCCGGACCCGAAACAACTGCCGATCGGGTTCGCCGTTCATCCGGATAAAGCGAGTGGCCGCGACTGGGTTGGGTTGACTTGTGCCGCTTGTCACTCCGGAAGGATACGTTATCGCGATCACAGCATGATTATCGAAGGCGCGCCATCGCTGCTCGATTTTGATTCGTTCTTTGTGAGCGTCCTGGATGCGATAGATCGGTATCAACCTCCGCCTGTCGACATAGCTCAGTTTGCCGATCTGAGACAGAAGCTTCACAGCCGGCAAAACTTCAACAAGACGACGCTCCATGGCGGTTATGGCCGCGTGGACGCCTTCGGCCAAATCTTCAACTATGTAGCGGTGGTTGCTTTGAAAAACGGCGATGCCGCGGCAGTTGCGCCGGATGCCCCAGCTTCGTATCCGTTCCTCTGGGATATCGCCCAGCACAAGCGCGTCCAATGGAACGGTTCTGCACCCAACCTCGGTATTGGGGGAGACGGTGCAATGATGCGCAATATCGGCGAGGTGATCGGGGTGTTCGGCCAGGTGAGCTTGCCGGAAAAGTTCTCCGGCATGCCTAAGTTCGAATCGAGTGCCGTAGTTCCTCAACTGCGCATGATCGAGGGCTGGCTTGCCGAGTTGCACTCGCCGCAATGGCCGGGCGCCGTTTTCCCGGCGCTAAAGCCCGATCTGGTGAGCCGCGGCAAGGGAATCTACGAATCGCAGTGTCAAACGTGCCATGCGGTCATCGATACCAGTAACGTTCCGTATCCGGTGCCAACATCCCTGGTCAATGTTGGCGAAGTGCAGACCGATCGGAAGCTGCTGGACAACTTCAACAAATTCACAACGAACTCACGCCAATTGCAAGGCCACCTGACGCTGCTGAACCCACGTCAGATCTGGACTACTTTCAAGCCGACGGATTCGCTCGCGCTGATTACGGCCTACATCACGGCCGGCGTTCTGAATGGAGACGATCCTTCCGGTACACACCGTTTGCGCGACGCGCTGACTCTGTTTTGGGAGGGCGCGCCCGATATGAACGCGTACAAGGCGCGGCCGTTGAACGGGATCTGGGCTACCGCGCCCTTTCTGCACAATGGATCGGTTCCGAATCTCGAAGAACTCCTGAAGGCACCGAAGCAGCGAGCTTCTGCTTTCTGCATTGGGATGGCGACCGATTTCGATGCGGCGGTAGTTGGGTATCCGGCTCTCAACGATGCATCACAACCGTGCGGCGCACAGTTCAAGTTCGATACGACGCTGCCCGGCAATCAGAATATTGGCCACAACTACGGCACGAGTCTTTCGTCCGAGGATAAGGCAGCGTTGATGGAATTTGTGAAAAGTCTGTGAGACCCTGGCTGATTTCGTCCGCTTATTTCTTGGGACCGTGCTGCCACTCCACTTCGTCGCCCTCGCCTGCTGGCGGCCATTGAGTGTTCAGCAAAAGCTGCTTTTCGCGGACGGCCTTGTCAACGCGATCGACCTGCAGATTTTCTGCAAGGTGGACGCCGCTCTTTCCCGCCGTGGCGATGTCGATGTCGCCATCGCCATCTAAATCTTCTGCGATGAACTGGGTGCCAGCTCCCTGCGTGCCTCCAATAGAAATCGGATAACGGGTGAACGTGCCAGTTTTGCGGTCGATCTTGTAGTAGTAAACGACCAGCGGATCATAGGAACCAGGATCCTTGCCGTTGTGGCCGCGGTATCGCTTGCCGGCCAGGAGTTCGGGCTCGCCGTCGCCATCGATATCGACGAGCTTCAGCGCATGCACCTGCGAGAAGGATTCCTCGACGGTGTGCTTTACCCAACTCCGGGTCGCGCCGCTGCCCTGTTGTTCCAGCCAGTACAGGCCATAGCTGTGGCCACGACCGTAAATAAGATCCATTTTGCCGTCTCCATTCACGTCGTAGCCAATGATGGGAAATCCAGTCTCTCCAAGATCCCAATCACCATGCCACTCCAGCTTGTCCTTATCGGCATCGATGTTTTTGAACCAGCCGTGCGGGGTTAAGATGTCGATCTTGCCGTCGCCGTCAATGTCGGCCATCCCAATTCCATGGCCGTCCTCATCGTGCCCACCGGCGCGATGGACTTTCGGTTCGGGGCCGGCGAAGTCTATCCAGAGAACTCCCGAGCGTCCGTAGTGCGCAAGAGCGAGGTCCGGCTTGCCATCCCCATTGATATCCGCAAACCAGCCGCCTTCTGTCTCAATCGTGTGCGTGATGAAGTGTTTTTTCCATTCGGCACCGGGATGTTTGGGGTTTTCATACCAGAAAAGGCCATCTGTTTGCCAGCCGGCCGTCACCAGATCGGGCGCTCCATCGTGATTGACATCCACTGCCCATTCGCCACAGTCAGAAACGAATTCGCCTACGATTTCCACTTTTCGATACTGATGCTGTTTCCATTCGCCGCCTTGGGGGCCAGGATTCTCATACCAGAATGCGCCGCTCACCAGATCGGGCTTGCCGTCGTTATTAATATCGATAGCCGTAATGCCCTCGGCATGATCTGTCCCCAGCCGATGAACGAAGAAGGTGGATTGCGGGACACCCTCGGGCCCGTTGCCACGTTTTTCATTGAGCTCAGCGACGGCCAAAGAAGCGCAAAGCAAAGTCGCTAGGATTGAACAAACTGTGAAAGTACGTTTCATGACTTCAACTCCACATCGTATCGCCAGACGTTTGTGGAACTTGGTGCTCGTCGCTTTTCTGGGGATGCTTGCGTCAACGTCCGGCTCCGGCGCCGCCGAGGACGCAATATCCAAATTTACCGCCGGGATGCAGAAGATTGACGGCTTTGTGCCCTTGTACTGGGACGACAACACCGGCAAGACATGGATGGAAATTCGCAACTGGAATCAAGAGTTCCTCTATGTTGCTTCGTTGCCCGCCGGCCTGGGCTCGAACGACATCGGTTTAGACCGTGGCTTGATCCCGCAAGGGCACCTGGTTGTATTCGAACGCGCGGGCTCGCGTGTCTTGCTGATTGAGAAGAATACTCAGTTCCGGGCGCTCACCGGAAATTCGATGGCGCGCCGGGCGGTCGAGGATTCGTTTGCAAGTTCGGCTCTCTGGGGCTTTGAAGTGAAGGCGCGGGAGGGCGATCGAGTCCTGGTGGATGCCACCGAGTTCTTCGAACACGATTTTGTCGGTGTCGTGGCCGCGCTCAGTCAAACGAAGCAGGGCAGCTATCGCGTCGATCTGTCACGCTGCGCTTTTTATCTGGCGCAAACGAAAGGCTTCCCCGATAACACTGAGGCGGAAGTAACACTTACGTTTGCCGGGGAACAAGCCGGTGAATGGGTTCGCGACGTCACTCCGACGCCGGACTCGATCACGGTTCGCGAGCACCACTCCTTTATTCGTCTTCCCGACGATCAATACAAACCGCGCTCGTTCGATCCGCGCGCGGGTTACATTCCATTCGCTTACCGCGATTACGCCACCCCTCTCGAAGAAGATTTGGATAAGCGGTTCATTTGTCGCCATCGGCTGAGCAGGCGCGAACCCACGGCGGAAACTGGTGAGCCGGTCAAGCCGCTTGTTTATTACGTTGACGGAGGCGCGCCCGATGACGTGCGTAAAGCGCTTGTCGAAGGCGCAAGCTGGTGGGCTGAGGCGTTCGAAGCTGCCGGATTCCGCAACGCCTTTCAGGTGCGAATTCTCCCGCCCGATGTGGATCCGATGGACGTCCGCTACAACGTCATCCAGTGGGTGCATCGCTACACGCGCGGCTGGTCTTATGGGAACGGGGTTGTGGACCCGCGAACCGGCGAAATTCTGAAAGGCCAAGTGACGCTCGGTTCGCTTCGCTACCGGCAGGACTACCTGATCTTCAGTGCTCTGCTCTCGCCGTTCGGGCCTTCGTCAAATCTGCTGGATCAGGTCAAGGATGCGGTCTATATGCGGCTGCGGCAGTTAGCCGCGCATGAAGTTGGCCACACTCTCGGGCTCGCGCATAATTTCCTGGCGAGCGCCGATCATCACGCATCGGTCATGGATTATCCGCATGCGCAGGTCAGCCTGACGACAGGCGGCACTTTGGACCTCTCGCATGCCTACGAAACGGGCATCGGCGTGTGGGACAAGGTGGCCATCCGCTACGGTTACACGCAGTTTGCGCAGGGCACGAACGAGAAACAGGAATTAACCAAGATCCTTGTCGATGCCGCCCGCCAAGGCCACATCTTTATCACGGACGAAGACAGCCGTCCGGTTGGCAGCGCTCATCCGAAATCGCATCTCTGGGATAACGGCTCGGACCCGGTGGCAGAGCTTGAGCGATTGCTCGCCGTGCGCCGCGCGGCTTTGGCGCATTTCGGGGAAAACAGCATTCCCGATGGGCAGCCGATGTCGAAGCTGGATGAGACGCTTGTCCCGCTGTACTATCTGCACCGGTATCAAACCGAAGCGGCGGGTAAGATTCTGGGCGGGCTGGACTACACGTACGCGCTTCGCGGCGACGGGCAGGTGGTTACGACAATTGTTGCGCCGGAGGCGCAGCGGCGTGCGCTGAAAGCGCTGCTCGATACTGTCAAGCCTGAGACGCTGACCATCCCTGAACCGATTTTGAAACTAATTCCGCCGCATCCGCCTGCGTACACGCGCTCACGGGAAAGTTTTCCATCACAGACGGGTTTAACCTTCGATCCCGTCGCTGCCGCCGAGGCAGCGGCGGAATTTACCGGTAGTCTTCTCTTCAATCCGGATCGCGACGCGCGTTTGATCGAATATCATGCGCGCGATGCAGCGAATCCGGGCTTTGATGAAGTAATTACGGCGGTGGCTCGCGCTACCTGGCTGGCGCCTGCACCCAATGGCTTGGCGGGGCAAGTGAAGACCGCGGTTGATCTGGTCCTGTTCAACCAACTGCTTGCGCTGGCGAATAGTCAGCCGGGTTCGCCGCTGGTCCGGTCCGCGGTCGCAGGGTGGCTGGCAAAGAACAAAAGCTCCCTGCCGCCGTATCTGGCTCAGGTTGTGAGCAGGTTTGATAAAGACCCGTCTCAGTTCAAATCGCCCGCCGCTGTGTCGGCGCCTCCCGGGCAGCCGATTGGAGATGACGAATGCGTCGAGATGGTCGGGGCCTCCGGAACCGGCATCAGCCGCGGTGCAGATCGATAACGACGATTTCCGGCGGGCATTGAAACCGCACCGGCAGCATCGAGCAGCCAATTCCCGCGCTGGTGTAGCCGTCCATTTCGCCGTGCCTCCAGGACCCTTGCGTGTAGGAACGGGGAGCATCGGAGTTCTGAATTAGCGAGCCCACAAAGGGCAGGCGAATCTGCCCGGCGTGAGTGTGCCCGCAGAGATACAATTGCACGCCTGCGGCCGCGGCTTCGGCATAGAGGTCTGGCGTGTGGGCCAGCAGAACCTTGAATGCTCCTGCAGGTACGTCGCGCAATGCCGCATTCAGGTCGGCGCAGCGATAATCGTACGTATCATCGACGCCGGAAAACCACAAGGATGAACCGCGCACGCGAATTTCGGCAGATCCATTCAGCAGCACACGGGCGCCGATGCGTTCCAAAGCCGGAGCCATTTCGCACGGATCGTGATTGCCGAGAATCGCGAGTGGCTGGTGTACGCTGCGGATGGCACGGAAAATTTGCTTCATTCCTGCAATTGCGTCATCACAGGACCCTTCCGTCTGAAACCGGTAGTCTCCCGTCAGGACGCACAGGTCTGCGTCGATCTTTGCAATCGCCTTCGCGGCCACGTTTGCGAGGCCAGGAACGGAATCGATGTGCAGGTCCGAAAGATGAAGGATACGGAACCGATTGATTCTTTCGGGTAGGCCGGGACATTCCAATTGCAACCGCGTGACCGCCGGCTGCAGAGCGTTATTTATCCCCTTTTCGTATAGCCCTGTCAGCTTTAAGCCTTCCCGCAACAGGGGCTTCACTAAATACTTCTCCAGAAGCTGACGCTCCGGGTGGCGGCGGAAGTTACGGCCGGTACGTTCCGCGCGGCGTTCTACCGCAAGTCTTTTTTCGAGATGTTCAGAAATGATAGGCGCTTCAACGGCACTGGTCATCGCAGTTTCGGGTGTCTAAGATACTGTGGGCGCAGGGGTCGCAGAATTCGCAATGAAAGAATGAGGACTGACAATTATGCCGGCCAGCACGAGCGATTTTCCCTCGCCGCCGAATTTTCTGTTCGTCTACGGAACGCTGCGGACGGGGGAGTTGCGGCACCACATGCTGGCTGCGGCCCGCATACTCACTATTGTACCGGCTGAAGTCGCGGGAAGCCTCCTGGATTTTTGGGAGTATCCGGGCCTGGTGGCTGCGGAAAATGGTTCCCGGGTCCGAGGAGAGCTGATTGAGTTGCAGTCGTTCAGTTTGATTGCAGATGCCCTGGATGAGGAGGAAGGCCCAGATTTCCGGCGAGAGTTGACGGATTGCGTCGGCTTAGACGGCCGGAAGTGTCTGGCGTGGGTGTATCGGTTTACCGGTTCCACCGAGGGGGCGGAAGTGGTTGTTTCGGGAGACTGGAAGGCACGCCGGATGCCATAAGGTCAGTTCTCTCAAGTACCCACGCAAAACGGGCACGGTATCACGCGTGCCACCCGAAGGACTAGCTGGTTCCTTCCCTGACTGGCGGCACGCAGCCGTGCCCTTTGCGCTTTTTCAGTAGCTTAGTTCCTTGGTGACCCTGAATTCGCGAGAATTGCAGTCGCTCAAAGCTTGACGCTACTGCATCGGCCAGGCGTTGTGGTTCCAAGCGCCTGGCATCGCAAAGACTCCGGTGTTATCAGAGGCTTCCTACGACTGCTTCTTACGCCTGCGGAAGACCCCGACCGCAATGCCGCCCAAGCCGAGCAGGGCTAGAGAAGCAGGTTCCGGGGTCGCAGTCTGAGGTGTCACGCCGGTATAGCCGGTTAACCCTGATTCCATATCGCGGATGTGGAGTCCGAAGATCGTCGATCCGTTTCCGCCGGTAGCACCTTGCTCGATGTCAGCCGGCGAAGTAAAAGCGTTGCCGAAACGAGTTACATCGAAACTAAGCGTTTGGACTGCCGATGAGCCTCCGGGGCCGTCGACGCGGAACTCAAACCCGCCCCAACCGCCCTCATTCCCGGATCCGCCCGATCCGTTGAATAGATTCGAAGAGAAGTTTGACAGGGTGACTCCGGTATTCGATCCGACCGTGCTGAACCCGAACGCGTCTTTGTTGCTGAAAATCCCGAAGCCTGACTTCAATTGAGTGACAACGTGCAGGACCGAAGTGCCGGTGACCGTTACGGTTCCGCACGGATCGGCAGCGCTGCAGAGTGTCCCACCGAAACTATCTCTATCGATTGTGAAGACGTCAGCCGAAGCCAATTGCGTCGCGGCGATTGCGAGGCCGGAAATCAATATTAATTTGCGCATTTGCAGAAGAAATATCCCTTGTAATGAAGCACTGCAAAATACGATTAAGGCCTGCTTGTAGCAATCGACCGAACAGTATTTCTTTGCAGTTGTCCTTACTGTACGTGCTCCGCGTGTTGGTTGTACAGTCCTGCTGGTAAGCGTACGGACTCTCCTTTCTGATATAAGTAGAGTAGGAATAAGGAGAACTAAGTGGCTAAGACGTGGGGATTTATCCTATACGATCAAGATAAACTGAGGGCTTTTTGATCTAAATTGGTGCTTACTTCCGGCGTTAATCGTTTTGGAGCAGCCGTGGCTCCATTCAGCCGCTAAAAGGCCTGATTACGACTAGAGGTTGCCGCGTAGGGCCTGCTCGCGCTCGATCGCCTCAAAAAGTGCTTTGAAATTTCCTTTGCCGAAGCTTCGGCTGCCTTTGCGCTGGATGATCTCAAAGAAAAGCGTTGGGCGGTCTTCTACCGGCTTGGAGAAGATTTGCAGCATATAACCTTCATCGTCGCGGTCGACGAGAATGCCCAGACGAGCGAGTTCGTCCAGCGGCTCGTCGATCTTTCCAACGCGCGCGGTCAGGTCTTCGTAGTAGGTTGTCGGAACCTGCAGAAAGTCCATACCCTGGGCCTGAAGCTTCGTTACGGTGTCAACGATGTCGTGCGCTGCCATGGCAATGTGTTGAACACCGGGACCATGGTAGAAATCGAGGTACTCTTCAATCTGCGACTTGCGGCGCCCTTCGGCAGGTTCGTTGATGGGGAAGCGGATCCGTTCGTTGCTGTTCGTCATCACCTTCGACATAAGCGCCGAATACTCGGTTGAAATGTCTTTGTCGTCGAAGTGCTTGAACATGCGGAATCCCATGACCTCCTCATAGAACCGGACCCAGCGCTTCATCTCTCCCCAGCCGACGTTGCCAACCATGTGGTCAATGTGGAGGAGACCTGTGGGGCGGGCCACGCGGTCGGGCCCAGGAACGCGAACGTAGCCGGGCAGGAAAGCACCGTGATATCTGTTCCGCTCGACAAAGGTGTGAACCGTATCCCCATAGAGGCAAATTGAGGCGAGGTATGCCTCACCATCTCTGTCGCGCAAAAGTTGAGGGGCAGAGGCACTCAACGCGCCGCGGCTGGTCGTCTCATTCCAGGCAGCGCGCGCATCGTCCACCAGCAAGGCAATCGATTTCACCCCATCGCCGTGGCGGAACACGTGATCGGCAATCTGGCCCGACGGCTGCAGCGCTGTTGTCAGCACGATACGGATTTTATTTTGTTCAAGCACATAGGAAACCGCTTCGCGAGTTCCGGTCTCCGGACCGCGGTATGCGATCCACTCGAAACCGAGCGCGGCGCGGTAAAAGTAGGCAGCCTGCTTGGCATTGCCAGTGTAGATCTCGATGTGGTCGGTGGCTTGAATCGGAAGAATGTCGTCCCGGGTTATGGTGCTTTCTGCAACTTCAGTTCCGATCAACTCACTTGCTTGTGGCATGGTGTAACTCCAATTCTTCTCGAACTTCGCCAAGGGCGGAAATCAGGAATTCGTTCTCGCCGGATTTGCCGACCGAAATCCGCAGGCACGACGGGAGTCCGGTTGCGGCAAGCGGGCGCACAATAACGCCGCGCCGGAGCAGAGCATCGAAGACGCCATTTGCCTGCTGAGGGGAATCGCAGTCGAGCATGACGAAGTTGGCGGCGGATGGCACGATAGGAAAGCCAAGGCGCGGCAACTCCCGCTTTAAGTAGGCCATGCCGGCAGCATTATTTGCGACTGTTCGCAGGACAAACTCGCGGTCTTCCAGAGCTCCCAAGGCAGCAGCTTCGGACAAACCGCCAGGCTCAAACGGAAGCTTGACCTTTAATAGTGTGGCGATCAAATCGGCGTGCGCGAAGCCATACCCTACCCGGGCTCCCGCCAATCCATGGGCTTTCGAAAACGTGCGCAAAGTGATGACGTTATCGAAGCGGTAATGCATGGAGTCCGGATACTTCGGGTTGCTCATGGCGAATTCGTAGTAGGCCTCATCGAGGATGATGAGGACGCGTTCGGGCACCGCGCGGTGGAAGTCGAGGAACTCCTGACGCGTGAAAAAGGTGCCCGTGGGATTGTTCGGGTTCGCAAGATAAATCAGCTTGGTGTTCGGCTGAATGGCGTCGGCGAGGCGGGGCAAGTCGTAGCGGTAATCGCGATACGGAACGGTCCGATATTTGACGCCGCGTCCCTTCGCCAGCACCTGAAAACCGAGAAAGGCGGCTTCGGTCGACAGGATCTCATCGTTGTCGCAGAGAAACGTGCGGACGATGTTTGCCATGATGCCTTCGCTGCCAGACCCGACAATCACGTTTTCGATTCGTACGTCGAACGCTTCGGCCAGCCGCTTGCGCAACGCGAGGCCGCCGCTGGGATAGCGCGCCATGTCTCTCATCGCAGTCTGCGTGCTCTGGAATGCCAGAGGAGATGTGCCGAGCGGATTCTCATTCGATGCCAACTTCACAACGCGATCGAATCCGAAACGATGCTTGATTTCTTCCACCGAGAGGCCGGGTTCATAGGGACGCAGCGCCGCGATGTGAGGGGGAATCAGAATTTGCTGCTGGTCCGAACGAGTGGTTGGCATCGACGTTCAATATACGAAGAATATATTCACAAGATACACTTATAGTATATTCTTTTTGGACGAAGAGATGCCGCGGCGGAAGACACCGAAGATTGGCGAAACACTGGCAGATCGTGCTTATCATGAGCTGAAGCACGACATTCTGCATGGGGCTTTTCCGGAGGGCAGCTTCCTCGCTGAAAGCGACGTGCTGCGCCGCTACAAAATCGGGCGCACACCGTTTCGCGAGGCATGTAACCGGTTGTCTAACGAGCAATTGTTGGCTGCGGTGCCGCGGCGCGGCTACTATGTGCCGGAGCTTTCGTTTCGCGGTGTACGTGATTTGCTTGAGACGCGAATTATTCTGGAAGGCATCGCCGCGGAGCTTGCAGCGACACGTGCGTCGGCGGCAGAGGTCGAAGAATTGCGCCAGTCTTATGAAGAGGCCGCGCGGGCGGCGCGCGAACCGCGAGGACTCGATCATTTGATGGAATCGAACCAGGAGTTCCACTTGCAAATTGCGCGTATGTCTCACAATCGCGAGCTGGAGGGACTGGTTCGCGGTGTACTGGAGCGCTCGGTCCGGTTAGTTTATCTCGCAGCCAGCAGCTCAACGAAAGTGCCGCACGAGATCGAGACGCTGTTGAAGCCGATTTTGGATGCGATTCAGGCCGGAGACGCCGCGGCTGCTCATCGCGCCGTGATTGCAGATATAACAAGCGGACAGCTGAATGCGCTGGGGCGCGAATTTTGGGGCGAGGCCGCGCCGCGAAAACTACCCGTGGTGCTTCAACCAGCGGTACCCGTCGTGAAGAAAGGGAAGTGATGTCGGTTTATCGCCAGTTGGGACAAATCCCCTCGAAACGCCACAAGATTTTTCGCAATTCATCGGGCGAGCTTTACGCGGAGGAACTGGTCGGCAACATGGGGTTTGTGGGCCCGTCGTCCTTGCTGTACGAATGTGCGCCGCCCGACGGCTGTGCGGGCGATCAAAACTCTCGGGAGTGTAGCGATCGAAGCTGCCTGTCCTGCGCCGCTGCAGCATCGCCACTTCAGAACGAAGCAGCTCGACACATCGGGCAATGCGATCACCGGCCGGGTACCGCTTCTGTTCAACAGCGACGTATCGATGTCGATCGTGCGCCCGGACGAAGACGTTTCGGCGCTGTATCGCAATGCGCAGGCGGACGAGATCGTCTACGTAAGCGAAGGTGACGGAGTTCTGGAATCAGCGTACGGCAAACTGCCCTTCAGCAGTGGCGACTACCTCGTGATCGCGCGCGGGATTCTCCATCGTTACCGGTTCACATCGCCGAATCGTGTGCTGCTGGTGATCGAGAGCGCTGGGTATGTGCGGACACCAAAGCGCTACCGGAACGAATTTGGCCAACTAACGGAAGCAAGTCCCTACGCAGAGCGGGATTGCCGCGGTCCGGAGGGGCTCGAGACCCACGACGAAAAAGGGGAGTTCCCGATCATCGTCAAGAAGGCCAACACACTCACGGAAATGGTTGTCGCCTACCATCCGTTCGATCTGATTGGATGGGATGGCTACTACTACCCATGGGCGCTCAGCATTCACGACTTCGAGCCGCGTGTGGGACGCTTTCATATGCCTCCGCCAACGCACCAGACGTTCGAGGGCGACGGTTTTGTGGTCTGTTCGTTTTGTCCGCGGCCGTATGACTTCGATCCGGAAGCAGTGCCAGCGCCTTACAGCCATTCGAATGTGATGTCCGATGAAGTGCTGTATTACGCAAATTCGGAATTCATGAGCCGGAAAGGGATTGAGTACGGTTCCATCACGCTTCATCCGGATGGCTTGCCGCATGGCCCGCAGCCGGGGCGGACAGAGGCGTCTCTCGGTCAAAAGCAGACGAATGAGCTTGCGGTTATGGTGGATACATTCCGCAGCCTTCAGCCAACCCGGAAGGCGGTTGAGATTGAGGATCGCGAGTATTACTTGTCGTGGCTTGATTGAAGCCGAAAGGCCCCCTATGAAACCGTCGCTACGCGCTCTGCTGGGTGGCGCAATCGACTATGCCGGATGCTTTCCTCCGGCGTCTCTACCGCTGGATCGGGCAGCGGAGAATTACCTTGAGTATCTGCATTGTGAACATTCCTGGATGCTGGGGCGCTTTGTCGTTCGAGCCGAGGACGTATCGAAGCTGGACGGCATTTCACACACACTAAATGGCAGGTTGGCCGTGGTGGGCGCCGATCACGAAAGCGCCGCGTCGGTAGAGATCGCAAGCGTGGCCGCGTTTGAGAAGCCGACCTACTGCGAGGTTTCGCTCGATGAGCTTGAAGCGGTCCGGGAGGCCGGCAGCTACGCCAAAATACGCACCGGCGGCATGACTCCTTCGGCAATACCGAGTGCCGGTGCTGTGAGCACGTTTATGCAGGAGTGCGCGCGTTTACGATTGCCCTTCAAAGCAACGGCGGGGCTGCATCATCCGTTGCGAGGCATGTACCGGCTGACTTATGCAGACGATGCGCCGGTTGGCTGTATGCATGGCTTCATCAATCTTTTGTTCGCTGCGTGTTGGCTTTGGAGTGGCGTTGCGCCAGGGTTAGTTGAGACTCTTCTCAAGGAGACTGACAGTTCGGCTTTCCGTTTTGAAGACGCAGGCGTGTATTGGTGCGAACATCTGCTGAGCACGGGTGACATCGTGAGAGCGCGCCGCGAGTTTGTTCACTCGTTCGGTTCCTGTTCGTTTTCGGAGCCGGTGGAAGCATTGCAGGAACTCGGATGGCTGTGATCGACGAGACGCATGACCCGACGCTCGAAAGCTGGGTTGAGCCCGCGAATTTCTCGCAAGATTTCCCCATTCAGAATCTGCCGCTGGCGACTTTTCTGTATGAAGGCCAGCAACGAATTGGAGCGGGAATCGGCGATGCGGTGCTTGATCTTGCACCATGGCTTCCGGGAAGGGATCTGAGCTCGTTTTTCCGGTCGGGCGAGCTGGATCGAAGGCAACTGCGCCGTGACCTAAGCCGGGCGCTGCGCAAAGGCAGTACGCCGCGGCAGCTGTATTCACAGTCGGAGTGTACGTTTTTGCTGCCTTGCGTGATCGGCGATTACACCGATTTCTACGCTTCCATTCACCATGCCCGTAATGTCGGCGCACTCTTCCGGCCCGAAAATCCGCTGCTGCCGAACTACCGGCACATGCCGATTGCCTATCACGGCCGGGCGTCATCGATTGTGATCAGCGGCACGCCAATTCGGCGGCCCTGCGGGCAACTGGGCGAAGGTCTTTTCGGAGCGAGTGCGGAGCTCGACTACGAAGTTGAGATTGGGGCGTTCATCGGGCCCGGAAATGCGATAGGCGAGAGCGTCCCTTTGGCTCGCGCGAGTGAACAGGTCGCGGGGTACTGTCTGCTGAACGACTGGTCGGCGCGAGACATCCAGCGTTGGGAGTATCAGCCGCTAGGTCCGTTCCTCGCGAAAAATTTCGCGACGACGATTTCGCCCTGGGTCGTGACAGCGGAGGCGCTGGCACCTTTCGCCGTTAATGCGCCGGCTGAGGATCGAGTGGAACTAAAGTATCTGCGGCATGGCGCGGATGAGACCGCCGCGTTCAATATTTGTATCGAAGCGTTTCTGAAACCGGCCAGTTCTTCCGATGAAGTACGTCTCAGCAGCGCGAACTTTCGCCATATGTATTGGACATGGGCGCAGATGGTTGCGCATCATACGGTGAATGGCTGTCCGCTGCGGCCTGGCGATTTGCTCGGCAGCGGAACTATCTCGGGGCCGGAACCGGAAAACCGCGGGTGCCTGCTGGAGTTGACGGAAAAAGGGCGGCGGCCAATTGCTCTTCCGAATGGGCATAAACGTGTCTTTCTTGAGGACGGCGATCAGGTGACGTTGCGCGCGTTTTGCGAGCGCTCAGGGTACAGGCGCATTGGTTTTGGACGGTGTGCAGGGCGGATCATCTAGATGCAAAACACCTAATACACCACCTGTAAGAGGTGCTACGCTGGAGATGCCAGGAGGTTTCGCCGATGTCCGGCCTCACTACAACGGAAGCACCGTTTATCGAGGAGGCCCGCCAACACGGTGACCTCTATATCCGCCAACCTTATGAGCTTTATACGCCGGAGAACCACTGCGCGTGGCAGGAGCTTTATGGGCGCATGCTGCCGAAGTGGCAGCGTTATGCGAATGAACATTTTTTGCGCGGCATTGCGTCGCTTTGCTTCGAGCCGGATCGCGTGCCGCATCTGGATCAGGTGAATCGTTTTTTGCATCCGCTGACTGGTTTTCGCGCTAAAGCGGTGAGCGGGTATGTTCCTGCGTTTATCTTCTTCGATTGCCTGCGAAACCGTGAGTTTCCGACCACCGTTACGATCCGGCGGGCGGACCGCCTCGATTACTTGCCCGAGCCGGACATCTTTCACGACATCGCGGGGCATGTCCCGATGCACACCGACCGGATGTTTGCCGACGCGCTGGTGCGGCTGGGCGAGTGTGCCCATACAGCTGCTGAAATCGTGAACGAAATTAAGGACGAAGCCCTGCGTCTGCGCCGGCTGGAAAACATCATCCGGGCCATGGCACGGTTCTTCTGGTTCACGGTTGAGTTCGGCCTGATGCGCTCAGGCGAAGAGACGCGCTCGGGAAGCGAACTGAAGGTTTACGGCAGCGGACTGCTGAGCTCGGCGGGAGAGATTGCGCATGCGATTGAGTCTCCCGAAGTGCAGCGCTATCCGTTTCAGCTTGAGTGGGTGATCAATCAGTCGTTCGAGATTCATCATTACCAGCCGCTGCTCTTCATCATCGAGTCTTTCGAGCATCTGTTTGCGTTGGTGGACGAACTGGAATCCTGGATGCGATCTGGAAGACTCAATAACGCCGCGCCAGGCGAACCTGCTGTGCATGATGAGGACCTCAGGAGCTTCCTACATAGCGCAGTTTTTCATTGAACAAGCACGGGAAGTGCTGCGATCGTTGATAATTGGAGATCGGTCATGTTCGGCTTGCAACCAGCCTTCTCTTTCTGCCTCGGGCTGATGTTCATCGCAATGGGAGTTCTTGTCTCGCGGCTCCGGCTGCGACGCGGACGGCACCGGTACGCTCCTCAGGTGTTCACGCTCGTTTGGCGGTTGTCGATGCTGGTGCTTGGGTTGGTGTTGATCGGGATCACTGTCGTTCGCATGCACTCGGGAGTGTCCCGGTGATGCGGATTGGTGTTCAAGAGGCACTGAGTAGAGCCTTAAACTTGGTCCTGCGCTGAAATACAGTGCTGCCGCCAACGTGAGCCAGACGCCGGTTCGCTGTCACTAAGACAGGCGTCTGCAACGCTTTACCAACAAGCCAACCAAAATAGCTCCGGTGCCGATCAACGCAAATGTCGCGGGTTCGGGAGTGGTGTCGAGAATAAAAGCGCGCTCCTGACCATCGAAAGTACCGTTGCCGACGATCACACCAAAGTTGTTTATATCGTTGGCCTGGTTAAGCCTCCAGCCGGAGCCGACGGGAAGAAATGAATTGAGATCGATCATCCTGCCGTTCGCATACAAAAAAGCAACTTCAGTGCCATCCGCCAATGTGGA